>DASVTS010000215.1:0-21850 GCA_036387455.1 Pyrinomonadaceae bacterium | reverse complement strand
GTGAGCTTTATACTTTCCGCCCGCGTGACACAGGCTCGCCCCCGCTGAAAAAGGTTCCGGCTCCGGCGCCGGTGCGCTATAATCGCCCCGCTCTGCGCGGGGTGCGCGGACGTTGACAGCAATCGAGCACTAATCCGGCTCGCCGATGAATCGTACTGCGCTACGATTTTCGGCGAGCCTTTTTACTTTGAAAGACGGCCATTCAGCATGGACATAGGAAGGCCACACGTAATGCCGACAAGCGGGGGGCTCGTCTCCACCATCGCCATCGTCGCGCTCTCGACGGTGGGGGGCGCGCTGCTGAGCCTCCTGCAATCCCTCGACGCCGCCACGCGCGGCATCACCGGCCCGCAGGCCACGCTCCTCATGGGCGGCCTCGGGCTGCTGCTTCAGTGCCTATGGCGGTGGATTGACCGGAAGCGGGCAAAGCTGTAGTCCTGCGCCGCCGCCGCGCAACTGAGGTTTACAAATTCCGGCCCGTCGTCCCTGCCTTCCGAGTTCAAGGCAGAGGCGGCGGGTCTTTCGCTTTCGGGGTGATTGATGGGTGAACAGATAACGAAGGAGATGCGCGAGCGCTTCGGCGCGCTCGTCGAGGAGGAGAAGGGTCTCACCCTCCTCGTCGAGTCGCCGGTGACGTGGGAGACGGACGTTGACGAGCTGGCGCGCGCGTCGGCCCGGCTGCCGTTCGTCCGTCAGGTGCTCGCGGCCTTCCCCGAAGGCGTCACGCCCCCGCCGCGCGCCCTCTCCGCGAGCGACCGGGCGCGGGTGGACTGGCTCGTCCGACAGAACGAGGCGCGCGCCTTCCAAATCCGCAGGCTCGAATCCGAGATTCCGCCGCTGGAGCAGAAGCTCACGGAGACTCCGACGCCGCGCGAGCTGGCGGCGTGGGCGAACAACAGCGGCGACCCGCGCGAGCTGCACTTCCGGCTCGTCCGGCAGCGGATCGAGGCCAAGCGCGTCGAGATTGAAGAGTTGCGCGAGGCGTCGCGCCTCGCGGCGGAAGAGATTCAGCGCACCCACGGGCAGGAGAATTCCGATGCTTAATTTTATTCGAACGTCTTTCCGCCGCTGGCTCGCGCTCGCGCGCTCCCTCTTCGCCGACGCGCTCGCCGCCGGCCGGCGCGACGGTCTGCGGGCCGCGTGTTTCGAGTTCGAGGTCGGGGCGCGGACGCTGCACGCCTTCGCCCTCGGCGCGCCGATCATCGTCGGCGAGATGCTGCGCGTGACGAGGGAGACGGTGGGCCTGCGCGCGGCCTGGCGCGCGGGAGTCCTGGCCGAGACTTACGTCCGGCGCCGCTGCGAGGTGCTGGGCGTCCCCGTCGGCTCGCCCACGCATAACGTCGTGCTCGCGTGGGCGACGGATGTCGTCAGCTTCTGGGAGTCGGAGGCCGGCGGGGGCGACGCGGCCGGCGCCCGGGACGACGACACCATTTCGGACTGAGGGCGCCCGGCCGCGCGGCCGGGCGTGCGTTGTAGGGGGAGCTTGTGGTTGTGGGTAGAGAGTCGGAGGGTCAGAGGTATGGGCGGCGGCAACAAAGAACGGAAGGCAGAGAACGCGGCGGCGAACACCAACTACAACGCGGCGCTCACGAACGCGCAGGCCGAGAGTCCGTATGAGAAGCGCAGGCGCGAGACGGCAGAATCCATTGATAAGTACGTCAAGTCGGGAGACTACCGACAGCCCCCCAACGAGGCCAAAGTCTTCTTCAACTTCGCGGACGTCGCGGCGCGCCAGCGCCAGCGCGGCGTGCTCGCCGACTCGCGGGGGCAGGGCGTCTCGGCGATGGGCGCGGGCGCCAACCCCACGGTGCTCGCGCTCGACAAGCAGCACCGCGACGCGGAGCTGGAGGAGGACGCCGCGCGCGAGTATCAGACCACCTTATCCAAAGTCGCCGCGAGCGCGGCCGGGGAGCTGGGCGACCTCGACGCGGCCGACAGGGCGCGCCGCCTGAGTGTTTTGGGGACTACGGCCGGCATGAAGTCTTCCATGTATCAGGCCGACGCGCAGCGCCGTAACTGGTGGGACTCGCTTCTCGGCGCGGCGGGGCAAATCGGCGGCGGCCTCGCCGGCAACTCCGCGTTTATTAACAAGATGTTCAAAAAGGGCGGGCGCACTACTCCGTACATCGGCAAGACGGTACTGGCCGGTGAGGAGGGCGCGGAGATTGAACAGGGCGACGACGGCAGCGTGCGGATTCGCGGCGCCGAAGGCCCCGAAGTGTTCTCGCCCGACCGCCCCTCGACCATCATCCCCGCCGACGAGACGCGGCGACTCCTCGGTGCGGACGATTCGGGCGGCGCGCCCGAGTGGCTGCTCAACGCGGCCTACAACGCGGCGCCCGGGCGTAAGAGGCGCGGGGCGCCGGTCGCGGGTGGAGCGCCCGCCCCGGCCACTCGCCCGCGGCGGGTGGGTGCCCCGCCCGCGCAGAGCCTCGAAGACCTCGGCATCCCGGCCGACGCTCAAGAGTTGCCGAAGACTCAGGCCGGGGGCGGCCTCGATGAAAGTTATGTCGGTTACGACGGGGGCGACGCCACGCGCCCCCGTCGCGCCGTGATTACGCCGGAAGAGTCGCGCGCCACCGTGGAAAGTCTGAGGGTTCGCAAGGCCGCGCCCGCTGGCGACGAAGCAGCGGCGCCCCCCGTCGCCGGACACTCCCCCGACGACTTCAGCCCCTTCCGCGTCCCCATGACCCGCAAGACGCGCGCCCTTCCCCCCTCCGGCGAGGAAGACACGAACGACGCGCGCGTGCGTGACCGCATCGGCGCGGCCGGTGGTTATGACGATGCGGGCGGCGGCGCGACCGAGACGCGGCCCCGTTGGACGTCGGAACTCAACAAGGAGACTGAGCATAACCTCGCGCTGCGCGAGGAGGCCGCGCACCCGCACGAAAAGCCCCACTGGTTCAAACGCATCGCGGTCCCGGCCCTCCTCGGCGCCCTGCAAGGCATGGGCAGCGGTCGAGGACTCGCGGGCGCCGCCGGCGGCGCCATCGTGGGCGGCGCCGCCGGAGCGGCCTCGCCCGAACTCCTGCCCCGCATGAAATACGGCGCGCAGCTCGCCGAATCCGACGCGCGCCTCGGTCGCCTCCGCGAGCAGCGCAAAGACGACCTCAGCGCGCGGCAGTTGGAGGCCAACATCAACTGGACGAGCCAGCGCCCCGGCATCGAGCGGCTGAAGCTCAGCGCCGCGGAACTCGGCCGCCAGCGTCAGGCGGTGCTCGCCAACCTCCGGCTGCTGAAGGGCTCGAAGCTCGACGCCAACAACCCCCAGCACGCGGCGCTGCTCGAACAGGCGCAGCGCGTCGGCTTCTTCATCGACCCCGACAGCTTCAACGATGCGGCGTCGAACTTCGCGCAGTTCGAGTTGGTAGACCCCGAGCACCCCGAGCAGAAGCGGCGCGTGCTCTACAACAAGGCGACGGGCGAGCTGTCGGACGTGGGCCATTCGGGCTACGTCGCGCCGGTCGGTGAAGACGAATTGACCGAGAAGCAGAGGCGCGACGAAGCCGCCCGCGACCGGGCGTTCTCCGCGACGCAGGATTACCGCGCGCAGTTGCTCGGGCTCTCCTCCGCGCGCCTCGAAGAGCAGATGCGCAACGGCCTCTCGGGGCGCGCGGCGCGCGAGTTCGCCACCGCCACGCGCGGCCTCTTCGAGCGCCGGCGCCAGGTCGAGAGTCAAATCGCGGACTTCAGGAAGCGGGCCGCCGCGCTGCTCGTGAACCCCGCGGACGCGGAGCGGCGCATCGCGGAGCTTGAGAAGGAGCGCGGCGCGCTCACGTCTCAGATAGACGGCGCGCGCACGTCCGCCCTCGGCGCGATGGCGGGCGGGCCGCCGCCGGCCGCCGGCTCGGGCTCTGAGTCCTCGGGTTCTGAGTCCTCGCGCCCCGGTCGCTTCGCCGGTCAGCGCATGCCGCGCGCGAACCTGCCGGCGGCGGCGAAGACGTTGGGTCTGAGCGAGCAGGACGCGGAGGCTTTAATCCGCCGCGAGGGCGGAATCATTTACTGAAGGCCCGCGGGGCGGGCCTCACTGACAACCGAGGGACTGAATGATGATGAGCAACACGAAAAGACTTCCTGCCCGCCTTCTCTGCGCGCTCGCTCTGGCGCTCTGTTCGGTCGCGCCCGCGCTCGCGCAAGTCGAGTCCGCCCCCATGCGGGCCGGCACGACGCTCCCCCTGTTCTGCGTCAACCTCCGCGTCACCTTCAACCTGACGCAGACCGACGGGGCGAACGCCCCCGGCCTCTACCGCTGCAACGGCTCCGTCTTCGTCCCCGTGGCCGTCCCCACGTCGCCGGGCGGCTCGGCGGGTGACATCCAGACCAACGGCGGCTCGGGGGCGTTCGGGAGCCTCACGCCCGGCGCCGGGGTCGCGGCGCTCCTCGGCACGTTTTCGAGCGCGAATCTGCGCGCCGCGCTGCCCGACGAGTCGGGAACGGGCGCGGCCGTCTTCGCCGGGGGGAACATCGGCGCGGCGACGGCGACGAGCATCAACGGCAGCACTTTCCCGGCGACGGCCGCGGCGCTCTCGGGCGTCGTCCACGTCGCCACGTCGGGCGCCAACTCGGGCACGGCGGAGACAGACCTTTCCAGTTACACGCTACCCGCGGGCACCCTCTCGGCGGACGGCAAGTGTCTCCGCGTGACACTCTTCGCCGCGTTCGGCGCGACCGGGAATCAGAAGTCCGTGCGGTTCTACTTCGGCTCGACCTCAATCCTCCTGCCGAACGCTACGACGGCGAGCGGCGGCACCGCGTACCACGTCTGGACGATTTGCCGCACGGGCGCGACGAGTCAGGTCATTTTCGGCCGCGCCTCTCTGGCCGGTTCCAACACCGGCAACGAGTCTCAGAACACAGACCAGTTCCAGACGCCCGCGGAGAACACGGCCAACGCCATCACCATTAAAGTAACGGGGCAGAGCAACGCGGCGAGCAACGATATTTTGCTTAAAGGCTTCGTCGTGGAGCTTTTGAATTAGGCGTCCGTCCGCGCTGGCGTCGGAGCCGCGTAGACACCGCACGCCGCGCCACCCGCGGCAGGGGGCGCAGATGCCGCGATGGGCGGCTAACTCAGGAGGAGATTTACCTTGACGAAACACATCAAGCGGGCGCTGCTCGCGCTCGCCGTCGCAAGCGTCATCACGACGGAGGCCGTGCGCCTTTCCGACCTCTCGCCCGCATCCGCGGCCGAGTACAACCGCTCCTGCTCTGTTACCGGAGGCTCGGCGCAATCCCTTTCCAGCGTGCTCTCGACGTGCGGCTACTCGGGCGCCGTCTCCCTCCAAGAGTTAACCATCCGCAACCCCGACTCGGCCGCGAACACGCTCTACATCGGGCAGAGCGATGCCAACGCCTCGAACAGTTTCCCTCTCGCGCCGGGCGAGAGCATCACCTGGCGCGCCTCGAACCAGGGCGACCTGATAGACGCCGGCCGCCTGTACTTATATGTGTCCAGTACGCAAAACGCCGCGCTCTCTCTGCGGTCGAAGTAAGCCGTACGAGCGTTGGGCGTGAGGTGGGGGGTTGGTGGTTTCATGGCGATGCCGGAAGACAAGCTCGGGTCTGTTAGTGAACTCTTCGACCCGCCCGCGCCGGCGCGACGGCCTGGGCGTGAACGACGGCCGCCGCGCGCGCCGAAGGGCGCAGGCGACATCTCCGACCTCTTCGACGCGCCCGAACCGGACGCGCCCCGCGCTTCATCCCCGCGCGCCGCGGCTCCTGCCGCGCCGGCCGCGCCCGCGCACCCGCACGGCGCGTTCGACTCGCTGACTGACGGGCGCTGGTCTATCTCACACGCCGACGGCCTGCGCTCGTGGTTTCGTCAGACCTACGGGCGCGAGCTGCCGGTGACTGCCGCCGGCCAGTCGGGCACTCATAATCGGATGGGATTGGATCATAGCGACTCTCTCGACGTCGGAATCAACCCGGCGACGGAAGAGGGCGCGCGACTGCGCGAGTACCTGCGCGCGCAGCGCGTGCCGTTCCTCGCGTATGACAGGGCAGTCCCCGGCGCCGCGACGGGGCCGCACATTCACATCGGCTTTCCCTCGCGCGGGGGCGCCGCGGGCGGGGCCGCGCGCCTCGGCTCGATCTCCGACCTCTTCGACGGGCCGGACCTTGATTCCGTCTCGCACCTCTTCGACGCCGCCGAACCGGGCGCGCCTGCGCCCCCCGCCGCGCCGCTCGCTCCCCTTCAAATCGAGGCCGAGCCCGGCCGCCTCTTCGACCCCGCCACGGACGAAGGGCGCGAGCTGCGCGACGCCGACCGCGCCGGCCGGGCGCAGCCCGGGGCCCGGCGCGTGGTGACGCTCAGGGTAGACCGCGCGCCGACGCCCGACGACACGCCCGCGCTGCTGACGGCGGCCATCGTGAAGGACGCGGCGACGCGCGGCGTGCCCGAGGACTTCGCGCGCGTGTGGATCACGAAGCACCCCGAGGCTTTGCAGGCCGTGAACACCTCGACGGGCGCGCGCGCGTCCGTGCCCTTCGACTCGAAGCGCGGCGAGGTGCAACTCGCGGTGCGCTCGGGCGCCTACATCGAAAAGGAATGGAAGGAGTCGCGCGGCTCGCTCGGCCGCGCCGCCGACCTCCTCACGGACCCGACGACGAGCCTGGGCGAGAAGGCCCTCGGCGCCGCGTCCGGCGCCGCCTCCGCCGTGAGGGGCGTCGCGGAGTCGGCCGCCGCCACGCCCGAAGGGCGCAACATCGGCGCGGCCTTCGAGGCGTTCGGCGAGCCGGTACTCAACGCCGTGGACGCGGGCGACTCCTACGTGATGGCGAAGGCCCTCGGGTACGGCGACCAGACCGCGCGCATGTTCGCGGAGATGACTTTCGCGGGCGTGGAGAATCCCGCGTCGAACCCGGGCGGCGAACTGCTCGCCAACGTGCCGGTGCTGCGGAACAGCCCGAAGTACAGGGCGGCGGCGCGCGCGTTCGGCGACTTCGTTCTCAAGCCTTCCAACCTCGTACCCCTGCCGGAAGTCGGGGCGCTCCTGAAGGCCGGGCGCCTCGGCCGCGCCGTGGAAGAGGGCGGGGAACTGGCCGCGAGGGTGGCGCGGGCGGCTGGCGTGATGGACAGGGGACTCGTCGAGCGCGCGCCGCTCGGCCTGGCTGACGACGCGGCGGCGGCGGTCGTCGCGCGCGGCGACGACGGTGCTCACTACCTCGTCGACCTGGGGAAGCGCGAGGCCGTGAACCTCGACACCGGCGCCGCGGCGGCGGCCGACGACTTCGACACGCGGCGGGCGTTTGAGGAGTGGAGCGGGTCGGCGGACGGACGCGGCAAGGCGTCGCCCGAAGGCGCAGAGCCGCCGACACCCGCCGCGCAGCTCGAAGACCTGAAGGCCGGGCGCCGCTCGGTCGTCCAGGTGCCGGCCGGAGAGCGCGTCGTCTACAACCCCGAGATGGTGGGAAGGGAAGAGGCCGTCCGCGGCGTGGACTCCGGCACGCTCGACGAGCTGGGGCGCCGCGTTGGGCCGAAGCCGGATGAGTCGGCGGACGCCGCGGGGAAGATAGAACATCTCTTCGACGCGCCGGCGCCTGAGCCCGCCGTCCGCCCGGCCGCGGAGGTGGCCGCTGACATCCGCACTACCCACGCGCGCGAGCGCGCAGACTTCTACGCCGCGCAGGCCGCGGGCGCGAAAGACCCGGCCGCGCGCGCGGAGTTCGAAAGCCTCGCGCGCGACTACGCGGACGAGGCGGAGGCCGCGCGCGTCTCGGACGTGGCGCGGAGGGTCAAGGAGGGCGCGGAGGTCGCGCCCGACGAGCTGGCCGACCTGGAGCGCGCGGTGCTCGCGGAGGACGGGGAGCCGGTCTACATCGAAGTTGACGCCGCCGCGGCGGGCGCCCCTGCCGCTCCCGCCGCGCGCGCGCCGCGTCCTTCCCGCTCGCCCCTGCGCAGGGCCTTCGACGCGGGCCTCGACGCCTTCGACGCTACAAAGAGCCTGTTCGCGTCGGCGGACCTCTCGGCGGCCGGGCGTCAGGCGTTCGTCCCGTTCCTCTTCGACACGCGGGCGACGGCGCGCGGTCTGCTCGAAGGTACGCCCTCGGTGCTGGCCCGCCGTCACGGTGATTTCGCGCGCTGGCTCGACACGAACCCGGCGGCGAAGATGTGGGCCGGGATGGGGCTCGACCTCGACACTCTGACGGGCGGGCATAACGAGTTCTTCACGTCGCACCTCGCCGAGAAAATCCCGCTCTACGGCCCCGGGGTGATTCAGCCTTCAGACCGGGCCATGACGGCGCAGCTCGACGCCGTGCGCCTGTCGGTCGCGGAGTCCTGGGCGAAGGATTTGAAGGCGGCGGGGCTGACGCCCGCGAAGAATCCCGAAGAGTATAAGGCGGTCGCAAAGCTCATCAACGCGGCCTCGGGGCGCGCGGAGCTGGGGCGCGTCGGTCAGGCAATCTACCCGGTGACGCGCCGGGTCATCTTCTCGCCGAAGCTGCTCAAGTCCCGGTTCACGATGGTAAACCCGCTGACCTACTCGCGCCTGCCGCCGACCGCGCGCAGGGTCGCGGGCAGGCGTCTCGGGAAGGCCGCCGCGAAGCTGGCGGGCGTGCTGGGGCTCGCCTGCCTCACGGCCGATAGTGTGGGCCTTGACCCCGCGCGCGGCGACTTCATGCACGCGCGTTTCGGTAACACGACCTACGACCTGTCGGGCGGCTTCGCCAATAAACTGCGGTTCGTCTTCCGGCTCGTCCAGTCGGCCGGCACGACCGCGAACGCCTACCGCAAGGGCGAATCGGTCGAGTACAAGGAGACGCCGCTCGGCGTGGCTACACACTTCCTCCGCTCACAGCTCGCGCCGTCCTACTCGCTGCCGGTGGACGCCTTTCTCGGCGAGACTTACGACGGCAAACCCTTCTCGTGGGGCGAGGGCGTCGTGCGCAGGCTCGCGCCCGGCTTCGCTCAGGATGTCTACGAAGGATTCGCGGAGGGCGGCGCGGTCGGCGCGTTGAAGGCGCTCCCGTCCTTCGTCGGCGTCTCGACGCGCACGCGCGACCGCGAGGAGCTAAAGCGCGAGTGGGCGAGGGCGCGCGTGGCGTCTCGCAGGGCGGAGGCGAAGGAGCGCACGGCCGATGTGATGAAGGGCGCGCCCGCGGAGGTGCGCGACGAGCTGGTGCGCCTCGGCGTCCGCCTGTCAGACTCGGACGCGGGGCTCTCGGGGCGCATCGCGGAGGCCGTGAGGCTCGCGCGCGCGGGTGACGGGTGGGGGCGCCTCGACGACCGCCAGCGGAGGACCTTCCTCGAAAACGTCATTGCCGGAATCCGCAAGGAGGCCGGGCTCCCGTCGGCCGCGCGCGGGCAGGCCGAGGAGCGCGCGAAGGACGGGGAGCGGCTGGCGCTGACCGGCGCCGCGGCCGCGGAGGTCGAGCGGCTGGGCGTCGTCGTAGACCCGGTTTTCGCTGGTCACAAGGTCGGCGTCATGACGGGCGAGTCGGTCGGCTTCCGCGGCGAGCACCTCGGGCAGACGCCCGAGCAGTTGGGCGAGTACCGCCGCAAGCTCGCGGAGGATACACAGCGCGAGCTCGAGCGCGTGATGGGCTTCGACGGTTACGCGGCGGCGTCCGAAGAGGTGAAGCGCAGCGCGCTCCAGGCGGCGGTTGACCGGGTGAAGAGGGCAGACCGCGGCCCCTTCCACCACGAGACGCGGGGGCGCGACTTCACCGAGTACCAAAATCTCGAAGAGTACCAGCGGCGGCTCGAAGGGCGCTCGCGTCAGGTGCGCCCCGGCGAGACGCTGAAGCTGGGCGAAGGCGTCGGCGTCACTTCCAACCGCCTGAACTTCGACGGGCTGCGGGAAAGCACGAACGTCGAAGACCTGCGCGGCGGGCAGACGGTCGAGGACGCGCAGGTTCTCGCCGACGAAGTAGGCGACGCGGGGGCGCCGCAGCTTACCGAAGTGCAGGCGGCGGACGCCGCGCTCCTGCTCGACTCTCTGGACGATGAACAGTTCGCGGGACTAGCGCGCAGCTTGGACGAGTACCAAAATTCCGGCGTGCTGCGCCCGCTCGAAGGACTGGCGGCCCGCGCTTTCGAGTACGGCGCCGAAGGGCTCGCCCGCGTCAACCCGTCGCGCGCCGACGCGCACAGGAAGACCGCGGAGGCGGCGCGGGTGCTGCGCCTGCTGGCCGAAGAAAGGGCCGAGAGGCCCGTGCAGTTCACGCGCGACGCGCTCGCCGGGCGCTACGGCTCGAAGCTGCGCGCGGAGGCCGCGGAGGGCGTCTACTACCCCGAGAATCATCTCCCGGCCGGGCCTGACGGCAAGGGCGCGCGCGTGGAGCGCGGCAAGCCCCTCGGCGTCGCCGGTGAAGACGTGCGGCGCGCGGTGGACGCGGCCGACCCCGAAGCGGAGCCGACCTTCCGCGAGTTCCCCGAAGGCGCCGGCGACTCGCGCATCCCGCGCGCCTCGATGCCTCAGATTGAAGGCAGGCACCGCGGGGCGATGGTGATGTATCTGCGCGGGCGCGGCATCGCTCACACGCGCGAGACGGTGCCCGCCGGGTCGCTCCGTCCTTCACAGGCGGAGTGGAGCCCCGAGAAGGTCAGGCGCGCCCTGGGCTACGACGGCCCCGAACGCGCCCTACTCGTCTCGTCGGACGGCCACGTCGCCGACGGCCATCATCAATGGCTCTCGAAGCTGTACCGGGGGAAGGATACGCCGGTCGAGGTCATCCGCCTGGACGCCCCGATTCAACAGCTACTCTTGGAGCTTGCTAGGATGCCCGCCAGCGGCGTAGACGACGCGAGCGCCTGAAGCCGTGAAAGGGAATGGCAGGGTTTGAGAGCTTCCGACGAAAATTCCGAATTGGACGCGTCGCAGGAGAAGGCGCTCGCGGCGCTGCTCTCCTGTGAGACTGTGGCCGCCGCCGCCAAGAAGGCGCGGCTCAGTGAGGCGACGCTGTTCCGCTACCTGAAGAATGAGACGTTCAAGGCGGCGTACCGGCGCGCCCGCGCCGAAGTCGTCGAGCACGCCATCGTGCAACTGCAACGCGACTGCGCGACCGCCTCGAAGACGCTGCGCGAGGTCTGCGAAGATGTGAAGGCGCCGGCATCGGCGCGCGTCTCGGCGGCCAAGGCCATCTTTGAAGGGGCTGTGAAGGCGGTTGAGCTTCAAGACCTGGCGGCGCGGCTGGAGGAGTTGGAGCGGATTCAGGAGGAGGCCGGGGATGTCTCTAAGAAGAAGGGTTGAGGCGCTGGAGCGCGGCGCCCGGCAAAGGCAGCCCCCCGCGCCCGTCCCGTTCGAGGGCAACGAAGAGGAGCGGCTGCGGCTGGTTATGGAACTGTTCGCCCTCGGCACGCTGCGGCTGCGGCAGGTCGAGGAGTGGGAACGGGGCGAGCAACACGGCGTTATGGAAGTTGTGCCGAGTTCTGCCGTGGAGTCCTTGTCTGACGAGGAGCTGCTTTCGATTCTCGGTTTTCCGGATAAGGAAACGTTCGTGCTCGCCGAAGATCGCCTCCGGAAGACCCCGCCCCCTGACCCCGAGGAAGTCAGGCCCCGGCTCCGCGAAAAATACGCGAATCGCTGACCTGCTCGACGCGCGCGCAAGATGTTGTGGTCGGGCGTCGGGGCCGCGGGACGCGGGTTTTATAAGCCCGGCTAATCTGCGGCGGGCCTGCGCGGGGTGGGCGCACACAGCATCTTGCGGTAGGCGTCCTATAACGCCGGCGAGTCCGCTCCCCCTTCGGACGTAATGTGTATTATGAGACGCGGCGGCTCTAACTGTCTGCCTGTCCTGGCTGCGTCGCCGCCTCCCTCACTACCAGGTCAACCGCTTCGGCGAGTGCGGACAAGTCGGCCCTGCTCTTGATAATGGCGCGCCAGCGCATCAGTTGGGCTGGCGTCATGGTCGTGAGGTAGTAGAGCCAATTAGCTATGTAGTTCGGCGGGGCTTCAGGCTTCGTCGCCTGCGCTTCCTGCGGCGTGGGGGGCTCGCTCAAGACTGTCTCAAGGGCCGCGGCCAAGACCCTCCTGTCCGTGCGCAGGTTGACGATCTGCCTCCACCGCTCGAACTGCTCCGGCGTGAGCCGCACGAGGTAATACAGGTAGTCGGAATAGTAGTTCGGCGGCCTCGTCTCCCTCGGCGGCGTCCAGTCGTAGACCTGCCCGCCGCGCACGGTGACGCGCGGCCGCCCCTTCAACTCCGGACGCCTGCGGCGCGCCCTGTTGATTACCGAATGGCTGACGCCCGCGAGCTTGGCGAGCGTGCGGTCGCTCCACCGCGACCACTCCGGATCATCGAGGAGTCTTTCGACGGCGCGCCGCCTGTCGGCGGGCGTGAGCGCCCGGCCGTGCCGGGCGTTGGCTCGTATGGCGAAGAGCTGCGCCGCGCGGCGCGTGCCCTTCCTGACGTCGCACGGGAGGACGTCGAAGCCGGCGCGCTCGGCCGCCGCGTCGCGGAGGAAGCCGTCGGCGAGCCACAACACGGCGCCGTCGTCGAAGGCCACGAGCGGGGGGAACTCGGCGCCGTCTTTCATCAGCTTGGCGTAGAGCGCGACGGCGCGCTCGTCGAGGCCCGCGCGCGCGTGAATCTCGGGGTCGCGCGTGAGTATCTCGCGCCTAAGCAGGGCGCACTTCGCGGCGGTCTGTGTCGTGGTCGCGCCCGGCGGTGCGTCGGTGGCTGCTGTACTCATGGACGCATTTTAGCGCGGCTATTTAAGCGCGGCTAATAATTCATCACGAAAAAATTTTGAATTCTTATTTCTTTCTCGGAAGATAACCGACCAAAGAAAAAGGGGGCTGACGCCCCCTTCATTCTTTTCTTCTCGGCAAGTGGCAGGCTACGTGCCGGCGACAGCCACGCGCGCGATGTGCGCGTACTCTGCGGCGTGCTCCTGCCGGGCTTCGTACAGGTCAACGGCCTGCTGCATGTTCAGCCAGAATTCCGGCGAGTTGCCGAAGGCCACCGCCAGCCGGCATGCCATGTCGGTCGTGATGGGGCGGCGCTCCTGGGTAATCTCGTTGACCGTGCGGCGGGAGACCCCGAGGCGCTCGGCCAACTCGCCCTGAGTCAGCCCCGTCTCCGGTAGAATGTCCTCTCTCAGAATTACCCCTGGATGGGTTGGGCGTCTCCCGTGCGTCTGTCTCATCATCTAGCTCCTTTCAAAAACCCTGCTTGTACTTTCTTTCAGTGATAGTCCTCTAAATCTACCTCGTGAGCGTCGCCGTCCTTGAACGTGAAAGTTACCCGCCAGTTGCCGCTGACCTTCACGCTCCACGTCCCGCGGCGCTCACCCTTCAGTTGGTGCAGGTCGAAACCCGGAATGTCGAGGTCTGTCGCCGCCGTGGCTGCGTTCAAAGCGTCCAGTCTTCGCTCCAGCCGCAAGACCAAATTCTGCTCAATCCCCTTCGCCTGTCCATCTTCAAATAAGCGTCTTAAATTCTTGTTCTTAAAGTTTCGAATCATTAAATCGTCCGCCTTTTTCAAATATCGCCCCTCTGTAACACGAGAGGTTACTAGACAGAGTGTAATCTTAGACGTTACACCACGTCAAGGAGTTGCGCGGGCCGTACTTGAAGCCGACCAAAAAGACAGGGCCGGCACCCTGCGTGGAGAGCCCGCCCCTGTCGCCACAGGCTGCCGGCGGCTTCTCGCCGCCTATTTCCGGCGGAGCTTCGCGTACTCCTCGCCCCGCTCGTTCAGCCGCCGGACGTACTCGTTGACCTGCTCGAACGTGAAGCACTTCGGGCCGCCGACCCAGCGGCGCGTGTACTTCAGCTCGCCGCGCCGGACGAGGTTGTCCACCGTGCCCACGGAGCAGGAGAGCATCAGCGCGACGTGCCTGCGGTTGAGAACTGATTGAACCATGACGTTTCTCCTGGCTTGAGTTGGTTTGATGGGAGGGGCGAGCGCGAAGCCCGCCCCCTTCGCCTACGGGCACGCCGCCCGCGCGAGCCGGGCCTCGTCGCCCCGCGCCGCCCGCGCGAGCAGCGTCCGGTGAAGCTCCAGCCGCTCGCATCTGCCAAGGGGGGCGCGCCCCGGGCTGTCTTTAATCAAACTCGCTGCCGAGCGAGCTTCCTCTTACTCGTCGCCCTCGTCGTAGTGGGGGCGGATATAGACGCGCCGCCAAACCTGAGTGACGCGCCCGAGCACCAGGACGGCCCTCACGTCGAAGGCGCGGCGCTCCCGGCCGGGGACGTGCGAGACGAGCACGACCTTACCCGGCTCGAAGCGGGCTTCCCCGATGAGCACGTCCGGCTCGCCCGCGCGCGGCTTCCTCACCTGAAGCACGATCAGGTCGCCGCTCTGAATCTGCCGCGCGTGCCGGTTGCCCTTGATGCGCGCGGCCGTCTCGTACTGGATGGTGTCGCCCTCGAAGATGCGCCAGTGTGCGAGGTCGGCGCCGTGCGCCCTGAGCTTCCCGCCGTCCACGTCGCGCAGGGCGTGCCCGTCGGGGTTGAAGTAGAACTCGGGCTCCTCCTCGGACGGCGGCGGCTCCGGCTTCCGGACGGCGGCGACGGTCGCCGCGAGCCCGTCGTAACCGAGCGCCGCGCACATGACGGGGTAGGCCGCGGGGAGCACGGCCGGGCCGGTGACGCCGCCCGCGAGCGCGGCGAAGTCGTTGACCTCGGCGGCGAGCGCCGCGCGCACGCCCGACGGCAACCGCCTGTCGTTCAAGAGCGCGGCCAGATGCCGCGCCGTCTGAGCCGACGCCTCGGCGAGCGTCGGCGGCTCCTTCCTCCTGCTGCTGCCCTCGGCCTTGCCCTTCGCGCCCGCTTGTGTTTTCTTCTTCGTGGTCATTGGTTGCCTTCCCTTCAAAGGTTGTGACCATTGGCCGAGGGGCGCGCGCTCTCCCGCCAGAGTGGCGCGCGCCCCGCTGACTGCCTCGCCCTACTCGCCCCCCTTCTGCATCGCCCCGCGCGCGCGGTCTGCCACCTCGTCGGGCACGAGGGTTTCGACGGCCGTAATCAGCGTTTTGTAGATGCCCTCCGCCGTGCCGCACAGGTTGCTCGCGTCCATCACGTCGCGGACGATGGCGAACGTGAGCGGCAGCAGATGGGGGTTGCCGAGTTTGTCGATGACGCTCCCCAGCAGGTCGTCACGCCACACCGCGCCGAACAGCCTGCGGAAGTTCTCGGGGCAGGCCGGGTCGGCGAGGATGGCGGCGAAGAATCGGCCGTCCTGCTGGTAATGCTCGAAGGTCGCGGCGTCGGACTCCCACGGCTCGTAGCGGACGCACACCGCGGGGCGCGCGAGTCTGAGCGGGTTGCTCACGTCCAAAATCGTCTCGCCCGCCTCCGCGCGCCTGACGAGTTCCGAGAGGTCGGAGCCGTCGCCGTCGAGCGCGTTCTTGATGGCGTGGCGGGTGTCCTCGTCGTAGGCGTCCACGTCCGCGACGATGGCGCGGGCGCGGGTCTTCACGGACGGGCGGCTCTTGCGGCTCGCGCCCTGCTTCTGTACTTTCTTGGTGGTCATAACTGAGTCCCTTCTTTGGCAGGTAGGTTGTGGCCTTGAGCCGCCGGCGTGCCCTACACGCCGGCGGCTCGCTTCCCTTCTGGCCCTTGCTCGTTCGGCTGAATCGGAGGCGGGGAGTCCTTCACCGTCGCGGGTCGGGGCGGGCGACGTGTCTCACGTCTCACGCGCCCCGGTCCTCTCTCTGTCAGTCGTCGCCGTCGTATCGAGCGCCGCTCGCTTCGGCCTCGGCCAGCCGGCGCGCGTCGCGGATGGCGCGGGCGACGAGAACCGCCGCGGCGATGTGCTTGCACATCAGCGGCGCCTTGCCGTGGCGCAGGCCCGCGGGGCAGTCGCACGCCGCGAAGGTGGCGCCGTCCCGACGGACGAATCGGACGTGGTAGCGGGTGCCCTTCGTCTTGTTTGTCACTTCGTACATGTGGGGCTCGGCGCGGCGGACGCCCATACGCTCGCGCTGAAGTCTCTCCGCGGCCTTCGTGAACTGGCTGGGGCTCTGAATCTGAATCATCGTCTCCGCCTCCGCTTCAATCTCTCCAACTTACAGAGATTTTACCGCACGGGGTAAAGACTGTCAATATAATTCTTTCCGTGCGCGGAAACAATTCATATACTATTTGCCGCACGCGGTAAAGATTTAACTTGTGGAATTGTTTCCGGTCGCGGTATAGTCTCCGGCTATGAGTACGGAAACGCTTACCACTGGCGAAGCGGCGGCGCGGCTCGGGGAGTCCGACCGCCTTGTGCGGCTATGGTGCAAGCAGGGGAGATTTCCCGGCGCGAAGTTGGTCGAGCACCCGCGGGGCGATTACTGGACAATCCCGGCGCGCGACCTGAAAGACTTCGTAAAGCCGAAGCCCGGCCCGGCGCCGAAGCCGAAGGCGGCAGAGAAGGCGCCGCGCAAGTCGCGGAAGAAAACGGAGGCGAAGCCGTGACGGAAGGGCGCGCCGGGCGGGGCTGAGGCGCGGGGTGTGGCGGTGAAGGGGAAAATAACCGGAGGTCGGCCAAGAGGCGGCTTGCGCTGGCGCGCATCACCCTCGCGCGCGCCTTCCTCGGACGTGCCGGCGCGTCCGAGCTGACCGGAGAGTCGGAAGGTTGGCTCCGGCTCGGTGGCCCCACTCCTTGACCACCCCAAACGAGCAGAGCGAAGCGGCGCGAGTGTAGCGAGCGCCTACGCATCTTCTACGGATACGCAACGCGCGGGCGCGAGCGTGACCGAACGTGCTCGACAATGCCCCTTGACGGGGTCGGAAAGGCGGAAAGTGATGCGCGGAAGAATCTTCTTACTCGCCGCCGCGTTGCTGCTCGTTGCTCCCTCGGTCTACTACGCGCAGGCCGGGATGGGGCCTGGGGATGGGGAGCCCGGGGGGCCGTGTTACTGCGTCGCGTCGCCGGACTCGGGCGCGGGGATGGGCGACGGCGCGGTCTACGGCGTGCCGAACGGGGGCGAGCCGGCGCGGTGTACGGGGCTGCGCGTTGCCTACCGCATGAAGGACGTAGACCGCAAGGCGAAGTTTACCGAGAAGATGCCGCAGCCGGCGTACACCGAGGCCGCGCGCGAGAACCGCGTCGTCGGCGTCGTGCGACTGCGGGTCGTCCTCTGCCCCTCGGGCTCGGTCTCTAACATCACGGTCGTCAAAGGTCTGCCCGACGGCCTGACCGAGCAAGCCATCGCCGCGGCGCGCAAGGTGAAGTTCGAGCCCGCCGAGAAGGACGGCCAGAAGGTCGCGCAGTTCCAACTGCTCGAATACTCCTTCTGGCCGTAGCCCGCGACCCCGGCGCGCCAGCGCCGAAGGCTCGGGCTCAACTTTCGGAGGTCGGGCGACCGTCAGGCGGTGCGGCCCGGTGCGCTTGGCCCCGCGCGAGCGGGGGCGTCTTTGAACGTCACACGAGAAAGGCGAATACATGACTGGTGAAGAGATGGAGCGGGCCATTGAGTTCCTGCTTGAGAATCAGGCCACGCTTGAGGCGCGCGTCACGCAGACGCAGCAGCAGATCGCCGAACTCGGGCGCGTCGTCCAGATGCAGGCCGAGTCGCAGGGTCAGCTCAACCAGACGCTGACGACGGCCATCTCCACGCTGGCCGAAGCTCAGGCGAAGACCGAAGCGAAGGTTGACCGGCTCGCGGGCGTCGTCGAGAAGCTTGTCGAGCGGCTGTCGGCCTAAACGCCTGCCGCACGGCCGCGACCTTCAAACGTCCAAACGTCCGAAGCTCCAAACGTTCAGAGATTCGACCATGATTATTACGGTGGCAAGTTTTAAGGGCGGCGTGGGGAAGACCACGACGGCCGTACACCTCGCCTGCTACATGCAACGCCGCGCGCCGGCGCTGCTCATCGACGGCGACGAGAACCGCTCGGCGACGGGTTGGAACGAGCGCGGCGCCAAGCAGGGCACCCCCCTCCCCTTCCGCGTCGTGGACGAGCTGCAAGGCGTGCGCTTCGCCCGGCAGTTCGAGCACATCGTTATCGACACGCAGGCGCGGCCGTCGAAGGACGATTTAAAGCTCCTCGCGGGCGGCTGCGACTTGCTGGTGCTGCCGACGACGCCCGACTCGCTCTCGCTCGAAGCCCTGCTCCTGACGGTGGGCGCGCTGCGGGAGCTGAACTTCGACGCCTTCAAGATTCTCCTCACGATCATCCCGCCGAAGCCGAACCGCGACGTTGAAGAGGCGCGCGCGCTGCTCGATGAGTTGGAGTTGCCCGTCTTCGAGGCGCACATCCCGCGCCTGATCGCCTTCCAGCGCGCGGCGCTTCGCGGCGTGCCGGTCTACGACGTGGAGGACCCGCGCGCGGCCTCGGCGTGGCAGGACTACGAGCGCGCGGGCGGGGAGATACTGCCGTGAGCAGCAAATCAAAGTTCGGCGCGCTCGCCGGCGCGCTGCGCGAGAAGTCGGGGAAGCCAGAGGAGCAGGCGAAGAAAAGGCCGAAGTCTCAGGACAAGGAGACGTATGCGCAAACGACCGTCTACCTGCACCGGGCGGAGGTCTACAACCCTCTCCAGGCGGCGCTCGCAGAGTCGCGGCTTGAGTATTCGCAGCTCGTCGAGGACTTGCTCAAATCGTGGCTGAAGAGGCGTAAACGTCCCGAGGCGTGAACGTCCAGACGTTTGAACGTTTGGAGATTTTCGGCACGTTTTTTTTGCTGACAAGGCGGATTTTTTCATGTAGACGAGATGCGACCCGCCTTACTCGCGTCTAGCTAACGTGGGGACAGGCCGCGAATCCCTGAGCAGCTTGGCGGGTCGTAAACCTTCAGGGTTCACAGTGAAGGGAGCTGTGGAAGATGGACATGGTTGCCAAACAGGCGACTCGCTCTGTTGGGGGTAGGCCGAGCGTTAGGCCGAAAGCTCGGAGCGACAATGAGGTGTTGAAGCCTTCGGGCTCGGTCATCCAGTGGGCTACGCTTTATCGAAAGCTCGCGAAGAGTGGGGGGAAGCGTGGGGGGCCGCGGCTGCGTTGGTTCGTTCGCGTGCGCTGCGGCGCGTGTCGCAAGGAGCGCGACGTTATCGTGCGTTCCGGTATCAGCCCGCAGGAGGTGCTGAATGCTCAGCATCTCGCGCTTACTCCTGTTGGGGAGTGTGCGGGGCTCTGCCGTGACTGCTGGATGAAGGTTTGGCGCCACGACTTGAAGCTGCCCGATGGCTCGGAAATTTTCTTCTCGGAGTGGGACGCGGCAGGGTTGCCGGCCGTCTGCGGCGAGTGCAGTGAGCGTCAGAAGCTCGTTTGTGAAACATCGGCCGCCTTCGATGCGCGCGCGGCGTATGGGTCGGATGCGTGGAGCTGCTGCGCCTGCGGCCACGTCTTGGGTATGCAGCGGCGGGAGAATGGCGCGACGCTCTTTTGGCTAGACCGCTCATCGTCTCGCCGGCGCACGACTGAGAAAGTTGCTTACCTCTGCGCTGGGTGTGGTGAGAAGCATTACCTCAAGGCTCCCTATGCGTTTCTTCCTGAATGGCGTGGACGTTGCCCGAGCTGCCGCGCGCGGGATGGTAGCCCGAAGAAGTACACCGACGACAGGGTTGCGCCGAGCGGCACCCTGACGCGCTTCTCGAAGGAGAGGAACGGAGCCGTCGAGGTCGTCTATAAGCTGTGTCAGCACGTAGTCGAGAGGCCGCGGGTCTACGCGATAAGTGAATGGGACGCTTACCCTGAGATTTGTCCCGCCTGCCGCCGAGACCCCGCCGCGTTCGCTGCTCGCGTCCGCGAGTTGGCCTCTGCGAACGGGGACAGGCAGAGTCCTGGGCGCAAGCCTCGGATTACTGAGGCGAAGGTGAGGGCAGCGTTTAGAAAGTTGGGCCAGTTCGCTCCGCAGGAAAAAATTGCGGAGGAGATTGGGGTTGATGCTCGGGGCCTACGTGATTGGCACACTGGACAAGGGCTGAGCTATCGCCAATGTCGGCAAAGGTTTGGAGGAACCGGAAGTAATTAGCCGGGAATTACTTCCGGTTTTTCGGAAGTAATTATTTTCGGTTTACTTCCTGTTCAGAGGAGAGAAGTGCTGCTAGCTTGAAACCGTCTCGAACGTGACGAGGCACCCGACAGTGAGACGCCCGCCCCGGTGATTGCATTGGCCGTGCTAACCGGGTCGGGCGTCGGAACCCTGCCGAAGTCGAGCGGCGGGGCGAAGACTGTTTCAGTCTCGGGTCGGAGTATAGCCCAACCCGAGAATCAGCGCGAGAAGTTTCCGCCACTCGACCGCGGAGGACTTCTCGCGTTTGATTTTTCAGGGAGCAAGCAAATGACCGACCTGGTGGAGAAATACGAAGAAATTCTCGACCTGCTCAGCAGGCCGATTGCCTTTCATCGCGCGTTCGTGAAGATCGGCGGCAGCGTGACGGCCGGCGTGATGCTCTCGCAGGCGTTCTACTGGTCGCGCAACAGGAGGGCGCGCGAGCGCGGTGGCTGGTTCTACAAGTCGCATACGACTTGGGAGGAGGAGACGGGCCTCACGCGGCGCGAGCAGCAGACGGCCAGAAAGCACCTCCGCAAGGCGGGACTCCTCGAAGAGAAGGACGGCCCTTTGCCCGGCCGCGGCGGCGGGCGCGTCGTGTGGTATCGGGTCAACCTGGGCGTGCTGTTCGAGAAGCTGCGCGGACTGCCGCGGACGGACACGCCCGCGCCCGACGGAGAGCTCTCGGCGGACACTTCGGAGGTCAGCGCCGCGGAAGGGTGCGAGGTGGACGCGGGAAGCTGCGACGCCCGACCGTTGCACGATGACGCCCAATCGGTTGCACCGGATTTGACCTCTGCGGGCGAAATCGCACAGGCGGTTGCACCGCAGCGCCCAACCTCTCTTATTACTTCAGAGACTACCTCACAGACTACGGCAGAGATGACGCAGAGAACACGCACACACGGCGCGCGCTCGCTCACGCTCGCGCCGCCGCCGGCGAAAGCCGGTGTGGGGGTGTCTGTTGAAATCTCCGACAAAGCCTTGGAGCGCTACGGTCGCAATCAGCGGGGCATCCGCGACGTGGGCGCTTGGGTGACCACGGCGCGCAGAACCGGCGAGTGGGACCGGCGCGTCCTGAGCTGGTGCGCCGAGCACGGGATAGACCCGAGCACCGGGGAGCCGGTGAACTCTGGCGGCGCGTCCGTCGACACCTCGAAGTGCCCCGACTGCGAGGGGCGGGGCTGGTGGTATCCGGAGGGCTTCGAGAAGGGCACGGCCAAGTGCCGGCATCCTCGTTTGCAGAGCGCGGCCTGACGCGGGAGGGCAGGGAAGTGCGTACACGTCGAAGGCAGGCCGACCCTGAATTCCGGCCGAGCGAGTTTTTGGAAGTACTCAGCCGCCTCAAACACGACCAACGCCGGCGCTATGAGCATGAAATTTCAGCGGGACAGCGGCGAGCCGTCGAGCTGTACGAGGAGGCGCGGGCGGCGGCGCAGGCCGAGAGGGCAAAGGCTGCTTGAGCATTATCCTGACGTCAGAACTTGAAGAGCTGAAGGCGCAGGCCGAAGGGCGGCGCCCCTTCCGCGTGAATAAGACTCTCGAAGCGTTGGAGGGTATCGAGATGAAAGACTACTGGAAGCTCGACAAGGATACCCGCCTCGCATTCTCCTTCTATCTGACGGCCAAAAGACGAGCGGAGCAGCTTCAACCGGACGGCACGCGCGGATAATTTCCGATTAATTCCGGTTCTCGTAAGCTGCCGTCGCCGCCGCCCTCGCGTTCCCTGCCATGATAACGTGTAGCAGTTCAAGGTTTTAGGCCGCCGCGCCGCGGGCCGGCTTACAGGCTTTCGGAGGGGGGCGAGCGGAAATTTAGAGAGTTCATTCGGCTAAACTACGCCAAGCGTGAGCTTTATACTTTCCGCCCGCGTGACACAGGCTCGCCCCCGCTGAAAAAGGTTCCGGCTCCGGCGCCGGTGCGCTATAATCGCCCCGCTCTGCGCGGGGTGCGCGGACGTTGACAGCAATCGAGCACTAATCCGGCTC
>DASVTS010000214.1:0-76682 GCA_036387455.1 Pyrinomonadaceae bacterium | reverse complement strand
CAACGCTCGCTGCCCACGACATAAGCCAACAACTAGGGAACTAAATCACGCCCCGCTCGCTAGAGGCAACTGTTTTCTTTCGTGAGTATCTGGCCCGCGTTACCCTGAGAATCTTAGTTCCGCTACCAGCCGCCCAACGCCCGGCATCACCCGCGCCCCTACGCAACTTTCATGAGAGGCTTCTTGAAGGGGCGTCGGGTGCATGCCGTTGTTAGGCGCGTATTGTGAAGGTGATAAAAAAGTATTCAACTGCGGATAAGGCTACCCACATGACCCTTTTATGAAGTCAATGCACACGGAATCACTGTGGTATCAGCGGGGCACTCGCTATTGCGTCGGTCTTATAGTTCCACCTCTCTAAGTAGAGTAATAAGGATTGGTTTTTAGCTTTCGCCTCCGTTCATCGAAGTCTAGATTATCCCAATACATTCGCCATGTGGTCCAACCTTCTGATTCATTACCTGCCCGCGTTTGTAAGAACGCACGAATGGCTGGAATATCGTCTGGGGTAATCAGTTGGTGATTCAAGGCGTCTAAATGCACCAGCACCTCCATCAGAATTGCCCGCGGGTCATCCTCAGGGTAATCCGGTTGGTCCCCAATCTGGTCCAGTAATGCCTCTGCTCGCTCATGCGCTTCACGCTCGTCAATGGCTCCTGTTTGCCACTGTTCGAGTAGCATCAGTAATTGATCCCGTATAACCTCATTCTGCTTTCCCATATGAATCCTTACTCAGTGAATGAAATCTTCTCATGAAAGCGAGCCGAATGATCAGTTATCTCGACCTTAGGGGGGCCAGATTCACTCGAAGCTCTGTATACGATTCTCTTATCGCCATGCACTACATTTTCAAAGTCCCCGACGGGGTTTCTGCCTGTTTGCTGCCGAAAGACTTTCTTAGCGGCCTTGTTACCGCCGGGAAGTTCCGTGTTGCCTCGGCTGTACCCCCTTAAAGGTCCTGTACGTATCTGTCTGACGTTTTTGAGACCTTTACCGACGGTTTTAGGCACCGACTTGACGAGCCCTTCGGCTGCTCGCCTTTCCGCGCCCGCTCCTCTACCGCCTCTTATCGCTTTCCACGTATCTTTTAACGCGCCGGGGAGTTTTTTTAAATGACGTAATTGAGCCACTTTCTTCCACGGCAAAAAGTTCAACCCGATCTCGACCGGGTCATCTCCGATAACCTCCTTGAGCGTTTTACCTGCTGTAGTCAGAAGCTGTCTTCCTGTGCCACCCGGGTCGTCGGCTTCAATTGCGGCATCTGTTTCGGCTAAAAACCGTTCAACTTCCTCCGCATGTTTCGCACGCGCCTCTTGTTTCTCAAACAACGCAACGTTGTTTTTCCAAGCCTCGGCTTTAGTAATTAGTGGTGCGTCAACAAAGACGGTGGACTGGGCAGCATCCGTAACCTCAATAAATCCTCCCACCATACATCCGAGAAGCGAATTTTTTGGAAGAACAAGAAAGGGGGAACCGGTATGAATGTCAATTCCGCCGGGCTGCCACGGTAACGGAGTTATCGGAATACAAGGCTTCTGCGTTATTGAGCAAACGCCGAAGGGAAAAACATTGACCAGAGGCATGTGGTCGCCGACTGTCGCTACCTGTCTGGCATTTATTTGCACAAATGGATTGGTGGTTACGGTCAACGGGGACGGCGTTGTACCCTTGTCACAATTTAGAATAGCCCCATTTACTACGACTAATTGACGCGACATCTTTCACCCTCCCTGCTTCAAATCCTCTCGCACATCAGCAGTGGGTCGGAAAAATTCTGCCTCCTCCGCAGGAGATTGATGCGACGCCGCCTGGCACAGCGAACTAGACGCTAAAGATTGCAAATCTGCGTTCGCTCTAACGCCTACGATTATTAATCTCCGTGCATAAGAACTTACAAGTATCTGAATGTTCATTACTCATAAGACATCCTCGGATAAAAAACGAAGCGCCTAACGCCCGGCATCACCCGCGCCCCTACACAACTTCCATGAGAGGCGGCGTGATGGGGCGTCGGGTGCATGCCGTTGTTAGATTTCGCCGTCGCGGTTGGGCAGATACTTAGGTGACTAAGCGCTCCCCCAAATGTCACGCAACACCCGGTAAAAGTTCCCCCCGATGACCTTCTCGATTACTGAAGACGTATGCCCGCGTTTCGACAGCGCGACGGCGATCCCTTCGAGCCGCCGGGGGTGGTTTAGCTCCGGCACGTAAGCGGGGCGGTCTTCGTCCGGTGCCCCGACCCCAAGTCTTTTCCGCGTCGCCGCAACATTTTCTATCATCTTCCGGTATTCGAGCGTATCGCTGACCGGGGAAATGCCGATGTCGCTCCCGATGCCGACGTGATCTGCCCCGCATACGTTCAAAGCATGTTCGACGTGCCGGAGGAGGATTCCTTCGGTGGGAGGGCTACCCGGCTCGCCCCCCAGGAAAGGAAGCAAAAAAATGCCTATCACACCGCCACGATCAGCCATCGCCTTCAACTCGCGGTCGTCCTTGTTGCGCGGGTGGCGGTAGATCGCGCTACAGCCGCCGTGAGAAATCAGCACCGGCTTCGTAGACGCCGCTATGGCTTCGGACGTAGTCCGCGCCCCGCAATGGCTAAGGTCAACAGCGACACCTAAGGCATTCATCTGAATGACGGCGTCCCGACCCAGATTGCTTAAGCCGGCATTACCCGGTTCGAGACAGCCATCCCCGAACAAGCTACGGCTGTTATAAGTGATCTGCATGGCCCTCACGCCCAGCCGCTGGAAAACTTCCAAACGGGATAAGTCGCTGCCGAGCATCGTCGTGCCCTCAAAGCCCAGGATGAGTCCGAGCTTCGCCTCACGCTTTGCACGGTCTATGTCGGAATGGCGGTGCACCAAGATGAAATGCTTCGGGTGCGCTTCAGCCACGCCGATGAAATAAGCGATTTCACCGACCGCATACTCGAATGACGGCGCCGCGCCGGCAACAGATACTCTGATTGCGGTCATCCCGGAACGAGCAGCATCCTCAAGCGCGCCCGGACTGAGCCGCACCGTCTCGCCGAGCGCGGGGGCGGTGTTGCAGTCGATGATGACGGAGCGGCGGTAAACGTCCCGCGCCTGATCGGGCGTGACGCCCCCCTGAGCCGCTGTCGCATTTCGCGGCCCGAGGTGGGGCAGGCAGCTAATCCCCGCGAGTGCGATGGTAAATTGACGGCGACCCATTACCAGGCGAGGTGCTTTTAATTTTAAGTCGGCCACGCTTTACCTCGCGGATATCACTAAGAAATCTAACGCCGCGGTTAACCCGCGAGCACTTTCAACGAACATGGGAGGCCCGCCCCATGCGAGTCGGGTTCAGCCGCTTGTTAGACCGCCGACTGATTTAACTATTCGACCCGCGCGACCTCTACGCCCGCGACACGCACGCCCTGACTTTCCCCTTTCATCCGAAGCGGTTCTAACGCCGCCGATCACCCGCCGCCCCGCACCACAACGGTAGATGACAGCTCTCGTGTCGGCGGTCGGGTGCATTGGCTTGTTCGGGCGGAGCGCATTGTTGCCGCCGCGCGCGCCCGCCACCCGCAGGCAAAGGGCCTGCGGCTGAGAAGTTCGCCGCGCCCGCGTCGAGAGAATAACCGCCCACCCCGGCAGCTCTCAACGGCGCGGAGGCGGCCCTCAAGTCATCGGAGCCCGTAGCGGAGCCCGAACGCCGCGCATCACCCGCCGCGCCGCCCCCTTGCTGGAACATAAAATCCTTCGTGTCCGCGGTCGGGTGCATGCGCTTGTTGGGCGGCGACCCAAGTCCGGGGTTACGCGGAGCGCGCAACGCTCGCCGCCCGCGACATGAGCCAGCAACCAGGGAACTAAATCACGCCCCGTACGCTACCCGCAACTGTTTTCTTGCGTGAGGACACGGCCCGGCAACCCCTCAGATTCCGGTGACGCCACCAGCCGCCCAACTACTATTTTGCCGAATGGTTCGGTCAAACTCCGTAATGGCGCGTGTAAAGCCGAACGGTTCGGCAAAACTACGTAATAGGGCGCCAAAAGCCGAATCATTCGACAAAACTACGTAATGAGGCTGTAAAAGCCGAATCATTCGGTCGAACTACGTAATGGGGCTGCAAAAGCCGAATAATTCATTGCCCCGCCCCCTGACGGGTGTATAATGCCCCCGCCCGCCAGCGCTTTCAACACTTTTCCGCCCGACACCCGTACACTCATGGATAAGCCTAAGCTGCGCGACCGCGTGCACGGGGTCGCGCGCCTGCGCCACCTCTCCCTGGGCACGGAGAAGGCGTACTCAGACTGGATCAGGCGCTTCATCCTGTTCCACCGTAAGCGCCACCCGTCTGAGATGGGCGCCGAGGAGATCAGGCAGTTCCTCTCCTACCTCGCCGTCGAAGGGAACGTCGCCGCCTCGACGCAGAACGTGGCGCTCTGCGCGCTGCTGTTCCTCTACCGGGACGTGCTCGGGGTGGAACTCCCTTACGTCGAAGGCATCCAGAGGGCGAAGCGCCCCGCCCGCGTCCCCGTCGTCTTCACCCGGCGTGAGGTGGAGGGGCTGCTGGCGCGGCTCTCGGGCACGTACGCGCTGATGGCGGGTTTACTTTACGGTTCCGGGCTGAGGCTGATGGAGGCGGTGCGGCCGCGGGTCAAGGACTTCGACTTTGACCACGTGGAAATACTCGTGCGCGACGGCAAGGGGGAGAAGGATCGCCGCACCATGCTGCCGCCCCCGCTCGCGGGGCCTCTGCGCCACCAGCTCGAAAGGGTGAGGCTGCTCCACGGGAGTGACCTGCGCGAAGGGCTCGGCGAGGTTTATCTGCCCTACGCCCTGGCGCGCAAGTACCCTTCGGCGGCGAGGGAGTGGGCGTGGCAGTACGTCTTCCCCTCGGCGAGGCCCTCGGTCGACCCGCGGTCGGGCGTGACGCGCCGCCACCACGCCTCGGCCGACAGCGTGCAGCGGGGGGTGAAGCGGGCGACCCGGCCGGCCGGGATTACGAAGCACGGAGGCTGTCACACGCTGAGGCACTCGTTCGCCACGCACCTGCTCGAAGACGGCTACGACCTGCGGACGATCCAGGAGTTGCTGGGGCATTCGGACGTGCGGACGACGCAGGTCTACACCCACGTCCTGAACAGGGGAGGCAGGGGAGTGCGCAGCCCGCTGGAGAAGTAGAGGGCAGAGGCAGACCGCGGGGCGATTACCGGCCGGTCCGGGGCGACGGCCAATACCCGTCCGGGCCTGATGTGCCTGGCGCCGGCCTCGGCTGCCGGTCCGGCGGGACGGAGGGGTGCACGGGATTTCCGTGGCTTCGAGTGCTCGGAACTCGTCGGCCAAGTCCCCCGGGTCGAGAGTTTGCGTATCACGCGTCGGGCTGTCCGGGGAGAGGGAGAGGCGCCCCTCGGCCACGGCCGTAAGCAACTGGCGAATAGCCAGACTGACCGTCAGCCCTAAGGGGCGCAGCTCCTTGACGAGAGCCTTCTTCACCTCCGGCGAGTCGAGGTAGGCGGTGACCCCGCACCCGCGGCGCCGGCGCCGGTAGTGGCGGCGGTCGGCCGCCCCCTTGCGCCGCCGCTCGGCGTCCGAGAGGCGGCTGCGCCCGCTACGCTTACTCGTGCCGGCTGTCCCCCCGCGGCGGGTCGGTTCCAAAGGGTTTGACATGTCTGTGTCCTGGCGAAAGAGCGGCCCGAGCAGTCCAGGAAGCGCCGCGTGAAAAATATTTGAGGCAGGCCGTCAGGCCGGTTTTGACCCTGAGAGGCAAATAGTCAGGGTCATCCGGTGGAGCCCATAAAACGGCGCGCGCCGCCCGGCGTAACTGTTCATTCCGGGGGGCGTTCGGGTGAAACCTGGTCACGGAAAGTTGCTCGACAAACGATTCAGACGGCGGTAAATGAAAAGCCATCGGTAAAACGTAGCGCCGGTGCATCGCACGCCGGCCCCCCTCCCGCAGGCACTCAAGAATTAGCCAAGTCGGACGCATACACTTTAAATCAGGCCCGGGCGCCCTGCTTCGGAGGGCAAGTCGGGTCGCCGCGGCCCGTGTCGCGTTGAGGACTGTTTGAGGCAGCGAGTATGCAAGTCATTCATGACAAGATCGCCGTCCCCTGCCGCACCCCGCGCGCCGCGCGTCAGCGACTTCTCAAGATGTTGGGCGAGGGGCTCGATTCCTGCACCTCCACCATCATCACGGGGCGGGCGGGGACGGGCAAGACGCTGCTGGCGGCGGAGTTCGCGCGCGTGTGCGGGGCGCGCGCGGCCTGGTACACGGTCGAAGCCCCGGACGGCGAGCTGCCTATCTTCCTCCGTTACCTGACGGAAAGCGTCCGCCGCCAGTGCCCCGGCTTCGGGCGGGAGGTTCTGGCGCACTTCGCGGGGTCGCAGGGCCCCGACGACATCCCCGCCCTCGCCGAAGCTTTCCTCTACGAGTTGCAGGAGCGCGGGGGCGAGCCGCTGCTGATGGTGATTGACGACCTGCACCTGATTTACGACGCGGGGTGGGTCGTGCCGTTCTTCAGCCGGCTGCTGCCGCTGCTGCCCCCCGAGGCGCACATGCTCATCATCGGGCGCAGCCTGCCGCCGACGCCCGTGTGGCGCATGCGCTCGAAGCAGACGCTCTGCCTCGTCGAGGAGGCGGCACTGGCCTTCACCCCGCAGGAGGCGGCGGACCTGTTCGCCGCCTGCGGACTCGCGGGGCGCGACGCGCGCAGGGCTCTCGAACAGACGGGGGGGCGCGCCGCCGCTCTGGACGCACTGGCGCTGCGGATGAGGGGGGCGCGGCGCGGCGCCCCTTGCGCCCCCGTAGAGACGGGACTGCCGCCGTGTTAAGCTCGGACGAATCCCAAAGAGAGCGGCGGAGGCTTCGCCCGATGGCACAGAGGACGAGAAGCGACGGCACCCCCGCGCCGGCCCGGCCGGCAAGCGGGGACGCGCCGAAGCGTCCGACCTTCTTCCTGCGGACGAAACTCCTCCCGCCGCGGCCCGCCTCCGTGCTGCTCTCGCGCCCGCGCCTGACCGAATGCCTGCAGGCCAACCTCTCGCACCCCGTGACGCTCGTCACGGCCCCCGCCGGCTCGGGTAAGACCACGCTCGTCGCCGACTTCGTCAGGGCGCACGCGCGCCGTTTCGTCTGGTACCAGCTCGACCAGGGGGACGCCGACCCGCTCGTCTTCCTCGAATACCTCACGCACGGGGTCAGGCAGGCCGTGCCCGGTTTCGGCGACGTGACGCTCTCCTACCTGCGCCAGTCGGCCGACGAGGTCGCGCGCAGCCCCGCGCGCGCCGTGGACGTGCTCCTGGACGAGGTGCTCCGCGAAGTCAGCCAACAGCTCGTCGTGGTGCTGGACGACTACCACCACCTCGGCCGCGAGACCGCCGTCCACGCCGTCCTCGACCGCCTCATCTCTTACCTGCCCGACGTGATGCACGTCATCGTCGTCTCGCGCGACGTGCCGCCGCTGGCCCTCTCGCGCCTGCGCTCGCAGGACTCGCTCACCATCATCGACCGCCAGGAACTCCTCTTCACGGACGAGGAGACGCGCGAGCTTTTCCGGCAGGTGTTCGACCTCGAACTCAGCCCCGCGCAGCTGACCGAGTACCGCGAGCGCACGCAGGGGTGGATAACCGCCTTGCAGCTGGTCAGGCAGTTCGCGCAGCGCGAGGCGCAGTCGGCGGCGGCGGGGGCGGGCGCGGCCGACCTGAGGGAGATTCTGCGGCGCTCCGAGCACGACATCTTCGACTACTTCGCCGAGGAGGTCTTCGGCGACGAGCCCGGGGACGTGCAGCGCTTCCTGCTGCGCATCTCGCTGCTCGACCGGGTCGAGCTCGACGCGTGCGCGCGCCTCTACCCGGAGGTGAACAGCCGCCACGTCCTGCCCGAACTCGTGCGGCGCAACGTCTTCATGACGGTGGCGAGCGACAGCCGCGGCGAAGAGTACCGCCTCCACCCGCTCTTCCAGAGTTTTTTACGGCGCAGGTTCGGCCAGGAGGCGGGGCGCGAGGGCGTGGCCGCCGAACACGTGCGGTGCGCCGACTTCTACCTCGAACGCGGCGAGTGGGAGCACGCCGCGCGCCACCTCGTCGCGTCGGAAGACTTCGGCCGGGCGGCGGCGGTCGTCGCGGAGCGGGGCGGCCACCTCGTCGCGGCGGGCGCGCTGGCCTCGCTCGCCGCGCTCGTCGAGGCGCTGCCGGCCGAAGCACTCCGCGCGCACCCGCGCGCCCTCTTCTACCGCGGCGAGGTCGCGCGCCTGCGCGAAGAGCTGGACTCCGCGCGCTCGTTCTACCGCCGCGCGGCCTCGCTCCTGCGCGAGCAGAACGACCGCGAGGGCGAGGCCGAAACGCTGCGCTCGCTGGCGACCGTCGAGCGGCGTTACGGAGACCTTGAGACGGCGCTCGCCCACCTCGACCGCGCCGTCGAGCTGGCGGACGAGGACTCGGTCGTGAGCGCCAAGTGCGCCGGCACGCGCGGGCTGTGTCTGATGGCGAAGGGCGACTGGGCCGCCGCCGAGCGCGAGTTCCGCGTCGCGTTGCAGGGCGCGGAAGACCACGGCGACGAGCACTACGCGCGCCTGATGTCGCACAACCTCGGGCTGCCGGCTCTCACCCGCGGCGACTTCGGCGAGGCGCTGCGCTGGCTGCGCCGCTCGCTCCAGTACGGCCGGAGCGCGCCGCCCATCCCGCAGGAGGCGGCGGTGCACCTCAACATGGCCCGCTGCCACCTCTACCGGGGCGAGTTCGCCGAGTGCGAGACGCACCTCGACCGCTCGCTGGAGCTGTCGCAGCTCTTCAACCTCGGGGTGCTGCAAGGCGAGGTCTTCGAGAACTACGGCAACCTCTACCGCGAGCGGCGGGAGTTCGGGCGGGCCGTGGAGTTCTACGCGCGCGCCGAGCGCACCTACAAGGAGGCCGGGGTCGACCTCGCGCGGTACGAGCTGCCCGAGGAGCGGGCCGTGCTCTCGGCGCGGGAGGGCGACCTGGCGTCGGCGCGCGCGGCGCTCGACCAGCTGGTCGCGGCGCGCGCCGCGATGCAGAACGAGGCGGCGCTGAAGTCGGCCGTGCTGGCCCGCGCCCACGTCATGCTGGCGCAGGGCGAGCACGACGCGGCGCGCTCCGAACTGGCCCCGGCCCTCCGACACTTCCGCGAGCACAACTTTCACTACTACGAGGCGCAGGCCGCCATGGCGCTCGCCTCGTGCGACACGGCGGCGGGCCGGGAGAATGACTGTCTGGGGCACCTGCGGCGCGCGTTGGAGCTGGCCGTGCGCTACGACCTGGAGTACTGGCTCCGGCGCGAGGTCGAGCGGGACCCGCGGCTCTTCTCGTCCGAGGAGGCGCAGAAGCTCCTGCCCGCGGACTTGCGACAGAGACTCTCGGCGCTTCAGTCCCGGCCGCCCGCGCCGCGGGCGCCGGCGCCCTTGGCGCGCGCCGCCTCGGCCGCCCAGCCGTCGAGCGACCTGACCATCAACATGCTCGGCCCCGTCGAAATCTTCCGCGACCCTTCGCGCCCGCTCTCGCCGGACGCGTGGACGAGCAGGCGCGCGCGCGACATCCTCTGCTTCATCGCCTCGCGCCAGCACCGCCGCGCCTCGAAGGACACGCTCGTCGACACCTTCTGGCGCGACGACGACCCCGAGAGCGTCGAAAAGAAGTTCCACCCCACGATCTCCTACGTCCGCAAGGCGCTCAACAGCAACCAGCTCCTCCGCCAGAACTTCATGCTTTACAAAGACGGGGAGTACCTGCTCAACCCCGACCTCTCCTACCGCTCGGACGTGGAGGAGTTCGACCGGCTGGTGGCCGAGGCCGCGGCGGCGCGCAGGCGCGGCGAGGCCGAGCGCTGCCTCCAGGCTTACGAGACGGCCGTCTCCCTCTACCGCGGCGAGTTCATGCAGGGCACGCACGACGAGTGGGTCGAGGAGCAGCGCTCCTACTACCGCGACCAGTACCTGCGGATGCTCGAAAAGCTCGCCGCGGCCGCGCAAAGTGCGGGCGAGTGGGAACGCTCGCTCACGCTCGCGCATCAAATCCTTGGCGACGACCCGTTCCGCGAGGAGGTTCACTGCCGCGTCATGCGCGCCCACGCGGCGCTCGGCAACCGCGTCGCCGTCAAGGAGCAGTACGAGACGCTGCGCGGCCTCCTGCTCAAGGAACTCGGCGTCGAGCCCGCGCAGGAGACGCAGAAGGTCTACCGGGAGTCGGTCGGGTGAGCGGGCCGCCTCGTCCGCCCACGCGAATTTCCCCGGCGCGCGGCTTTGCTGTATCATCCGCAAGCCTCCGAGCGCCGGTCGTCGAGACGGTTGGCGGTTCAGGTCGTGCCCCCTTTTTTGAGTCGGACGGGCGTCCCCCGCGCCCGCGGCTTCGCGGTCAACCTCACTCCTTCTTCCTTAAGGCATTAGAAGTAACGCCGTTTCGGGCCCCTCTGTAACTATGCGCATTTTAAGAAGGTCGCAAAAGGTCGTCGCCGTGCTCCTCGCCTGCCTGCTCTCGGCCGGCGCGGCGACGGCCGGCGTGAGCGTCAGGCGCGGCGAGGGCATCTCGCTCACGGACGAGGACGGAATCAGGCTCACAGACCTCTCCGGCGTGACGGCCACAGGGAGCGACGACCTGCTCGCCTACAAAGTCAACGGCGTCACCGCGACCGGCTCGGACGGCGTCACGGCGACGGGGATTGACGGCGTGACCGCCACGGGCAGCGACGCCTCGCGGCGCACCGGCCTACAGAGTCTCGACCCCGAACTCGCCATCCTGCTCGACCGCGCCGCCGACGACAGCAACATCAACGCGGCGGTCGTCTACCACCGGCAGCCGGCCGAGTCCGACCTCGCGGACCTGCGGGCGGCAGGCATCGTGGGCGGCACGCTCTACCGCGCGCTCCCCGTCGTCGCCGTGACGGCGACGCGGCGCCAGCTCGTGGCCGTCTCGCGCCTGCCCAACGTGCGCTCCGTCTACGGCAACCGCACGCTGCAAACGACCTCCGACCCTTACGTCGCCCTCGCGGGCGCGGAGCGCGTCGCGCGCGACCCGGAGCTGACCGGCTCTAACGCGGGGCTGCCCCTGACCGGGCGCGGCGTCACGGTCGCCGTGATAGACACGGGTGTAGACGGCACGCACGCCGACCTCGCCGGCCGCGTCGCGCGCAACGTCAAGCTGGCCGACACGCAGAGCCTGAGCGCCGGTTTCACCTACCCGGCCGGCGTCGAGAACGTGCCGAACACCGACCCGGCTTACGGCCACGGCACCTTCGTCGCCGGCGTGATAGCGGGCGACGGCGCGCGCTCGGGCGGCGCTTACGCGGGCGTGGCGCCGGGCGCGAAGGTCGTGGGCTTGAGCGCGGGAGACCTCAACCTCTTCCACGTGCTCGCGGGCTTCGACTACGTCCTTTCGCACCCCGACTTGGGCGTGCGCGTCGTCAACTGTAGCTTCTCGGCCGAGACGCTCTACGACGAGAACGACCCGGTCAACGTCGCCACCCGCATCCTCTACGAGCGGGGCGTCAACGTCGTCTTCTCGGCGGGTAACGGGGGGCCGGGCCTCCACACCCTGAACCCTTACGCGCAGGCGCCGTGGGTCGTCTCGGTCGGCGCGACCGACAACAAAGGGCGCCTCTCGTCCTTCTCGGGGCGCGGCCGTGTAGGCGGCCCCGGCTCGCGCCCGACGCTGGTCGCGCCCGGCGTGAACGTCGTCTCCCTGCGCGGCTCCGGCACGAACCTCGTCGGCACTTCCGGCCTCACCTCCTCGCGCAAACTCCCGCTGGCCGAGAGCCTGTACTACGCCGTGGGCACGGGCACGAGTTTCAGCGCGCCGCAGGTGGCCGGCACCATCGCGCTCATGCTCGAAGCCGACCCCGCTCTCACGCCCGCCGAGGTGCGCGACATCCTCCAACTGACCGCGACGCCGCTCCCGCCCTACTACCGCCACGAGGTCGGGGCCGGGATGCTCAACGCGCACGCCGCCGTGCTCGCGGCCACGTTCCCCGAGCGGCTCATGGGGGCCTGGCGGGCCACGCTCGACCACGGGCAGGTGCGATTCGTTAACAACCCCTTGCAGCAGTTCGGCGGCACGGCGCAGCCCCTTTCGGGTTACGAGACGGGCCTCAGCATTCCCGAGGGCGCGCTCATCGCCTCCGTGCAGATAGCTTGGGGGCCCGTCTACAGCACGAACGACCTCGCGCTCGCGCTCTCGGACCCCGGCGGCGTGCGGCGCGCGTCGTCGAACGAGCTGAACGTGCCGGGACTGACCGGCAGGCGCGAGGGCGTCGTCGTCCAGTCGCCCGCGCCCGGCAGTTGGCGCGTCGGCGTCACGAACACCCTGGGGCTCGCCGGGACGCCGCAGCCGTTCGGCGGGGCGCTTGAGGTGACGCGCGCCGAGTACGCGCCCCTGTCGGACTTGGGCGGCCTGAGCCCTTCGGCGCGCGAAGAGGTCTATCAGAACATACGCTCCTTCGTGATGTGGCCGCTCGGCGACGCTTTCCGCCCCGGCTTCGGCGTCACGCGGGCCGACCTCGCGGCGGCGCTCGTGCTCGGGGCGCGCGTGCCGCAGTACGCGCCCGCCCAGTCCAATTACTCCGACGTGCCCGACCGCACGACCACGCTCTTCGTCGAGAGCGCGCAGGCCGCGCCGGGCGGCGCGCTCTTCACGGACGCGGCGCCGGGCGGGACGTTCCGGCCGGACGAAATGGCCACGCGCCTCGCGGCGGCCGTCGCACTCGTCCGCGCCTCGGGGCTGAGGGCCGAGGCCGAGCGGAGGGCCGGCGCGACCTTGCTCGTCGCCGACGCCTACGCGATACCCGCGGCGCTCCGCGGTTACGTGGCCGTCGCGCTGGAGCGCGGGCTGCTCAACGCGGAGGGCGGCAGCTTCCGCCCGCAGACCGCGCTGACGAGACTCGAACTCGCCCACGCGTTGAGCGTCTTCGCCCGACAGTCGGCGGAATAACGGCCGAAACTTCCCGACATTCCGGGCATTGACGCCAGCGCCCGACACCCTGCGAGGTGTCGGGCGCAAATTTTTTTATCGAATTTGGCGGCCGGGCGTCGCGCCCCAAGCGCCAGCCAAGAATTAGCCAAGCGCCCGCCGCTAGACTGCATCGTCCGTTATTGAGTTATCAGGAAATCGGCAAGGTTGTTCGGCGCAACCCTGTCGGACAGCCCACCCGCCGCCCGAAGGAAACATTGGAAATGAGAAAATCGAGAACCCCTAAATCGAAGAGTGCTTTGAAGACGCTCGGCGCGTGCGCCGCCGCGGCCTTCGTTTTGACGATGATTTTTGTCCAGACGCAGAGGATGACCGCGGAGGCGGCCAGCCCGACCTCCGTGACGCTGAGCCCGACGGCGACCGCGCCCGTCACCTGGGCGGGGACGGCCGTCGGCGGCGGGGCGCTTAACGCCCCGGTCGTCGTCGGCAGCGAGACGCTGTGCCGCGAGGGGCTCACCTGCGACACCTTCACCCTCAACGTCGGCGGCACGACGGCCGGCTGGGCGGGCAAGCGCGTGCGCGTCAAGATGGAGTGGAACCTGCCCGTCACCGACTACGACCTCTACGTCCACAAGGGCTCGAACTCCGGCCCCATCGTCGCCAGCTCCGCCAACGGCATCACGGCGCCCTCCGGGCCGCTGACGAGTGAGGAGACGACGATTGACCCGTCCGCCTCGGGCACGGGCGTCTACACCGTCCACGCCGTCTACTACGCGGCCACGACCGTCGACCAGTACCGCGGCAGCGCCACGGTCGAGGCGAAGCCCGTCCCGGCCGCGACGCCGACGCCCGCGCCCTCGACCGCGACGCCGCCCACCTACCAGAACTTCGCCGCGCCCGCGCCGCTCGGCGACAGCGCGGGCGAGCCGACCATCGGCGTCAACTGGGACACCGGCGCCGCCATGTTCGTCGCCGGCCTCCAGACCCTGCGCGTCCGCTTCAACGACTCCGTCACGCCCGCGACCGCGACGTGGGAGGACGTGAGCGCCTTCAACACCTCGATCACGAGCCTCGACCCGATTCTGTTCACCGACAGCGACGCGGGCCCGCACCGCACCAACCGCACCTTCGTCTCGCAGCTCGCCGTCAAGTCGAGCCTGATGTCGTTCACCGACGACGACGGCGCGACGTGGACGCCCAGCCAAGGCTCCGGCATCAACTCCGGCGTTGACCACCAGACGGTCGGCGGCGGCCCCTACGCGCGCAACGCCGACGGCTCGCTCAAGGGCGGGGCGGTGCAGTTGCCCGGCCTCAACCTCCAGAACTACCCGAACGCCATCTACTACGCCTCGCAGGACTCCGGCCTCGCGCAGATAGCGCGCAGCGACAACGGCGGGCTGACCTTCGGCGTCGCCGTCCCGATGTGGACGCTCGTCCAGTGCGGCGGCCTGCACGGGCACATCAAGGTCGCGCCCGACGGGACGGTCTACGTCCCGAACAAGTCCTGCAACGGCGAGCAGGGCGTCGCCGTCTCCGAGGACAACGGCCTGACGTGGAGCATCCGCACCGTGCCCGGCTCGACGCCCGGCGACAGCGACCCCTCGGTCGGCGTCGGCTCCGACGGCACGCTCTACCTCGCCTACTCCGACGGCGACGGCCGCGCCCGCGCCGCCGTCTCGCACGACCGCGGGCTCACGTGGGGGAACGTGACGGACATCGGCGCCGCGCACAACCTCAAGAACTCGGTCTTCCCCGCGGCCATCGCGGGCGACGCGAACCGCGCCGCCGTCTTCTTCCTCGGCTCCGCGGCCGAAGGCGCCAACGGCCGCGCGGACGACACGACCTTCGACGGCACCTGGTTCGGCTACGTCGCCACGACCTACGACGGCGGCGCGACCTGGGTCACGGTCAACGCCACGCCGAGCGACCCCGTGCAGCGCGGCGTCGTCTGCACCTACGGCACGACCTGCCCCGGCGCGACGCGCAACCTGCTCGACTTCAACGACCTGACCGTAGACAAGCGCGGCCGCGCGGTGGTCGGCTTCGCCGACGGCTGCGTCACGGCCGCCTGCATCGCCGGCACCGACAAGAACGGCGACGGCCGTCTCGACAGCAACGACAACGACGGCGCGGCCCGCGCGACCATCATCCGGCAGTCGGGCGGCCGGACGCTCTACGCCGCCTTCGATTAATCCGCCGGGGCCGTCCGCGTTCGCGCGCGGCGCGTGGGGGCGTGCCGCGCGCGGACCGTGCCCTCGGGCACACCGGCCCCCGGACTGTCGTCGCCGGCCGCCTCGTCGGGAGGCGGCCGGCGATTGACGAAAGAGCCGGCGGGCGACCTCGCAAAGATCGCCCGCCGGCTCGCTTTATACTCCGGCGCCGGACGGGGCTTTCGCCCCGTTCACACGTTTGGTAGACTCGGCCGCGGGCCGCCCACAGGTTAAGTATGATGAAAAAGGTCGTCGCCGTCTGCTGTCTGCTTCTGCTCGCCGCGGCCTGCGCCACGAAGGGCGGGCCGGAGCCCGAGATTCTCGGCGTCCGGCTCGGGGTGAGCCGCGAGGAGGCGCACGCGCGGCTGCGAGCGATAGGCAAGCTGGAGAAGGAGGAGCGCAGGCAGCAGGAGGTCTGGCGCCTTAACGACGACCCGAGCTACTCACACCTCATGGTCGCCTACAACAAGGATTACACTGCCGTGCGCTACGTCACGGCCGTGGCGAACGAGCAGGGGCGCCGCGTCCCCTACGCCGAGGTCCTCGACCTCGGCAGCGCGCGCCTTGAGAGCGCGCAGGCGAGCCGCACCTACTGGCAGGAACTCCCCGAGCGCTCCGGCCGGCCCGCCTTCGTGGCCAAGGCCATCGGCACCGACCCCACGTACCTGAAATACTACTCCGTCGTGCGCTCCGACTCGCAAGCGGAGGAAGAAGACGAAGAGTAAGACCGCCGCCGCCCCACCCGCACAACTCTCGCCCGGCCTTTTTCCCGCACCCCCGTTCGTCACACGCGGCGCCTCAGACGGCGACGTGCTGATCCCTCGCGCCCTCCGCTTGCGCGTTACTGGTTTGGGGAAGCGTCTTGCCGGACGGCTTCGTCAGGCGGAAAGGCGCTCGCCCCGGGGCGGGGTGGCGACGCGACATTTACCGGGCACGCGCAGTCGCCCGCGGGCGCGAGACGGTGTCGTCATGGCGGGCGCGGGCGCTTTGAGAAGGGAGTTCCGTATGGCGGTGAACGAGATTGCGCCGGACACGTACCGCGTCTCGACGTACGTGCCGGAGATTAACTTGCAGTTCAACCAGTTCCTCGTCGTAGACGACGAGCCGCTGCTCTACCACACGGGGATGCGCGGGCTGTTCCCGCGGGTGCTCGAAGAGGTGTCGCGCGTCATCGACCCCCGGCGGCTGCGCTGGGTCGGCTTCAGCCACTTCGAGTCGGACGAGTGCGGCGCGCTCAACGACTGGCTCGGGGTGGCGCCGCGCGCCGAGCCGGTGTGCAGCGTCGTGGGGGCGCTCGTGAGCGTCAACGACTTCTCGCTGCGGCCGGCGCGCGCGCTGGCCGACGGGGAGGCGCTGGAGACGGGCCGGCGCCGCTTCCGCTTCCTCCAGACGCCGCACGTGCCGCACTGCTGGGAGGCGGGGCTCATGTTCGAGGAGACCGAAGGGACGCTCCTCTGCTCCGACCTCTTCACGCACGGCGGCGACGTGGCGCCCGTGACCGAGTCGGACGTGGTCGGGCCGTTCAGCGATGGGCTCGTCGCAGACCTCGGGGGGCCGCTCGCGGGCGCCTACCCGTACACGCCGCAGACGGACGAGACTCTGCGCCGCCTGGCCTCGCTCGGCCCGAAGACGCTCGCCCTGATGCACGGCTCCACTTTCGTCGGCGACGGCGGGCGTGCGCTGCTCGATTTGGCTGCGGCCATGCGCGACATTCTCGGCGGGCGCGACGGCGCCGCCGCCTGAGGCGAGGGAGGGGGAAGCCGTTGCCGTACGTCAACGTCAAAATAACGAGGGACGGCGTGACCGCCGAGCAGAAGCGGCGGGTGGTGGAGGAGATTACGCGGACGCTCGTCAACGTCCTCGGCAAGAGGCCGGAGCACATCCACGTCGTCATCGACAGGTCGAGCCCGAGAACTGGGGCTTCGCCGGGATGCTCACGACCGACTACCGCAAGGCGCAGGAGTAGACGCCGCGCAAGGAGATTCATGATGAAGGTCATCGTCATCGGCGGCGGCGGAACCATCGGCGGGCCGGTCGCCGACGCGCTCTCGGCGCGACACGAGGTCATCAGGGTCGGCCGCAACAGCGGCGACTACCGCGCGGACATCGTGTCGGGGGAGTCCGTCGTCCGGCTCTTCGAGGCGTTGGCCCCTTTCGACGCCGTGGTCAGCGCGGCGGGCCTCGCCCGGTTCAAGCCGCTGGAGGAGCTGACGGACGAGGACTTCGCCTTCACGCTGGCGAACAAGCTGATGGGGCAGGTCAACCTCGTGAGGCTCGGCGTGCGATATATCGGCGACGGCGGCTCGTTCACCCTGACGAGCGGCGTGCTCTCGACCGAGCCGGTGCGGGGCGGCTCGGCCATCAGCCTGGTCAACGCCGGGCTCGAAGGCTTCGCGCGCGGCGCGGCCGTCGAGCTGCCCCGCGGCATTCGCGTCAACGTGGTCAGCCCGCCCTGGGTCAGCGAGACTCTGGAGGAGATGGGGCAGGACGGGTCAAAGGGGATGCCGGCCGCGCAGGTGGCGGCGGCCTACGTCGAGAGCGTCGAGGGCCGGCGCAACGGCGAGACGTTAGACGCGCGGGACTTCGGGGCGTCCTGAGTCAGGCGCCGCGAAAGTGAGGCGCGTCGGAGACGTCGGGCGACTTAAAGACCCTGCCGGGGTGAGCGCCGGGCGCACGCACATACGATTACGCCAGCGGGGAGTCGGGCGTGTGCTCGACTCCCCGCTGGCCCGCGGAGTGAGCCGCGGGCTTGGTTGATAACGCAGGCTCGCCGCTCAGGGCGTGCAGAGCTCGCCCTCGTAGAAGAACTCGCCGCCCGCCTCGGAGAATGTGCCGTAGATGCGCAGCCGCCCCGTGGCCCCGGCGTAGGCGCCCGTCCCGCCGGTGATGGTGGCGATGCTGACGTCGTCGCCCGTGCTGCCCGGGGTGAGGTTCAAGGCCCCGGCGTCCTTCGTGTGGATTTCGCCCTCCTTAGTCTTGATGACGTCGTCCGCCGTGTACACGAAGACGCCCGTGACGGGCGTATCCTGCGTCGGCGTCAGGCTGGTGGCGACGAGGAACAGCTCCCCGCGGATGGCGCCGTAGAGCTGCCCCGCGGCGCAGAGGCCGATGGGGGAGGGGCAGTTCTCGGTGGCGGTCTGGGAGGTGGCAGTCCCCCTGACGTTCTTACATTTGGCGGCGGCTTTCCCGGCCGGGGCGGTGAGCAGGGCGGCGGCGGCCAGTGAGACTGCGAGCAGGATTGTGGTTGCGATTCGCCCGGACATCATATTCTCCTTTTCCTTCAACTGGATTCTCCTGACAAGGGATGTGGGGTTATTGCGGGCTGACGCCCGAGACTAGAACGAAAACTTCCCCCGCAGGGTTGCAGGGGAATCGGCGCCCCGCGGCGGCCGGTCGAATCATTGCGGTCGGGGCGGGAGGTCGAAGGTCTTAACGGGCGTCGCTTTTCCGACTCGAACCCCGTCTCTCACTCGAAGGCCGCCGCTTCGCCCTCGCCCTGCCGGAGCAAGAGACGGATTGTTTTCAGCAGGGCCACGGGGTCGACGGGCTTGGTGATGAATCCGCCGCACCCGGCGGCGACCGCCTCGGTCCGGTACTCCAGCCGGTCGTAGGCCGAGACGATGAGGATTTCCGTCTCGCCCGCCGGGACCCGCGACCTGATCTCCGCGACGGCCGAGAGCCCGTCCATGCCGGGCATCCCCAGGTCCATGACGACGAGGGCGGGCCGCTCACGGATGGCCGTCTCGGCGGCCTCCCCCCCGTCGGCGGCCTCCATCACCGCGTAGCCGTGAGACTCGAAGAGCTGCCGCAGCATGCCCCGCAGGTCCTGGTTGTCGTCAGCGATCAGGATGGTCTGCAACAGTTTCACCCCCTGCCGTCACCGCCGGACGCGCCCCGGCCGCGGCGGGCCTTCACGCCCTTCACCCGCCGCGCTTCGCAAGGCTTGAGACGACGGCCGCCAGCTCCGTCAGCTCGACCGGCTTGGTCACGTGCATCTGGTACCCGGCCCGAAGCGCTTGGAGCCTGTCCTCCGTCCGCGCGTACGCGGTCAGCGCAATGGCGGGCACCGCGCCCCCCCGCTCCGCGCGCAGGTTCCTCACCTTGCGAATCAGCTCGTAGCCGTCCTCGTCCGGCATCCCGATGTCGCTGACGAGCACGTCGGGCGGCGCCTTCGCAATCTCCGAGAGGGCTTCGGCCGCCGAGCCGACCGTGGTCACCACGGCCCCGCACTGGCCTAAGCCCGCCTTGAGCATCTCGCGCGTGTCCGGCTCGTCGTCGACGACGAGCACGCGCAGGTCGTCGAGCCGGTCGGGGCACTCGAAGGCGGGCAGGGTGTCCCGCGCGGCCGGGTGGACTCGCTCTTCGGACGAGCCGGCGGGGTAGACCGGCGCGACGGGCAGCAGCACCGTGAAGACCGCGCCCCGGCCCTCGCCCGGGCTCTCGGCCCGGACGGTGCCGCCGTGCAGCTCTATCAGGTGGCGGACGATGGCGAGCCCCAGCCCGAGCCCGCCGTGGTGGCGCGTGGTGGTGCCGTCGGCCTGGCGGAAGCGGTCGAAGACGTGCGGGAGGAAGTCCGAGGGGATTCCCTGTCCGTTGTCGCTCACCGCTATCTCGATGTGTGAGTTGACGCGCTCCAGCCGCACCTGCACGCGCCCGCCCTTCGGCGTGAACTTGATGGCGTTCGAGAGCAGGTTCCAGACCACCTGCTGGAGCCTCACGGGGTCGCCCGAGACGGTGACGACGCCCGTGTCCATCACCTTCTGCAACCGCACGCCTTTGGCCTCGGCCGCGGGGCGGACGGCCTCGACCGCCGCCTCGATGAAGGAGTTCGGGTCCACGGGCCGCACGTCCACCCTCAGCTTGCCCGTGATGATGCGCGAGACGTCGAGGAGGTCCTCGATGAGCTGCGCCTGCGCCCGCGCGTTCCGCTCGATGGTCTCGAAGGCGGTGGAGTACGACTTGCCGTCGAACTGCCCCGTGCGGAGCATGTGCGCCCAGCCGAGGATGGCCGTCAGGGGCGTGCGCAGCTCGTGCGAGACGGTGGCGAGGAACTCGTCCTTGAGGCGCGAAGCCTCCCGCGCCTCGCGGTACAGGCGCTCCTTCTCGGCGGCCGACGCCTCGGCGTGGGCGCGCGCCCGCTCGGCCGCCTCGAAGAGTCTCGCGTTGTCCATCGCGACCGCGGCCTGGGCGGCCAGCCCCTCGACGATGCGCGCCGCCCGCTCGTTGAAGACGCCCGCCTTCGGGTGGCCGAAGAAGAGCCCGCCGTAGACGTCGCCCGAGCGGGAGATGACCGGCACGGCCAGGTAGCTCGTCACGGGCAGGTGCCCCTCGGGCATGCCGTAGTAGGGCGAGTTCTTCCCGAAGCGCGGGTCCTCCTTCACGTCGCCGATGAGGATCGTGCCGTCGCCGCGGAAGGTGGGGCCGAAGAGGTCCGTGGCGCGCGGCATCGGGAAGTGCGCGAAGGCCGAGCGCGGCACGCCCGACATGGTGTAGAGCATGTAGGACGCGCCCTCCTCGTTGAGCACGTTGTAGAAGAAGGAGCCGAAGTGCGCGCCCGTCAGCTCGGTCGCCGCGTCGGTGACGGCCTGCACCAGCCGGTGCAGGTCGAGTTCCCCGGCGAGCGTCTGCCCCAGCCGGTACATCGTCTCCGCCTCCTCGCGCGCCTCCTGTTCCAGACTGAGGAGGCGCTCGCGCTCGGCCGCCGCCCGCTTCTCCTCGGTGGTGTCACGGACTTCGACGACGGTGCCGACGGGGTGGCCTCCCTCGCGCAGCGGGCTGGCGGTGAAGGCCACGGAGTAGAACGAGCCGTCCTTGTGGACGAAGACCTCCTCGCCCTGCTCCTGGTTGTCCTGCGGCAGCGCCTGGTCTATCGCGCACTCCTCTATCGGGTAGGGCGTCCCGTCCGGGCGGGTGTGGTGGACGAAGTAATGAAGCGGGCGGCCCTGCACCTCGGAGAGGGTGTAGCCGGTGAGCTTCTGGGCGGCCGGGTTCATGTAGGTGCAGTGCTGCCGGGCGTCCATCACCAGGAGCCCCACGGTCGCGTTCTCGAAGACGGTTTCGAGCTGAGCCCTGGACTGGCTCAGCTCCGCCTCGGCGCGCTTGCGGCTGGTGATGTCGCGGGCAATCTTCGACGCGCCGACGACGCGGCCGCCGGCGTCCCGCACGGGCGAGACGGTGAGCGACACGTCGAGGAGCGTGCCGTCCTTGCGGCGCCGCACCGTCTCGTAGTGGTCCACGCGCTCGCCCGCCCTGATGCGGGACAGGATGAACGGCTCCTCGTCGGGGCGGTCGTCGGGGATGAGCATGGTGACGGGCCGGCCGACGGTCTCCTCGGCCGTGTAGCCGTAGAGGCGCTCGGCCCCGGGGTTCCAGCTCTGGATGACGCCGTCCAGGTCCTTGCTGATGATGGCGTCTTCCGAGTTCTCGATGATGGCGGCGGCGTGCCGCAGCCTCATTTCCGCCCGCCTGCGCTCGGTCACGTCGCGCGTGATTTCGAGGATGGACATGGTCTGCCCGCGCCCGTCGCGCACGGTCGCCCAGCGCGTCTCGACGACGACCTGCACCCCGTCCTTGCGCGTGTGCAGCAGCTCGCCCTCCCAGAAGCCGTCGCGCCGCAGGCTCTCGTATATCTCTGCGAGGGGGACGGGCGGCACGGTCTTTAACAACTCGTGCGGGGAGCGGCCGAGCGCCTCATCCTGCGTATAGCCGTAGGTGCGCTCGGCGCCGCGGTTCCAGAGCGTGATGGCGTTCGAGGAGTCGCGCAGGAAGATGGCGTCGTACGCCTGGCCGATGACCTCGGCCTGCGCGCGCAGCGTCTCCTGCGCCCGCTTCTGCTCGGTCACGTCGCGCGCAATCTTCGAGGCGCCGATGATGGTGCCGTCCGGCTTCCTGATGGGCGAGACGGTCAGCGCGATGTCGACGAGCGAGCCGTCCTTGCGGCGGCGCACCGTCTCGTAGTGCTCGATGCGCTTGCCCGCCCGGACGCTCGCCAGGATGCCGGGCTCTTCGTCGAGGTGGTCCTCGGGGATGAGGACGGTGACGGGCCTGCCGACGATTTCCTCGGCCGTGTAGCCGAAGATGCGCTGGGCGCCGCGGTTCCAGCTCGTGATGACCCCTTCGAGCGTCTTGGTGATGATGGCGTCGTCGGCCGAGTCCACGACGGCCTTCAGCCAGTAGGCGGCCACGTCGGGGCTCTGCGGGCGTTCGATGAGGCCGCCTGACTCGGCGGCGGGCAGGGAATCTCCGGGCGTTTCGTCGGGCATAGGCAGACTGACACACGTCTCCGTGACTGGTGAAACTTCTCGGGGGAAAGCTCGGCTGGGGGGCCTACGAGTATAAACTAACGGGGCGGATATTACTAAGTTGTCGCTTGTCGCCGCCCGCGCCCGGCGTGCTCTCGACTGGCCGCGGGAAAAGCCGTAGTATCTGTGCCTAACGGCAAAACAGCTCTACCAGACAGGAACAAGCGGGGTTGCGAGATGGACACACCGGGGCCCCCGGCCGACGCCGGGCACCACCTGCGGCAGCTCGAAGCGGTCTGCACGAACGCCACCGTGGCGCTCTTCGTGATGGACGCCCGGCAGCGGTGCACCTACATGAACCCGGCCGCCGAGAAGCTCACCGGCTACACGCTCGCCGAGGTGCAGGGGCGGCCCCTCCACCACTTCGTCCACCACACCCGCCCGGACGGCACGCCCTACCCGCTCGAAGAGTGCCCGATACACCGCGCGCTGCCCGAGAATAACCAGGAGCAGGGCGAAGACGTTTTCGTCCACAAAGACGGGCACTTCTACCCCGTGGCCTTCACGGCCAGCCCGCTGCGCGAGGGAGGCCGCCCCGTCGGCACCGTCATCGAAGTCCGTGACACCACCGAGGAGAAGCGGGCGCAGGAGGCGCTGCGCCGTTCGGCCGAGCGCCGCGCCAACATCCTCGACCGCGTCGAGGACGGCTTCGTCGCCTTCGACCGGGAGTGGCACGTCACCTACATCAACCGGCAGGCGGCGCGGCTGGTCTCGCGCTTGCGGAAAGATTCGGCGGAGCTGCTCGGGAAGAACATCTGGGAGGAGCTGCCGGAACTCGTCGGCTCGAAGCCCTACGAGGAGTACCACCGCGCCGTGGCCGAGCAGGTGACGGCCGACTTCGAGTTCTACTACCCGCTCATCGACTCCTGGCTCCACGTCCGCGCCTACCCCTCTCAGGACGGCCTCTCGGTCTTCTTTCAGGAAGTGACCGAGCGCAAGCGCGCCGAGGCCGCGCTGGGGCGCTACCACCTGCTCTCCGAGATGGCCCGCGACGTCATGCTCTTCGTGCGACCCGACGGCCGCATCGTCGAGGCGAACCGGGCGGCCGAGAAGGCGTACGGCTACACCCGCGGGGAGCTGCTCTCCATGACGGTCGCCGACCTGCGCGCCCCGGAGGCGGCCGATTCCCTCGCGGAGCAGCTGCGGCGGGCGGACGAGGACGGCGTCCTCTTCGAGACCACCCACCGGCGGCGCGACGGCTCGACCTTCCCCGTCGAGGTCAGCTCCACGGGCGCGGACATAGGCGGCGAGCGCCTGCTCTTCAGCGTCGTCCGCGATTTGAGCGACCGGAAGGCGATGGAGGACGAGCTGCGGCGCGGGGAGGAGCGCTTCCGCTCGCTGCTGGAGAATGCCAACGACATCATCTACTCGCACGACCTCGCGGGCTCGTTCCTCTCCATCAACCGGGCCGGGGTGGAGGCCACGGGCTACACGCGCGAGGAGATTCTCGGCGGCCTCAACATCGCGCAGATTGTCGCGCCCGAGCACCTGGAGCGGGCCAAGCGGATGACGGAGCAGAAGCTACGCGACCCCTCGCCGACCGTCTACGAGCTGGACATCGTGGCGAGGGACGGGAGTCGCCTCACCCTTGAGGTGAGTACGAGAGTCACGTCGTCGAACGGGGGGCCGCCGGTCGTCGAGGGGGTGGCGCGCGACATCACCGGGCGCAAGAGGGTCGAAGCGGAGAGGGAAAGACTCCGGCGGGAGGTCATGGAGGCGCAGCAGACGCTGCTGGCGGAGTTGTCTACCCCGCTCATCCCGCTCGGGGAGGGCGTCGTGGTGATGCCGCTCATCGGGGCGATGAACGCCGAGCGGGCCTCCCAGATGCTCGACGCGCTGCTGGGCGGCGTCAGGAGGAACGAGGCGTGCGTGGCCATCGTGGACGTGACCGGGGTGCAGGCCGTGGACACGCACGTCGCCAACATGCTGATGAGGGCGGCGCAGTCCGTCAGGCTGCTCGGCGCGGAGGTGGTCATCACGGGCATCCGGGCGGGCGTGGCGCAGGCATTCGTGAGGCTCGGCGTCGACCTGAAGGACATGGCGACGCGCAGGAGCCTCCGGGACGGCATCGAGTACGCGGAAGGGGTGACGGGGCGGCGCCCGGCGCGAAGCAGTCCGCAGCGCGGGTGAGGCGGGCGCGTAGGTGCCGGAGGGCCGTCAAAGGTGGGCCAACAGGGTATGACCAACTTCGAAGAGCGGCGGGCTGACCGGCGCTACAAGGTGAGCTTCCGCGTCCACTGGGGGCGCGAGGAGTCGCCCGAGTATGAGGGTGAAGTCACCGACCTCGGCGCCGGGGGCTGCTTCGTCGAGAGCGGGGGGGAGGTGAGCGAGGGCGACCTCGTCAAGATGCGCTTCGACATCCCGGGGCGGGGCGAACTCACTCTCTGGGGCAACGTCGCCTACTGGATTCGGGACACGGGCTTCGGACTCCGCTTCTCGGCTTACTTCCAGGGCGGGGCGCGGGAGAAGCTGGAGACGCTCCTGTTCGAGGAGTCCCGCCAGTCCTCGTAGGCCGCCCCGGGGGCCGCAGACGGGGGAGGCGGGAACGGGAATAACAACTCCGTGATGCTCGTCCCTTAATCCTTCGGGAGGGAAGGGCGGGTTAAAAAGCTTGCATCTCTTCTCAATTCGCTCCGACCACCTTTTCTAGAGACTTCGTAGACGCCTCACTCTTTGGTATCTTCTCCTAGACTTCCGAACTCGCCGGGCGGCGTCTTAAGGCTCGCCTCGTCGTAGACCGGCATCCGCGGATTGACTTCCTTAATCTGGCTCCACAGGCAGGTCTTTTAATGAAAATTTTGAGCGGCACCCTGTCAATTCTTTTATGTTTAGCTGTTCCCACATACGCCCAGGATTGGGGTATCTCCGATTACCTGAAGAATCTGCCGGAGAAATTCATAACCTTCGAGGGCGATTTTTCCCCGCCTTCCAGAGAGACGACCGTCATCGACGAGAAGAACGGGTACGCGGGTTATCTCAAAGTGCCCGGCGGGACTGAGATGTCTTTCGAGATGGCTCTTTTCAGAAGTAAGAACGCGTCGCCGCTCGTCGTCGTCTCCAACGAGCGTAGCGACATGCAATGCAGCTCTTACGAAACATTCTTCCTGCGGCGCGTCGGCAACAAATGGGTGGAGGTGAGGGACGAAGTTCTCCCGCCGCTCGACCCCAAGATGTTTTGGGACGACCAGCGGGCCGCCGGGCGGCTCGCCAAAATCGTTTCGTTGACTCCGGCCTCCGACTATCATTTCGAGCCGCCGCGCCGCGGGACGCAAATGAGAGTGTCGCTGGAAATCTGCGACCAGTTCGACCAGGACCCGCCCGAAGCGACGCTCAAAGAGTTCGACAAGTTGAAGGAGACCGCCAGACCGATACGTCTGGATTGGGATTCACGGAGCGGGAAATTCAAGTTTGTGAAACCGTGACAACTCCCGCGGTTGTAATTGTTCGGACGAGGCCGGCGCGTCGTCACGCCTATCCCGGCCGCGCGGAAGCAAAAATCTCAAGGAGGCACTCGTGAAAATCCTGGCGGCGAATTTTGCAATCATACTGGTCTGCGTCCTCCCGTGCGCGGGCTCGTCGGCGAGCGCGCAAGGCGTCTCGAAGTGTTTCCGCGCCGACTGGCTTCAGGGGGAGCGCGTCGTCAACTTCAGGATTAACGGGGGCAAGGTGAAGGGAACTTTCGTGGTGGGGAGTGGCGGCGACACCGCCTCCGATGCGACGTACGAGTTTAGCGGGACGCTCAGAGGCGACACTTTGACCATCACGTTCGCCGGTAACAAGCTGCCCGATGTCTCGCCGTCCGAGATGAAGGGCCTGGTCTGGACGCTGGTGAAGTCCGGCGGCACGGAGTCGCTGCGAATCAAGTTCTCCGGCAAAAACTACGAGACGAACAAGTACGAAGTGAGCTTCGCCGATTTTAAGCCCTGCGTCGAAAGCTACGCGGCGCTGGCGGAGGGGGCGGAAAGGGTTCGGTTTGCGAGGGGCGTGAATGCCGCGAGCTTCCCGTTGACGTTCAAGACAAAGGACGAGGGAAGGGCCTTTCTGCTGAACATGAAGGCGGGTCAGCGGGTGGAGGTTGAAGCCCCCGGATGCACAATCTCATTTTATTACCCGGACAAAAGGGAAGGCGCGGAGCCTTCGATGGACACTTTCAGCCCCGACCGTTTGACGCAGAGCGGGGATTACCTTTTCGTCATCAGTCCCGCGCCGTCCCCGGGCAAGTATTCGGTGAAATTCAAGGTGACGAATTAGGGCATTAACATACCTGACCCGCCCGGCACTCATTTCAGCTCAGAACCCGCCGCGCTCGACGCTTCATCTCGGGCTTGAATTTTCGCGCCCCGGCGCCCCACCCGCGGGGCTATAATCCCGGCCGCCCCTTCCCGACCGACGGCTCCCACCGGGCGTGCCGACACGCAAACCCCCCGCCCGCATGCCGTAGATTTCAGACGCGCCCGGTGCGCGAACCCTTAGCTGATAACTGACCGCCGGAACATCTACCGCGTGCCACGCTCTGCGGGACGCCGGGACGGCTGCCGGCGAGTATAGGCGGCGCCGTTGAGTTCTCGCCCGACGGCGAGCGCGACCGACTTCAAAACCGTCTGGGCCTTCTTCTTCGCCACGCGGCGGCCGGGCCGGCGACGTGGTTACGGGCACAGGCTTCAAGTGAACGGAGGGAGTCATGGTAATGAGATTGGCCGTCCCAATCATCACCGCTCTGATTTTGATTGTGATAGGCGCGTTCGAGTTATTACTACTCCCCGGCATGAACGTCTACGGCGAGTCGGCCTGGACGATGATCCTGATCGCCAACTCCGTGATGGTGATCGTCACCATCGTCGTTGCGAGCGCGGTGAGCGCCTTGCTGGCGCACGTCTTACAGAAGCGTTCGGGGATGTCGCCCTGGCTCGTCGGCCCGCTCGTGGTCGTGGCGGTGTCGGCGGTCGCGATAGTCTTCATGTCTCTGAGCGTGTCCATCCTCACCTCGGTCATCGGCGCGGCGCGCCAAAGCCCCGCGCCGCCGCCCCGGCAGCCCCCGGCGGCTAACCGGCGCGGCGGCGGGGTGAGGTAAATTAAGGCGGGGCCCGCATTCGCCCTACGCCGCCGGGTCGTAGCGGCGCGCGCCGCCCGCGGCCCGTGTTACCGTTGACGATATGTCCCTCGCACCTGACACGCGGCTGGGCCGCTACGAAATCCGCTGGCAGATAGGCGCGGGTGGGATGGGCGAGGTCTACCTCGCCTCCGACACCCTGCTCGGCCGCGAAGTAGCCCTCAAAGTCCTCCCCGACCAGTTCGCCTCCGAGCCGCATCAACTCGCGCGCTTCGTCCGCGAGGCCCGCGCCGCCTCCGCCCTCAACCACCCGAACATCCTCACCGTCTACGACGTGGGCGAGCAGGCGGGCACGCACTTCATCGTCACCGAGCTGATCGACGGCCTCACCCTGCGCGACTGGGTGCGCGAGGCCCGCCCCTCGCTGGCCGGGCTGTGTGACGCCGTCCGGCAGGCCGCGCTCGCGCTGGCCGCGGCGCACCGCGCCGGGATAGTCCACCGCGACGTCAAGCCCGAGAACCTGATGCGGCGCCGCGACGGCTACGTCAAGGTGCTCGACTTCGGCATCGCCAAGGCGCTCGCGCGGGGCGACTCGCCCGGCGCGTCTGCCGACCTGCTCGCGGTGACGCAGCCGGGGGTTCTGCTCGGCACCCTCCGCTACATGTTGCCCGAGCAGGTGAACGGCGAGGAGGTGGATGCGGGGCAGATGCCGGGCATGGGCCTGAGCCTCTCGGGCGGGCAACTGGCGATGGCCGCGCCCGGGTTGCCGGGCGACATCGGCGACGCCGTCGACGCGCTGGCCGGCGACATCTTCCGCTGGATAGAGCACGCCCTGGACGACGTGCTGAACTTCGTCGTCCGGGTCTCGGAGGGCGTGGCGCACTTCTTCGTCCAGATCGGCGAGCAGTGGTATCACTTCCTCCTGCGCTGCGTCGAGGACGTGGCGCACGGCATACAGTTCGTGCTCAACAAAATCGGCGCGGCCTTCGAGAAGCTCGTCCGGTGGCTCGGCTTCATCTTCAACTGGGACGACATCCTGCGCACGCACCGCGTCCTGAAGAACATCTTCCGGCGCTACGCGGAGTCCTGCGTCGCCAGCATCTCGACCTGGGAGGGCGAACTGAACGACCTCTTCGTGGGGTTGGAGGACAAGCTCAACGCCTGGGCGAAGCTCCCGCCCGTCGCGCAGGGCACGGTCAGCGGCGCCTCCGCCGCCTCGACGCCGAGGCCGGGGCAGGGCAGCCCGCAGGCGCACTGGGGCGTGCAGCAGACCAAGAGCAACATGACCGGGTCGAGCACCGACTTCGTGCCCGGCGTCCCCGGCGGGGACGAGCTGGAGCAGTTGCTCGACGACCTGTGGGGGGCAATCCAGCAGGAGGAAAGCAACTTCAAGACCGCCTACGAGAACCTCTACAACGACGTCGTCAAGCAGATCACGACCATCCCGGCCGGCGAGGCCTTCGAGCGCATCGTCGCCATCCTCCTCGACCTCCTCGTCAGCACGGTGCAGGACATCATAGTCACGCTCCTCAAGGTCTTGCAGCTCTTCCTCCAGGGCGCGCTCGACGCGCTCGACGCGCCGCTGGACATCCCCGTCATCTCCTGGCTCTACAAGCTCATCTCGGGCGACCAGTTGAGCTTCCTCGACCTCGCGTGCCTGCTCGTCGCCATCCCCTCGACCGTCATCTACAAGCTGGCCGAGGAGGAGGTGCCCTTCCCCGACGACGCCACGACCGACGCCCTCATCAACGCTCCCGACTTCGCCACCATCCGGCAGATACTCGGGGGAGGAAGCGCCGCGCCGGCCGGGCTGACGGAGGCCGCCGCGGCGGCGACTTCCGCCGCGGACGTCGTCCCCGTCGTCTTCGACATCTCCGCCTACTTCGCCACGCTCGGCCTCATCCCGCTGACGGCGTGGAAGGCGCTGAGCCCGAACAGCAAGGCCGCCTCGCTCCTTTACTTCCTCGTCTACCTGCCCTACGCCTCGCCCAACATCCAGATTTACACCCCGCAGGCGTGGTACGTGAAGTTGGACGAGGTCATCACCGGCGTCAGCGTGGTCAAGGCGCTCGGCGACGTGTCGCTCTGCAACTACAAGAAGGGAGTGCCCGGCCAGAACAAAATCCTCGGAAAATGGTCGGGTGCCTCGCCCTACTGCGAAATGCTCATCAACGCCGCCTGGGAGGTGCCGGCCGTCGCGGGCATCGTCCACGACCACAGCGCCGGGGGCGTCGTCAGCTTCCTCGGCAATACCGCCTTCAATGCGAGCGGCGTGATGAGCCCCTGGGCTGACGAAAACGACTACGTGTTCGCGGCCATGCTCATCTGCATGGGCATCTACGGCGAGCTGGAGCTGGTCACCGGCCTCACCGCCGGCGACGCCCCGCTGCCGTCACCGCCGCTGCCGGCGTGAGGCCGGGCGCGCGGCGGCACGCTTCGTCATGCGCCTGATGAACTGCGCCTCCTCGGGCATGTAGGGCGTGCCGTCCGTGCGGAAGACCTCGTGGAACCAGACCGCCGGCTCGCGGTCGGTGTAGGGGCGCTCCCATGAGTCCCAGGGGAGGTGCGTCTGCGCCTTGCCCTGCACCAGCCCCCAGTTGATGGCGCCGACGTTGTGGCGGCGGAAGACGGGCAGAGAGCCCATGAAGAAGCTGCCGTTGCCCCGCGCCATGTACTCGGTGCAAATCACGGGGCGGTTGTAGCGCCGGAGCCAGCCGATGCGCTTCTCCAACTCCGTCGGCGGGTCGTAGTTGTGGAACGTGACGACGTCGGACAGCTCCAACTGCATCCGCTCCAGCTCGGTCATCTTTTCGGGGCTCGACCAGTCGCCCTTCCAGACGCCGGAGGTGAGGGGCTGGCGCGCGCCCGCCTCGCGCGCCCAGCCGAACGCGTCGCGCAGCAGCGCCGTCACCAGCTCGACCTTGTTCTTCGGCTCCTGCCGGTTGTACTCGCCGCCGTTCATATTGTCCGGCTCGTTCCAGATGTCCCACGCCAGCACGCGCTCGTCCGAGGCGAACGCGCCGACGACCCCCTTGACGTAAGCCTCAAGCCTCCCGCGCTCCGAGCGGTCTTCGAGGGCCTTCCGGCCCGGGCTCTGCACCCAGCCGGAGTTGTGGACGCCGGGGCGCGGCTCGCGCTGCCGGCCGGGCCGCGGGTCGGGGTCCCAGACCGAGTCGAAGAGGACGAGCATGGGCCTGATCCTGTGCCGCGCGGCTATCGCCAGGAACGTGTCCAGCCGCCGCCTGAACCCCTCCGCATCTTGCCGCCAGAGGAGGTCGTGGAGGAAGACGCGCATCGTGTTCATCCCGAGCCCCTCGGCCCACCCGAGTTCGAGGTCTATCCGGCGCGGGTCGAAGGTGTCGGCCTGCCACATCTCAAGCTCGTTGATGGCCGTCGCGGGGACGTAGTTACTGCCGACCAGCCACGGCTGGCGGCCGTACCACTCCGCGGCCTTCCGCTCCGGCCACCTCTCGGCGGGCGCGGCCGCCGCCAGCCGTCCGAGTAAGAGAATCAGGACGAAGAGTTGAAGGGTTTTTCGCATGGCGGAGACGTGCCCCTGTCTGGTTTTATTCTCAAGTCTCGGCAATTACCCGGCTGTTCTAGCACACCTGACCCCGGCCGTCATGCGATATTTTCCGCTAGAAGCCGACGGGCCGCGGGACGAGGCAGACGACGGGGGATTCAGACATGCGGGCAAGGTCGCTCGACTCTCCGCCGTGGCGCGGCCGGTTCCCGGCAAAGGCCAATATCGCTCAATACGTTCAAAGGAAGATAGATAAAACACAAATTTATCACTTGACTGGATGAATTATTTAGATTAAAACGCTCAAAACGTTCAAGGGCGAATTAAAATCTCTGTGCGGCGGCCCTTGAGTTGGGCGTGGGGCGGGCCGAGGGGTGGCCGACGCCGGATGAAGTGAAGATTTCCTGATGAAAGCTGCTTTACAGTTCAGTACCGATTGCGGCGGATGCGTGGGGCCGGGGGCGTCGCAAGAGCGTTTGGCGGGCCTGCTCGCACGGGTGGCCGCGGGCGACGGCGCGGGGATGGCGGCGCTCTACGACGAGACGAGCCCCTTCATCTTCGGACTGTTGAGGCAAATGCTGGGCGCGGGAGCGGCCGAGGAGGCGCTGGTCGAAGTCTACTCCTGCGTTTGGCGCAAGGCGGCCTCGTACCGGCCGGGGAGCGTCTCGGTTCTGGCGTGGCTCGTCTCGACGGCGCGCGAAAGCGTCTCGGGGAGAGGACGCCCGGCCGCGGCCGGCGGGCCGCCGCACGAGCCGCGGCAGCAGTCCGCGGAGGCTGCCACGGTCGAAGGCGGCGGCGAGACGCCCCACGCTTTCGCCGATGCAGAGGCGGCGCGGGCGCGCGAAGCATTCCGTCGGCTCGACCCGAAGCAGAGGGAGGCGCTGCAACTGACCTACTTCCACGGCCCGGGGCCTTTAGAGGCGGCGCTCGGCCTGTCCGCCCGGGAGGCCAGGACGCTCCTGATTGAAGGGATGAGGAGCTACGCCAAAATGTTTCGGGGCGCGCCGAACGGATGAAACACGGGCCGAGGCGGGCAGCCCGTCTCGGTCAGAGAAACAGCCTTTTCCTCTAAAACTACGCGACGCGGCGCCGTGGACTCGAACGCTTCACCGCCCGGCCCCGCAAGTTCCCGCCACGCTGACCCGCCAATTATTAATTTCAGGGAAGGCCGGATTATTGCGCCCGCCGGGGTGAGGTGTGGGGCTGCGCGCAAAAAGAAAAGGCGCCGGGGGCCCCCACCCCCGACGCCTACGGCCACTCGCGTGGCCTGCCCCAAAGTTTCACTCGTTCTCAGAAGGAACGCCCGTTAGGTGAGTGCATAGTAGCCCCGGCCGCGGCCCGTTTGGTTGCAACTTTGTTGCGAGTCGGAGGTAATTCGACGACGCCCGTTCTCCTGTGGCGCGAATTACGGTTATGATGTAAAGAACTAAGCAACAACAGTTCAACTTCGGGCCGGGCCTCCGGGCTCCGAATCAAGCGAAGGGGCTTCTCCTTATGAACAGTGTACGGCCGGGCGGGGCTGCGCGGGCGCGCGGGAGTGTTTTCGCCGTCGCCGCGCTCCTCTTCACAATGGCGTCGGCGCCGTCGCCACGCGCGCAGACTCTACCGCGGGCGCGGCCCGAAGCGGTCGGCCTCTCCTCGGAGCGTTTGAAGCGCCTGAGCGACGCCCTCAGGGCTTACGTCAAGGAGGGCAAGCTCCCCGGCGGCGTCGCGCTCGTGGCGCGGAAGGGTAAGGTCGCCTACCTCGAAGCCTTCGGGCAGAGGGACGTGGAGGCCGGCGCCGCGATGCGCGAGGACACGCTCTTCCGCATCGCCTCGCAGACGAAGGCGCTCGTGAGCGTCGGCGTGATGGTCTTGCAGGAGGAGGGGCGCCTGCTCATCTCCGACCCCGTCGGCAAGTACCTGCCCGAGTTCCGCGAGACGACCGTCGCCGTGCCGAAGCAGGGCGGCGGCTACGACGTGGTGAAGGCGAAGCGTCAAATAACCGTCCGCGACCTGCTGACGCACACGTCGGGCGTGAGCTACGGCGGCGGGCCGGCGCGCGACCGCTGGGAGGCGGCGAAAATCACCGGCTGGTACTTCGCCGACCGCGACGAGCCGGTGGGCGCCACGGTCGCGCGCATGGCCGCGCTCCCCTTCGACGCGCAGCCCGGCGAGCGGTTCGTCTACGGCTACTCGACCGACATCCTCGGCGCGCTCGTCGAGCGCGCGAGCGGCCAGACGCTCGAAGAGTTCCTGCGCTCGCGCCTGCTCGACCCGCTCGGGATGAAGGACACGCACTTCTACCTGCCCGAGTCGAAGGCCGGGCGCTTCGCCGTCGTCTACTCGGCCAAAGAGTCGGGCGGGCTGGAGCGCGCGCCGGAGCCGGGCGGGATGGTGGGGCAGGGCGCCTACGTGCGCGGGCCGCGGAAAAGCTTCTCGGGCGGCGCGGGGCTGCTCTCGACGGCCGAAGACTACGCGCGGTTCCTCTCGATGCTGCTGGGCGGCGGCGAGCTGGACGGGAAGCGAATCCTCAGCCGCAAGAGCGTGGAGCTGATGACGACCGACCACCTGCACGGGCTCGCGTTCCGCGACGGGCAGGGGTTCGGGCTCGGCTTCTCGGTGGTGAAAGACCTCGGCGCGCGGGGCCAGCCCGGCTCGGCCGGCGAGTACGGCTGGGGCGGCGCGTACCATTCGACCTACTGGGTAGACCCGAAGGAGCAGCTGGTGGTCGTCTACTTCACGCAGCTCATCCCGGCGCGGGGACTGGACGACCACGACAAGCTGCGCGCGCTCGTCTACCAGGCGATTGTGGACTAGCGGCGCGGGCGGCGCGGAGGGGGGAGCGATGAGGCGTAGAACCGTCGGCGCGGCCGTGCTCCTGCTCGCGGCCTTCGCGCTCGCGCGGCCGGCGCAGGCGCGCGCGGACGAGGCCGTCCCGCTCGCGGGCGAGTGGCGCTTCGCGCTCGACCGCGCGGACGCGGGAGTCCGCGAGCGCTGGTTCGAGAGGGAGCTGGCCGGGAGAATCAAGCTGCCCGGCGTGCTCCAGTCGCAGGGCTACGGCGACGAGGTGAGCACGCGGACGCCGTGGGTGCTCTCGCTCTACGACCGCCTCTGGTTTTTGCGCGAGGACTACAAGGCTTACGCGCGGCCGGGCGCGGTCAAAGTCCCTTTCCTCTCGCAGCCGCCGCGCCACTACGTCGGCCCCGCCTGGTATCAGCGCGACGTCGAAGTCCCCGAGTCGTGGCGAGGCCGCCGCGTCGTCCTCCATTTGGAGCGCGTGCGCTGGCGCACGACCGCGTGGGTAGACGGGAACATGACCGGGTCGGACGTGAGCCTCGTCGCGCCGCACGAGCACGACCTCGGCGCGCTCGCGCCGGGGCGCCACCGCCTCACGTTGCGCGTGGACACCTCGATGATTATGCCTTACCGCCCGGACGCGCACGGCGTCTCGGACTCGCTCGCGGGGAGCTGGAACGGCGTCGTCGGGAAGATGGAGCTGCGCCCGACGGGCGCGGTCTGGATAGAGGACGCGCGCGTCTTCCCGAACGTCTCGAAGCGCTCGGCGCTGATTGACGTCCGGGTCGCCAACCCCTCGAAGCGCGGAGGCGTGTGGACGGTCTCGGCCGGCGGCGTGAGCGCGCCCCTCGAATGGGAGACGCCCGAGGCGGGCCGCGCGCGGCTCGACGTGCCGCTCGGGCGCGAGGCGAAGCTGTGGGACGAGTTCAGCCCCGCCCTGCAAAGGCTGACGCTCCGGCTCCGGGGCGAGGGCGTTGACGAGGGCAGGGAACTCGTCTTCGGCCTGCGCGAGTTCAAAGCGCAGGGCGGCGACTTCGTCGTCAACGGGCGCAAGACCTACCTGCGCGGCACGCACCACGGCGGCGACTTCCCCCTGACGGGCTACCCGCCGACCGACGTCGAATACTGGCGCCGCATCCTGCGCGTCAACAAGGAGTGGGGCATCAACCACGTCCGCTTCCACTCCTTCTGCCCGCCCGAGGCCGCCTTCGTCGCGGCCGACGAGCTGGGCGTCTACCTCCAGCCCGAGCCGGGCATGTGGAACGAAATCAGCCCCGGCACGGAGATGGAGAAGATGCTCCACGCCGAGACCCGGCGGATGCTCGCGGCCTACGGCAACCACCCCTCCTTCGTCATGCTCTCGGCGAGCAATGAGCCGAAGGGCCGCTGGAAACAGTCGCTCCCGAAGTGGGCTGACACTTTCCGCCGCGACGACGGCCGCCAGCTCTACACGACGGGGACGGGCCACACCGACCGCGAGATTCCGGAGCCCGAGGAGGGCGCCGACTACCTCGTCGTCCAGCGGCTCGGCGAGAAGATGCTGCGCGGCCCCTCCGCCTGGTTCGGGCGCGACTACCGCGAGTCGCTGGCGGGGATAAAGATTCCGGTCCTCTCGCACGAGCTGGGCCAGTGGGTCGCCTACCCCGACTACGACGTCATCAAAAAGTTCACCGGCTACGCGCGCCCCGGCAACTACGAAATCTTCCGCGACTCGATGCGGGCGCACGGGCTTCTGGAGAAGGACCGGGAGTTCGCGCGGGCTTCGGGGCGTTACCAGCTCGCCTGCTACAAGGAGGAGATAGAGGCGAACCTGCGCACGCCCGGCCTCGCCGGCTTCCAGCTCCTGGACCTGCACGACTACACGGGGCAGGGCACGGCGCTCGTCGGCCTGCTCGACCCGTTCTGGGAGCCGAAGGGCTACGCCACGCCCGGGGAGTTCCGCCGCTTCAACTCCGAGACCGTGCCGCTCGCGCGCCTGACCAAACGCGTCTTCACCGACGACGAGACGCTGGAGGCCGACGTCGAGGTGGCGCACTACGGCGCCGCGCCCTTAGACGGCGCCGCGGCCGTCTGGAAGGTCGTGGACTCGCGCGGCGGGGTGGCGGCGCGGGGGCGCTGGCCCGCGCGGACGATTCCCGTGGGGAAGAACATCGCGCTCGGCCGCGTGTCGGTCGACCTTTCGAGACTCGCCGCGCCGCGTCAGTACAGGCTCGTGGTCGGGCTCGCCGGCACACGCGTAGAGAACGACTGGGACTTCTGGCTCTACCCTTCGGGGGTGAGCGAGGCGGCGCCGCGCGGCGTGCTCGTGACGCGGAGCTGGGACGAGGCGGAGGCGAGTCTCGCGGCGGGCGGGCGCGTGCTCTACGTGCCGCGCCGCGCCGACCTCGACTGGACGAGCCCGCCGCTCGACGACGTGCCGGTCTTCTGGAACCGCCTGATGGGGCCGGCCTGGGGCCGCATGCTCGGGCTCCTCGCGGACGAGCGTCACCCGGCGCTCGCGCGCTTCCCGACCGGGTCGGGCTTCGACTGGCAATGGTCTGACATCGTGCGCGGCGCGCGCGCCGTCAACCTCGACCGACTGCCGCGCGCGCTCGCGCCCGTCGTCTGGGCCATCGACGACTGGAACCGCAACTACAAACTCGGCCTCGTCTTCGAGTGCAGGGTCGGCCGCGGCCGCCTGCTGGTGAGCGGCGCCGACCTCACCGGCTCGCTCGACGCGCGCCCGGCCGCGCGACAGTTGCGCCGCTCGCTCCTCGACTACATGGCCTCGCGCCGCTTCGAGCCGGCCGTCGCGGTCTCGACGGCGGAGCTGCGCGGCCTGCTCTTCGACACGCGCGTGATGCGCAAGCTCGGCGCGCAGCCCGCGGGCGAGTCGCAGCCGGCCAACCCGGCCGCCAACGCGTTCGACGGCGACCCCAACACCTTCTGGCTCGCCGGCGACGCGCGGAAGAACGTCCGGCACCCGCACGCGCTGACCGTCAGCTTCCGCGCGCCCGCCGCCGTCTCCGGGCTCGTCCTCATGCCGCGGCAGAACCACCGCGAGCACGAGGGAGACATCCGCGGCTACGTCGTCGAGGCGAGCGAGGACGGCGACGCGTGGCGCGAGGTGGCGCGCGGCGAGCTGGCCTCGACCTTCGAGCCGCAGCGCGTCCGCTTTGCCGCGACAACCTCCGCGCGCCGCCTGCGCCTGACGGCGCTCTCGGGCTTCGGCCCCGACCCGACGGCCGCGCTCGCGGAGATGGCGGTCGTCTACGAAGGCCCGCCGCTCCCGGCGGAGCCCGACGACGCGCCCGAGTACCAGCGCAGCCGCACCGCCACGACCGACATAGACGAAGGCACCGGCGCGCGGCCGACCCCGACGACGCCGCGCAGACCGACCCCGAGGCGCGGCCGGCGCAGGCCGTGACACGTCAACCCCTTTCAGTTGAGTTAGAGAATGAGCTTTAACCACAGAGACACGGAGAGACAGCTTTCGACGGCGCCGAGCCGCGCGTGGTTCTGTTTCGCCCTCGTAGCGTGCGCCGTCTTCATGTCCCCGCGCGCGGCGGCGGCGCAGTCGTCGCCCCGGAGTCGCGTGTCTTTCAACGACGGGTGGCGGTTTCGGAAGGACGACCCGGCGGGGGCGGAGGGGCGCCTCGCCTACGAGAAGATTAAGAGTCTCGTGACGTTGACGGGCGCGGAGTTCGTCGCGGGCGGCGACGCGCCGAAGGCGTCGCGGCCCGACGGCGACCCGGGCGCGGACGTCGCCTACACGCGGCGCGACTTCGACGACTCCGGCTGGCGCCGTCTCGACCTCCCGCACGACTGGGGCGTCGAGGGGCCTTTCCGGCAGGAGTACCCGGGCGAGACGGGGAAGCTGCCGTGGTGGGGCGTCGGGTGGTACCGGAAGCACTTCGCAGTCCCGGCCGGCGACAGGGGCCGGCGACTCTACCTCGACATAGACGGCGCGATGTCTTACGCCGCGGTGTGGCTCAACGGCCGCCTCGTCGGCGGTTGGCCTTACGGCTACGCCTCCTTCCGGCTCGACCTGACGCCCTACGTGGAGTACGGCGCCGAGAACGTCGTGGCGATTCGGCTCGACAACCCGCCCGACTCTTCGCGCTGGTACCCGGGCGGCGGCATCTACCGCAACGTGTGGCTGGTGAAGACCGCGCCCGTCCACGTCGCGCACTGGGGCACTTACGTCACGACGCCCGAAGTCTCGCCGCAGTCGGCGCAGGTCAACGTCAGGGTGACGCTCGACAACGACTCCGCCGCGGCGGCCGAGGTGACGACGAGAACGCGCGTGTACGAACTCGGCCCCGGCGGCTCGAAGTCCGCGAGGCCGGTGGCGGCGTCCGAGCCTTCGCGGCTCAGCCTCGACGCGGGCGGGCGCGGGACGGCCGCCGCCGCCGTGCGCGTCAACGGCCCGAAGCTGTGGGACACGCGGCGGCCGAGCCTCTACGCCGCCGTGACGACGGTCGAGCAGGGCGGCCGGACGGTTGACGCCTACGAGACGGTCTTCGGCATCCGCACCTTCAGGTTCGACGCCGCGGGCGGCTTCTTCCTCAACGGCCAGGCCGTAGAGCTGAAGGGCGTCTGCAACCACCACGACCTCGGCGCGCTCGGCGCGGCGCTCAACGTGCGCGCGCTCGAACGCCAGCTCGAAATCATGAAGGAGATGGGCGTCAACGCCGTCCGCACGAGCCACAACCCGCCGGCGCCCGAGCTTCTGGAGCTGGCCGACCGGATGGGGCTGCTCGTGATGGACGAGGCGTTCGACGCGTGGCGGCGCGCGAAGAAGAAGAACGACTACCACCTGCTCTTCGACGACTGGCACGAGAAGGACCTGCGCGCGCTCGTGCGGCGCGACCGCAACCACCCGTCGGTCGTCCTCTGGAGCACGGGCAACGAGATAGGCGAGCAGCGCAACGCCGAAGGCCATAAGCTCGCGGCCGAGCTGGCGCGCGTCGTGCGCGAGGAGGACCCGACGCGCCCCGTCACGGCCGGCGCCAACTACACCGAGTCCGGCTACAACGGCTTCCAGAAGACCGTGGACGTCTTCGGCTACAACTACAAGCCGCAGGAGTACGGCAGGTTCCGCGAGAAGAACCCGGGCCTGCCGCTCTTCGGCAGCGAGACGGCCTCCACCGTCAGCTCGCGCGGCGAGTACTTCTTCCCCGTGGAGGAGGACAAGGACAGGGGGAAGGCTGACTTTCAGGTCAGCTCCTACGACCTCTACGCGCCGCGCTGGGCGACGACGCCCGACGCCGAGTTCAGAGGGCAGGACGAGTTCCCGTTCACGGCGGGCGAGTTCGTCTGGACGGGCTTCGACTACCTCGGCGAGCCGACGCCTTACAACGACGACGTGACGAACCTGCTCAACTTCACAGACCCGGCCGAGCGCGCGCGCGCGGCGGAGGAGCTGAAGGCGCTCGGCAAAATCCGCGTGCCCTCGCGCAGCTCCTACTTCGGCATCGTCGACCTCGCCGGCTTCAGGAAAGACCGCTTCTACATCTACCAGGCGCGCTGGCGGCCGGAGCTGCCGATGGCGCACCTCCTGCCGCACTGGAACTGGCCCGGGCGCGAGGGGCAGGCGACGCCCGTCCACCTCTACACCTCGGGCGACGAGGCCGAGCTGTTCCTCAACGGCCGCTCGCTCGGGCGCAAGCGGCGCGGCCCGCGGGAGTATCGCCTGCGCTGGGACGACGTGAAGTACGAGCCGGGCGAGCTGCGCGCCGTCGCTTACAGAAACGGCGGGCGCTGGGCCGAGGACGTGGTGCGGACGACGGGGCCGGCCGCGCGTCTGACGTTGAAGGCCGACCGCGCCGCCGTCCGCGCCGACGGCTCCGACCTCTCCTTCGTCACCGTGAGCGTCGCGGACCGCGCCGGGCTCACCGTCCCGCGCGCGAAGAACCGGATTCACTTCGAGGTCTCCGGCCCCGGCGAGATAGTGGCCGTGGACAACGCCGACCCGACCAGCCACGAGTCGTTCCGGTCGAAGGAGCGCCCGGCCTACAACGGCCTCTGCCTCGTCGTCGTCCGCTCGCGGGCGGGCGCGCCCGGCCGCATCCGCCTGTGGGCCTACTCCCAGGGCCTCAAGACGGGCGGCGTGACGATTAGAAGCACGCGCTGAAGTTCGGAAGAAGCATCCATGCGCCACACAGCCTCGTTGACCTGTGTCCTGCTTATCGCCCTCGCGGCGCTCCCCGCCGCCCCGCAAACGGCGCCGGCGGGGGCCGCGCGTGAGGCGGAGGCGGTGCCGCTCGACTTCTCATACGCGGGTTACGGCGGGGGCGGCGCGCGTCTCCCTTCGGTCGCGCCGGTGTTGCGCGTGCGGCCGACGGGCGGCGACGACACGGCGCTGATACAGGCCGCGCTCGACCGCGTGGGCGCGTCGCGCGCCGACGCCGGGGGCGTGCGCGGGGCGGTGCTGCTCGGGCCGGGAAGGTTCCGCGTCGCGGGCCGGCTCCGCCTGCGCGCGGGCGGGGTCGTCCTGCGCGGCGGCGGGAGCGGCGTGACGACCGTCGTCGCCGCGGGCCGGGGCCGCCGCACGCTCGTTGAAGTCGGCGCCGACGGGCCGCCTTCGACCGCGGCGCCCGTGCGCGTGACCGACCCGAGGGCGCCGGCCGGCGCGCTCACGCTCGGGCTGGAGAGCGTCGAGGGCCTCGCGGCGGGCGACCGCGTCGTCGTCCGGCGGCCGAGCACGAAGGAGTGGATAGAGGCGCTGGGCATGAACCGCGCCGAGGGCGCGTTCGCCGACCAGCGTCTCCATTGGACGCCCGGCTCGCGCGACCTCGTCTGGGACAGGGTCGTCGCGTCGGTGGACCGCGGCGCGAAGCGCGTCACGCTGGACGCGCCCGTCACGACGGCGCTCGAAAGCCTTTACGGCGGCGGGACGCTGGCGAAGGTGTCGGCGGGCGCGCCGGTCGCGCGCGTCGGCGTCGAAGGGCTGACGCTGGTGAGCGAGTTCGACCGCGCGAACTTGCGGGACGAGGAGCACGCGTGGATAGGCGTGGCGCTCGACAACGTGGAGGACGCGTGGGTGCGCGACGTGGCGGCGCGACACTTCGCGGGCTCGGCCGTGCGCGTCGGCCCGCGCGCGCGGCGCGTGACCGTCGAGGGCTGCCGCGCCGGGGCGCCCGTCTCAGAGGCCGGCGGCTACAGGCGGCAGAACTTTCTCGTCGAGGGGCAGCAGGTACTCGTCCGCCGCTGCCGGAGCGAGGCGGGCACGAACGACTTCGCCACGGGGCTCCTCGCCGCCGGCCCGAACGTCTTCCTCGACTGCGAATCGACCGGCTCGCTCGGCCCGAGCGGGTCGTTCGAGAGCTGGGCCTCGGGCGTGCTCTACGAGCGCGTTCGGGTCGGCGGCGCGGCGCTGCGGCTGACGAAAGACATGGCGCGCTCGCAGGGCGACGGGTGGACGGCGGCCAACTCGGTCATGTGGAACTGCGAGGCGCAGCAGCTCGAAGCGTGGGGCCCCGAGGGCGCGCCTAACGTCATTAAGAGGTCGCCCGAGCCGCTCTACGAGACGCAACTGTCGAAGCGGCTCGGCCTGACGCTTGCCGGGCGGAGGCCCGACCGTGAGGGAGGGCGTTTTAACCTCCGCCGCCCGCCCCTTCTGAAAGACATAAGCCTTCCCTCACGGTCGGGCCTCCGCCGTGCGCGCCGCCCCCTCGACGTCGTGAACGGCCGTTTCGTCGTCGGCGGGCGGGTGGTCTGGGGCGGGATGCTCAACGGCGCGTGGTGGAAGGGGCAGGTCACGCCCGCGACGGCGCTGGCGTCGGGCGGCGTCAGCGTCACGCGCTTCGTGCCGGGGCGCGTGGGGCCGGGGCTGACGGAGGACCTGGCCTCGCTCGCCGCGCGGATGGAGGAGGAGGGGATGCCCTTCTTCAACGGCGGCCCCGGCCTCTGGTACGAGCGCCGCCGCGACGCGCACCTCATCACCGAGCAGCCGGACGCGAACGTCTGGGCGCCCTTCTACGAGATGCCGTGGGCGCGCTCGGGGAAGGGGAAGGCTTGGGACGGCCTGAGCAAGTACGACCTGACGCGCTTCAACCCGTGGTACTTCGCGCGCACGCGCGAGTTCGCCGAAGAATGCGCCGCGCGCGGGCTCGTCTACTACCACAACCTCTACAACACGCATAACCTTCTGGAGACGGCCGCGCACTGGGTCGACTTCCCGTGGCGGCCGGCCAACAACGTCAACGACACGGGGCTGCCCGAGCCGCCGCCGCTCGAAGCCCGCAACACCGTCCACGTCGCCAACCAGTTCTACGACGCCGGGGACCCGCGCCGCCGGGCGCTCCACCGCGCCTTCATCCTCCACAACCTCGACGCGCTCGGGCGTGAGCCGAACGTCGTCTTCACGCTCGCCTTCCAGTACGCCGGCCCGCTCGCCTTCCAGCAGTTCTTCCTCGACACGGTCGCCGGGTGGCAGCGCCGCAACGGGCGCCGCGTGCGCGTCGCGCTCATCACGAGCAAGGACGTCACCGACGCGATACTCGCAGACCCGGCGCGCGCGCGTCTGGTCTCGGTCATCGACACGCGCTACTGGCAGTACATGCCGGACGGGCGGCTGTGGGCGCCGGGGGGCGGGCGCAACCTCGCCTTCCGCGAGATGATAGGGGCGGAGTTCAAGCGCGCGGGCGACGCGCCGCCCGAGACCAGCCCCGAGCAAATCTACCGGCAGGTGCGCGAGTACGCCGACCGCTTCCCCGACAAGGCGGTCGTCGCGTGGCACGGCGGGGCGGGGCCCGTGCCCGTCCTGATGGCGGGCGGGGCGCAGGCGCTCCTGCGCAACCCCGCGGCCGGACAGTCGCAGGGCGCGGCCTCCGACCGCACGAAGCTCGACGGCCTGGTGCGCGAACACCTCGCGGGCCTGCTGATGAGGATGCGTCCGCGCGACGGCCTGCTCGAAGACGGGGCGCGCAACTGGTGCCTCGCCGACGCGGCGGGGGGCGCCGTGCTCGTCTACTCGGCCGCGGGCTCCTCCGTCACGCTCGCCGGCCCGCTCCCGCGGCAGTCTTACGCGGGGCTCTGGCTCGACCCGCGCACCGGCGACACGCGCCCGCTCGACCCGCCGCGCGCGTGGGCGAAGGGGACGACCGTCAGTAAACCGACGGGCGAGGGCTGGCTTCTGCTTCTCAAGCCGATGTAAGGGGAGGGAATCATGTTCGTAAGACTCGCGCGGTCAATTTTGCTGACCGGCCTTGTCGTGTTCGTCTCGGGCGGATTCAAAGAGGCGGGCGCCGCCGAGCCCGTCGTGCTGTGGCCGCAGGGGGCGCCGGGCGCGGCGGGGAAGGAGGCGGCCGACGTGCCGACGCTGACGCCGTACCTCGCGCCGAAGGAGACGGCGACGGGCGCGGCCGTCGTCGTCTGCCCCGGCGGCGGCTACGGCCACCTCGCGGAGCACGAGGGGCGCCCCGTGGCCGAGTGGCTGAACACGGTCGGCGTGACGGCCTTCGTGCTGAAGTACCGTCTGGGGCCGCGCTACAAGCACCCCGCGATGTTGCAGGACGCGGCGCGCGCCGTCCGCACGGTGCGCGCGCGGGCGGGCGAGTGGGGCCTGGACCCGGCGCGCGTCGGCATCCTCGGCTTCTCGGCCGGCGGCCACCTCGCCTCGACCGCCGGCACGCACTTCGACGCCGGCAAGCCCGACGCGGCCGACCCCGTGGAGCGGGTCAGCTCGCGCCCGGACGTGATGATTCTCGTCTACCCCGTGATTACGATGAGGGAGAAGACGCACGCCGGCTCCCGTAAGAACCTGCTCGGCGAGAGCCCGACGCCCGAGCTGGTGGCGCTGCTCTCGAACGAGGAGCAGGTGACGAAGGAGACGCCGCCCGCCTTCCTCGTCCACACGATGACGGACACGGCCGTCCCCGTCGAGAACACGCTCGCGTTCGTCTCGGCGCTCCGCCGCGCGGGCGTCCCCTTCGAGCTGCACCTCTACGAGCGCGGCCCCCACGGCTTCGGACTCGGCACCGCCCGCCCGAACCGGCCCGCCGACCCCGTCCTCTCGACCTGGCCCGCCCGCTGCGCCGACTGGCTGAAGCTGCGCGGGTTCGTAAAGCAGTAGATGGTAGTCGGCAGAAAAACCGAAGGCGGCGCGTCTCGGCTCACGACCGAGACGCGCCGCCGGTTTCTTACCCGCCGGCTACTGGCAACCGCCCACTCTCCTCAGTGCGTCGTCGCCTTCTCCGCCCCGAGGCCGGTGTTGGCGCGGACGGAGAGCTCGGTGTACTTGGCTTCGGCCGAGGGCTCGCGCCCCGTGAGCGCGCCGAGGAAGGCGCCGAGGAAGCCGAGCGGGATGGAGAGAATGCCCGGGTTCTCAAGCGGGAAGACGGGCGGCGACTGGATGAGGTGGCGCGCGGCGCCGGTCACGGTCGGCGGGTCCACCGTCATGATGCTCGGGCTCAGGAGGATGAGCACGATGGAGGCGACGAGCCCCGTCCCCAGCCCCGCCACCGCGCCCCGCGTGTTGAAGCGCCGCCAGAAGAGCGAGAAGACGATGACCGGCAGGTTGGCCGAGGCCGCCACCGCGAAGGCCAGCGCGACGAGGAACGCCACGTTCGCCGCCGGCCCCAGCACGATGGCGATGGCGATGGCGATGCCGCCGACGAAGAAGGCCGTGACGCGCGCCACGCGCACCTCCTCGCCCGGCGCGCGCTCCGTGCCGCGGTGGATGACGTTCGTCCAGAAGTCGTGCGCGAAGGAGGTGGACGCCGAGATGGTCAGCCCCGCGACGACCGCCAGGATGGTGGCGAACGCGATGGCCGCGACGAAGCCGAAGAAGACGTCGCCGCCGAGCGTCTGGGCGAGGAGCGGCGCGCTCATGTTCGTCCCGCCGTTCTTCGCTATCGCGTCCCGGCCGACGATGGTCGCCGCGCCGAAGCCGAGGAAGGTCGTCAGGATGTAGAAGACGCCGATGATGGCCATCGCCCAGACGACGCTCGCCCGCGCCGTCTTCGCGTCCGGCACGGTGTAGAAGCGGACGAGGATGTGCGGCAGCCCGGCGGTGCCGAAGACGAGCGCCATCCCCAGCGAGAGCAAATCGAGGGCGCCGTAAGGCGGCTTGTAGCGCAGGCCCGGCTGGAGGAAGTCCTGCGTGACGGGGCGCCCGTCGGCGCCCGTGTAGGTGACGTGCGAGACGGCGTCGAAGAAGGCCGAGAAGCTGAAGCCGAAGTGCGCCAGCACGAGCGCGCTCAGCAGAATCGTCCCCGCCATCAGCAGGATGGCCTTGACTATCTGCACCCACGTCGTCGCCAGCATCCCACCGAAGACGACGTAGACGATCATCAGAATGCCGACGCCGACGACCGCCGACTCGTAGGTCACGCCCGAGTCCTTCAGCAGCAGGGAGACGAGCGCGCCCGCGCCCACCATCTGCGCGATCATGTAGAAGGTCGAGACGGTGAGCGTGCTCAAGGAGGCCATCGCGCGCACGGGCCGGGGGTTGAGGCGGTAGGCCAGCACGTCGGCCATCGTGTACTTGCCGGCGTTGCGCAGCGGCTCGGCGACGACGAGCAGCACGGTGAGGTAGGCGACGAGGAAGCCGACCGAGTACATGAAGCCGTCGTAGCCCTGGAAGGCGATGATGCCGGCGATGCCGAGGAAGGAGGCGGCGCTCATGTAGTCGCCGGCCACGGCCACGCCGTTCTGCCAGCCCTTGATGGAGCGGCCGGCGGCGAAGTAGGCGGAGGAGCCCGTCGAGCGTCGCGCCGCCCAGTAGGTGATGACGAGCGTCACGACGACGAAGAACAGGAACATCAGCAGCGCTGTGGACACCTTCTCTACCTCCCCCCGCCCTTCGGCCCCGAACGCCCGATGATGCGCCGCGCCGTCTCGTCCCACCCGCCCGCCGCGCGGACGTAAGCGGCGGCCACGGCCCACGCCATGACGAACTGCGAGAGCGCGAAGAGGTAGGCGACGTTGAGCGGCCCGAGCACGCGCCTCTCCATCAGCCGCGGCGCGTACCCGACGAGCAGGGGCAGCGCGAAGTAGTAGACGACGAAGAAGACCGTCGCCGGCACGATGAAGCGGCGCTTCGAGGCGAGGAGCTGCTTGAACTCCTCCTGCGCGGCGACCGCGTCCCAGTCGGCGAAGTCCGCCTCCTCGTCGGCCGTCAGCTCGTGCGCCGGCTTCGCCGACGCGCGCCCGAGCGGCGCCACGTCGGTCTCCGCCCCGACCTCGGGCGTGAAGTCGCCCGGCTCAGGCTCCGTGTGAATCTTTCGCGGCATCGGTCACTCCTTAAGGAATCTGCTTCAAAAGCCTCTTCATCTCCCCGACCGTCTTCGCGTGCGCGGGGTCGGCGGCGAGGTTCTTCAGCTCGTAGGGGTCGTTCGTCTCGTCTAAGAGCATGGCGCCCGAGCGGCCCTCGTCCCACTCGGCGTAGCGCCAGCGGACGGCGCGGACGGCGCGGCCGAGCTTGCCCTGGAAGAGCGTGACGCTGTAGGCCGGGTGCGGCCAGCGCGCGCGCGGGCTCTTGAGGAGCGGCGCGAGGCTGCGGCCGCGGACGCCGGCCGCGGGGCGCGGCAGGCCGCAAACTTCGGCGAGCGTCGGGTAGAGGTCGAGCAGCTCGACCGGCGGGGCCGCGGCCTGCGCCCGCCCGCCGGGCACGGCCACGACGAGCGGGACGCGCGTGCCGACTTCGAAGAGCGAGTAAGCCTTCGACCACTTGCCCTTCTCGCCGAGGTGATAGCCGTGGTCGCCCCAGAAGACGACGACGGTGTTGTCCTTGAGCCCGAGGCGTTCGAGCGCGTCGAGCACGCGGCCGACCTGCGCGTCCATGAAGCTGGTCGAGGCGCGGTAGGCGCGTATCATCTCGCGCGCCTGCTCTGGCGTAGCGTCGCGGCCGATGAAGAGGTCCGCGTTGCGGCCCGGGACGGAGGGCTCGGGGAAGCCGGGCGGCGGCGCCGGTCGCGGCGCGAAGTCTACGGGAAGCTCGACGCGCGCCGGGTCGTAGAGGTCGAAGAACTTGCGCGGGGCGGTCGGCGGGCTGTGCGGCTTGACGAAGCCGACGGCGAGGAAGAAGGGCCTGTCCCTGTAACGCTCAAGGTAGCCGATGGCGCGCGTCGCCGTCTTGTAGTCGCCGTGCGTCTCGCCGTCGCCTTCGAGCACGACGATGCGGTCGGAAGCCTTGCGCCTGCGCTCGCCCTCGTCGGCGGCCTGCACGGGCGGGTCGCCCTCCGACTCGTCGGGGTCGCGCTCGACGCGCGGCGCGGGCGCCGTCGGCGCGGGCCGCGCGTTCGAGCCGCGGTTGACGATGTTGGGGTCTACCGGCTCGCCGCCCTCCGTCCAGGAGGGCTGGTCGTCGATGCCGCCGTGGAAAATTTTGCCGGCGCGGAGCGTCGCGTAGCCGTTGTTCTTGAAGTGCTGCGGCAGCGTGACCCAGTCGGGGTGCTCGGCGCGGAAATACTTGTTGTTGTCCATCACGCCCGTCTCGGTCGGGTAGCGGCCCGTGAGCAGCGACGTGCGCGAGGGGTTGCAGAGCGGGTACTGCGCGTAGGCGCGGTCGAAGCGCGTGCCGCGCGCGGCGAGGCGGTCGAGGTTCGGCGTCCTGACCCCGGCGTTGCCGTAGGCGCCCAGCTCGGGCCGTAGGTCGTCGGCGATGAGGAAGAGCACGTTGAGCCTCTTCTTCGGCGCGTGCCGCCGCGGGCGCGCGGCGGCGCCCGCGGGCGCGACGAACTTAAGCAGCAGCGCGAGTGCGCAGAGAGCGGCGCGTAGTCTCAAGCTTGACCTCCCAACAGACCTCTTGCGGAAGCCCGACCGTGAGGGGGGCGTCCCGACCCTCGCCGTGTCGAATGATGAAAGACCTACGCCCTCCCTCACGGTCGGGCTCCCGCCACGGATTGCGCTGAAAGTTTTCTGCATTAAACTACACGGGGCGGAGGGGGACAAGCGGCGGATGAGATTTAGCGTGAAGGGGCCGAGACGGCGACTGCTTTGTGCGGCGGTCTTGTGCGCGTTGCTCGCGGCGTGCGTAACGCCGGCGGGCGCGCAGGGGGCGCGGCGGGCGCAGGGCCGGCGGGCGCCGAACGTCATCCTCGTCGTGGCCGACGACCTCGGCTACGGCGACCTCGGCGCCTACGGCCAGCGCCTCATACGGACGCCCAACCTCGACCGCATGGCGCGCGAGGGCCTGCGCCTCACAGACGCCTACGCGCCGAGCCCGGTCTGCGCGCCGTCGCGCGCGAGCCTTTTGACGGGGCTGCACCAGGGGCACGCGCGCGTGCGCGGCAACACGAACCGGGGCAACGAGCGCGTCCCTTTGCGGCCCGAGGACGTGACCGTCGCGGAGGTGTTGAAGGGCGCGGGCTACCGCACCGGCGTCGTCGGCAAGTGGGGCCTGGGCGAGCCGGGGACGACGGGCGTGCCCGGCCGGCAGGGGTTCGACTACTTCTACGGCTACCTCAACCAGAACCACGCGCACAGCTACTACCCCGAATACCTCTGGCAGAACGGCGAGCGCGTCACGCTCCCGAAGGGCACGTACTCGCACGACCTCTTCACGCGCGAGGCGCTCGCCTTCGTGCGGCGCGAGGACGAGCGCCCCTTCTTCCTCTACCTCGCCTACACCCTGCCGCACGCCAACAACGAGCTGACGCGCCGGACGGGTAACGGCATGGAGGTGCCTTCCGACGCGCCGTACTCGCGTGAGCGCTGGTCGCCGCAGCAGCGCAACTACGCGGCGATGGTCACGCGCCTCGACGCGGACGTCGGCGGGCTTCTGCGGCTCCTGAGGGAGATGGACATTGACCGGGAGACGGTCGTCATCTTCACGAGCGACAACGGGCCGCAGGGGCGCGACGAGGGCGGGTACGACCAGACGCTCTTCGACAGCAACGGCCCCTTCCGCGGCCTGAAGCGCGACCTCTACGAGGGCGGCGTCCGCGTCCCGCTCCTCGTCCGCTGGCCGGGCCGCGTGCGCGCCGGGCGGACGAGCGCGTACCCGGCGACGCTCTGCGACCTGCTGCCGACCGCCGCGGCGCTCGCGGGCGCGCGCGCGCCGGCGGGCGTGGACGGCGTCTCGCTGCTCCCGCTCCTCGCGGGCGGGCGCGGCCCGAGGCGCGGGCCGCTCTACTGGGAGTTCCACGAGGGCGGCTTCGCGCAGGCCGTCCGCATGGGGCGCTGGAAGGCCGTGCGGCGCGGGGCGGACGGGACGCCCGAACTCTACGACCTGACGACGGACGTCGGCGAGACGCGCGACCTCGCGGCGAAGCACCCGCATCTCGTCCGCCGCGCCGTCGGGATTATGGGCCGCGAGCACGTCGAGTCGGAGGACTGGCCGCTGGACTCCCGAAGATGACGAACGAGGTTCGCAAAAGTCTGTGCCTGCTCGCGTGCGCGCTCGCGCTGCTCGGCGCCGGGGGGTGCCGGAGGGAAGCGGCGCGCGTGGCGCCGGCGGGGCCGGACGAGTCCGCGCGGGCCGAGCGCGAGGGGATGGTGCTCGTCGGGGGCGGGACGTTTCGCATGGGGTCGGACGACGAGATGCCGGACGAGGCGCCGGCGCACGAGGTCACGGTCGGGCCTTTCTGGATAGACGCGCGCGAGGTGACCGTGGGCGAGTTCGCGCGGTTCGTCGCCGCCACCGGCTACAAGACCGACGCCGAGGCGTTCGGCTGGTCGGGCGTCTTCGACCGCGAGACGGGCGAGTGGGCGCGCGTGGACGGCGCCGACTGGCGTCACCCTTCCGGCCCCGGCTCGCGGGCCGCCGACGCCGAGCCGGTCTGCCAGGTCTCTTGGCGCGACGCCGAAGCCTACGCGCGCTGGGCGGGGAAGCGCCTGCCGACCGAGGCCGAGTGGGAGTACGCCGCGCGCGGCGGCCTCAAGGGCAGGCGCTACGCGTGGGGCGACGAGCTGCGGCCGGGCGGCCGTCCGGTGGCGAACTGGTGGCAGGGCAGCTTCCCCGAGCGCGACACGGGCGAGGACGGCTTCCGCGGCCGCGCGCCCGCGGGGAGCTTCCCGCCGAACGGCTTCGGGCTCTACGACGTGGCGGGCAACGTCTGGGAGTGGTGCGCCGACTGGTACGGGGAGGGCTTCTACGCCTCTTCGCCGCGCGCGGACCCGCGCGGGCCGGCGTCGGGCGAGGAGCGCGTCATCCGCGGCGGCTCGTGGATGTGCTCGGAGAATTTTTGCAGCAACTACCGCGTCGCCGCGCGCAGCCACGCCGCGCCCGACACCGGCCTCGACAACCTCGGCTTCCGCTGCGCCCGCGACGCGCGGGGCGAAGAAGTCAGCGCCGCCCCGGCCGGCGAATAAATTCGCGGGACACGCGCGCGCCGTAGGTTTACAATGCCCGCGGCGCCCGCCGCCGCGGTCGGGCGGCCGCGCGCGCCGCCCCGCGAAATCCTTGTCCGCTCCCTTCGAGGTGTGAGAAATGAAAAGACGACTCACCCACGCCCTCGCCCTGCTCCTTGCCTTCGCAACCTTCCAGACGCAGGCGCCCGCGCGCCAGCAGAAGACGACGCCGCCCGCGCAGACGCCGCAGTGGCCGACGACTCGGCAGGAGCCGCCCGCGGCGCCCCTCGCCGACGGGAACGAGGACGACGTGGTGCGCATCACGACGAACCTCGTGCAGTTCGACGCCGTGGTGACGGACAAGAAGGGGCGGCAGGTGACCGACCTCAAGGCCGAGGAGTTCGAGGTGCTGGTGGACGGCAAGCCGCAGACGCTGACGAACTTCTCCTACGTCTCGAACGTCGGCGACCCGGAGCCCGCGCCCGCCGACGCCGCGCCCGCGGAAGTGCAGGGCGTGCCCGCGCCGCCGCCCCCGCGCCTCCGGCCCGAGCAGGTCAGGCGCACCGTGGCCTTCGTCTTCAACGACCTCCAGATGTCCTGGGAGAGCGTCTACTACGCGCGCCGCGCCATCCAGAAGTTCGTCGAGGAGCAGATGCAGCCCGGCGACTTCGTCGCCATCATCCCGACGAGCGGCGGCAGCGGCGCCCTCCAGCAGTTCACCTCCGACAAGCGGCTGCTGCGCGCCGCCGTCAAGAACCTCCGCTGGTTCCCGCAGTGGGGCGTCAACGGCGTCAGCGCCTTCGAGTCCATCAGCGACATCGCCGGCAAGTCGGACGAGGAGCGCCGCTTCGAGGGCGCGCGCCGCGAGAGGTTCAGCGTCGGCACGCTCAACTCGCTCGACGCCGTGGTCGCGGCGCTGCGCGAGCTGCCGGGCCGGAAGTCGCTCGTGCTGCTCACGGACGGCATCCCCGTGCCGCCGCCCGAGGAGGACGGGAGGCGCGTGCTGGCGGGCATCAACCGCGTCATCGAGAGCGCCAACCGCGCCTCCGTCATCATCTACGCCGTGGACGCGCGCGGCCTACAGACCCTCGGACTCTTCGACGCCAGCCAGTCGTCGGGCATCCCCCGCCCGGAGGATTTGATGACGCTCATGTCCTCGCGCAGCTCGCAGCTCTTCGACTCGCAGCGCGGGATGAGGAGGCTGGCCGAGGAGACGGGCGGCGTCGCCTACGTCAACTCGAACGACATCAACGGCGGCGTCCGCCGCGCGCTCGAAGACCAGAGGGGCTACTACCTCATCGGCTTCCGCCCCGAGGAGGGCACGTTCGACCCCGCGACGGGCCGGCCGCGCTTCCACAAGGTCGAGGTCAAGTTGAAGCGCGCGGGGCTCAAGGCGCGGACGCGCGGCGGCTTCTTCGGCTTCACCGGCAAGAGCCTGACGCCGACCCAGGCGCCGGGCACGCGCGCGCAGCAGATCAGGGGCGCGCTCGTCTCGCCCTTCCCCGCCGGCGGCGTCCGCGTGCGCCTGACGCCGCTCTTCAGCCGGGACGCCAAGCAGGGCCCCTTCGTGCGCACGCTGCTCCACATCGAGGGCGAAGACCTGAGCTTCGAGAAGCAGCCCGACGGCACCTACAAGGCCGTCTTCGACCTCGTGGCGCTGACCTTCGGCGCCAACGGCCGCCCGGCGGGCGAGGCGAACACGACGCAGACGCTCATCGTGAAGGAGACGTCCTACAGGAAGGTTCTTCAGGGCGGGCTCGTCTACAACATGGTCGTGCCGGCGAAGAAGGCGGGCGGCTATCACCTGCGCGTCGCCGTCCGCGACGCGGCGACCGAGCGCATCGGGTCGGCCAGCCAGTTCGTCGAGGTGCCCGACCTCAAGAAGGGCCGGCTGGCCGTCTCCGGCATCGTCCTGAAGGCGCAGGCCGGCTCGCCGGCGGGCCTCGCCCCCGGCGGGGGCGACGCCGAGCCCGACCCGCAGGGCGGCACGGCCGTCCGCCGCTTCCGCCGCGGCGCGAGCGTGGAGTACGGCTTCCGCCTCTACAACGCGAAGGTCGAGCGCGCCGACGGGCGCGCGCGCCTCCAGACGCAGGTACGGCTCTTCCGCGACGGCAAGCCGGTCTTTACGGGTCAGGTGATGCCTTTCGAGGGCCAGCCGCAGAACGCCGAGGGCGACATCGGCGCGGGCGGCCAGCTCCGCCTCGGCCCCGAGCTCGCGCCCGGCGAGTACGTCCTCCAGCTCGTCGTCACCGACACGCTCGCCAAAGAGAAGGAGCGCGTCGCCGCGCAGTGGATAGACTTCGAAATCGTCGAGTGAGGCGGGCCTACTTTTTCGACACCTCGGGGCTCTCGACGTTGACCGCGTCCGTCAGCCTGACGGGCTCGCCCTGCGGCGTCCTCACGCGGACGCCGCGCATCCGCCAGTCGCGCGCGTGCTCGATGTAGCCGGCCTCCTCGCCCTCGGCCGTGACGTTCGAGAAGGTGACGCCGACGATGGGCTTCTCCGGCAACCCCGAGGCGGTGAAGACGCGCTTGGCGCCGACGACCTCCACGTTCTCGATGCGGATGTTGCTGAACTCGCAGTAGCCGCGCTCGACGGGCAGCACCGGCGTGTTCATCACGACCCAGTGCGCGGGCGGGTTCGTGATCTCCTTCGGGATGGCCGCGTAGCTGTAGCTCGGGTTCCAGTTCAGGGTGAAGGTGAAGGGGAGCGGCACGTTCTCCATCCGCGTGTCGCGGATGAGGACGTCGGTGACGTAGCCGCCGCGCGTCCTGGCCGACTTGAAGCGGATGCCCTCGTTCGTCCCCACCCCGCGGTTGCGGTAGGCGACGACGTGGCGGATGCCGCCCGACGTCTCGCTGCCGAAGGAGAGGACGCCGCCGCCGCGCCGCGTCAGGTTGTCGCGCACCACCACGTACTCGGTCGGCCGCCCCACCCTCAGCCCGTCGTAGTCGCGCCCCGCCTTCAGGCAGATGTCGTCGTCGTTGTTGTCGATGTCGCAGTGCTGGACGAGGACGTGCGACGAGGAGTCTATGTCCACGCCGTCCGTGCTGGGCCCGCCGTTGTCGCTGATCTTAATCCCGTCCACCGTCACGTGGTCCGAGTAGACGACCTGCACCGTCCAGAAGCCGGAGCGCTTGAGGCTCAAATTCTCGATTGTCACGTCCGAAGACTTCCAGACGACGAGCAGGCGCACGCGCTCGGCGTCGTAGTCCGAGGCCCAGCGCAGGCCGCGCGGCTCGTAGTCGTTGCGCCGCAGGTTCCAGTAGCGGTCCCACCACTTCTTGCCGCGCCCGTCGATGGTGCCGCCGCCCGAGAGGCGGACGTTCCGCTGGTCGTTGACGTTGATGAGGGCGGCGGGCCACTTCATCTCGATGCCGGCGACGCGCGTGAAGATGGAGGGGTAGTCGGCGTCCTCCTGGCTGCCCAGGAGCGTGACGCCCGCGCCGACCTCCAGGTTGACGCCCGTCTTGACGAAGAGCGCGCCCGTCACGTACTGGCCCGGCTTGAAGCCGACGGTGCCGCCGCCCGCCTTCGCGCACGCGTCGATGGCCCGCTGAATCGCCTTCGTCGAGTTCGTCTCGCCGTCCGCGACCGCGCCGTACTCGTTCGCCGAAAAGACCCTCTTCCCCGCCGCCCGCCGCCGCGCGCCCACCGTCTTAACCCACGACGGCAGCCCGTCCTTACCGACTCCGGCCGGCGCCTGCGCCCGCGCCCCGGCGACGCCGGCGACGCACGCCACGCAGCACGCGAAGGCCAGCGCCGCCAACTTCTTTCCGCACTCGGTCAGCATGTGTTTCCCCCCGCCCGGCTGTGAAGACTCTTAAAACCGCTTCGACTCGGCCCGCTCGACGCGCGTGTCGGGGACGGGGCGCGAGTTGCGGACGCTGAAGTCCTCGACGTTCTTGAGGACGAAGGTCGGCACGTCCGCGGCCTTCTGCGCCGAGACGCCGAGGAAGGTCGCGCCGCGCACGTCTTCGAGGTGGAAGGCCGGCCGCAGGTCTTCGCGCGCGAAGCCGACCGAGACGTTCGTGACCTCGACGCCGCGCGCGTGGCGGATGAAGAGGCCGTAGGCCGGCAGCTCCCCGAACATCGAGGGCTCCGGGTAGTTCGCCTCGCGCTCGGGCGGCTCCAGCGCCGCCTGCTCGCGCGTGCCGCCGCCTTTGTAAAGGATGCGGATGTCGCTCAAGGAGACGTCCTCGACGGGGTGGCCGGGCAGCCCGGCGATGATGGAGGCGAAGCGCGGGTCGGCGTCCGAGACGACGACGTTGCTGATGCGGACGCGGCGGATGGCGCCGACGGGCGTCCCCTCGGGGCCGCGCATCCGGCGGCCGAGCCGGAGGAAGAGCGGCGCCGTCGTCACGTCGCGCATCGTGACGCCCGTGACGACGACGTCTTCTATGTTGCCGCCGTCCACGGTTTCGAGCGCGAGGCCGCGGCAGTGGTCGAAGACGACGTTCGAGATGGTGATGTTCTTGAAGCCGCCGTTCGACTCCGTCCCGAACTTGACGCGCCCCGTCACGCGGTCGCGGTCGGGGGCGAACTCCTGGGTCTTCCTGAAGGTGCCGTCGAGCAGCGTCCCCTCGTCGTAGCCCGTGACCTGACAGTTCGTGATGGTCACGTTCTCGGTGGCGCGGGCCGCGCCGAGCGCGTAGGAGCTTTTGAGCACGATGGCGTCGTCGTTCGGCGTGTTGACCGTCGAGTTCGAGACGCGGACGTTGCGGCAGGCGTCGATGTCGAAGCCGTCGCGGTTGGTGTCGACGCGGAGGTTGTCAATCGTCAGGTTGTCGACGCCCGTGGCGAGGACGGCGAAGTGGCCGCCGCGGAAGATGGTCAGGTCGCGGAGCGTGACGTTGCGCGAGAGCTTGAGCGAGATGGCCTTGTTGCCGAGCCCGCTCATCGTCCGGACGTCCGCGTCCTCGCCGAGCGGCGCTAACGCCTTGCCGCCGGTGTTCGCGCCGCCCATGCTGACGGGCGTGTCGCCGGGATTCGCGGGCCGGCGGGGGCCGGGGCTTCGCTTCGTCAAACCCTTGCCGTCAATCGTGCCCGGCCCGAGGATGGAGACGTTTTCGAGCCCGACGCCCCAGATGAGGCTGTTCTGCCAGTGGCTGTGGCCGAAGTCCTGGTACATGTCCCACTCGTTCGGCTCGGGCTGGTCGTAGCTGCCCTTGTCCCGCGCGGGGTCGGCGGCGAGGATGGTCGCGCCGGAGTCGAGGTGGAGCGTGATGTTGCTCTTGAGGCGGACGGAGAAGCAGAGGTAGGTGCCCGCGGGGAAGTGGACGGTGCCGCCGCCCGCCGCGGCCGCCGCGTCAATCGCGCGGTTGACTGCCGCGCTGTCAACGGTCTTCCCGTCGCCCCTCGCGCCGAACGCGCGCACGCCGTAGACGCCCGGCGCGCCCGCCCGGGCCGCGCCGCCGGCGCGGCGCTGCGCCGACGAGGCGGGGCCGTGCGCGGCGGCGAGCGCGAGGCATGACGCGAGGCCGAGCAGCGCGGCGAAAGTCCGAACCCGTCTTCTAACCCTCATCAACTTTCTCCCTCCCGTTCGCGGTTAGCGGAGCAGCGCCGTCGCCGTCCAGAGCACGGGCGCCTGCCCGTGCAGGTCGCCGGTCTTGCGGTCGCGCTCCAGGTAGAACTTGAGCTGCTTGTCGAGGTCGGGGCCGACCTCCTGGAAAGCCTTGTTCGTCCCGACGCACACGTCCGTCACGTTGGCCTCGGCGTCCACGTGTTTGACGAGGCCGAGCCACGCCCTGCGCGCCGCCGGGCCGTAGGTCTTCGCGTCGAGCCAGCCCTCCTTCACGCCGGTGACGAGCGCGAAGGCGAACATGCCCGTCCCCGAAGTCTCGGCCCACACGTCGGGGCGGTCGACGAGCTGGCGCCAGAGCCCGTCCTCGGCCTGGTACTTCAGGAGCGCCGCCATCATCGTCCTGAAGCCCTGCATGATGCGCGCGCGGCGCGGGTGATTTTTGGGGAGCGAGCGCAGCAGCTCGGCCATGCCGGCGGCGTACCAGCCGTTGCCGCGCCCCCAGTAGAAGGGCGAGTCGGGCGCGTGGTGGAAGAGGCCGTTCGGCTGTTGCAGGCGGTCGAGGTAGGCGGCCGTCGCCTGCGCCGCGCGGTCGAGGTAGACGCGGTCGCCGGTGGCGCGGAAGGCTTGCGCCTGCAAGGCGTTTATCATGTACATGTCGTCCACCCAGTAGCGCGCCTCGGCCGTGATGCCGTCCGGCGTCGTCTTCGCCCACTGGCGGTCGGCGAAGCCGCGCCCGAGGTCGAGGTGGCGTCTGTCCTTCGTCTGGATGTAAATCTCCAGCGGGACGGCGCCGAAGACGCTGTAGTCAACGTGCGCCTGCCGCGAGACGTGCGCGTCGCCCTCGGGCGTCAGGAAGCGGTCGAACCTGGCGTAGAGCCTCGCCGTCAGGTCGCGGTCTTTCGTGAGCCGCGCGACCGTCAGCGAGCCGTACCAGGCGCAGACCTCCGGGTAGATGACGAACTGCCGGCGCGGCTTCTCCACTCCGCCCGACTTGACCATCTGCTCGAACTCGAACGTGCGCGCGGCCCAGTTCTCCGCGACGCGCTTGCCCACCTCGGCGGGCGACGCGCCCGCGGGCCAGTCCTTGAAGTGGTCGGCGGCGCGCGCCGCGCGGGCCGAACCGAGAAGCGTCAGCGCCGCGAGCGAGAGTGCGAATGCTTTTCTTAGTCTGCGCATCTTCGAAACTTTCTCCTCAACGATTCTTCCGCCCGCCGCCCGCGTCCGAGGCCGGGGCGGGCGCGGCCTCTAAGGTTACGGAGCCCGCGGCGAGCCCCCGCGCCGTCGCCGTGACGTCGATGCGGCCGCGCGGGGCGTCGGCCTTGAGCAGCGCGAAGCAGCGCCCCTCGTGGGCGCGGCGCTCGGCCGCCTGAAAAGGCTCGTGGCTCGCGTTGTCGCCGCTGTCCACGGCCACGACGCGGCCCGCGCCGGAGGCTTTGAAGGTGATGAGGTCAGACGCCGACGGGACGACGGTGCCGGCCGCGTCGACGACCAAAGCCTCGACGTAGGCCACGTCGTCCCAGTGGTGCGCGAGTCTCGATTTATCGACCGAGAGCAGGACGCGCGCCGGCCGGCCCGCCGTCTTCAGCTCGTGCGTGGCGACGACCTTGCCGCCGTTGGTGCCGACGGCGCGGAGCGTGCCCGGCTCGAAGGCGACCTTCCACGCGCGCGGCGCGTCGTCGGACGGGCGCGGCTTCGAGCCGAGCGAGCGGCCGTTGAGGAACAGCTCGACCTGCTCGGCGTTGCTGTAGACCTCGACGTTCTCGTCGTGCGGCCCCGCCTCGCGCGGCGTCCAGTCGCCGAAGAGCACCTGCGGGCGCCGGTCGGTCCCGTAGCCGGGGTCGGTCGGCGCGAGCGGCGTCGGCGCCACGCGCCGCGCGGCGTAGACGACGGGCGCGGCGCCCCACCAGCTCAGGCGTTGGTAGGCCAGGGGCCGCGGCGTGGCCGTGCGGTCGAGCAGCCCGAAGTGGTTGCTGACGAGCGGCCAGCCGGGCGACTCGCCGAGGTAGTCGATGCCCGTCCAGAGGAACTGCCCGGCGTACGGCGGGTTGTCCCTGAGCGCCAGCCATTGCTCGCGCGTGTGCGTGTTCTCCGTCCCCAGAATCTTGCGCGTGGGCTTCTGGCGGTGGGCGGCGAGAATCTCCTGCTCGCGGTAGTTCTGCCCGACGACGTCGAGCATGTCGGCCAGCCCGTTGTCGTAGTCCTTGCTCACGTTCGGCCGGAAGAGCGCCTGCGTGACGGGGCGCGTCGGGTCTTCCCGGTGGAAGACTTCGATGAGGCCGCCGAGGACGCGCTTGGCGAGGTCGGGCCTGGGCGTGTCGTGGATTTCGTTCCCCGTGCTGTAGATGACGACGGACGGGTGGTTGCGGTCGCGGCGCACGGTGTCGCGCGTGTCAATCTTCGACCACTCGTCGAAGTGGCGGTGGTAGTCGTACTCCCTCTTCTTCACCGTCCAGACGTCGAAGGTCTCGTCCATGACGATGAAGCCCATGCGGTCGGCGAGGTCGAGGAACTCGGGCGCGGGCGGGTTGTGCGCGGTGCGGATGGCGTTGGCGCCGAACCGCCGGAGGACTTCGAGGCGCCGCTCCCACACGCGCACGGGGACGGCCGCGCCGAAGGCGCCCCCGTCGTGGTGGAGGCAGACGCCGTAGAGCTTGAAGTTGCGGCCGTTGAGCCAGAAGCCGGTGGCCGGCTCGAATTTGAACTCGCGGATGCCGAACGTCACGGTCTCGTCGTCGAGCACGCGGCGCCCCTCGCGCACGCGCGCCGCGGCCCGGTAGAGCGCGGGGCTCGTGGTGTCCCAGCGCTGCGGGTTTTTGACGACGACCTCCTGCGTGAAGTCCGCCGACTCGCCCGCGGCGAGTCGCCGCGGCCTGGTCTCCGCCGTCCCGACGACCTTGCCGTCCGGGTTGACGAGTTGGACTTGCAGCGAGACGTCGCGCGCGGCGGCCGACTGGTTGACGACGGTGCTGCGCACGCGCACGGTGGCGGCGGCGTCCGAGACCCGCGGCGTGGTGACGAACGTGCCCCACTGCTCGATGTGGACGGGGTCGGTCGAGACGAGCCGGACGTGGCGGTAAATCCCCGCGCCCGTGTACCAGCGCGAGGCGGGCTGCCCCGCGTTGTCGGCGCGGACGGCGAGGACGTTCGGCCCGCCGAAGTCGAGGTGGCCGGTCAGCTCGTAGCGGAAGCCGATGTAGCCGTAAGGCCGGCGGCCGAGGTGGCGGCCGTTGACCCAGACGTCGCTGTTCGCCATCACGCCGTCGAACTCGACGAAGACCCGCCGCTTCGAGTCCGCGGCCGGAACAGTGAAGTGCTTGCGGTACCAGCCGACGCCCGCGGGCAGGTAGCCGCCGTCCTTCCCCGTCGGGTTCCGCTCGTCGAAAGGCCCCTCGATGCTCCAGTCGTGCGGCACGTCGAGTTCGCGCCACGAGGCGTCGTCGAACTCGGGCCGCTCGGCGCCCTGCGCGTCGCCCTTGAAGAAGCGCCAGCCCGAGTCGAAGGAGTCCGTCACGCGCGCCGCCGCCGTGCGGGCCTGCGCCCGTGCGGGCGCGGGCGCCGCCGGGAGCAGCGCGAGCGCGGCGACGATTGCCAAGCGTTCAAGCCTCATCGGATTACCCACCCCCAAAGCGGTCTAAAATTTCAGGGGCTCGACCGGCGTGAGCGTCACGGGGCCGAGCAGGCCGGAGTCGCGCGGCGCGAGTTTCGTGGCGTCGAACAGGCCGTCGGCGCCGCGGTTCTCGGGGCGGCGCGCGGGGAAGTTCGTGTTGTAGAACCTCTTGTACTTCACGCCGCGGCGCTCCAAATCAATGACGCGGTTGAGCATCAAATTCGTGACCTCGACTTCGAGCGTGTTCCTGTCGCGCAGCAGCGCCGCCGGGACTCTGACGCGGAAGGGCGAGGTGATGAGCGTGCCGAGGTCGCGCCCGTTGAGGCGCACCCGCGCGCTCTCGGCCACGCGGCCGAGGTCCAGGAGCCAGTTGCCGCCCGCGCCCTCGGGCCGCGCGAAGTCGAGCGCGTAGCGCGCCGTGCCGGAGAAGGTCTTGAAGGCGTCGCCGCCGAGCCTCGTCCACGAATCCAGCTCCCTCAGCCGTAACGCGGGCGGGAGGGCGGGGCCGCCCTCGACGAAGCTCACGGCCCACTCGCCGCCGAGCGCCCGCGCCGCGCCCGCGGCCCCGAGGTAGGGCGACGGCCGGCCGCGCGGGGCGGCGTCGAAGGTTTTGACGACGCGCGACTCGCCGGGCGCCAGTTGCAGATAGACTTCGAGGCCGCCGCCGAGCCCGGGGCGCGTGGCGGCCAGCCCCGCCTCGCCCGTCATGGCGTCGAAGAGGGCGGCCGCGCGCGCGCGCGAGGCGAGCTTCACCCAGCCGTCGAAGGGCGCCGCGCCGCCGTTGAGGACGAAGTAGTGTTCGCCGCCCGCGTAGGCGCGGCGCGCGAAGCGCAGGCTCTGCCCGACCATCGTCTCGCGGCGCGTGCCCGCGTGCGCGAGCAGTTTCGTCAGGTCGTCGCCCAGCAGGAAGCGGCCCGCGCCGACGCCCGCGGCGCGGACGCCGGGCGTCGTCGTGTCCGAGAAGTCGAGTTGTGACGTGAGCCGCCTGAGCGCGCCGCGCCGCGCGTCCAGGTTGTCCAGCCCCGGCACGTCCGCGGGCAGGCTCTTGCGGACGACGACGGTCGCGCCCCGGCGAGCGAGCGCCGCCAGCTTCTCGAACGTCTCGGCCGGGACGTGGCGCGTCTCGGGCACCACCACCACCTGATACGCGAGCCCGCCCGCGCGGAGCGACCCGCCCGCGTAGGTGACGTTCGCCAACTGCCTGTCCGAGACGAGGTCGAAGGCGTAGCCGGCGTCGAGGAGCGCCTGCGCGTCGCCCTGCGTGATGCCGACGTCGTGGCCGCCGCCGACGTGAATCAGGCGCCCCTCCTTGCCCGGCTCCATCCACATGTCGTGGACGGGGTAGTAGAGCAGCACGTCGTTGTCGGCGCGCGACGTCTGGAGGAACGACTGGACGCGCGCGATGTAGCGGTTGAGGGCGGGGAAGTCGCGCCACTGCGGGTTCGCGGGCTCGAAGTGGACGGCGGCGTAGAAGAGCCGGCCGGGCCACGGCTCGCCCGCGGGCGAGTAGGCGAGGCCGTGGTAGACGACGTGGTTGATGCCGCCGAGGAAGTTGAGGTCCACGGCGCGCTTGACGTCGCCGAGCGACGAGACGAAGTGCTCGTCGAGCCAGGTGACGGTCTCGGCCGACGCGAGCGTCTTGCCCGTGACGTTGGCGGCCGAGGCGGCGAACTTCATGCGGACGACGTCGGTGCCCTCGGTCTCGGGGATGTCGCTCGCGGCGTAGAGGTCGAGGATGTTGGCGGGCGAGCCGTGCGACTGGTTGCGGACGACGGCGCCGCGCCGGTGCGCCCACTCGCGCCACGGCACGGTGAAGCGTTCGAGGAGGAGGTCGGAGACCGTCTCGCGGAAGTCGTGGACGACGCGGTTGCGCGTCTCCTCATCGCCGTCGCCGAGCAGCGCCGGCAGTTGTCGGCGGAGGTCGTAGCCGCGCCGCGCTTGGAACTCCGCGAAGAACTTCGGCGTCCAGTCGGACTGCCCCTCGGCGTCGTCAACCTCGTAGGAGTCGTTGAAGAAGGCGCGCAGCCCCCGCACGTTGCGGCCGGCGAAAGCCCGGTCGAATTTCCTGAGGTAGTTGCCCAGCGCCTCGGCCGAGAAGTGGTCGATGACGTTGCCCTCGCCGCCGGGCGCGGCGCGCTCGACCATCTTGCCGTGCCAGCCCTGGAAGAGCGCGTAGAGCTTCCAGCGGCCGGGCGGCGCGACCCAGTCGAGCGCGCCGTCCGCCCGCACGCGCGCGGTGAGGTCGAGCGTCTCGCCGCGGTCGGAGTAGGCCATCAGGGCTTGCAGCGGGAGCGGCTTCTCGAAGCGCACCTGGTCGAGCGCCAGCTCCTGCAAGTTCGGGCTGGCGCCGACGGGCTCGCGCAGGGTCGAGATGTCCGGGCGGCGGCCGACGGCGCGCACGAACGGCTTCTGCACGAGGCGGACGGGCTCGCCGAGGCGCGCGCCGCCTTGCAGCTCCCACGTCTTCGAGACCAGGTCCTTGCACGCGTCCTCGGCGTCTATCCACGGGCCGCCGAAGGGCCAGCCCGTCCCCGTCGCCATGTCCACGCCGAGCCCCCGACGGCCGGCCTCCTTCAAAGTGTGTTCGAGCATCCCGACCCACTCGGGCGAGAGGTAGTCGAGGAACTGGGCCTCGGCTCCGCGCACGCCGTAGATGGGCGTCAGCTCCAGCCCGCCCAGTCCTGCCGCCTCGTACTTCGCCAGCACGTCCGAGAGGTCGCGCCGGTTGACGGCGCTGCCGAGCCACCACCAGCGCGTCCACGGCTTCGACTGGCTCGTCACGCGCGGCCACGCGAGCGCCGCCGCCTGCCCGCGTTCCGCCCCGGCGCCGCCTCGCCGCCGCGCGCCCTGCGCGTAGGCGCCGAGAGGCGCGAGCATCTGGGCGACGAGCAACAGCGAGGCGAAGGCGCGCGCCCTCTTGTGTCGGTTCGGCTTCGTCAAGGTCTGTCTCCTTCCCGCTCGTTACTTCTTAGCTCCCACTTCCACGATGTTCGGGCGCGGCGGCCGGCGCATGCCGTGGCCGACGAAGAAGCTGGTGTGCGGCGGCTGGTTGTAGGCGACGTTCTGCCAGGCGACGCTCAGGCGGTACTGCGGGTCGTGCATGAAGGTGTAGAAGCGGTGCGCGGTCGGCAGCGTCGTCGTGTAGACGCGCAGCTCCGTGTTGTCGGCCGCGCGCCAGACGACCTCCTCGCGCCAGTCGCCGAGCAGGTCGGCGCTCAAGGCCGGCGTCGCCTTCGACCCGTTGTTCCACGCGCAGCCCTCGGCCGTGAGCAGCACCGTCTCGGTCGAGTCGGCCCAGTTCCACTTGGCGACGTAGTTGCGGTCGAGCAGCTCGCTCAGGGTGTCGCCGTCCCAGTAGACGCCGAAGTTGCAGGAGCGCGGCGCGCGCTGCGAGACTAGCCGGCCGCGCGCGTCGAAGAGCCCTTCGATGTCCGCGCCGCGCACCCAGCACTCGAAGCCCGGCCGGCGCGGGTCGATGTCTAAGCACAGCCCGCGCCCCGGCCCCTCGCCGTCCTCGCCCGCCTTGAGCGAGGGCTTCTTCCACAGAATCCGCCCGGTGCGCGCGTCGCGGAAGTGCGCGCCCGCGTCGCCGAAGCGCTCCTGGATGTCGAAGACTTCGAGCCCCGGCCGCGCCGGGTCGAGGTCGGAGAGGTGCAGCGCGTCGCCGTGCCCGAGCCCCGTCGAGTAGAGGCCGCGGCCGTCGTCGTCGATGACGGCCGCGCCGTAGACGATCTCGTCGCGGCCGTCGGCGTCCACGTCGCCCACCGAAAGGTTGTGATTGCCCTGCCCGCCGAAAGCCTTGTTCGCGGGGTTCCCGTCCTCGCTGTCGAACGTCCAGACGCGCGTGAGCTTCCCCGCGCGCCAGTTCCAAGCGGTCAGGACGGTGCGCGTGTAGTAGCCGCGCGCCATGACGAGGCTCGGCCGGCGCCCGTCGAGGTAGGCGACGCAGGCGAGGAAGCGGTCCACGCGGTTGCCGTAGCCGTCGCCCCAGACGGCGGTTAGCTCCTCGGCCGTCGGGTCGAGTTTCGAGGGGTGGCGCGGCGGGACGAAGTCCGTCGTGGCGAGCGCCGCGCCCGTCAGCCCGTCGAAGACGGTCAGGAACTCCGGCCCCTTGAGCACGTAGCCGGCGAGGCTGTGCCGGCCGCCGCGGAACGAGGCGAAGCTGCCCTCGGGGCTGCGCCAGTCGGCGTCCGCGTCGCCGATGATTTTGCCGCGCCCGTCCACGGTGGCGTCGGCCGTCTTGCACGCGACCTCGGCGCGGCCGTCGCCGTCGAGGTCGTAGACCATGAACTGCGTGTAGTGCGCGCCCTCGCGGATGTTGCGGCCGAGGTTGATCGTCCAGAGCAGCGTGCCGTCGAGCTTGTAGGCCTGGAGGACGGGCTCGGTCGTGAAGCCCGCGCTGCCGTTGTCGCGCCCGCGCCCGGCCATGTGGACCACCAGCTCGTACTCGCCGTCGCCGTCGAGGTCGCCGGCCGAGGCGTCGCCCGGCGCGTAGCCCTTCGGCGTCTGCAAGGGGATCGAGAGGTACTGCCGCGCCGGGGCGTCGGCCGGGAGCGTGAAGGCCGCGCTCGGCCCGCCCTCCACGCCCTTCAAGACGGGGCGGACGAAGTAGGCGTTTGCCTTCGAGGCTTCGGCCGTCGCGTCCACGAAGCTGGTCGGCCCGGCGAGCGGTCTGTCGTTGAGCCTGACGGCGCGCGCGCCGCCGGCCGAGCGGTAGAGGTTGAAGGCGAGCGCCTCGGGGTCCGTGCCGAGCAGCCGCCACCCGACCCACACGCGGCCGTCCGCCTGCCGGACTGCGACCACGCCGCGCCCCAGACGCTCCATCTGCCGCTGCGCGCCCGCCCCCGGCGGGAAGGCGAGCGCCGACGCGACGACGAGGACGACGGCCGTCATGCCCGCTCGAAAGTTCATCCCTGCCGCGTTCCCCAATCCCTCACCTCGCTCGTCCGCCGTCGTGACTCGAATCGCATGTCCGCGCCGCTCACTTCGCCTGCGCCGCGAAGTATTTTTTGAAGGGGTCGCCCTTGAGTGCCTTCAGCCCGGCGACGACCGCCGCGGCGTTGAACTCGGCGCCGGCGGGGCTCGTGTGCGTGTGGTCGGGGCCGAAGAGCGCCTTGACCTTCTCCTCGCCCAGCGCCTCGTACCTGTCGGCGACGATGCCGGTCACGTCCACGAACCGGACGCCCTCGGCGCGCGCAAGCTCCTCGGCCCACGCGCGAAACTTGCCGGAGCCGCGCTCGACGCGCCCGTCCTTCCAGATGTTGCGCACCGTGAGCGAGAGCAGGATGGGCGTCGCGCCCTTCGCGCGCACGTCGGCGATGAAGCGGCGGTTGTACCAGCCGAAGGTGTGGACGACCTCCTTGCCCCCGTCCGCCTTCGTGACCTCCTGCGTCTCCTCGCCCAAGCCCGGCAGCGACCCGCGCGCCCGCCCCGTGTCGAGCGGGCCGCCGTCGTTGTGGCCGAACTGGATGAGCACGAAGTCGCCCGCCTTCAGGTCCCGCAAGACTTTGTCCCACAGCCCCTCGGTCAGGAACGTCCGGCTGCTCCGGCCGGCGCGCGCGCGGTTGACGACGTTGATTTTTGAAGGGTCGAAGAAGGCGACGAACGGGTCGCCCCACCCCTTCGCGCCGTTCGCGTTGTTGTTGGCCGTCGAGTCGCCGACGACGAAGAGCGTCGGGAGCTTCGGGTTTAAGGGGCGCTGCTCGGGCGGCCGCGGCGTCGGCGTCGGCTCCGCCGTCTGCGCGGGGGACGCGGAGGGCGACAGGCAGACGGCGAGTAAGGCAAAGGTTAAAGCCGCCGCGGTGTTTCTCAGTTGACGCATGTGCTCTCCCGAATGTCGGAACGACCTCTCAGCGTTTGCCGTCGGTCGGGCCGGGCCAGTCGTCGGTGCGGAAGGGCGCGGCCGGCAGGCCCGAGTCGTTCGTCAGGTTGGGCTGGCGCGGGTTGTTGTTGAAGGCGTAGCGCGCGGCGACGGGGCGCGGCACTTCGGGCGACCAGACCTCGACCCTGTCGCGGCCGACGATGCGCGCCTCCGCCCAGTGCCACTTGCGGTCTTCGCCCGCGACGGCGAACTCGCGGAGCTTGTCGCCGTCACGGATTCTGAGGCCCGCCCCCACGCCGTCGAAGGTGAGGACGAGCTTCGGGCCCTCGGCCTTCAGCTTTCGGAACATCGGCCCCGTCGCCGTCAGCTTCCGGCCGTAGACCTCCGCGAGCGCCCAGCGCGCCATGCGGCGCCCGACGTCGAGCTTGTTCTTCGGGTGGATGTCGTGCGCCTCGCCGACGTCGATGGTGACGATGAGGCCGGCGTTCTTCGTCGAGACGGCCGTGCGGCGCTGCGCCTCGCGGACGTGGCTCCAGGGCTCGTCCGTCGGCTCCGGCTTCGGGTCGCGGTAGTTGGGCAGTTGGACGATGCCGAAGGGGAAGTCGCCCTGCCCCCAGCGCTCGCGCCACGCGCGAATCATCGTCGGCAGGAGGACGTTGTACTGCTGCGCGCGCGCCTCGTTCGACTCGCCCTGATACCAGAAGGCGCCGCGGACGGGGAAGGGGATGAGCGGCTCGATCATGCCGTCGTAAATCGAGGAGGCGACGCGGTACTCGCGCAGGGCGTCGGGCACGGGCGGCGAGGGCGAGGGGCGCGCGCCCGCCGCCTTCGCCTTGTCGGCCCCCTCGCGCCACTTCTTAATCTGCTCGTCGTACTCGGCCCGCACGCGCGGGCGCTCCTCGTCCCAAATCTTCGTGCGCTCGACCGTCGGCTTGAGGTCTTCTGAGGCGAGCAGGTACTCGACCGGCGTCCAGGCTTCGGCCTGCGAGCCGCCGTAGGAGGAGTTGATGACGCCGACGGGGACGCCCAGCTCCTTCTCTATCTCGACGGCGAAGTAGTAGCCGGCGGCGGAGAAGTCTTTGACCGACTCAGGCGTGCACGCGCGCCAGGCGGCGAGCGGCGGCGGGCGGTGCTTGAAGGCGACCTGGCGGCTGACGTTGAAGAGTCTTATGTTCGGGTGGCCGGCGGCGGCGATGGCGGCCGCCGCCTCTTTCGTCTCCGCCAGCGTGAACTGCATGTTCGACTGGCCCGAGACGAGCCACACCTCGCCGACCAGCACGTCCTTCAGCTCGACCCTGTTCGCGCCCGAGACGGTCAGCACGGCCGGCGTCGCGCTCGCCTTCAGCGGGTCGAGCCACACGCGCCAGCGGCCGTCGGCGCCGGCCGCGGCCTTCTTCGTCTGCCCGGCGAAGCTGACCGTGACGGCCTCGCCCGGTGCGGCCGTGCCCCAGACGGGCACGCGCACGCCGCGCTGCAAGACCATCGAGTCGGAGAGCACGTCGGGCAGCGCGACGGCGGCGCGCGCCGACGCCGCCGAGGCGAAGGCGAGGAGCGAGACGAGCGCGCCGGCGGCGAGAGGCGAAAGTCTCCTGACCCTTTGCGAGGGCATGTGTGATTCTCCGTTGTCAGACGTGGTAAGCGGTTTACCGCGGGGGTAAAACCCGCCGTGCTCGAATCGCGTCCTCAGGGGTCGTCCTGAAATCCGGTCGGGGGAAATCTGCTCTGGCCGCTCTAAAGGTTGTGGCCGTGATTATCTACGCGGGGGGGCGCGGGCGCAAACGGCGGCGGAATTTTCGCGCGGCGCCCGGTCAGTTGCCGAGCGGCCTGACCTCCAGGCCGACGGGGCTGGCCGGGACGCGGAAGGCGGCGAGCGGGTCGGGGCGCGCCGGGTCGAAGGGGCGCACGTCCTTCGCAAGGTATTTGACGAGGCCGAGGCGGCTCGCACGGATGCCTTCGACGACGGCGCGCGCCAGCTCGTAGCTGCCGTAGTTGTTGTGGTGCGTGTTGTCGCCCGGCGCGAAAGCCTTCTTCGACTCCTCGGGGCCGAGCGCCTCGTAGAAGGGCGTGCTCAGGGCGTGGAGGTCTATGACGGGGACGCCCAGCTCCTTCGCCGCCTGCCGGACGGCGTCGTCGTGGTCGCCGTGCGAGTCGGTAATCCTGCCCGCCGCGTCGAAGGTGCGGCGCTGCACGGGCGTCAGCAGCACGACCGAGGCGCCGCGGCTGCGCGCCTCCTCGGCGTAGCGTTTGAGCGAAGCCTTGTAGGTGGTGAAGGCGCCGACGCCCTCGCCGCGCTCCTTCTCGTCGTTGTGCCCGAACTGGACGAAGAGGTAGTCGCCGGGCCTTATCAAGCTCAGGACTTTGTCGAGGCGGCGCGCGGCCGCGGAGCTGCGGAGCGACTCGCCCGACTCGGCGTGGTTGGCGACGGCGAGGCCGGGGCGGAAGAAGCGCGGGAGCATCTGCCCCCAACTGTTGTAGGGCTCGCCCGGCTGGTCGCAGACGGTCGAGTCGCCGAGGAGGAAGAGCGTCGGGGCCGTGTCGTTTCTCCTGATTTCGATTGAGCAGACGGCCGGGCGCTCGTTGTTGAATTCCAGCGTCAGCTTCTCGTCCCAGGCCCAGACTTCGGTCTTCAGCTCGCGGTCTTTGAGCCTGACCTCGCCGCCGGTCGAAATCTGCGGCGTGCGGACGTTGACGGTGAAGGTGCGCGTCTCGAAGCCGCCGCGGCGCGTGCGCACCTCTTCGAGCATCAGGCGGCGCAGCTCGGCCTTGACCGTGCCGACCGACTCGCCCTCGCGGTCGCCGAAGGTGACGGTCACGTCGTAGTTGCCCTCGGGCAGCGCGACGGAGAAGTGGAAGGGCGTCGCGGAGGTGCAGAAGTCGCCCCGCAGCGCGTCGCCGCCGCGGTCGAGGCAGTTCACCCGCGGGCCGGGCTCGAAGCCGTAGCCGCGCTCCTTCGTGTAGGCGGTGTCGGGGAGCACCTGCCGGTAGCCGGGCTTGACCTTGCCCGGGCCGAAGTCGAACTTGAGAAAGTCGGTGCCCGCGTGTGGCGCCCGCACGCGCGGGGTCGCGGCCGCCGCGCGCCCCGGCGCGTGAGCGGCGGCGATAAGGGCGAGGGCGACGGACGCGGCCGCGCCCCTGCTAAACACAGACGCCATGGTGAACTCCTCCGTGTCGGCTTTGCCGGCAAGGGTAAATCTTCAGACGCGCGCCAGTCCAGCGGCGCGCGCCGCCGCGGGCGGGCGGCTCGCCCGCGGGTGGAAGTTCATCGACGGCCCGGCCCGCATCCCCGCCCTCGCTTGCAAAAAGGCCGGAGTTAAAGTAGAAGGCAGTTATCAAGAGTTAAAGGTTCTGTTTGACAGTCCCCCGTGGCGGGCCACGCGCCCGGGCGCCGGCGCGGCCGGCGGCCGCGGCCGTCGGGCGGGGAGGTACGCTTTACCGCCGCCCGCCTGTTAACCGTTTTACATCCTTCCTCGGCGTCGGCGCCGGCCCCGGGCGCCGCGAATGGCGGGCCCCGGCGTCCAGGGGTCGAGAGAAAACTCGGATGAAGAAAGAACTCGGCACCTTCCTGCTGCTCGTGCTGCTGTGTGTCGTCGTGGCGGCGCTCAACCCGCGCTTCCTCGCGCCGGCCAACCTACAGAACATGGCGCGCCTGATAGGCGCCTACGGCATCTTCAGCATCGGCCTCGGCATGGTCATCATCACGGGCGGGATAGACCTCTCGGTGGGCTCGGTTTTCGCGCTCCTGGGCGTGCTGCTCTCGATGATGCTGACGGAGTGGGGCTGGCCGAGCGCGCTGGCCGTGCTGGCGACGGTCGGCATCGGGACGGGGCTCGGGGGGCTGCACGGGCTGCTGATTACGAAGGTGCGGGTGCAGCCCTTCATCGTCACGCTGTGCGGGCTGCTCTTCTACAGGGGGCTGGCGCGCTTCATCTCGAACGACGAGACGAAGGGCTTCGGCGCGGCCGCGGGCTTCGAGACGCTGAGGAACGTGGCGACGGGGAGCCTGTTCGGCGTCCCCACCCCGTTCGTGCTGCTCATCCTGGTGAGCGCCGTCATGTGGGTCGTCCTCCACCGCTCGGTCTACGGCCGCTACCTGTTCGCCGTGGGCCGCAACGAGACGGCGGCGCGCTACTCGGGCATCAACTCGCAGAAGATAGTGGCGAGCGCCTACCTCATCCTCGGCGCGCTGGTGGGGCTGGCGGGCATCGTCTTCGCCTTCTACACCAACTCGATCTCGCCCTCCTCGCACGGGAACTTCTTCGAGCTGTACGGCATCGCGGCGGCGGTCCTGGGCGGCTGCTCCTTGCGCGGCGGCGAGGGCTCCATCGTCGGCATACTCATCGGGACGGCGCTCCTCCAGGTGTTGCAGAACCTCGTCAACCTGCTGGGAATACCCAGTTCGCTGAACTTCGCCGTGATGGGCGCCGTGATTCTCGTCGGCGTCATCGCCGACCAGATACTCCAGCGGCGCTCGGCGCGCGTGCAGGTGGCCTGAGCGCGCGGCGCCGGCGTGAAGAGATGACGGCTAATCTTCTGACAGAGGTCACGGCCGACGACCCGCGGACGCTGCTCGGGGCAGTCCGGCGGCTGCACGAGCTGATACGCGCGGCGGTGGTCGAGGCGTGCGAGCGCTCCGCCGTCGAGTCGCTGTCGGAGGTCGAGCGCGAGGAGGAGGGCGACACCATCTACGCCGTCGACCGCGTGAGCGAAGAGCTCATCGTCGGGTTCTTCGAGCGCGAGGTGGCGCACGCCGCGCCCGTCGTCCTCGTCGCCGAGGGGCTCGAAGGCGGCGCCGTGGTGCTGCCGCGCGGGACGCTGGAAGCCGACGCCGTCTACCGCGTCATCGTGGACCCGATAGACGGCACGCGCGGGCTGATGTACCAGAAGCGGAGCGGCTGGGTGCTGACGGGCGTGGCGCGCAACCGCGGCGCGGAGACTTCGCTCGCGGACGTCGAGCTGGCCGTGCAGACCGAGATTCCGCTCGTCAAGCAGCACCTCTCCGACGTGGCGTGGGCCGTGAAGGGCGGGGGCGCGCACGCCGAGCGCTTCAACCGCCTGACGGGCGAGAGCACGCCCATCGCCCTGCGCCCGTCGCAGTCGCCGACCATCGCGCACGGGTACGCGCAGGTGTCGCGCTTCTTCCCCGGGGCGCGCGAGGAGCTGGCGGCGATAGACGAAGAGATTGTCGCGGGCGCGCTCGGCCCCGTCCGTCCCGGCAAGGCGCACTGTTTCGAAGACCAGTACACGTCGAGCGGCGGGCAGCTCTACGAGCTGATGGCGGGGCACGACCGCTTCACGGCCGACCTGCGGCCTTTGATGGAGGCGTCGCTGCGCGGGCGCGGCCTCGCGCTCGGCATCTGCTGCCACCCTTACGACCTCTGCACGGAGTTGATAGCGCGCGAGGCGGGCGTGCTGGTGACGGACATAGACGGCGGCCCCTTGCGCGCGCCGCTCTCGGTGGAGGCGGACGTGGCGTGGGCGGGCTACGCCAACGAGGGGGTGAGGCGACAGGTCGAGCCGCTTCTGCGCGCGGCGCTCGGGCGGCGCGGGCTGTGGCGGGGCGAGGCGGGGCAGGCGGGCGGTGTTTAGAATCTCGCACGGCTCGACGCGCGGACTCGCGGACACGGACGACTTCGTCGAGACGGTCGGCCGGCTGCCCGCGGGCGGGCCGGGCGCGTTGAAAGATTTCTTCGACGGCCCGGGCGAGGTCTTCGTGGCGCGCGCGCCGGGGAGGCTCGATTTGATGGGCGGCATCGCCGACTACTCGGGCTCGCTCGTCCTCCAACTGCCCATCGCCGCCGCGGCGCACGCCGCCGTGCAGACGGGCGCGTGGGGCACGATTCGCGTCGTCAGTCTGCCGCCCGCGGGCGGACAGGGCGCGCGCGAGTTCGAGATGCCGCTGGCCGGCCTGGATGACGACGGGGGGCGGCCCCTCGAATACGCGGCGGCGGCGCGTTACTTCAAAGCGTCGGGGCAGCAGTGGGCCGCGTACGCCGCCGGCGCTTTCGTCGTGCTCGCGCGCGAGCGCGGCTCCCGCTTCGGGCGCGGCGCGCGCGTCCTCATCCGCTCGGACGTGCCCGAGGGCAAGGGCGTCAGCTCGTCGGCCGCGCTCGAAGTGGCGACGATGTGGGCCGTCGCCGCCGCGTACGGGATTGAGCTGGAGCCGCGCGAGCTGGCGTTCCTCTGCCAGAAGGTCGAGAACCTCGTGGCCTGCGCGCCCTGCGGCGTGATGGACCAGATGACGGCCGCCTGCGGCGAGGCCGACCGGCTGCTGGCGCTGCTCTGCCAGCCGGGCGAGTTGAAGGGCACGCCGGCGCTGCCCGAGGAGTTGGAGGTGTGGGGCGTCGACTCGGGCATCCGCCACTCGGTCGGCGGCGCGGACTACGGCTCGGTGCGGACGGCGGCCTTCATGGGCTACCGGATGGTCGCGGAGATGGCGGGCCTGAGCGCGCGCGCGTCGGGCATGCGCGGCCACGTGGCCGTCGAAGACCCGAAGTGGGGCGGCTACCTCGCCAACGTCACGCCGGCCGAGTTCGAGGAGCGTTACGCCAACAGCCTCCCGGCGCGCATGTCGGGGGCGGAGTTCCTCGGGCGCTACGGCGGCATCACCGACCCGGTCACGTCCGTGGAGCCGGAGCGCTGGTATCACGTCCGCCCGGCGACGCGCCACCCCGTCTACGAGCACGCGCGCGTGACGCGGTTCGCGGGGCTGCTCGGCGAGGGCGCGGCGCGGGGCGCGGAGCTGGGCGAGCTGATGTACCAGTCGCACAAGAGCTACTCTTCGTGCTGCCTCGGCTCGCCGGGCACGGACGAGCTGGTCAGGCTCGTGCGCGAGGCGGGGCCCGCGGCGGGGCTCTACGGCGCGAAGATTACGGGCGGCGGCAGCGGCGGCACGGTCGCCGTCCTCGGCCGCCGCGGCGCGCGCGCGTCGGTCGAGGCCGTGGCGGAGGAGTACGAGCGGCGCACGCAGCGCCGGCCGCTCATCATCTCGGGCTCGTCGCCCGGCGCCGCCGCCTTCGGGCGCCTGCGGCTGGCGAGGGACGATTAACGTCGGGGGTCAGAACCGGAGAACCATTGCTTATGGGCTTGAAGAGGACGTTGACGGCGCTGCTGCTCGGCGCGGCCGTGTGGCTCGGGTGCGGGGCGCCGGCGCGGGCGCAGGGCGGCGGGGTGAAGAAGGAGGGCTTCGGGACGACGAAGGGCGGGCAGGCCGTGGAGATTTACACGCTCACGAACAGGCGCGGCGCGGAGGCGCGCGTGATGACCTACGGCGCGACGGTCGTCTCGCTCAAGGTGCCCGACCGCGCCGGCCGCCTCGAAGACGTGGTGCTCGGCTTCGACCGGCTCGAAACCTACGAGTCGGACACGCACTACGTCGGCCAGGTCATCGGCCGCTACGCCAACCGCATCGCCAAAGGGCGCTTCGCCCTCAACGGCGTCGAGTACAAGCTGGCGGTCAACAACGGCGAGAACCACCTGCACGGCGGCCTGCGCGGCTTCGACAAGGTCGTGTGGCGCGCGCGCCCGCTTCCGTCGAAGCTCGGGCAGGCGGTCGAGCTGACCTACGTCAGCGCCGACGGCGAGGAGGGCTACCCCGGCACGCTCACCGTCACGGCCACCTACACGCTGACCGAGGCGAACGCGCTGCGGATTGATTACGCGGCGACGACCGACAGGGACACGGTCGTCAACCTGACGAACCACTCCTACTTCAATCTCGCGGGCCACGGCAACGGCGACATCCTCGGGCACCTTTTGACGGTCAACGCCGCGCGCTTCACGCCGACCGACGCCGGCTCCATCCCGACGGGCGAGCTGCGGCCGGTGAAGGGGACGCCGTTCGACTTCACGCGCCCGACCGCCATCGGCGCGCGCATCGAGCAGGACGAGGAGCAGTTGAGGTTCGGCAGCGGCTACGACCACAACTTCGTCGTCGTCGGCCGCGCGGGCGCGCTGCGGCTCGCGGCGCGCGTCTCGGAGCCGACATCGGGGCGCGCGATGGAGGTCTGGACGACCGAGCCGGGCGTGCAGCTCTACACGGGCAACTTCCTCGAAGGCACGGCCGACGGCAAGGGCGGCAAGCCCTACCGCCGCCGCTACGGCTTCTGCCTTGAGACGCAGCACTTCCCCGACTCGCCGAACCGCCCCGCCTTCCCCTCGACCGTCCTCCACAAGGGCGCGCGGTTCCGCTCGACGACGGTCTACAAATTCAGTAGCCGGTAGACGGCGGGGCTCGACCGCCTTCCACCGTCTACCGCTTCAGGGGCTTCGAACTATGGTCTGGGAAGAGCGTTGGCACCCGCTGCGGGAGGAGTGGGTCATCGTGGCGGCGCACAGGCAGAACCGGCCGTGGAGCGGCGGGACGGTAGAGCGCGCCGGGGAGGGGGAGCCGGCGTACGCCCCCGACTGTTACCTCTGCCCGGGCAACGAGCGCGTGAGCGGGCGGCGCAACGCCGATTACACGAGCACCTTCGTCTTCGACAACGACATGCCGTGCGCCGGCCCCGAGGCGCCGAAGGAGTTGGAGCGGCCGGCGGGCATCTACCGCAACCAGCCCGCCGAGGGCCTCGCGCGCGTCGTCTGCTACAGCCCGAACCATAGCTTGACGCTCGCCGAGCTGGGGGATGAGCAGGTGGAGGAGTTGCTCGCCGTCTGGCAGGAGCAGTACCGCGAACTCGGCGCGCGCCCGGAGGTCAAACACGTCCTCATCTTCGAGAACAAGGGCGAGGCCGTCGGCGTCTCGAACCCGCACCCGCACTGCCAGATTTACGCCACCAACTTCGTCTTCAAGTACATCGAGACCGAGGCGCGCGTCTCGCGCCGCCACCTCGAAGAGACCGGGCGCGTGCTCTTCCAGGACGTCCTCGCGGCCGAGCGCGAGGACGGCCGCCGCATCATCTACGAGAACGAGCGGGCGGTGGCCTTCCTCCCTTACTTCGCGCGCTACGCCTACGAGGTCTACGTCGCGCCGAAGGCGACGCGCCCGTCAATCGCCGCGCTCTCCGACGAGGAGCGGCACGACTTCGCCCGCGCGCTCCGCCGCGTGCTCGTCAAGTTCGACAACCTCTGGCGGATGCCGTTCCCCTACGTGATGCCGCTGCACCAGGCGCCGACCGACGGCGGCGACCACCGGGGGTTTCACTTCCACGTCGAGTTCCACCCGCCGCTCCGGCGGCCGAACCTTTTGAAGTACCTCGCCGGCCCCGAGATAGGCGGCGGCAACTTCCTCTCGGACACCTCGCCCGAGGAGAAGGCCGCGGAGCTGCGCGCCGCGCCGGACATTCATTACAAGCATTACAAGCATTACAAGCACGCTGCCATTAAAACTTCGGAACGAGGAGAAGCATGATGAAACTTACCAGACTGTTCGCGCTCGCCTGCGCGTGCCTGCTCTCGGCGGCCCTCGCCTGCACAACACAGAACGGGGGCGGCGGCGGCAACACCGCCGGCGGCGGCGCCGCGGGGGGGGCCGGGGGCGGCGCGAAGCGTCTCGCCTTCGTCACCAACAACGCCTCCGACTTCTGGACCATCGCGCGCAAGGGCGTCGAGAAGGCCGACGCGGAGCTGGACAACGTGACGGCCGAGTTCAAAATCCCCTCGGACGGGACGGCCGCCGAGCAGAAGCGCATCGTGGACGACCTGCTGGCGAAGGGCGTGGACGGCATCGCCATCAGCCCCGTGGACCCCGACAACCAGACGCAGCTCATCAACGACGTGGCGAAGCAGACGCTCGTCTTCACGCAGGACTCCGACGCGCCGAAGAGCGACCGCGCCTGCTACGTCGGCACCGACAACGTCGCCGCTGGCCGACAGGCGGGTCGGCTGATTAAAGAGGCATTGCCAAAGGGCGGGAAGGTGGTGATCTTTACCTTCAGGTTCGACGAGCGTGCTGTGCTGGAGCGGCTACAAGGTATCCAGGAGGAGTTACGAGACACGAACGTTGAGATCATTGTGAGAACGGATAATTCGGACTTAATACGCACAAAGTTGAACGTGGCTGACACGCTGATTAAATACCCGGATGTGGCCGGTCTTGTCGGTTTGGGGGCTACAACGGCCCGGCCATCTTAGACGCGGTGCGCGACGCAGGAAAGACAAGCCAAGTTAAAATCATAGCGTTCGACGACGATGACGAGACCCTCGCGGGCATCAGAGACGGTGTGATTTACGGCACGATCGTGCAGCAACCTTACGAGTACGGCTACCAAGCGATTACGTTAATGGCAAAAGTTCTCAGTGGCCATCGCAGTGTGATTCCGACTAGTAAACAAGTGTTCGTTGAAACGAAGGTGATCAAGCAATCAAACGTCGAAGAGTTTCAGCGTGAGATGAATGAACTGCGCATGTCCAAATAAAACAATGAAATTCTTAGTATTACCTCACCATTGACACCCGCCCCTCCCCCAATACCCTTCCCCTCGCGCCCCTCGCTCTCACGTTAACTGAACACGTTCTAACAAATCATTGACATCCCGCCCCTCCGGTAATATCCTGCGCGCCTCACGGGGTTTGCTGCCGGCGACGGCTCCCGGCCTTCACACTAGCAGAGGTACGGATGTGGCATTTCACAGCCGTCGTGTGGTTAAGACATAACGAAGGGCTCAGCCTTTCGACCATTACAATGGCTAAAAGGTAATGTTTGTGCCCGTATAAATCTCTCACGGAGACACGCCATGGCAATAGGCCTTAAAGCCCTTTTCGGCTATGTCGGTTACGCCCTTACCGCGAAGGATGTCCTGAACACCTTGGAGATGTTGATTAACCAAGAGGAGTCTTATATTCGCATCGTTGCGGATACTGACCGGCGAACCGCGCTACAAGAGATCAAGGCCGCGAGGAATGGCAACTATAAAATTCATATGGGCGTCGCACTCGGGCATCTGAAACACGCATACAACCTTCTTCACGAAGCCGCAAACAGAAAGGCCCATTGGTACGAATGGCTGGATGATTTCACCACGGGGGTTAGCAGCCGCACGCACGACTCACGCGACACGTATGCGGAAATAGTGGAGTTGGCGGCCATGATTTCCAGAGGGCATCGGTCTATGGGCGAGGGCGAGAATGCTAAGGATTGGGCAAACAAGGCGCGTAGAGCATTTCAAGAATATAAGGGGCTTGCAGAGGCCATCGGCTCTTGCCCGAACATAGGAAGTGCTGGCATGGTCGGTGGGGGGCTGTATGCAGAAGGGCCGGATGAAGATTACCTCAATGATCTGAGAAAACGGCTCAAAATAGAGGGTGAAAGCTTAGAAAAGTTGCTCTCGGCATAAATTCCTAGTGACAAGTTTCTCACCGCTTAAGTAATGCTCAACCCTCTACGCCCCTCCCAGGAACATAGAATCTTCTAACAAGTCGTTGACACCCCGCCCCTCCCCTAATACCCTTCCCCGCGCTCTCCGCTCTCGCGTTAGCCGGACATGCACTAACAAACCTTGACACCCTACCCCTCCTGACGTATCCTCTCGGCGCTTCACAAGGGTTCCCGTCGGCGGGCGTTCGCCGGCCTCACAAAGCATCTATAAGCGAGAGTAACCGGGAGGTCACCTTTCAGGCCGGCGGTGGCGTTCTAACTCTTGTCGGGCGTCCCTTTTCTGGGGCAGGAGTTTTCTATGAATGAAGACTATGCAGAAGGCGGCCTTGGGTTCTCGGGCATGTCGGATGGTGAGTTGTTGGAAATCGTCAATTCCAGTTCCGGGCGCTACCGGCAAGAGATGGTTGACGGTGCGAGGAATGAATTGGGGAGGCGCGGGGGCGGTATTGTTCG
>DASVTS010000213.1:0-58358 GCA_036387455.1 Pyrinomonadaceae bacterium | reverse complement strand
GACCGCCTTCAGTCAGCTCACAGCGATGTTCCCGCGTCACATTCATGCAACCAGCTTCCGTGGCTTCCTGTTGAAGGTATCGTGGTTCCTCATCGCCTTCGCTTTGAAGAAGGCGTTCATCTAGCAACTTGGATTAATTATACGCGGCTCCTTTTTGTAGTGTCTAATTATACGCGGCTCCTTTTTGTAGTGTCTAATCGCAGACAACTTGAATACTTGACTTTCTCATGACTTATTTTTTATCGGACGTAAATACCCGCCCTCGTTCTATTCCCGGTAATATTTCCCGAAAGCACATGCGCGACATATTTTACGGCCTAAAGCATCAGACACTTCACGACCGTCATTAACTCCCTCTTTACAAAGAGCACAAAACAGGCGCTTTTTGGGTCTGCCGGGCAATTCCATCTCATTCAGGTCGATGCGAACCCTCTCAGTTTTAAATAGCTCATTGTCCGAGGCTTCCCTGTAAGCCAACATCTGGCGCTCTTTTCTACTTTCAATTTCGGGGAAACGGCTGTCCGCAAACTCTCTGGACTCATCCTTCGCCACTATTCTGACAGATATACCCTCTGGAATATTAAGAAAAGTAGCAGCTACCTTTCCGAAATCAACATATTTAAGACTCCTCTTCCCCAACCGCACCCCTGTCACGGCACTGATCGCATCCGTCATACAGCGGTCAATCTCAACCCACACCAGCAGTTTTTTTCGTTCGGCGCCGCGCGGGTCTTCAATACCAATTAATCGACAACCGAGCATGGCCATTCTCACCCCCAGCAGTTGTCCCGGACAAATATGTCCGTGCAGTTCGCCACACTCCTTTATCAGTTCATCCACATCATTTAAATAGGCTTTATAACTCATATGCGAATCCAGTAACCTATTCATCTACATTAGTTCAGTCGCACCAGCTTGGACTTCCCTTTAACTGTCGGCAAGACGACAAATTTGAGACATTACGTTAATCCTTAACCGTTCGAACTGATTTTTTGCTTTCAGCCACGGCCTGCTGCTTCTACAAACAATCCCGCCTTATTAAATTACTTCATCATTCGTAAAGTAGAAATCTCTTACGCTCCGCAAGGAAATTTTCCAGCCCGAGACGCCAGGACTCCTCAATCTCTGCAAGCGTATCTCCCCTCTCGAAAGCTTTTCGCAAACCGTCCGTCCCGGATATTACGTCAAAGGGATTCTTATCAAAAACGTATTCGTAGGGCGGCTCTTTCCATTTAAAGTCTTCACCGTAAAGGTCGAAAATGGCCTTTACTACCGCCACGCCCGTCAGAACGGGCTTGAACTCCTGCCTGTCCAGCACATGTATCTGCACGCCGCCGCACGTCTTACCCGCGTGTTTCTGAAACGTAGGTTGAAAATTTGTCGGGCGAAATTTGACCCCCGGCAGTCCCTCTGACTCCAGCGCCCGAGCTAACTCACCGGCCTCAATATAGGGAGCCCCAATTAACTCGAACGGTCGCGTAGTTCCCCTCCCCTCGGAAACCTGCGTCCCTTCCAGATGAACCGTCCCCGGGAAAATAGTCGCCGAATCGAGAGTGGGCATGTTGGGCGAGGGCAAAACCCAGGGGACGTCTGTCTCGTCAAACCAGAGGTCCCGCGACCAGCCCTCCAAAGGCACTACTTCGAGCTCACAGCTTATCCCCCATTGCTCGTTGAACATTCGAGCCAGTTCGCCGGCGGTCATCCCGTGCCGCGTCGGCAGAGGGTATTGCCCGACGAATGACTCGAAACCCTCTTCCAGCAGATTCCCCTCGACCGCCACCCCGCCGATGGGGTTGGGGCGGTCACACACCACCACACGCTTCCCGAGCCGGCGCGCAACGCGCATGCAGTTCGCCATCGTGTAGACGAAAGTATATATCCTACAACCGACGTCTTGCAGGTCACAGACTATCACGTCTACGTCGCTCAACATCTCCTCGGTGGGCTCCCGGGTTTCGCTATAAAGAGAGTAGACGGGTAGGCCTGTCTCCGTATCCGTCCCGTGCGGTGTCTCGACCATGTTGTCCTGCAAGTCGCCCCTAATGCCGTGCTGAGGCCCGAAGAGTGCCGTCAGATTCACACCCTTCGCTGCCCGCAGGACGTCCGCGGCGTGGTTTAAGCTGTGATCCACTGACGCCTGGTTGCAGACCAGCCCCACACGGGAACCTTCTATCAGATCGCCGCGCGACTCGCACAGGCTCTCTAAACCCAGGACAACCTTCCGGCTCGACTTTAAGGACATTGAACCTCCAGGTTCAGTTAGAATTGATTTTGGTGTAAAAACTTCAAATCCCGCCGGCGTTATCGGACGCTCGCCGGGCCGCGGCTTTAACGAAGCTGCTGAAAATTGCCCCCGACAGCCCGTCGGTCACCCAGCCCAGTTCCGGGTGCCACTGTACTCCTAAAGCCCAGCGCCCTTCACTCGTATCCTCCACCGCTTCGACCAGACCGTCGGAACTCCATGCCGACGCATGCAAGCCCTCGCCCAGCCTTTCGAGCGCCTGGTGGTGGTGGCTGTTGACTAACGCAGACGGCTCACGGGCCAGACTCGCCAGAAGGCCCTCAGGTTTGACCGAGATGCGGTGCGACGGCCTCTCGCGCGGCGCGCCCTGTTCGTGTTTGAGCGCCTTCGGGACCTCCGAGGCGATGTCCTGAATCAGGCTCCCCCCGCGGAAGACGTTCCAGACCTGCATCCCGAAGCAGATGGCCAGAAGTGGCAGGCGTCGCGCCTCAAGCTCCTTCAAAACCAGCAGGTCAGTCTCGTCCTTTAAAGGGTGCACGGGCCCGAGCTTCGCGTGCGGCTCGCTCCCGTAACGCAGCGGGTCCACGTCCGAGGCGCTGCCGGGCAGGAGCACCCCGTCCAGGCGCGAGACGACTTCGCCGACTACCTCCGCATCGGGAATCAGGGACAGGTGGATGGGGACGCCGCCCGCGCCCGCCACCGCCTCGCTGTAAAAACGCGCCAAGTAGAACCTCACGGTCTCCAACTCGTGGCGCATCGTGATGCCGATTAAAGGTCTTCGCCGCGTCATCCGCCCACACAAGCCCCCGGACGCCAATCATAACCCAAATCTTCACGCCCTGTCCGTCCGCGCGCGGCCGTGTGGGCGGCCGCGGGGGTTCGCTTGACTTCCCTTCTCGCCAGTTTCTATAGTGCAATGCTTACGATGAGTCGCCCCGAAAAAGAGTTTCGCAGCACCACCATCCTGCTCGTACGGCGCGGCGGCCGCGTCGCGCTCGCGGGCGACGGGCAGGTGACGCACGGCGACACCGTCATGAAGAGCGGCGCCCGCAAAGTCCGTCGGCTCTACAACGAGAAGATTCTCTGCGGCTTCGCCGGGGCGACCGCCGACGCCTTCTCGCTCCTCGCCCGTTTCGAGGGCAAGCTCGAACAGTACCACGGCAACTTGGAGCGCGCCGCCATCGAGCTGAGCAAGGAGTGGCGCACCGACAAGATTCTGCGCCACCTGGAGGCGCTCCTGATCGTCGCCGACGAGAAAAGCTCCTTCCTCCTCTCCGGCAACGGCGACGTCATCGCCCCGGACGAGGGCGGCGTCCTCGCCATCGGCTCCGGCGGCCCTTACGCGCTCGCGGCCGCGCGCGCACTGGCCGAGCACACGGAGCTGGGCGCGCGCGAGATAGCGGAGCGCGCGCTCCGCATCGCCGGCGAAATCTGCATCTACACGAACCAGAACATAGTCGTCGAGGAGATTTGAGCCGCCGGGCCGCCCCCGAAGGCTCCGGCAACGGGCGCTTTCTCACATGGTGATTTACCTTTCAGGCGAGGTCGAGGAGGAGTCGAGACTCGACGAGCTGACCCCGCGGCAGATTGTCGAGCAGCTCGACAAGCACGTCGTCGGCCAGCACGCCGCCAAGCGCGCCGTGGCCATCGCGCTCCGCAACCGCGTCCGCCGCCAGAAGCTCCCGCCCGAGATGGCCGCCGACGTGATGCCCAAAAACAACATCATGATCGGCTCGACCGGCGTCGGCAAGACCGAGATCGCCCGCCGCCTCGCCCGCATGTCCAACTCGCCCTTCCTCAAGGTCGAGGCGTCGAAGTTCACCGAGGTCGGCTACGTCGGCCGCGACGTCGAGAGCATGATCCGCGACCTGACCGAGATCGCCGTGGACATGGTGCGCGAGGAGAAGATTGACGAGGTCGCCGAGAAGGCCGAGAACAACGCCGAAGAGCGCGTCCTCGACCTGCTCCTCCCGCAGAGGCCCTCCGCCGGCTATTACGACTTCGATTCCGGCGGCGACGCCGCGGCCGACGCGCCCGCCGGCGCCGGCGCCGAGCGCGACGACCAGTTCCAGAAGACGCGCGAGAAGCTGCGCGTGCAGCTGCGCGACGGCAAGCTCGACAGCCGCCTCGTCGAGATGGAGGTGCGCGAGAAGAGCTTCCCCACCATCGAGGTGGCCGGGCCGCAGGGCGTGGAGGAGATGGGCATCAACATGAAGGACATGCTCGGCAACCTCTTCCAGGGCCGCACCAAGCGCCAGCGCATGCGCGTGGACGAGGCGATGGAGTACCTCATCCAGGAGGAGGAGGAGCGGCTCGTGGACATGGACGCCGTCGCCCGCGCCGCGCTCGAACGCGTCGAGTCCTCCGCCATCATCTTCTTAGACGAGCTGGACAAGATCGCCGGGCGCGAGTCCGGCTCGGGCCCCGACGTCTCGCGCGAGGGCGTCCAGCGCGACCTCCTCCCCATCGTCGAGGGCACGACCGTCAACACGCGCTACGGCATGGTGCGCACCGACCACGTCCTCTTCATCGCGGCCGGCGCCTTCCACGTCTCGAAGCCCTCCGACCTCATCCCCGAGCTCCAGGGGCGCTTCCCCATCCGCGTCGAGCTCGACTCGCTCACGCTCGACGACTTCAAGCGCATCCTGACCGAGCCCAAGAACTCGCTCGTCAAGCAGTACAAGGCCCTGCTCGAAACCGAGGGCATCGAGCTGGATTTCACCGAAGACGCCATCGACGCCGTCGCGCGCTTCGCCGTCCGCGTCAACGAGCAGACCGAGAACATCGGCGCCCGCCGCCTGCACACCATCATGGAGAAGGTGCTCGACGAAATCAGCTTCCTCGGCCCGGACCTCGAACCGAAGCGCCAGTTGATCGACGCCGACTACGTCGGCCGCGCCATCTCCGACATCGTCAAAGACCAGGACCTCAGCCGCTACATCCTCTGATGAAGGCACAGGACAGAAGGCACAAGGCACGAGGCACGAGGACGTGTGCGCCCCGCGCGGCGCGTCTTCCCCTTTTAATTTTCGCCCTCTGCCTCCTGCCCTCCGCCTTTTCTCTCTCCGCCTGCGGGAAGCGACTCCCGCCCCTCCCGCCCGTCGAGAGAGTCCCGCAGCGCACGGAACTCCTCTCCGGCGTGCAGCGCGGCAACCTCGTCATCCTGAGCTGGCCCGCCCCGCGCCGTAACGCCACGGACGAGAGCGTCCAGAGCATCCGCCGCGTGGACGTCTACCGCCTGGCCGAGGCCGTGAGCGACCCGCTGCCCCTGACCGAGGAGGAGTTCTCCGCCCGCGCCAACCTCATCGGCTCGGTCAGCGAGGAGCAGATCGCCGCCGCCAGAGAGACGCTCGCCTACACCGACGAGCTCTCCCTGAGCGAGGCCGTGCGCCTGCGCTACGCCGTCCGCTACGTCAACGCCGCGGGCCAGCGCGCGACCTTCTCGAACTTCCTCCTGATAGAGCCCGCCGCGAGCGTCAGCCAGCCGCCGGCCCTCGCGCCGCAACCCGAAGTCAAGGAAACCGCCGTCGTCATCCGCTGGGACGCGCCCTCCGCGAACGTGGACGACACGCGCCCCGCGAACCTCCTCGGCTACAACGTCTACCGCTCCGCCGGCTCGCAGAACGAGCCCGGCGCGACGCCCCTCAACGCGAGGCCGCTCGAAGCCGCCAGCACGAGTTTCGCCGACCAGACCTTCACCTTCGGCGAGGAGTACGTCTACGTCGTCCGCGCCGTCTCGCTCGGCAGGGGCGGCGAGCCTGTCGAGAGCCTCAACTCTAACGCGGTCGCCGTCAAGCCTCTGGACGTCTTCCCTCCGGCCCAGCCGACGGGGCTGACCGTCGTGGCCTCGCCGTCGCCCCTGCGTGTCTCCGTCTTCTTCGCGGCCAACCCCGAGCGCGACGTCGCGGGCTACAATCTGTACCGCTCGACCGACGCCGATCTGCCGAAGGAGAGTTGGACGAAGCTCAACCGCGACCTGCTCGGGCGGACTACCTATCAGGACGACGCCGTCAAGTCCGGGCAGAAATACTTCTACTACGTCGTGGCCGTGGACGCCGCGGGTAACGCCTCCCGCCCGTCCGAAGTCCAGTCCGACACGACCCCGTAAGGCTTCCCGAAAGGCACCGCGCCATGAAGATTTGCCGCTTCAGAGACCCGGAAACGCAGCGCCCGAGCTACGGCATGATCGAGGGCGAGAACGTCTTCACGCTGGGCGGCGACCTCAACGCCGGCGACCTCTCGCTCGAAGGCGTCGAGCCCTCCGTCCGCCTCGCCGACGCGCAGTTGCTCGCGCCCGTCTCCCCTTCGAAGATCGTCTGCGTCGGCCGGAACTACCGCGAGCACGCCGCGGAACTCGGCAATGAGATGCCCTCCGAGCCGCTCCTCTTCCTCAAGGCGCCCTCGGCCGTCATCAACGACGGCGACGCCGTCGAGCTGCCCGAAGCATCCGAAAGGGTCGAACACGAGGGCGAGCTCGGCCTCGTCATCGGGCGCCGCTGCCGCCGCCTCTCCGACGCCGAAGACCCGCTCGCCTACGTCCTCGGCTTCACCTGCGTCAACGACGTCACGGCGCGCGACCTGCAACGCAGGGACGTGCAGTTCACGCGCGGCAAGTCCTTCGACACCTTCTGCCCCGTCGGCCCCTTCGTCGTCACGGGGCTCGACCCGTCCGACCTGCTCGTAGAGACGCGCGTCAACGGCGCGGTGCGCCAGAGCGGACGCACGAGCGCGATGGCCTTCCCCGTCCCCCACCTCATCCGGTACATCTCGCACGCCATGACGCTCGAACCCGGCGACCTCATCGCCACGGGGACGCCGGCCGGCGTCGGGCCGCTGAAGGATGGCGACACGGTCGAGGTTGAGGTGGAGGGCGTCGGCGTCCTGCGCAACCCCGTCCGCAAACTCCCGGCTTGAATCCTACTTCCCCCAAACAGGAGACGCCTTTCGGCGTGGAGGGGGCTGCGCGGGCCCCGGAGGAGGTCTTCGTCCACTCCTGCAAGCACGACGGCCGCGTCCACCGCCGCTGGCCCGCGCGCGTCACGCGGCGCGAAGGCCCGCTCGTCGTCCTGGACGCCTTCTTCGCGGAGGAGGTGCGGCACCCGCTCATCGGCACCATCGAGGCCGGGACGCACAGCACCGAATTCTTCTGGACTGACCGCTGGTACAGCGTCTTCCGGTTCGAGACGCCCGCCGGGCGCCTGTTCAAGTTCTACTGCAACCTCAACACCCCGGCGCGCCTCGCCGACGGCGTCCTCTCCTTCATAGACCTGGACGTTGACGTTCTGGTAGAGCCCGACTTTTCGTATCAGGTTCTCGACGAAGACGAGTTCGAGCTTCACGCGGAGCTTTACGGCTACCCCGCCGAATACCGCGAGCGGGTCGGCCGCGCGCTCGCCGAGCTGACACGCCTGATTGATTCGCGCGAGTTCCCGTTCTCCTTTAACCGGCGCACCTCAAGTAATGTAAAACCCGAGTAGGCGCCGCTCACGTAAAGGTTGAGAGGTCGGCGCGCCGACTCCTCGACACTTACCTTTGAAGTGTTTTGTCAGAGCCGCCCCGCGGCGGCGCCCGTGTACAAAACCGCCCGCATCGTTCATAATTCCCCGCCGACAAGTCTCAACCTATGAAACCCGAACCAGCAGCCGAAGACGCACACCAGTCGAAGCTCGACCAACTCCTGGCGAGGAAGAAGCGCGCCGAGGAGGGCGGCGGGCGCGCGCGCGTCGAGCGCCAGCACGAGGCCGGCAAGTTGACCGCGCGCGAGCGCGTCGAGTTCTTTCTCGACGACGGCACCTTCGAGGAGTTCGACCAGCTCGTCGTCCACCGCTCGCGCGACTTCGGGCTCGACCGACAGCTCTACCCCGGCGACGGCGTCGTCACCGGCCACGGCCTCGTCGACGGCCGGCGCGTCTTCGTCTTCGCGCAGGACCTCACCGTCTTCGGCGGCTCGCTCTCCGAGACCCACGCCGAGAAGATTTGTAAGGTGATGGACACGGCCATGCGCGTCGGCGCCCCGGTCGTCGGCCTCAACGACTCGGGCGGCGCGCGCATCCAGGAGGGCGTCGTCTCCCTCGGCGGGTACGCCGACATCTTCCTGCGCAACACGCTCGCCTCCGGCGTCGTCCCGCAGATCAGTTGCATCATGGGCCCCTGCGCCGGCGGCGCCGTCTACAGCCCCGCCATCACCGACTTCAACGTGATGGTGAAGAACACCTCCTACATGTTCATAACCGGGCCGGACGTGATTAAGACGGTCACGCACGAGGACGTGACGAAGGAGGAGCTGGGCGGCGCCGACACGCACAACAGCGTCTCGGGCGTCGCGCACTTCGCCGCCGACTCCGACGAGCACGCGCTGCTGCTCGTGCGCGAGTTGCTCTCCTTCCTCCCCTCGAACAACATGGAGGACGCGCCGCGCGTCGCCACCGACGACCCGCCCGACCGCCGCGTCGAGGCGCTCAACACGCTCGTCCCCGAAGCCTCCAACCAGCCCTACGACATCCGCGACGCCGTCCACGCCGTCGTGGACGAGGGCTATTTCCTGGAAGTCCACGAGCACTTCGCCCCCAACATCGTCGTCGGCTTCGCGCGCCTGGGGGGCCGCAGCGTCGGCGTCGTCGCCAACCAGCCCGCCTACCTCGCGGGCGTGCTCGACATAGACGCCTCGGTCAAGGGCGCGCGCTTCGTACGCTTCTGCGACTGCTTCAACATCCCCCTCGTCGTCTTCGAGGACGTGCCCGGATTCCTGCCGGGCGTGCGCCAGGAGCACGGGGGCATCATCCGCCACGGCGCGAAACTCCTCTACGCCTTCGCCGAAGCCACCGTCCCCAAAGTTACCGTCATCACGCGCAAAGCCTACGGCGGCGCCTACTGCGTCATGGCCTCGAAGCACATACGCACCGACGTCAACTTCGCCTGGCCGACCGCCGAGATCGCCGTCATGGGCGCCGAGGGCGCCGTGGGCGTCCTCTACCGGCGCGAGATAAGCGAGGCCGCCGACCAGGACGCTGCCCGCCGCGCGCGCGTCCGCGAGTTCGAGGAGAAGTTCGCCAACCCTTACGTGGCAGCCGAGCGCGGCTTCATCGACGAAATCATCGAGCCCGCGCTGACCAGAAAGAAGCTCATCGGCGCGCTCACGCTCCTGGAGAATAAGCGGGACACGAACCCGCCGAAGAAGCACGGCAACATCCCGCTCTAGGCTCCGCGCCGGAGATTGACTTCGGGCACGCAAAAAGGCCCGCGAGTCACGACTCGCGGGCCTTTTTTAAATCTCAGCTCTTCGCTTCAGGAGGGACGCTGCGCGCCCTGCGTCTGCTTGTCCTTCTCGCGGAGGAGTTCGAGCGCCTTCTTGAGCTGCACGTCCTCGGGCTGCTGCTTGGGCGAAGCGGCCTCGGGGGCGACCTCCCTCCGGTCGGCGGGCGCGTTGGGCTGCGCGATGGGGTCGTCGTCGTTCCCCGTCAGGTCTTCGGGGTCAATCGCCTCCGCCAGCTCCGGCGCCTTGACCTCGACCGAAGGCTTCACGCCCTCGCCGAGAAACGGCTTGCCGGCCGAGGACGCCCATTTGACCGTCGTCAGGAGGAGCCCGTCGCCGCCGCGGAGCGTGAAAAGCTGCTGCTCCGCGCCCGCGCCGAAACTCTTCACGCCGATCACGTCGCCGCGCTTGTGCTCGATGAAGGCCGACGCGACGATCTCAGCGGCCGCGGCCGAGCCGCGGTCGATAAGGACGACGGCCGCGCCTTCAAAAAGCGCGGCTTTCGGGTCGGCCGGGAAGCTCTTCAGGGGTTTGTTGCCGCGCCCGACCGTCTGGGCCAGCACGCCTTCGCGTATGAAGAGGTTCGCGACTTTGACCCCCTCTTCGAGCGAGCCGCCGGCCACGCTCCGCAGGTCGAGCACGATCTTCTGCGCGCCCTGTTTGACGAGTTCCTGCACGCGCGCCTTGACGTCGGCCGCCTCGCCCTCCGCGAGGCTGTTCACCTTGACGACGCCGATGCGCCCCGCCTCCGTGCGCGCCTCCGCGCCGGGCACCTGCACGGCCCCGCGCCTCACGCTCATGACGAACGGGCGCGTGCCCGCACGCAGCACCCGCAGCTTGACCTCGCTGCCCGGCGCCCCGTTCAGAAGCTGCCGCGCGTCGTAGAGCGAAATGTCGCGCGTGGCCTTCCCGTCTATGTACTCGATGATGTCGCCCGCCTGGAGTCCGGCCTGCTCGGCCGGCCCGCCCTTCACAGGGGCGATGACGTAGAGGTAGGAGGCGAACTGCGAAAGCTCTGCGCCGATGCCCGGCTGGCTGGCCTGGTTCCCCGCGCGGAAACCCTTGACCTGCTCGGGCGTCAGATAGGTCGAGTAGGGGTCGAGTCCGTAGGCCAGCCCGCGCAGGGCGCCCGCGCGAACCTTGTTCAGGTCGGGCTCGTCCACGTAGTCGTCCTGTATGTGCCGGAGGACGCTCTCGAAGATGCGGAGTTGGGCGCCCGGGTCGTTCTGCTGTTGCTGGGCGTTGATCGACATCCACCCGCCGACGACCGCGTAGAGTGCGAGCGTGGCGGAAAAAACGACGAGTAGGAACTTACTGCGAAAAGACATCGGACACCTCGAAAACCACTCTAAACCTTGAAAACGCCTGAGCCCAACGGTCGGCCGGCCGCGTCCGACCCCTCGGCTCGGATGATACAGTAGCCGCACAAAGGGCGCAAGCCATCTAAGTGGCACAAACGTCAGGGGTTGCGTTATACTCCCCGCCGGCTTCGAACGCCGAAACGTCAACAAAAGGGAGTCGGGAAGGTCGAACCGTGCTGGGTCGCGTCCTCGCCATCGACATCGGGTCGAAAAGAGTCGGCCTTGCCATCTCGGACGAGATGCGCCTGAGCGTCCGGACGCTCCCGGCCCTCCCGCGTACGCCCTGGAAACGCCTGCTCGCCTCCCTGGCCGCTCTGTGCGAGAAGTTTGACGTGCGGGGCATAGTCCTGGGTTTGCCGCTCCGCCTCGACGGGAGCGAAGGCGATGCCGCTTTGGAAGCCAGACGCGTCGCACGCAACCTCGAACTCTCCCTCAAGCTCCCCCTCTTCCTTCAGGACGAACGCCTTACGTCCAAAACTGCCGAAACCTCTTTAAGGGCACACGGCCTGAATGTCTCGGAAATAGCGGATAAAGTTGACAGCGAAGCCGCCTCCATTATCCTGAGCGACTTTCTTAACAGTCATGGCGCCGACCACACTCCCCTCGATTCGGTTCAGAAATAACTGTAGATACTAGAAGGCATTTAATGACATTTAAACGACTTATCATCTCATTTCTACTCCTCGCAATTATAGCCGTTGGAGGCTTGCTCTTCTGGGCCAGACACGAGCTACAGGCACCCGTCCTGCATTCCCAAGGGGGCCAATATATCGACATTCCACGCGGCTCCAGCCCGGATCAAATTATTAATAATCTGGAATCCCTCGGCGTTATCAGACGTGGATGGCTGCTGCGCCTCTATATTCGTTTGACGGGCGCGGGCCAACGCCTCAAGGCCGGGGAGTATCGCTTCCCCTCTCCCATCTCTCCCCTAGGGGTGCTGCAAAAATTGCAGGAGGGTGAGCAGCGTCTCAGCCGCCTGACCGTCATCGAGGGCTGGACGCGTTGGGACATCGCCTCGCTGCTCGCAAGGCTTCCGGAACTCAAACTCGGGAGCGCCGAAGAAGCCCTCGCGCTCCTTGATGACACGAGCCTAATCCGCGACATTGACCCGACGGCGAAGAATCTCGAAGGTTATCTATTCCCCGACACTTACAGCTTCCCGCCTGGCACGACGCCCCGGCAGGTGGTCGAAACTATGGTCAAACGTTTTCGGGAGGTCTGGGGTGAGGTCTCGGCCAAAAACCCGGTTCCCTCGAACCGAAGCCCGAGGGAGATCGTCACCATCGCCTCCCTGATTGAGACCGAGGCGAAGCTCTCCGAAGAGCGCCCTCGGGTCGCCTCCGTCATCTACAACCGGCTTTCGAGAGACATCCCGCTCGGCATCGACTCCACCGTCATTTACGCCTCGAAGGCGGCGGGTAAGTGGAGGAATAACGGCAAGGTCTACCTGAGCGACATCGAGCGCGACTCGCCCTACAACACGCGCAAGGTTCGTGGGTTTCCGCCGGGGCCTATCGCCTCGCCCGGCGTCAGCTCGCTCGAAGCCGCGCTCAAACCCGCGCAGACCGACTATCTTTTCTACGTCCGCGACCCCGCGCGAAACGACGGCGCGCATAATTTTTACAGCAACGACGCGGATTTTCAGCGCGGAGTGCGTGCGCTGAGGGAGTGGGAGCGTAACCGTAACGCGAACCAGCTTGCGACCCCGACGCCCTCGGAAGGAACTTTCACAGACGCGCAGCCGTCCCCCTCGCCTTAAAGCCGCATCAAAACGTTTGGCTCGGATGCAACGTCTTGAAATAGACACAGCCTTGCTTTATGCTCGCAGCGTTTCCCCGGTTCGGTACGTCAAGCCAGGTTCAGGCAGAGGGGTTTACCAATGAAGCCTTTATTCGGAATCTTGTTCATCGCCATCGCGTGCACGGTCTGCGCGGCGCAGGAGAAGGGCGTCGACCAGCAGAACGACCGCATCCGCGACAGCAGTAACAACCGGCAGCCCGCCATCAACGGCGGCAAGGTAGACACGGGCGTCGGCCGCGGGATGGACTTCGGCAAGGGCCGGACGCAGACGCCGCCTCCCATCCCCAACCCCTACCGCTTCCAGGTTCCGAACGACGTACTGACCAAAGCCGTGCAGGAGTTGATGCGCGAAAGAAAGCTCATTCTCGACGAGACGGTCTCGAAGCCCGACACGGGCCTCCTCGTCTCGCAGCCCTACACCTTCACACGCGGCTCCGTCGTCACGACCTCCGAGCTGAACCGACTCGCGGAGGTGCCCCGCGCCGACCAGGGCAACTGGACCCGCGGGCGCTACACGATCATCGTCGAAGTCCAGCCCATCGACAGCTCAAACTCCAACGTCTCGGTCAACGCGCGCGTCGAGGGCAGGAGCGACAACGTGCTCGGCGCCGAGTGGATTTCGTTAAGGAGCACCGGCATCGCGGAGCAGGAGTTTCTCTTCGCGCTGATCGAGAAGGTCACAGGCACTACGCCCCCCGGATACGGCCGTTAGACGTTTCCTGACGGGAACTTCCGTCCGCCGAGCCGGCCCCAAGGGCGACGCGCTTAACTTCATGTATCAGAGCGGGTGGGCGGCGGAGCGTTCAGACTTTACCCTAAGCTTTTCCCTTCTGAAGTAATTGTCGATGTTTTATCTCAGGAATCTTTTTTCGGCCGCCGGGCTCGCTTCGCTGGCTGTTGTCGCCCTCACGCCGGCAATGTTTTCGGGTTGCCGGGGGACGTCCAGCGATGCCTCAGCGCACAGAACTGCGCAGACACGACCCGCCGCCGCGCCCACGCCCGAAGCCAACATTATTGTGGACGAGCCGATGCTGGCGAAGCCTTACGCCGTCATCGGCGGGGTGGTCGAAAACGTCGGTTCTCAAAGACTTGAAAAGCTCACCGTCGAAATAGAGTTGACGCGAAGGGCGGACGGGAGCCTGGAGAAACGTGAGGTCTCCGTCGAGCCGGAAGCCTTGGAGCCCGGCAAGCAGGGAAAATTCTCGCTCAAGGTACTGTCCGAAGACTGGAGCGTGTCGCGCGTCGTCAATCTCAGGAGCGGGTCAAGACAGCCTCAGGACGTCGCATTCAAGGCGCAACCCGGCGCGAAGCGTCCTCCCGAGAAGGTCAAACCGAACGTGGTCATCGTCAAGACACCCGCGCAGAAAAAGTCCGGCAACTCGGACTTCATCAACACGCCCGACACGCCCTACAGCGTTCCCTGAGCGGCTTGGCTCAAGTCGCACCTTAAGAGTCGGCGCGCCGACAAACTTCAGGTAAGACCTCAGCCGCCGGAGACGCGGCGCCCCGGCCGAAGACAACCTTGCTTTACCCGGGCCACGTCAAAGCGGCGAAAGTCTTATCGTTCTCCTGACACACAGAGAGACCCCAGCGCGTAAACCGATGCTCCTTCGCCTGCTCAGGTTTTCCATCCTTACGGCATCCTTAGCCGCCGCACTGTCGTCGGAAGCGTCCGCCCAGACCGGCGCTCCGACGCCGGACGACTTCCCGGGCGCGCGTCAGCCACGCAAGCCGGGCCCGCTCGGGTCGCCCGAGGAGGAGATGCTGCGGCGCGCCGAGATTCGGCACGAGGAAGAGAACCATAAGGAGATGGTTGAGCGCGCCGACGAGGCCGAACGGCTCGGCGACGAGATTCTCGCCTCCTTCAAGCGGAACAATTCCCTCACCCGCGACGACCTGAAAAAGTTGGAGCGGCTTGAGAAGCTCGCACGCAAAATCCGGGGCGGCGCGGGCGGCTCCGACGACGAAGATTTGTCACGCGACCCGCCCGGAAAAATCGAGGGTGCCGTCGCAAAGCTCGCGGAACTCTCCGGGGCTTTGAAAAAGAGCGTGCTGAAGACTTCGCGCCTCGTCATCTCCGCCGGCGTCATCGAACGCTCCAACGAAGTGATCGGGCTGATACGCCACATCCGCAGCATCAAAAAGCCATGAGAGTTTCGCACGCCCGCACGCCCCCTTCCCGCAAAGAGTGCCCGCCTTCGAAGTTAATAAAGCCCCTGCTCATCTGCCTTCTGGCCAGCCTTGCGGCACGACAGGTCACGGCCGTCGTTGTGCAGAAGGGCGATGATGACGAGGTCGTGCGCGTCAATTCCGACCTCGTGGTCCTGAACGTGACGGTTACCGATGCGAACGGACGGTACGTCCATCAACTCAAGCGCTCGGACTTTAAAATTTTCGAGGACGGGCGGGAGCAGCGCATCGGGCTCTTCTCGGTCGAGGAGACGCCGTTCGCCGCCGCCATCCTCCTCGACAGCTCCGGCAGCATGGAGAATCGCCTCACGCTGGCGCGCGCCGCGGCTATCCGCTTCCTGGAAGGGTTGCGTGAGGAGGACGTCGCGGCCGTCTACAATTTCGACTCGAAGGTCGAGCGGCTACAGGATTTTTCACCCGGGCGTGACCTCCCGCCCTTGGCCTACGACCTCAGCTCGAAGGGGATGACGACGCTCAACGACGCCGTGCTGCGCGCGGCGAAGGACATCGCGCAGCGCCCGGAGAAACGGCGGGCGATCATAGTCTTATCGGACGGTGTTGACACCAAGAGCGGCGCCTCCGCCGACAAGGCGCTCAACGCGGCGCTCGAAGCCAACGCCACGATTTACACGGTGGACATGACCGACCCCCGGACGAATCAGACCGACAGGATGAGGGCCGGGGCGGTTTTACAGAACTACGCGTCCAAAAGCGGCGGCCGCTACGTCTCGAAGCCCGGCGGGCGGGCGCTCGACGAGGCTTTCAGGGCCATCCTCGAAGAGTTGAGCAACCAGTACACCCTCGGCTACAGGCCGGACAACTCGGCGCGCGACGGGCGCTGGCGCTCAATCCAGCTCAAACTCGCGCGGCCGGAGGTCACCGCCCGTACGCGCAACGGCTATCGAGCCCCAAAGGGTTAGGGCCTACAAGTTGAGAGATTACCTGAAGGTCTGGCCGGCTCCTGTGAGGTGTTAATCGGCAAGCCGGGGTGCCCGCCGGGGCGGAAGCAGCGGAGGAATGGTCTTCAGAGGCTCGTCTGGTTTCTGGATTTTTCGGCGTGGCGTTCGAAGGCGAGTTCGACCAGGCGGTCAATGACTTCTCCGAAAGGCACGCCCGAGGCGTCCCACATCTGCGGGAAGCCCGAAACGTCAGTCAGACCCGGGATGGTGTTCAACTCGTTGAGGAGCAGCTTGTTCGTGTCGCGCCTCAGGAAGAAGTCCACCCGCGCGAACCCCGCCCCGTCCACGGCCTTGAACGCGCGGACGGCCATCTCCCGAATCCTGCCGGAAAGTCGCTTGGGTATCGGCGCCGGGACGACGAACTCGACGTGCCCGGTGCTCGAATACTTCTCCGCGTAGTCGAGAAATTTCGCCTGCTCGTCATGGACGATGTACTCGCCGGGGAGGCTCGCCTCCGGGTCGTCGTTCCCCATCACGGCGACCTCTATCTCCCGCACGTCCAGACCCTCTTCCACGATGATTTTCCGGTCGTAGCGCGCCGCGAGGTTGACGGCGCGGACGAGTGATTCCTCGTCCGTGGCGCGCGAGATGCCCACCGAAGAGCCTAAATTGGCCGGCTTGACGAAACACGGGTACCCGACTTCGTCGGCGACGCGCCCGCTGACGGCGGCGGGCGAGCCTTCCCATTCCCTGCGCAGGAACCAAGTGTATTTGCAGAGCGGGAGCCCGGCCTGCCGGAAGAGCGTCTTCATCGTGACCTTGTCCATCCCGCAACTGGAGGCGAGCACCCCGCAGCCGACGTAAGGGACGCCGGCCATCTCCAGGAGCCCCTGTATGGTGCCGTCCTCGCCGTAAGTGCCGTGCATGACCGGGAAAACTACGTCGAGCCGCTCGTCGGCCGTCCCGCTCCCCTCGCCGCCCCGCCTGACCAGCGCCCCGCGTGAGGGGTCGACGACGACGGCCGCGTCGCCCCCGCCGTCGTCCGCGGGGTCTGTGAGGTTCCGGCGAACTGACTCGGGCAGCAGCGACGCGGACTCGGCCGGCGGGAGCCAGCGCCCTTCCCTCGTGATGGCGACCGGAATCAGTTCGTACTTCTCCGTGTCGGCCGCCTCGATGACGGAGCGCGCCGAGCGCACTGACACTTCGTGCTCGCCCGAGCGGCCGCCGAAAATCACCGCCATCCGTATCTTTCTCGTCATAAGCGAATCGTCGCCCCCTTAAAAAATAAAGCCCAAAGCTAGTCGCAACAGTAGCTTCGGGCTCAGCGGCTGAGAAATTACCCCAACTCCGTCCGGTTAAAGGATGGTCTTGCCGAGGGCCGAGAGTATCAGCTCCACGCCGAGTTCGGCCGTCCGGTTGTTGATGTCGAGCGCCGTGTTAATTTCCACGACTTCGAGCGAGAGCGCGCCGCCGGCCTCGGCAATCTTCTCCATCGCGAGGTGTGCCTCGCGGTAGGTCAGGCCGCCGCGCACGACCGTGCCCGAGCCCGGCGCGTCGCCCGGGTCGAGCGCGTCCACGTCGAGCGTCACATGATAGCCGGCCGGGGCCTTCGAGGCTATGTGGATGGCCTCGTCCATGCAGGCGGACATCCCCCGCTCGTCTATCTCGCGCATGGTGAAGAAGCGCAGGCCGAGCCTGCGTATCAGCTCGCGCTCGCCCGGGTCTACGTCCCTCGCCCCGATGTGCGCGCAGAAGCGCGGGTCGAGCTTGGGGGAGAAGCCTTCGATGCCGGTCAGCTCGGGCGCGCCGTGGCCGAGGAGGACGGCGAGCGGCATCCCGTGAATGTTGCCCGAGGGGCTCGTCTCGGGCGTGTTCATGTCGGCGTGCGCGTCGAACCAGATGAGGCCCACCGACTCGCCGCGCGACCTGTAAAAGGAGGCGACGCCCGAGACCGAGCCGATGGCGACCGAGTGGTCGCCGCCGAGGACGACGGGCAGTTCCCCGCCCTCGAGCGCCGTCTTGACGTCGGCCGCCAGTTGCACGCAGGCGGCCGTTATCTCGCGCAGGTAGCGCAACTTCACGCCCGGCGGGGGCGGGTCGGCGCCGCACTCGACCCGCAGGTCGCCCATGTCGCGCACCTCGTAGCCGAGCCCCGCCACGCGCTGCCTCAAACGCGCCACGCGCATGGCCGCCGGGCCGAGGTCTACGCCGGCCACGCTCGCCCCGAAGCCGCAGGGCGCGCCGATGATGCTGACGCGCCTGCCGCCGCCCGGCGCCCGCCCGCCGCGGGAAGTTTTCTGTGCTTCGAGCAGTCCGCTCATGCTGAATTACGTTTCACCCGCCGAGGTTGAGGTTGAAGCCGCCGCCGCCGCTGCCGCCCTGCGAGGGGAAGAAGGGCTTCATCAGGCCGGCGAAGGCGGCGAGGTTTCTGGTCTGGATGAGGAGTTCGCCGGGGCCCGTGAACTCCGCGACGATGCCCTCGCCGCTGACCATGCTGCGGAGGAAGCCCGCGGCGGCCTTGCGCAGCGTGTACTGCGTCGTGCCTTCCCAGGCGACGAGGTGGCCCGTGTCCACCACGTAGCGCTCGCCGTGCGCCAGACGTTTGCGGTGAATCGCCCCGAAGGAGGAGAGGAGCAGGAGCCCCGTGCCCGTCACCTGGAGGACGAAGAGACCTTCGCCGCCGAAGAAGGATTTGGCGCCGCCCCAGCGCGTGTCCACGACGAGGCTCGCGTCGCCCGCGAGGTAGGAGCTGGACTGGACGAAGAACTGCTGGTTGCCCATCTCGATGGCGGCGATGTCGCCGGGGCTCCCCGGGGCGAGCGTGACCTCGCCGGGGCCGCCGCGCGCCGTGAAGGTCGAGACGAAGGCCGACTCGCCGCCGACGGCGCGTTTGAGGGCGCCCATCAGGCCGCCCTTCATCTGCGACTGTAGCTCGACGTTCGCGGACATCGAGACCATCGCGCCCGCCTCGGCGAGGATGGACTGCTCGGCCTGGAGCCTGACGACGGCGAGCGCGAAGGCGGGCTGGTGCAGGACTTCGAAGCTGTACCCGCGCCCCTCGCCGCGCGAATCCTCGTCTATGCGGATGCCGCCGCCGCCTCCGGCGGGCGACGCCTGATATTGCGTTTGCGGTTGGGGCCGGGGCGCCTCGGCGGGGGCGGCCGGCGTGCCGCACGCCCCGCAGAACTTAGCGCCCGGCACGAGCCCGGCGCCGCAAGTCGGACAGTTCATACGCTGGTTCCTTCGACGCTCTCTGTGATTATCCTGACCGCCTCCTCGGGCGTGTCCACGAATTTAAGGAGCGAGACGTCCTGCTCGCTCACGACCAGGTTTTCCCGGAACGACTGGATGACCTTCGGCCAGCAGTCGCCGAGCAGCACGAGCGGGCGCGGCTCGATGACCCGCGTCTGGAGCTTGTTCCAGACGAGCGAAAGCTCCGTCACGGTGCCCGCGCCGCCGCGCAGCGCGATGAAGCCGACCGAGCGCTCGATGAGATTCTGGAGCCGCTCGTAGAAGTGCGCGCTGGCGACCTTGTCCGTGAGGTAGCGGTTCGGCTCGGACTTGAACTGGTTCATCACGATGCCGAGGACGCGCCCGCCGCGCTCGCGCGCCCCGCGGCTCGCGCCCTCCATCACGCCCAGGTAGCCGCCCGTGCAGATGGTGTAGCCGCTTTCGGCGAGCAGCCGGCCGACGCGCACGGCCTGCCCGTACTCCTCGCTCTCCTCGCCGCACTTCGAGCCGCCGAAAATCGTGACGATCTTTTCCATACTCAAGGTCTCAGCCGGTAAAGCATCCGCGGGAACGGGATGGTCTCGCGGATGTGCTCGCTGCCGCACATCCAGGCGACGCAGCGCTCGACGCCCATGCCGAAGCCGCCGTGCGGGACGCTGCCGTAGCGGCGCAGGTCCAGGTACCACTCGAACGCCTCGCGCGGCAGCTCGTGTTTTTTGAGCTGTTCTTCGAGGAATTCGAGCGAGGTGGCGCGCTCGCCGCCGCCGATGACCTCGCCGTAGCCCTCGGGCGCGAGCACGTCCACGCCGAGCGCCAGCTCGTCGCGCTCCGGGTCGCGCTTCATGTAGAAGGCTTTGACGGCGGCCGGGTAGCGGTGAACCATGACCGGCTTGTCGAAGCGGCTCGAAATGTAGGTCTCGTCGGGCGAGCCGAAGTCGCCGCCCCACTCGAAGCGCTGCTCCACCTCGCCGCGCTCGTGACCCTCCTGGAGAATCCTGATGGCCTCGTCGTAGTGCAGCCGCGGGAAGGGCGGCGTGACGGCTTCGAGCTTCGACGTGTCGCGCTCCAGCACCTTCAGCTCCTCCGCGCGCTCGTCGAGCACGCGGGCGGCGATTGAGGAGAGGAAGCGCTCGCTCAGGTCCATCACGTCGTCGAGCGTGGCGTAGGCCATCTCGGGCTCGACCATCCAGAACTCGGTGAGGTGGCGGCGCGTCTTCGAGCGCTCGGCGCGGAAGGTCGGGCCGAAGGCGTAGACCCTGCCGAAGGCGGCGGCCGTCGCCTCGTTGTAGAGCTGGCCGGACTGCGAGAGGTAAGCCTTCTCGTCGCCGAAGTAGTCCACCTCGAAGAGCGTGGTCGTGCCCTCGCAGGCCGCGGGCGTCAGGATGGGCGTGTCGCAGAGGACGAAGCCGTCGCGGTTGAGGAAGTCGCGGACGGCGTTGATGACGGTGTGGCGGACGAGCAGGACGGCGTGCTGGCGGCGCGAGCGGAGCCAGAGGTGGCGGTGGTCCATGAGGAACTCCGTCCCGTGCTCCTTCGGCGTGATGGGGTAGCCCTCGACGCGCTGCGAGACCTCGGCGTCGGCCACGTCAATCTCGAAGCCGCCGGGGGCGCGCTCGTCGGCGCGCACCGTGCCGCGCACGGCGACGGCCGACTCCTGCCCGAGGTGCGAGAGCGCGTCCCAGACCTCGGGCGCGACCGCCTTCTTCAGGACGACGCACTGGACGACGCCCGTGCCGTCGCGCAGCTGCGGGAACATGAGCTTGCCGCTCGAACGCGTGTTGTAGAGCCAGCCGCGGACGGTCACCTCTTCCCCGGCGTGGCGCGAGAGCTGGTTGATGTAGACCTGTTGCATGGTTGAATCGGTGCGGAAGCTGTCTTAGGCGTTGTCTCTCACGCTTGAATTCTCGGCCCCGTCGAGCCGCGCGCGCAGCGTCGAGCGCAGGAGGGGGAAGCGGCCGAGCCAGTCGGCCGCCTGGACGACGATTTCCAGCATGGGGTTGATGAAGTGGGCGTAGGTCTCGCCGCGCCCGGCGACGGCCGTCTGGAAGGAGAAAGTCCCCGCCGCCTTCAGGCAGCGCTGGACGCTCATCAGGCGGAACTCGTAGGCGAAGTCGTCCGGGTCGATGTCGTCGAGGCCGCGCGAGCGGCGCTCGTCGAGGAAGAAGAGGCGTCGCTCGCGCACCTCCGCGAGCGACGGCATACTTGTGCGGCGGTCGAGCAGGAGCGAGACGAGGTCGTAGCTCGCGGGCCCCATCCGCGCGTCCTGGTAGTCGATGACGCGCAGGCGCCCCTTCGCGTCCACCATCAGGTTCGAGGTGTGAAAGTCCCTGTGGCAGAGTACGCGCGGGCGGGCCGCAAGCTCGGCGGCCACGTCGTTCAGCTCGGCCCGCAACTGCGCCTCTTCGCCGTGCTTGAGGGTCTCTTTCCGCAGGCTCTTGAAGAAGTGCTCGACGAAGTAGTCCAGCTCCCAGGAGAGCTTGGCCTCGTCGAAGGCGAGGCGGCTGGCGATGGACTGGCGCTCGTAGGCGAGCCGGGTGGCGCCCTGTATGTCGGCGATGAGCGAGACGGCCTGCTCAAGGTAGACCTCGCGCTCGTCCTCGGAGGCGGCCTCGAAGACGCGACGGAGCTGCCGGTCGCCGAAGTCCTCCTGGACGATGATGCCGTTCAGGGGGTCCACGTCGAGAATCTCGGGGACGGGGAGCTTCGCCTCGGCGAAGAGGCGCGAGACGTCCATGAACGGGTGAATCTCGGGGTCGAAGGGCTCGGGGTAGACCGCGGCCACGGCCTGAGAGTTCTTCCAGGGGATGCGGAAGTACTCGCGGGTGGAGGCGTCGGGCGTGAGCGCCAGAACCCTCTCGGCGTCGCCCCCGTGGCGCGTGACGTACTCCGCCAGACGCTCGCTCGCTGAAGTGCGGAAGGCGTTCGACGTGATCTGCGAAGGGTGATGCATGGGGCGAAACGTCCGAGGCGGCGCGGAGACGGCGGAGCTTTTGGAGGTCGGAGGACTCGTCGTCCGGGCTCCGGCCCTGCCTCGTCTGTGCGGCGTCGGCTACGGTTTTAGTCGGCCTTTTTCTTCCTTTTGGGCGCGGGTGGATTGTATCACCCCGGTATTGGCGCCACAAAATTTGAGCCGCGGAAGTCGCCGCTGAGGCCCTTCGGCGGCGGCTCGACGCCGCGCTCAAGCTCCGCGCGGACGAGTTCGGCGCGGACGACGGCCACGTCCTCGAAGACTTCGCCGGGCTCGGCCCGCACGCCCGCGCCGAGCACCGACCGGCGCACGCGCGCGCCCGCGGCCACGCGCACGCCCTCCCAGAGGACGCTCTCGGAGACGTCCGCGCCGTCCTCGACCGAAGAGCCCGGCCCCAGTTCGACGTCGCGCCCTTCCCTCCCCATGATGGCGACGCTCGTCTCAAGGTAGCGCCGGACGGTCGAAAGCTCGTACCAGGAGCCCGCGGCGACGTGCGCCGCGACGCGGTCGCCGCGCGCGATGGCCGGGACGTAGACGTCCGTCACCGAATGCGAGAAGACGCCGGGCGGGATGAACTCGAAGACGCGCGGGTCGAGCACCTGTATGCCGGTGAACATCAGGGGCGCTTTGTCGGCAAGAGCGGCGCCCGACTCGTTCGGAGCAGCGCCGGGGGCGCCGCCGGCGTTATCGGACGGGGGGTAGCCGCCGAAACCCCTGACCCGGCCTTCGATGACTTCGACCGTGCTGTAGCGCTCGCGCGCCGGGTTGGGCCGCAGCACGAGCGTGGCGAGCGCTTCCGTGCGCCGGTGCGTCTCAAGGGCCGCGCCGAGGTCGATGTCGGTGGCGATTTTGCCGTTGATGACGACGAAGGGGTCGCCGTCGTCGAGGAGGCCGCGCGCGTTGCCGATGGCGCCGCTCGTGCCGAGGATGACCGGCTCTTCGACGTAGTGGAAGCGGGCGCCGTAGGCCGAGCCGTCGCCGAGCGCCGCGCGGACCGAGTCGGGCTGGTGGTGGAGGTTGACGACGATGTCGTCGAAGCCGTAGCGCGCGAGGTATTCGGCGACGTAGCCGATGAGCGGCCGCCCCATGAAGGGGATGGCGGGTTTGGTGCGGTCAATCGTCAGCGGCCACAAGCGCGTGCCGTAGCCCGCGGCGAGAATCATCGCGCGCATATCGCCCCCCGAAGCCTCACTTTCAGTCCGCGCTGGAAAGTCTTCCGAAGAACTTAGCACACGGGCGCGCCCGGCGCGCAAGTGCGTCGGCGCGCGCCCCGGTAGAATTGATTGACAACCCGCGGACGCGAGACTATGCTTCCCGCGTTTTACGGCACTCGCTCGCTTTCGACGAACCTTCGTCCCTTTCAGTCCCACGTAAACGTCCCGACGGCGCCGCTCTCAACTTTCGGCCCCATCGCCTCAGGCCGCGACGCCGCACGCATCACCTCTGAACCCTTCCGACGGCAGGAGACCTCTCATGAAAATCAACACGCAGCCCCCGTCCAAGAGCCTCCGCGCGAAGCGTCGAATCGCCCAGCGCGCGTTTCTTCTGGCCTTCGCCCTCTTCTCGTGCGCGTGGCTCGCCTTCCCTTCCGGGGCGCGGCGCGCGCAGGACTCCGGAATCTCCGACCGCGCGGCGCCGAGGATCGCGGGCATCGTGCTGGACAATGAGCGGCGGCCCGTCGGCAAGGTGAAAATCTTTTTGAGGGGAAGGCCGGTCGGCGAGTCGGGGCAGGACGGCTCCTTCTCCGTCGCGCCCGCCGGGCGCGACGCGCGCGTGGCGCTCACCTTCTCGGCCGAGGGTTACGTCTCGAACACGCGCGTCTACCACCCGCGGGCGGGCGGCGGCAACGTCGTCATCATCTGGCCGGTCGCCTACCGCGTGAGGTTCGACCCCGCGCGCGGGCTCGACGTGCGGCTCGGGTCGTCGGGCATCAAGGTGCCCGCCGACGCGCTGACCGGCGCCGCCGGCGAGAGGCTCGACGCGCCGGCCGAGCTTCGGTTCACCCTGCTCGACGTGACGAACCAGTTCCAGCGCGCGGCGGCGCCGGGCGACTTCTCGGGGCGCATGCTCGACCGCGGCGTCCGGCGTCTGAACTCCTACGGCATCTTCGACCTCGACATACGCGACTCGGGCGGACGCCCGCTGCGCCTGCGCCGCGAGGCGAGCATCGACCTCTCCATCGCCGTCCCGCCGCGGCTGGCGGTCAAGCCGCCGCGACAGGTCGGCTTCTTCGACTTCGACGCCGCCGAGGGGCTATGGGTTCAGGTCGGCACCTTCAACTTCTCGCCGAGCACGCTCACCTACAACGGCTCGGTGACGAGTTTCGGCGGCGCGCACAACCTCGACGACGCGCAGGACACGGTCTGCGTGACCGTCAAGGTCGTGCACTACTACAACCAGTCGCCGATGGCTAACTTCAGCGTCACGGCGCACGGCCCGCAGTACGACTCGTACGGCGTCACGGACGCCAACGGGTTCGTCTGCCTGCTCGTTCAGAAGAACGCGACCTTCACGGCGGACGCACACGGGAGCTTGGGGAGTAGCTACTGGTTAACCCCGCCGTTCATGGTGCCGACCTTCACGTCGCCCAACTTCAGCTCTGGGGCCTCCGACTGCGGGAACCCGACGACGTGCCCGTACCTGGGCACAGTCCCGGTTGACGTCATCGTCGGCCTGTAGACTTTATAACTTGCGGCGCGCCGTCAGGAGGCTTGCGCGGCGTCGCGGATGGTGAGGTCGAAGGTGCCGGGGGCGACCTTGCGGAAGCGGCGGTTGCGGTTGAGCGAGACGGCGATGCTGATGGTCGGGTTCTGCCCCGTGAACTGGAAGCCGCCTTCGAGGAGGCGGTTGTAAATCTCGTTGACGTGGAGCGGCCCGCCCGACTCGCGGAGCAGCACGGCCGTGGCGTGCGGGATGGTGCGCTCGAAGAAGCGGTCGCTCTTGGGCGCGATGTCGGGGCGGATGGGGGGGATGTGGTGGCGGAAGGCGTGCTCCGTCGGCTGTTGCTGCGGCGGGGGCTGGCTCGGCGCGTAGGGCGCGTGCTGTGGCTGCTGCTGCTGCTGCGCGGCCCTCGCCGCGCTCGCCGCGTCGCGCCTGAGCGCGAACTCTATCTCGGCGTCGGACGGGGCGGAGGCGGGCGAAGTCTGCGCCGCCCCGAACATCGAGGAGAGGATGCGGAACATCGCCGCCTCGGTCTGGCTGATGATGGCGTCCATCTCGTTCAGCTCCGTGCGGACGCGCTCGGCCTCGGCCTCGAGGTCGGCGAGGCGCGCGTTGAGGCGCGAGCGCGTCGTGCGCGACTGCCTCAGCCCGTTCTCCAGCGTGGCAAGAAGGTTTTCGTCAGGCATTACATCTCCCTTTCGAGGATGTAGGCGGGGATCGAGCGCAGGCCGTCGGTGTACTTCGAGGGGGCGACCGCTTCGAGCGCCTTGACGGCGGCCCCGGCGTAGGAGGCGGCGCAGACGCGCGCGCGCTCGAGGGCGCCCGCCTTCTCGGCCGCGCGGACGAAGGTCTCGCGCGCCGCCTCGCCGTAGGAGCCCTCGCGCATGACGACCTGCACGGCCGACTTCATCCGCGGCTCCTCTTCGAGGAGGTAGATGAGCGGGAGCGTGACCTTGCCTTCGAGCAGGTCGGCGCCCGCGGCCTTGCCCAGCGAGTCGCCGTCGGAGGTGAAGTCGAGCAGGTCGTCCACGAGCTGGAAGGCCGTGCCGAGGTTCATGCCGTAGTCGCGCAGCGCGCGCCGCTGCGCGGGCGAGGCGCCCCCGAGGATGGAGCCTATCTCGCAGCACGCGCTGAAGAGGTAGGCGGTCTTGCGGCGCAGCACGTCGAAGTACTGCTCCTCCGTCACGTCGGCGCGGCCGAGCAGCGTCAGCTGCAACAGCTCGCCCTCGGTCATCTTCCGCGTGACGGCGGTCAGGATGTCGAGCACGGTGAGCGAGCGCTCTTGCAGGCTCGTCTCGAAGGCTGACATGTAGAGCCAGTCGCCCATCAGGACGGCGGCCTGGTTGCCGAAGCGCGAGTTGATGGAGGGGCGGTTGCGGCGCGTCTCGGCGTTGTCGATGATGTCGTCGTGGACGAGCGTGGCCGTGTGGAGGAACTCCATCACGGTCGCCATGCGGACGACGTTCTGGCGCGAGGCGTCGCCGCCCGCCGCCCGCGCCGAGAGCAGCGTCAGCGCGGGCCGGACGCGCTTGCCGCCCGAGGCGCGCAGGTAGTCGCCGATGTAGGCGATGACCTGGATGTTCGAGCGCGCCTGCCGCTCGAACTCCTCCTCGACGAGCGCCAACTCCGACGCGACCAGGCTGAAGATGTGCCTGGCGGTCATCTGCCCGTCCTCGACCGCCGCCGTGTTACCGGATGTGTTCATAAGTGGTGAGTACTGCGGACTGAGTACTGAGGACTGAGAGAAGAAGCGAGTTTCTTTCCCTCAGTCCTCAGCACTCAGTCCGCAGTACTAATTCGACCTGTAGTTCGTGTACTGCATGTTGATGCCGAAGTCTTTGGCCTTGAGCTGGGCGATGACGTCCTGGAGCGTGTCGCGGTCGCGGCCGGTGACGCGGACGACGTCGCCCTGGATGGCGGCCTGCACCTTGACCTTGGTCTCCTTGATGAACTTGACGATCTCCTTCGCCTTGTCCGAGGGGATGCCCTGCTGGATGGCGACGTGCTGGCGGACGGTGCCGCCCGCGGCCGGCTCGACGCGGCCGTAGGAGAGCGCCTTGAGCGGCACGCCGCGGCGGACGAGCTTCTGCTGGAGGATGTCGTTCATGTTGCGGAGCTTGGTCTCGTCCTCGGCGGCGAGAATCAGCTCCTCGCCTTCGAGCCGCACCTCGGCGCGGCTGCCCTTGAAGTCGAAGCGCTGCCTGACCTCCTTCATCGCCTGGTCGAGCGCGTTCTTGACCTCGGCCATGTCCACCTGCGAGACGATGTCGAATGAGTTCTGCTGGGCCATAAGAAAGTGATGGGAGTCGGGCGGCGCCTGAAGTTCGGGGCGGTCGCCTGCGGGCCGCCCGCCGCGCCTCCCTGTCTTTATAACATTTAAGGCCGGTGAGGAAAAGTTTGTTTGCGCCGCCTCAGCCCGTCCCGACGCGGAAGAGGCGCGCGAAGTTCTCCGACGTGGCCCGGCCCAGCTCCTCGTGGCCGATTCCGCGCAGGCCGGCGAGGAAGCGCGCGGTCTCGACGACGTAGGCGGGCTCGTTGCGGCGCCCGCGGAGCGGCACGGGCGCGAGGAACGGGCAGTCGGTCTCGACGAGCAGCCGTCCGAGGGGGACGGCGGCCGCGACCTCGCGCAGCGCCTCCGCCTTCTTGAAGGTGACGTTGCCGGCGAAGGAGATGTGGAAGCCCAGCCCGAGCGCGCCTTCCGCCAGCGCCGGCCCGCCGCCGAAGCAGTGCATGACGCCGCCGCGCACGCCCCCCGCGTACTCCGCGCGCAAGATTTCCAGCGTCTCCTCGTCCGCCTCGCGCGAGTGGATGATGACGGGCAGGGAGAGGCTTTGCGCCAGCCGCAACTGCCGCGCGAAGACCTCGCGCTGCGCCTCGCGCGGCGAGTTGTCGTAGTGGTAGTCGAGCCCTATCTCCCCGAGGGCGACTACCTTTTCACTCCCCCGCAGGACTCCGAGCAGACGGCGCTCGGCCGCCTCGTCGTAGAGCCGCGCGTCGTGCGGGTGGACGCCCGCCGCGGCGTAGACGCCCTCGTAACGCCCGGCCACCTCGACGGCGCGCTCGAAGTTCCCGCCGTGCGGGTCGCCGGTCCCCACGTTCAAAATCGCGCGCACGCCCGCGGCCCGCGCCCGCGCCACGACCTCTCCGCGGTCGGCGTCGAACTCCTCCCCGTCAATGTGCGTGTGGGAATCTACGAACATGAAAAGCAGGGAGTCAGGAGTCAGAAGTCAGGAGTCAGAATAAGAGCATTCCTCATTCTGACTCCTGACTTCTGACTCCTGAGTTCTTCACTTCAGCCTCGCCCCGTTCGGCACGTCCTCCGCGAAGGTGGCGAGGACGGGGCGGCCCTCTTCGCCGACGGAGGCGGCGAGCACCATGCCCTGCGACTCGAAGCCGCGGAGCTTGCGCGGCTTGAGGTTCGAGACGATGACGAGCTTGCGGCCGACCAGCTTCTCGGGCTCGTAGTGCTCGGCGATGCCGGCGAGAATCTGGCGCGGCTCGGGCTCGCCGACGTCCACGGTGAAGCGGAGCAGCTTGTCCGACTTCGGCACGCGCTCGGCCGTCAGCACCTCGCCCACCTTCAGCTCGACCTTGATGAAGTCTTCAATCGTGATGTAGGTCGCCACGCCTTCGGGCGCCGCGCCGGACGCCTGCGCCGCGGGCGCCGGCTGCGCCTCGGTCGCGCCCCGCTGCGGCGGCTGTTCGGGCTTGACGTCGGTCGCGGTCGGCGCGCCGGGGACGGCCGCCTGCGTGGCGTGCTCGCCGGAGTGTACGGGCGAGGGGGGGAGGGCCGACTGCGCCTCCGCCTCTTTGCGCTGTGCAATCTCTTTCTCTATCTCTGCCATCGTTTTCGCCTTGTCTATTCTCGGGAAGAGCGGGGCCACTTCGCCGACGCGCCCGCCCGCGCGCAGGCCGCCCCACTTCAGTTCTTTCGGGTCAATCGCGGCCGGGTCGCCTTCGAGCCCCAACTGCCGCCAGACGGCGGCGGCCGACTCGGGCATCACCGGGTAGAGCAGCGCCGCCAGCCAGCGCAGCGTCTCGGCCGAGCGGTAGAGCACCGCGCCGAGCGTCTCGCGCTGCTCCTCGCTTTTGGCAAGCTCCCACGGCTTCGCCTCCGAGATGAACTTGTCCACGCGCGCGATCATGCCCCACGCCGCTTCGAGCGCGCGGTGGAACGCGAACTCCTCGACGTGCTGCACGAACTGGTCGCGCACCAGTTCGAGGCTGCTCGAAAGCTCCTGCGCGTCAGAGTCAACGCCCGCGCGCTTCGCCAGCAGGCGCCGCGCCTCGGGGATGTCGGGCGGCGGGACGGCCCCGCCGAAATACTTGTGAATCATCGTCAGCGTCCGGCTGACGAGGTTGCCGAGCCCGCTGGCGAGGTCGCTGTTCGAGCGTTCGAGGATGACCTCGTAATCGACCTTGCAGTCCTGCCCGAAAGACATCTCGCGCAGGAGGAAGTAGCGCACGGCGTCCACGCTGAAGTGGCGCCGCAGGACGGGCAGCTCGAGCGCGTTGCCCAACGTCTTCGACCCCTTGCGCCCCGTCTGGTCGAGCCAGAGGCCGTGCGCGACGACGCCCGCGGGCTGCGCGACGTCGGCCGCCATCAGCATCGCCGGCCACAGGACGGCGTGCTGGCGCAGGATGTCTTTGCCGAGGAGGTGGAGCCCCGGCCAGAATTTTTCAAAGAGGTCTTCGCCCAGCTCCGCCCTGCGCGACTCGCTGCCCCAGCCGAGCGCCGTGATGTAGTTGATGAGCGCGTCGAACCAGATGTAGACCGTGTGCTGCGGGTCGTCGGGGACGGGGATGGCCCACGCCACCGAAGACTTCAGGCGGCTAATCGAAACGTCTTCGAGCCCGCCGCGCACGAGGCTCATCACCTCGTTGCGCCGCGCCTCGGGGCGGATGAAGTCGGGCCGCGACTCGTAGAGCGCGAGCAGCGCCTCGTCGTAGTCCGAGAGGCGGAAGAAGTAGCTCTCCTCCGAGACCCTGTCGAGCGGGCGCTCGTGGAGCGGGCAGAGCGGCGCCCCGCCCTCCTCCGGCGCGGGCAGCATCTCGTTTTCGGTCTTGAACGTCGCGCACGGCGCGCAGAACCAGCCCTCGTAAAAACCCTTGTAGATGTTCTCGCGGCCCTTCGGCGTCCGGCGGGCGGCGGCGCGGCGCCAGAACTCGGCCGCCCCCTCGTAGTGGAACGGCTCGGTCGTGCGCATGAAGACGTCGAAGCCGCCGCGCGCCGCGTCGAGCCCGAAGGCGGCGAACATCTGCTTCAGCTCGCCGACGATGTAGTCCACGTGCTCGCGCGGCGAGCGCCCGGCCCTCACCGCCGCGCGCTCGATGTTCGTCCCGTGCTCGTCCGTCCCCGTCAGGAAGTAGGTTTTGTAGCCGCGCTGCCGGTGGTGGCGCGAGAGGAAGTCCGCGACGACGGTCGTGTACAGGTGCCCCATGTGGGGCAGGCTGTTGGCGTAGTAGATGGGGGTCGTGACGTAGAAGGTTTTCATTTGAGCGAAGACGTTCACCCTTTCCTGTAGCGACGCCCGCGCGGCACCGTCCAGACGTAGACCGTGCGGTAGAGGTTCTTCCACGGCACGCGGACGGCCTTCTCGGGCGGCCAGTCGCCCATGCGGAAGTCGTGCGAGACGATGCGCGAGCCGGGCCGCAGCTCGCGCAGGAGCTTCGGCCGGAGCATGACGTTGAGCGTGTTCGAGAGGTAGAGCGTGACGACCGTGGCCTCCCGCACGTCGGCCGCGAACATGTCGCCGAGGCGGAAGGTGACGAGGTCGCCCAGCCCCTCGCGCCGCGCCGCCTCGTTCGCCTCCGCGACGAGCTTCGGGTCGATGTCAATGCCGACGGCGCGCACGCCGTACTGCCTCGCCGCCGCGAGCGGGATGCGCCCGTCGCCGCTCCCCAAATCGTAAAGCACGTCGCCCTTCTTCAGGTGCGCCTGCCGCAGCATCTCGTCCACCGTCTCGGGCGGCGTGGGGACGAAAATCACGTCCGGCTCGCGCAGCCGCGGCTGCCGCCGGCGCCTCTGCGGAGACGCGCGGCGGGCGCGAGCCTGAGCCGACGTAGACGCCGACGCTCCCGCGGCGGCGCGGGCGGGCGGGGCGCCCGCGGCGAGCAGGGCGGCGGCCAGCGCGATTTTCGTCAGCGGCGCCTTCGACATCACTTCTCCCGGATGAGCGCCATCGCCTCGGCGCGCGTGCGCGAGTCTTTGCGGAAGCCGCCGCGGATGGCCGAGGTGATGGTGACGGCGCCCGGCTTCTTCACGCCGCGGATGGTCATGCACGTGTGCTCGGCCTCCATCACGACCATCGCGCCCACGGGCTTCAGGCCCTTGTAGAGCGTGTCGGCTATCTCGGACGTCAGCCGCTCCTGCACCTGCAAGCGCCGCGCGAAGGTCTCGACGAGCCGCGCCAGCTTCGAGAGCCCCACGATGCGCCCCTCCTTCGGGATGTAGGCGATGTGGCACTTGCCGACGAAGGGCGCGAGGTGGTGCTCGCAGAGCGAGGCGAAGTGGATGTCCTTCACGATGACCATCTCGTCGTGGCGGTCGCCCGGCAAAGGCTGGACGTGCTCGGTCGGGTCTTCGAGCATCCCCGCGGTCAGCTCCGCGTACATCTCGGCCACGCGCCGCGGCGTGCGCTGGAGGCCGGGGCGCGCGCCGTCCTCGCCCACGCCTTCGAGGATGAGCCGGACGCCCCGCTCTATCTTATCCAAATCCACGCCGCGGCCCGCCGCCGTCTCCCCGGAGCCCTCGTCCGGCTCGGTCGCCGAAAAGCTGGTCGCCATGCAAGCCCTCCCGAAACCCCGAATGGCTAATCCTCAACCCGCCGGAACGCGGCGCGCGCCGCCTCCTGCACGACGCGCAGGGGGACGCCGCGGGCGAGCGCCGCCGCGCGGCACTCCTCGAACTCCGGCGTCGCGCCCAGAACCCGACCCCCGCGCCGCGCCACCTTGACGGCAATCCTACCGAACTCGGTCTCGACAGTCACGGACTCCCTCTCCAGCGCGCGGCGCGTGACCGCGTGCGCGCGCACCCCGAGCGTCGGCGTCTCCTCGAACAGCAGCGACGTCAACGCCTCACCGTCCGGCGGCCGGCAGAGTATCGAGACGAGCACGCCCGGCCGGTTCTTCTTCATCTGCACCGGCGTGAAGTAGCAGTCGAGCGCGCCGCGCGCGAGCGCCAGCTCCAGCACGTGCCCGAGCACCTGCGGCGAGACGTCGTCCACGTTCGTCTCCAGCATCAACAGCTCCTCGTCCGCGCCCGCGCCCTCCGTCTCGCCGACGAGCACGCGCAGGACGTTCGGGAAGCTCTTGTACTCGCGCGTCCCCGCGCCGTAGCCCGTCGACTCGACGCGCATCGGCGGCAGAGGGCCGAAGCTGTCGCAGACCGTCGAGACGATGGCCGCGCCCGTGGGCGTGACCAGCTCGCCCGTGATGTCGGTCGAGTAGACGGGCGCGCCGCGCAGGAGCTCGGCGACCGCGGGCGGGGGGACGGGGAAGCGCCCGTGCGCCATCTCGACCGTGCCGCTGCCGACGTGCAGCGCCGAGGAGGCGAAGCGCTCGACGCCGAGCAGCTCGAAGCCGATGCACGCGCCGACGACGTCCACGATGGCGTCCACCGCGCCGACCTCGTGGAAGTGTATCCGCTCGACTGCGACGTTGTGGACGCGCGCCTCGGCCTCGGCCAGCCGCCCGAAAATCTTCAGCGCGCGCGCCTTGACCGAGTCGTTCAGGCGCGAGCCGCCGATAATCTTCTCGACGTCCTTCAGGTGGCGGTGGTGCTTCTCCTCGCGCGTCAGCCGCACGACGGCGCGCGTCGCGCTGATGCCCGAGCGGTCAACCGTCTCGAACTCGACCTCGTAGCCGGGCACGTCGAGCAGCGCGAGCCGCGCCGTCAGCTCGCGCGCGTCGGCGCCCGCCGCGACGAGCGCCCCGAGCGTCATGTCGCCGCTGATGCCGGCGAAGCAGTCGAAGTAGAGCGTCCGCATTACTTAATCTATTCGAAATCTCAAAGTTGTGATTTGAAATTAAACGTCCAACCGCGGCAGGACTTCGCCCGCCGCCCCGCGCAGCGTCACGTCGCAGAGGTCGGAGAGCGGCGTCTCCTCCGGGTTGACTTCGACGAGGAACGCGCCCGCCTCCTTCGCCGCCGCGGGCAGCGCCGCCGCCGGGTAGACGATGGCCGACGTGCCCACGACGAGACAGAGGTCGGACGCGGCGGCGCGCCCGGCCGCCTCGACCCACACGGCCTCGGGCAGCATCTCGCCGAAGAGCACGACGTCGGGCCGCATCAGCCCGCCGCAGGCGAGGCAGACGGGCGGGCGCACGTCCGGCGGCTTCTCACGAATGTCTTCCCTGCCCCCGCAGCTGAGGCAGCGCGCGCGCCAGGCGCTGCCGTGGAGTTCGAGCACGCCGCGCGAGCCGGCCTCCGCGTGCAGCCCGTCGATGTTCTGCGTGGCGAGCGCGAACCGCGGGAAGCGCGTCTGCCAGCGCGCCAGCGTCTCGTGCGCCGGGTTCGGGCGGCAATTCCCGAGCACGCCGCGCCGGTAGTCGAACCACTCCCAGACCTCGGGCAGGTTGCTCCTCACCATCCCCGCGGAGGAGATGACCTCGAACGGCATCCCCTTCCAGACGGCCGCCCGCCCGCCGCCGCGGAAGGTCGGCACGCCGCTCTCGGCCGACACGCCCGCGCCCGTCAGCACGAAGACGCTCCGCGCCGAACGGAGCAGTTCCCGCAGCTCTCCGGTGATGTGCAGATGTTGTTCGGCGTGCATTGAAGACGAACCGGATGGTAGCAGAGCGCATCGGGCGAGTGTCAAGCAAGTGCGTTAGCACGCCGCTGACGGGCTGGGCTATACTCTCAGCTTTTCCGGCGAACCCAGAAAGTGGCAGAGGAAACACACGCCTTGAACCTGATAGAGCTGCAACACTCCCTGCGCGAGCGAGTCCGCGCCGCCGCCGCCGACAAATTCGGAGTCGAGCTGGAACAGGTCTCCTCGGAAGTCCCGCCGCGGACGGAGCTGGGCGACCTCGCCTTCCCCGTCGCCTTCGAGCTGGCGAAGCGCATCAAGCAGGCGACCGGCGAGAAGCGCAACCCGCGCGCCATCGCCGAGGGGCTGAAGGCCGAGCTGGAGGCCGCCGCCGAGGTTGACCGCGTCGAGGTCGCGGGCGCCGGCTACCTCAACCTCTTCTACGACCGCGCGCGCCTGCTCGCCGGGCTCTCCGCGGCGCCCGGCGCGGCCGCGTCCGACGCGCGCCCGAAGCGGATGGTCGAGCACACGAGCGTCAACCCGAACAAGGCGGCGCACATCGGCCACCTGCGGAACTCCGTCATCGGCGACACCTTCGTCCGCATCCTCCGCGCCGGCGGCGAGCGCGTCGAGGTGCACAACTACATTGACAACACGGGCGTGCAGGTCGCGGACGTCGTCGTCGGCTTCATCCACCTCGAACGGATGTCGCTCGAAGACGTGCGCGCGCTCGACGCCTCGCTCGGCGAAGAACGCCCCTTCGACTATTACTGCTGGGACCTGTACGCGAGCGTCGGCCTCTTCTACCGCGGCGGCGACCCGGACGCGAAGGAAGACCCCGAGCGTTTGAAGCTGCGCGTCGAGACGCTGCACGCGCTCGAAGCGGGCGGCAACCCGACGGCCGAGCTGGCCGACTACGTCGCCACGCGCATCGTCCATTGTCACCTCGACACGATGGCCCGCCTCGGCATCGCGTACGACCTTCTGCCGCGCGAGTCCGAAGTGCTCCACTTCCTCTGGTCGCACGCCTTCGAGCGGATGAAGCAGTCGGGCGCCATCCACTTCCAGCACGAGGGGAAGAACGCGGGCTGCTGGGTGATGCCGATGGAGACGCACGAGGGGAGCGAGGAGTACGAGGCCGACAAGGTCATCGTCCGCTCCAACGGCACCATCACCTACACCGGCAAGGACATCGCCTACCAGCTCTGGAAGCTCGGGCAGGTGGCCCTCAACTTCTTATACAAGCCCTTCCGCACGGAGCCCGACGGCCGCACCGTCTGGACGACGACGAGCGACGTGTCCGAGTTCGCAGACGACGCGCCGCGCTTCGGCGCCGGCGCGACCGTCTACAACGTCATCGACTCGCGCCAGTCCTACCCGCAGGAGGTCGTCAAGCGCGGCGTCGCGGCCGTCGCCCCGCAGGTCGGCGAGGGGGCGAGCGTCCACCTCTCCTACGAGAGGGTCGTGCTCACGCCGGCCGCGGCCGAGGAGCTGGGGCTCGAGCTGAGCAGCGAGGAGAAGGCGCGCCCCTTCGTCGAGATGAGCGGGAGGCGCGGCCTCGGCGTCAAGGCCGACGACTTCATCGACACGCTCGAAGCCAACGCGCTGCGCGAGGTGCAGGGGCGCCACCCCGACGTCCCGCTCGCCGAGCAGCGGGCGTCGGCGCACAGCCTCGCCGTCGGCGCGCTCCGCTACTTCCTGATGAAGTGGACGCGGAACTCCGTCATCGTCTTCGACTTCAGGGAGGCGCTCTCGACGAAGGGCGAGTCCGGGCCCTACTGCCAGTACGCGGCCGTGCGCGCCAACTCCATCTTTCGCAAGTTGCCAAACGGCGAGCTGGGAACGGCACAACGCCTCGTCGCCGCCGCCGCCGCGGGCGACGCCGAGACGGCCGGGCGCGTCCGGCGCGTCTTCGACGGCGAGATAGGCGGCGAGATTTGGGCGCTGGTTACTCTGTCGGCGCGGCTGCCCGAAGTGATAGCGCAGGCCGCCTCCTCCGCCGAGCCCTCGCACCTCGCCAAGTACACGTTCCAGCTGGCACAGGCATTTAACTTCTTCTACAATCGTGACGAGAACCGCATCCTCGAAGAGCGCGACGGGGTGCGGCGTGCCGTCCTCGTCTACGTCGCGGACATCGTCCGCGGCCGGCTCACACAGGCGCTCGCCGCGCTCGGCATCGAGGTGCCGGAGAGGATGTGAAGACGCGCCGCGGCGGCACGAGGCTTGCCCTTCCTCCCCGCGAGAAATTTTTAAGTCCCGAACAGAGGTAACAGATGCTCATCGTCATGAAGGCCGACGCCACCGAACGCGACATCGCGGAGGTCGAGCGCCGAATCACGGAGCTGGGCTACCGCCCGCACACGATGCCCGGCGCCTCGCGCACGGCCATCGGCGTCACGGGCAACGACCGCCCCCTCGACGTCACGCGCTTCGAGACGCTGCCCGGCGTCGCCGAGGCCATCCGCGTCACCAAGCCTTACAAGCTCGTCTCGGTCGACCTGCGCCCCGAGAAGTCGGTCGTCCGCGTCGGCGACGCCTCCATCGGGGGCGACGAGTTGGCCCTCATCGCCGGCCCCTGCGCCGTCGAGAGCCGCGAGCAGTTGTTCGCCATCGCCGAGGCGGTCAAGCGCAGCGGCGCGCGCTTCTTCCGCGGCGGCGCCTTCAAGCCGCGCACGAGCCCCTACGCCTTCCAGGGCCTGGGCGAAGAGGGCCTGAAGCTGCTGGCGGAAGTCCGCGAGGCGTTCGGGCTGAAGATCGTGACGGAGGCGGTGGACGAGGCGAGCGCCGACCTGGTTGACAGGTACGCGGACGTCTTCCAGGTCGGCGCGCGCAACATGCAGAACTTCTCGCTGCTGAAGCGCGCGGGGCGCTCGCGCCTGCCGGTGCTCTTGAAGCGCGGGCTGTCGGCGATGCTCGACGAGTGGCTGCTGGCGGCCGAGTACGTCATGGCCGAGGGCAACTACAACGTCATCCTCTGCGAGCGCGGCGTCCGCACCTTCGCGCAGCACACGCGCAACACGCTCGACCTCGCGGCCGTGCCCGCCGTCCAGCGCATCTCGCACCTGCCCGTCGTCATCGACCCGTCGCACGGCACGGGCAAGAACCACATGGTCACGCCGCTGGCGCGCGCCGGCGTCGCCGTCGGCGCCGACGGCCTCATCATCGAGGTGCACAACCAGCCCGAGCGCGCGCTCTCAGACGGCGCGCAGTCGCTCACGCTCGAACAGTACGAGCGGCTCGTCCACGAGGTGCGCGCCATCCACGAGGTCATCGCGCCCGCGCCGGTCGGCTGAGACGAGATAGGACGGTTAGCCACAGAGGCACAGAGGCACAGAGGTTAAGAAGGGTTAAGACAATCCCTTTCTTATCTCCGTGCCCCTGTGCCTCTGTGGCTAACCGTCCTTTTAAAGTTCCCCTGTCAGGATTTCCGCCAGCCGGCGGGTGAAGACCGAGCGCGGGAGGACGTGGTCGACGCCGGCCTCCTGCGCGCGTCGCTGGAACTCGGTCTCGACGTGTGAGAAGAAGGCGACGAGGGGGACGGCGCGCAGTTGTTCGTCGGCCTTGAGGCGGGCGGCGAGGGCGAACGGGTCGAGGCGCGTGTCGTGCAGGTCGAGCAGGATGAGCGAGGGCACGTCGGTCTTCGCCGCGTCGAAGAGCCCGTCCTCCGTGCGCGCGAAGTCCACCGAGACGTTGAGGTGCTGGGCCGTCCCGCGGATTTTCGAGGCGAAGAGCATGTCGCTGACTGCGGCGATGACGCGGCGATTCATTTATAATCTCCGTCCGTTCGACTGAAATTTTCGGCCCGCCGATTGTGCACCACTCGCCCGGCGCGCGCCAAACCCCGGAGACAGATGACCCCCACCGCACGGCCGCCGAGCCGCCACGCCGCCACGCCCGAGCCCGAAATCGAGCGGGGCGACTTCGCGCGCGAACACGCCGCGGAGCCGGGCGAAGCGCGGCGGCTGGTCGTCGTCACCTACAACATTCGCTACGCCGTCGGCTCGCACCTCATCGGCGGGAGCCTCCTGCGCCGCGTCGGCCTGGGCTGGCCGGGCCGACGGCCGCGGCTCGTCGGCTCGAATGTCGGAAAGGCGGCGCGGATTCTGCGGGGCGGCGGCGGGATGCCGCCCGCGGACGTGGTCGCCTTGCAGGAGGCCGACCGCGGCACCGTGCGCGCGGGCGGTCGAAACGTCGCGCGCGAGCTGGCCGAGGCGCTCGGGATGAACTACGTCCGCGCCCACGTCCCGACGCCCGCGGACGTCGAGCCGAAGAAGCGCAAGTGGTGGCTCGACTTCGAGGAGCGGATGCTCCCGGGCGAGGAGGGCGACACCGGCGTCGCGCTCCTCAGCCGTCTGCCGCTCTCGGGCGCGGCGCGCATCGAGCTGCCGTGGGACGAATGCCCCTGGCGCCCGCGGCTCGCCGTGTCGGCGTCGGTGCCCTTCGGCGGGCGGCGGCTGCACGTCTTCAACGCGCACATTGACACGCACGCGGCCGTCGAGGGGCAGCTCGAACAGCACCGGGCGGTGCTCGCGCTCGCCGACCGTCTGGACGCGTCGGACGCGGCGGTGCTGCTCGGCGACTTCAACACACTGACGGAGGAGGCGCGACGCGCCGCGCGCCGGCTGCTCGAATCGCGCGGCTACACGACGCCGCTCCCGACCGACACGCCGACGTGGCGCTCGGGGCCGCTGCGCCGCCACTTCGACTGGGTCTTCACGCGCGGCGCGCGCGTCACGCGCTGGGGCGTCGAGCGCGTCCGCGGCGTCTCCGACCACTGGCCCGTCTGGGCGGAGCTGGAGCCCGAGCGGGGATGACGAAAGAGGCCATCACCAGCCGCAGGAACCCGCTCGTGCAGCGCGCTCGGGCGGCGCGCGACGGGCGCGAGCGCGACGTCGTCTTCGCGGAGGGCGTGCGGCTGTGCGAGGAGGCGCTGCGCGCGGGGGTCGGGCTGGAGCTCGTGCTCTACGCGCGCACGCTCGCGGAGGACGGGCGCGGGCGCGGGCTTCTTGAAAAACTGCGTGAAGCCTGTCCGGCCGTGCACCTCGTCGCGGAGGACGTGCTGGACTCGGTCTCGGACACGAAGACGCCGCAGGGCGTGGTCGCGCTCGCGCGCCGGCCGCCGACGGGCCGCGCGGTCGTCGAGAGTGCGGAAGGGGTGCCGCTGGTCGTCATCATCCACCGGGCGAACAACCCCTCCAACGCCGGGGCGATGCTGCGCGTCGCGGAGGCGGCGGGCGCAACGGGCGTCGTCCTGACGAAAGGCTCCACCGACCCGCTCTCGGCCAAGTCCCTGCGCGGCTCGATGGGCTCGGCCTTCAGGCTCCCGCTCTGGACGGGGCCGACGCTGGCGGAGGCTTTGGGCTGGTGCGCCGCGCGCGGCATCCGCACGGCCGCCACGGCCGCCGACGCCCGCGCCGCGCACACCGAAGTTGACTGGACGCTGCCGCGCGCCGTCGTCGTCGGCCCGGAGGCGGGCGGGCTCTCCGAAGAGGAGGCGCGCGCGGCCGACGAGGGCGTCCGCATCCCCATGCGCGCCTCCGTGGAGAGTCTGAACGTGGCCGTCGCGCTCGCGGTCGTCCTTTACGAGGCGGCCCGGCAGAGGGGCTTCCGGCCGGACTAGGCGCCCCGCTTCCTCCCCCCAGCCGCCCGCGGGCACCTTTCCCCGACCTAATTGTCCGTTTCTTCTCTCCTTTTCCTTTAACTTTTTGCAACACTTCCGCCCGGCGGCCGATTTCGGCTAGAATGCCTGTCAGAGTACACAGGCGATACAAAAGATTTCCCTCCCCCAGCTCTTCAGGAACTTCGCCGCCGGGCCGCCCCGTCGCGGCCGCGGTTACGGACGCCCGTTTATGAGCGAAGAGAAAGAGAAGAAGCGTGACGAGGCGCTGGTCGAGCGGCTGATGCGGCGCGTGCTCGAAGGCATGGGCTCGGTCGTGGATCGCAAGCTCGGGCGCGAGGCCGAGACGCAGACCGGCTTCACCACCACCAAGCTCATCGAGCGCATGAAGCACCTCATCGACGAGCGCGCGCGCAACGACGCCGAGGGCCGCCGCATCGCGCCCCACCTCTTCAAGCTCAAGGTCGAGTGGGGCACGCACTCGGAGGCGCCGCCCGAGTTCATCAAGGATTTGGAGAACGAGGTGCTGGCCGCCGCCATCGACTACATCAACGACCGCCGCTTCCGCACGCTCGCGCCCATCAAGGTCGAGACCAGCGCCGACATCTTCACCTCGGGCATCGCGGTCGACCCGGGCTACGGCGAGTTCGAGGAGGAGCTCAAGCGCGCCGACGAGGCCGCGCGCGTGAACGTCGAGCTGGCCGACGCCGTGCCGAAGGCCAAGACGTTGACGACGACCGACGTGCAGATAGTGGCGCGGGTGACGGCGCCCGAGCGCTCGTTCGAGAAGCCTCTGGCGTTCCGGCCGGGCGGGCGCCGGATGAACGTCGGGCGCGTGGCCGACAACGACCTCCAGCTCGAACACGGGAGCGTCTCGAAGATTCACGCCTCGCTGGTGATGAACCGCGAGGGCACGCTGCTCGTCGCCGACGTCGGCTCGACCAACGGCACCTTCATCAACGGCCGCCGCATCGCCTACGGCGAGGCGCGCCACATCGAGGACGGCGACGTCGTCACCTTCGGCGACGTGGAGGTGAGGTTTAAAAGGATGTGAACCGTGAACCGTAAACCGTGACGAGATAAAGCCTGCTCTCTCTCGTCACGGGTCACGGCTTACGGCTCACGGTTCTTCACGGTTTACGGCACTTATGTTTCTAGCAGAGATACCCGAGAGGCAGCCGGCGCTGCTGAGTTTGATTTACGTGGCGGGCGTCGCCCTGACGGCGCTGGTGCTGTTCGTCTCGCTGCTGTTTTTGAAGCGGCGCAGGCGGACGGCGCTCGAAGCGGTCGCGCCCGCGGATTTGCCGGCGGAGGTCAGGCAGCGGCTCGGCGCGACTTCGACCAACCGGGGCTTGCGCGGGCTGCGCCTGATTTTCGTCCTCCTCGCGCTCGCCGTCTTCGGCTTCCACGTCTACTGGGCGCAGTACGCCGCCGAGTCGAACGAGCGCTTCCAGGAGTTGTCCTATAAAGACCTGCGCAACCGCCGGCTGGCCGAGTCCACGCTGCGCGGGTGGATTCTCGACCGCACGGGCGGGCTCGACAAGGCGCTGGCGCTCTACCGCCGCGCGCCGAACGGGCAGATCGTGCGCGAGTACCCGTTCGACGTCGAGCTGTCGCAGATACTCGGCTCCGACCGCGGCGACCCGGGCCTTGAGCGCGCGCTCTTCGGCATCCAGAGCAGCGCCGCGCCCGAGGCGTGGGACGTGCTGATGGGCCGCGACATCAAGCAGCAGGCGAACATGGACGTGCGCCTGACCATCGACAGCGAGCTACAGAAGGAGGCCGTCGCGCTGCTGCGCGGGCGCCACGGCGCCGTCGTCGTCCTCAACCCGCAGACCGGCGAGCTGCTGGCGATGTACAGCAACCCGTCCTACTCGCTGCGCGAGGTGCAGGACGGGGAGAACTGGATTCGCCTCAACGCCAACGACCGCGACCGGCCGCTCGTCAACCGCGCGCTGCGCGGCCGCTACATCCCCGGCTCGACCTTCAAGACGGCCGTCATGCTCGCCGCCTTCAACAACGGGATGCAGGGGCTGAAGTTCAACTGCTCGGCCGCCGGCTTCTACGCCGAGCGCGGCGCCAGGCCCATCTTCGACTCGGGCGGCACCGGCGAGGTGCACGGCCAAATCGGCATCGACACGGCGCTCGAAGTCTCCTGCAACCAGTACTTCGCGCAGATGGCGATTAAGCTCGGGCCGGAGAAGCTGGCCGAGGCGCTCAAGCAGCTCGGGATGACGCCCGTCGGCAGCCCGCAGGAGGCTTTGAGCGGCAGCCGCCAGCCCGAGATTTGGAACGTCAGCTCGCCGGCCGTGGCCCGCGCGCTGGCGCCCGTGGACGCCACCGTGGCGCTCTACGCGCGCGAGCGGCCTTACGACCTCGGCCTCATCGGATTCGGGCAGGGCTACGCCGGGCAGATGACGCCGTTCCAGATGGCGCTCGTCGCCTCGGCGGTCGCCAACCTCGAAGGCAAGCTGATGAAGCCGAAGGTCGAGTACGACCGCCCGCCCGAAGTCTGGGCGCAGGCGACGACGCCGCAGCACGCGGCCGAGATGCGGCGCATCATGGGGCTCGTCACGGCCGGGTCGTCGGGCACGGCGACGAGCGTGCTCGCGCCCGTCCACGCGCAGGGCATCATCACGGGCGGCAAGACGGGGACGGCCGAGAAGCAGATTCCGCTCTACGACCCGAAGACCGGCGAGGAGCGGAAGGTCAAGAAGGTCGAGCGCGACCGGCGCGGCAACCCCATCCGCGAGTACTGGGAGACGATGCTCGACCCCGAGTTCCGCATCGACAGCTGGTTCCTCTGCATCGCGCCGCTCGACCGCCCGCAGCTCGCCATCGCCGTCATCATCGAGGGCGGCGGCTACGGCGCGAAGGCCGCCGCGCCCGTCGCCGCCGCGCTCGTCCTGAAGGCGCGCGACCTCGGCCTGCTCGCCGGGCCGGGCGTCGCGCCGCAGCCGCAACAGCCGCAGGGGCAGAGGCCGGCGCAAGGTCAGCCGCAGCCCGCGGCGCAGCAGCCGGCGCCCGCGGGGCAGCAGCCGCCGCAGCCGCGCTCGACGCCCGGGGCCCGCGCGACGCCGGCCGCACGGCCCCGCGCCGGCGCGGCGAACCAGGCCAACCAGTGAAGCTCCCGGGGGAACGCTAAATGAAGAATCGCGCTTCGACGCACTTGCTGTTGCTGCTGCTGATAATCGGGCTGGAGGTCGTCGGCTACGTCGCCGTCTACGACTCGGCGCTGCTGCGCGGGTACGAGCCCTCGATGGTCGGCGCGGCACGCGACCTGCTGCTCTTCGTCCCGCTCATCGCCCTGCTCTTCTGGCTCTCGCGCGTGATGAGGTTCAAGGGCAGTTGGACGCTCTACACGACGGCGGTGCTGCTCTTCTCCGTCGGGCTGCTCGTCCAGTACCGCCTCTACAGCGACCCCGAGTACGGCTCGGGCAACAAGGCGCAGGCGCGCGCCGAGAAGACGCAGGTGCAGCGCCTGCGCTACATCAACCAGTTCTACGGCCCCGACAAGAAGCAGTTGATGGGGCTCGACCCCACGGCGGCGCAGCCGGAGGCGACGCCCGAGGTCGTGCGCCGCTCCGAAGTCTCGGTCGGCCGCGCGCTCTTCTCCTCCTTCACGTGGATTCCGCTCGTCGCCTTCTTCGCGGTGGCGCTGGCCTACTGGGTCTGCGTGCAGGACAGGTACCTCGACTGGATGCAGCGCCACAGCTTCGTCATCGTCGTCTGCACGCTCGGGCCGCTCTTCGGCGCCATCATCTGGTCGAGCGCGGGCAAGTTCCAGGGGAACATGACGCCGTGGGAGCCGTCGAAGATTCCCTTCCTGCTCGGCTTCGCGGGCATCCTGACCGTCCACTACCGGGAGCTGGCGCGCACCTACTGGGGGATGCCGCGCGCGCGCAACGTCATCCCGCTCCTGGCGATGGGCGCGATCCCCTTCATCCCCTTCTTCGCGCTGAAGGACTTCGGGCAGATGCTCGTCTTCACCGGCGCCTACGCGACGCTCTACCTCGTCGCCGTGCGGCGCTGGCCGCAGTTGCTCCTCTTCGTCGGCTCGCTGGTGCTCGTCGTCGCCGTCCTCGTCGTCGGCGCGCTCCCGCCCACGGTGCAGGAGCGCGTGCCGACGCTGGCCACGCTCGCCACGCCGGTGCGCGCCGTCCTGCCCGACCGCATCAAGCAGCGCTTCCACCTCTGGCTCGACGGCTTCGACCCGCCCTCGCCCGACACCGAGTGGTGGAAGAAGGACTTCGAGGACGCGCTCGGCCGCGACCAGCGGATGAGGGAGCTGGCCGAGTCGAGCCCGGCGATGCAGCGCACCGTCAACGTGGACGTCTGGTTCGACCGCATCGCGTTCCAGCCGTCGCAGGCCACCTTCGGGCTGGCGGCCGGGCGCGTGACGGGGCGCGGCCTCGGCCTCGGCTTCTCCGAGGTCATCCCCGTGGCCGACTCCGACTACATCTACGCGGCCATCGCCGAGGAGTTCGGGCTCCTCGGCGGGGCGGTCATCATCCTCGCCCTCATCGTCTTCGTCAACGCGGGCGTGCGCACCTCGATTGAGGCGCGCGACATGTTCACCAAGCTCTGCTCGGCGGGCCTGACGGCCTTCATCGGCTTCCAGGCGCTCGTCAACATCGGGGGCACGACGCGCGCCCTGCCGATGACGGGCATCACGCTGCCCTTCGTCAGTCACGGCGGCTTCAGTTTGATTACGAGCTTTGCCATGCTCGGCATGCTCCTGGCCTTCTCGCACCGCAACGCGAGCGACGCCGAGTCGCCCCTCGGGCGGCCCGCGTCCGCGTCGGCGCTCCCCCGCGAGGAGGAAGACTACAGAGTCCCGGAGGCGGTTCAATGACAGACAACCCCGCGGGCGTCGCGCTTGAGACGGCGTCCGTCACCGACCGCGGCCTGAGCGAGAAGCGCCCGGAGAACGAGGACTCGATGCTCAGCGACTCCGCGCTGGGCGTCTTCGCCGTCGCCGACGGCGTGGGCGGCGCGCAGGCCGGCGAGGTCGCGTCGCAGACCGCCATCGAAGTCCTGCACGAGGCGTTCGCCAACCAGCGCGACGGCGAGGACGTCGAAGACCTGATGGAGATCGCCATCCAGCGGGCCAACGACTCCATCTACCGCATGTCGCGCGAGCAGCCGCGCTTCGCCATGATGGCGACGACCATCGTCGCGCTCCACATCGACGGCCTGCGCGCCACCGTGGGCCACGTCGGCGACTCGCGCCTCTACCGCCTCAGCCCCGGGGGCCGCCTCTCGCGCGAGACCGAAGACCACTCGCTCGTCGAGGAGGAGATGCGCGCCGGCCGGCTCACCGCGGAGCAGGCCGCGAACCACCCGAACCGCAACGTCATCAGCCGCGCCCTCGGCGCCGAAGCCTCGGTCGAGGTGGACATGCGCACCTTCGACGTCGAGCGCGGCACGCTCTTCCTCCTCTGCTCGGACGGCATCACCCGCCACATCCCCGACGACGAGCTGGGCTCGCTGCTGACGAACGCGCGCACGCTCGACGCCGCCTGCGAGGAGATGAAGCGGCGCTGCTACGAGCGCGGGGCCGAAGACAACCTGACCGCCGTCCTCGTCCGCGTCGGCGCCGACGGCGCGGGCGGCCCGGCCGACGACGCGGACGACGACGAACAGACGCTCGTCCGCGAGCGCCCCGACCCGCTCGCGGCGCGCACGCTCTCCGACGCCTCGCCGCCGCTGCTGCGCAGGCCCTTCGACTCGGCCGGCGCGGCCGTGGCGACCGCCTCGCCCTCCTCCGCCCCCCCGGCTCCGCGGGCGCGCGCGGCCGGGGCGACGCCCGCTGAGCCGAGGACGTCGCGCGAAGACGGCGGCCCGTCCGACGTCCGCGCCGGCACGGGCAGCCCGGGCCGCGGCCTGATGACGGTCGGCGTGCTGCTGCTCACGCTCGGCGCCGTCGGGCTCGCCTTCTACGTGGGGATGATGTTCGAGCGCAAAGGGGTGTCCCGGCAGGCCGCACTCGCGCGCGACGCGGCGCCGCCGCCGACGCCCGCGCCCTCGGCGGCCGTCACCGCGACGCCCGCCGAGAGCCAGTCCGACAGGTTCGGCCGGCTGCGCCGCGCCGTAGACCTCTCGCCCGCGTCCGAGGCCGCGCGGATGTCGGCCGAGGCCGACGGCCACCCGCTGGAGTCGGCCGACCCCGAGTTCCTGTACCTCTACGGGCGCGCGCTGCTCCTGACCGACCGCCAGCCCGAGGCCGCCGCCGCCTTCGAACGCGCCATCCAGCGGGCGGGCGAGAACACGACGCCGGCCAACGGCGAGCTGAAGATTGACGCGCGGCTGGCCGAAGTCGCCTCGCACCTGCGCGCCCGCAACGACGCCGCCGCGCGCCAGGCCGCCGAAGCCCTCTCGGAGTTCGTCCGCCCGCAGCAGGCCCCCGCGGGCGAACCGTCCACGGCACCGACCCCCTGACTTGTAATGAGCGAGCTGAAGCTACAACAATGTAGACTCGACGGGCGCTACAACGTGCTCGACTGCCTTGGGCGCGGCAGCTACTCGGAGGTCTACGTGGCGGAGGACACGGCGGCGCAGCCGGGCGCGCCGCGGACGGTCGTCATCAAGGCGCTCAACACGCACCTCCAGGGGGTGCCCGACCCGGAGCTTGAGCGCACGCTCGTCGAGAACTTCCGCAACGAGGCCATCGCGCTCGACCGCGTGCGCCACCCGCACATCATCAGCCGCCTCGGCCACGGCACGGCCATCGACCTCCAGAACCGCACGTTCCACTACCTCGTCGTCGAGTACCTGCCGGGCGGCGACCTCCAGGCGCTCGTGCTGCGCCACCCGCTGCCGCTCGACGGCGCGCTCTTCTACCTCGAACAGGTCTGCGAGGGGCTCGCGCACGCGCACAAGCACGGCGTCATCCACCGCGACATCAAGCCGCAGAACCTCCTGCTCACGGCCGACCAGCACACCATCAAGATCGCGGACTTCGGCGTCGCCAAGATCGAGGCGGCCGAGGGCGCCATCACGCGCGTCGGCACCGACGTCTACGCCGCGCCCGAGCACCACCCGCTCGCCGTGACGGGGCCGCTCGACACGGCCTCGCTCACGCGCCCGCGGGTCATCCAGCTCACCCCCGCCGCCGACATCTACTCGCTGGCCAAGACGACCTACATGGTTTTGACGGGCGAGGCGCCGCGCCGCTTCTCGCAGAAACCCATCACGCAGCTCCCGCAGGAGTTCGCCGCCGAGCCGTGGGCGGGGTACGTGCTGAGGGTGCTTGAGCGGGCGACGCAGACCTACCCGGAAAGGCGCCACCAGACGGTCGAGGAGTTCTGGCGCGAAATCCGCGACGCGACGATGGCGCAGACGCGCCCGCTCCGCCGGCCCGACGGCGGCGTGGCCGGCCCCGGCGAGCCCGACGAGCGCGGCTTCAGGAGAGACGGGGGCCCGGGCGGCTTCTCGGCCGCGCCCCCGCCCGCGCCGACCTTCGACCGCGTGTCGCGCCCCGCGGGTGAGGACAGCGGGCAGCGCCACCGCTTCGTCGTCCCCATCGGCGCGCGCGCGGGCTCGGCCCACGTCACCGTCGACGAGTCGGGGCCCGGCCCCTTCCCCGTCCCGCGCGCCGGGGGCGGGCACCCTTCCGACCTCTACGCCGACACGCCGCCGCGCGCGGCGCCGCCGCGCCAGCCGCGCCCGGCCTCGCGCCTGCGCAAGTGGGGCGTCGCGCTCCTCCTCCTGCTCGCCTTCACCGGGATGCTCTACGCCACCTACCGCTACGTCCAGAACACGCGCGGGGGCGGCGCGGCGCGGCCGCAGCCGCAGCAGGCGGGCGCCGCGGCCGGGAGGGCGGCGGCGGCCGGCAGCGAGTTCGTGACGACGACCGACGCGAACTTGCGCAAGGGCCCCGATTCGAGCTACACGAAGGTGGGCTTGGCCGAGGCCGGCTCGCGCGTGCGGGTCTTACAGGTGAGCGGCAACTGGTGCCAGGTGCAGGTCATCGAGCACTCGCGCCCGAAGGCCGACCCCGACTCGGCCGACGAGGGCTGGGTCAACAAGACGCTCTTGAGAACCAGGTCTTAGTTCCGGGTCTTTATTCTTGCCCCGCGGAGAGGTGACAGAGACTGTGAGCATAATAGATTCGATTCGGCGCTGGATTGACGGCGAGGTCTCGGACGACCCGCTGGCCGAGGTGGACGAGAAGGCGCGGCCGCGCCGCGTGTGGGAGGACTTCCTCGTCAAGGTCGCGCGCGAGGTCGAGGCCGTCATGCAGCGCGAGATGTTCACCCCGCCCGGCGGGCCGACCTACATCCCGCCCGAGTACGTCGTCTACCTCTCAAGTGAGGACGACAAGGAGTGGCAGGGCGAGAAGCGGCGCGGGCTGGAGCAGGGGCTCTACTACGTCCTCTCCGAGCGCGCGCGCGAACTCTCGGGCCAGACCCAGCTTGCCACCAAGTCCTTCGCCGTCGAGCTGCGCGTGGACGGCACGCTCAACAAGGGCGAGTTCCGCGTCCAGCCCGTCTGGGAGTCGAACGAGCAGGGCGGCCACACGATGGTCACCGCGCGCCCCGCCGAGCTGTCGGCCGCGACGAACGCGTCGCAGACGGCCGCCGCCGCGCCCGGCCCCGGCCAGACCGGCGAGCTTGAGAGCGACGTGACGAAGGTCTCCGTCCGCCCCGCCGAGCTGTACAGCGTCGAGGTCTGGCACAACGGGCAGCGCCAGTCGGTCGTCCCCGTCCTCAAGAACGAGATCACCATCGGCCGCGGCTCCAAGTCGGTCACGGTGGACCTCCCCATCAAGGGCGACCCGGAGGTCAGCCGCAGCCACGCCACCCTCGAACTCGACAACACGGGCCGCTACTGGTTCACCCCGAAAGGCAGAAACCCGACCTTCGTCGGCGGCCGCGAAGTCCCGCGCGAGGAGCGCGTCGAGGTCCTCCCCGACCAGAAGATAGACATCGCCAGCTTCACCCTGAGGATTCAACCGAAGTAACCTGCTTCGTAACCACTCTTTTGATTTGAAAATGTAGAGGATTAGTAGGCGAGCAAGCTTTAGGATTTAGCCGGAGGGGCACGGGTAAAGTCATTACCCGTGCCCCTCTGGCTAAATCCTGTTGCCCCTATGCCTGAACGGCGGTCGGGTGGGCGCCGGATTCGAGGTCGTGGATGAGCTGTTCGAGGGCGGGCAGGGCCTGCTCCTCGACGTAGTCACGGCCTAGGAGGCGCATCATCTGGCGGGGGCGCGTCTCGCCGCGGGCCTCTTTGAGGAGGGCGCGGCAGAGGGCGACGACGACGGGCGTGGCGAACTGGAGGCCGGCGTTGCGGCGGAAGTCGGCGACCACCTCGTCGAAGGTGCGGCGGCGGCGGTAGGGGCGGTCGGTCGTCATCGCGTCGAACGAGTCGGCGAGCGAGACTATCTTGGCGCCCGCGGGAATCTCCTCGTCCTTCAGGCCCTCGGGGTAGCCGCGCCCGTCCGGGCGCTCGTGGTGGTAGCGCGCCATGAGCGGGATGTCGGCGAAGGGGTGGTGGATGGGGCGGAGTATCTCGTAGCCGGCGGCCGGGTGGCGGTTCAGCTCCGACGACTGCTTGGCGTCGATGCGGTAGGGCGCGTTGATGATGTCGCGGTCGACGACGAGCTTGCCGACGTCGTGGAGGTAGCCGCCGATGGCGATGGCCTCGACCTCCTCGTCCTTCCAGCCCATCTCGCGCGCGATGATCTCGCTGTACTTGCCGACGCGCTCCGAGTGGCCCTGCGTGTACTTGTCCTTGCAGTCGATGGCGGCGGCGAAGGCGCGCACCGTGTCCTTGTAGCTGCCCTTCAGGTTCTCGTAGAGCTTCCGGTTCTCCTCCGCGCGCCGCTCGACCTCGCGCAGCAGGCGGTGGTTGTGCAGCCCCACGCCGACGTGCCGCCCGAGCGCGCGGGCGAGTTCCCTGTCCTCCTGCGAGAAGCCCTCGCCGCTCGCCTTCCCGCCGAGCAGGATGACGCCGACCAGCTCGCCGCGGACGACGAGCGGCGTGACCACCTCGACGCCCGCGTCGCGGAACCTCGCGTGAATCTCGTGCTCGACGAGCGCGTATTCCTGCAAGGCGTGCGCGAACGGGGCGGAGCCGTTGCCGTTCGCGCCGTCGTGCGGCCTCGCCGGGAGTTTGACTTCGGCCGGCGGCCCCTCGTCGAAGCCGCGCGCGGCGACGAAGCGCAGCGCGGCGGCCTCGCGGTCGAACTCGGCCACGGCGCCGCGCCGGATGCCCATCGCGCCGAGGACGACGTGGAGCGCCGAACGCACCATCTCCTCGAAGTCGCTCGTCTCGGCTATCTCCTCGCCCAAGTCGGCAAGCGCCGCGAAGGCGTGCAGGACCATGCGCGTGCTGTCTGACATAAGAGACGTGAACCGTGAACCGTTACGAGAGCGTGAACCGTGAACCGTGAACCTTGACGTGAGAAAGACGATTCTTTCCTGTCACGGTTTACGGTTCACGGTTCACGGCCTTTCAGTGTCCGGGGGGCGTCGTCGAGAACTCTTCGAGGGTGGCGAGCGCGTCCTCCTCGCTGTCGGCGAGGACGACGAGGCGCGTCAGGCCCAGCAGCTCGAAGAGCTTGAGCGTGTGGACGCTCACGTTGGAGAAGGCGACGCGGGCGCCGCGCCGCTCGGCCGCGTCGATGACGCCCAGCAGGATCGAGACGCCGATGCTGTTGACCAGCTCGGTGTCGCGGAAGTTGATGACCAGCGCGCGGCAGCCGCGCTCGATCCGCGTCAGGCACTCGCGCTCGATGCGCTGGCCGCTCATCTTGTTGACGTAGTCGCCCGCGTAGACGACCGCGACATCCCCGCCCTCCCTCGGCGGGGGATCGGTGACCGGCTTCGCCATCGCTGTCTCGTCTTCCCTTCTATCTGCGAAGATATTTCGTCATCCGCAGTCGGGTGCCGTCGTCGACGCGCTCGAACTCCACGTCGTCCATCAGCGTGCGGATGAGTTTCAGTCCCCAGCCCCTACGCCCCTTCGCGCCCTCGGCGGCGCCGCCGTTTTTGTCAGCGGACGCGGCGCCGTTCTCGGCGACGCTGGCGGGCAGGGAGAGCCCGCGGCTGGAAACAGTGATGACTAATTTATCACCTTCGACCCGAAACCGGTTATAGATTTTTCGCTCGGTGCTCAGGGAGTGCTCCGAGGCGTTGATGCACGCCTCGATGAGCGCGTGCTTAATTTTGTTGATGTCCTCGGGCTGGAACTCCATCCGGCGCGCTATCTGCTCGACGGTGTTGGCCGCGATCAGCTCGGCGTCCTCCGTCATCGGCAATTCGACGGCGAACTCGTCGGCCTCCCCCGCGCCCGCGGCGCCCGCCGCCGCCGCAGAGAGCCGCGCCCGCAGCAGTTCGAGCTGCTCGCCGGACGACCCGTACGCCCCGCGCTCGTTCAGAAGCTCCGACGCCTCGGCCGAGAAGCCCTCGCGCGCGACGAGCCAGAACCGCACGCGCTCGAAGCCGCACGACTGCGCGACCTGCTCCAGGCGGTCGAGCCAGAGGCCGGCGAGCGCCCGCCCGGCTTCGAGCTTCGACTCGACCTCGGCCGCGACCCAGACGACCTCGCCCGCCTCCGCGTATTCGCCCGACTCGAACCCGTGCGCCACCGAGCAACGCTCCTCGTCGCAGAACTGGCGCATCGGCGGGTGGAACGAGGCGCAGCTCGCGGCGTGGACGATCTGCGGGAGCTGGACGGTGTCGGACTCCGCTTCGAGCGCCGACGCCGCCTCGTCGCGCGGCAGGCCGCGGTACATGCGCGCGTAGCGGTCGTAGTGCAGGAGGCTCGCGGGCACGCGCTCGAAGTTGAAGCCCCGCATCAGCTCACCCAGGCGGAGCGCCGACTCCCGGCGGTAGTGGCGGGCCATCGTCCGCGGCGCGCGCTTGAGCGCCTCGACCAGCGTGTCGGCGACGACGAGGGCGCGCGGCTCGGCGGCGACCTGGAGCCGGTAGCTCACTTCGATGAAGTCGCGCCACGCGGTCGTCGGCGTCGGCTCGACGTGCGTGGTGTGGAAGCTCGCCAGCTCGTGCATGTGGAGCAGGCGCATCACGCGCTCGAACTCGGCGGCGTCCACCCCCAGCCGCTTCATCCACGCCTCGGCCGGCGCCTTCCCCGAAGCGCCCGACGCCGACTCGTGGAGCACGCGCAGGAGGCCGCGGCGGAGCACGGGCGAGGGCGCGACCTCTTCGAGCACCGAGGTGTAGCGCCGCTGGACGCGCCCGCCCAGAAGCTCGTCCACGTAGAGGCTCTGGAAGTCGCGGAAGCTCGTCAGCCGCCCGCCGTCGGCGCTCGCGGCGTCGAAGAGGGCGTTAATCAGGTAGGGGCTCGCTTCGAGCTGCTGCACGGCGAGGTCGCGCGTCTCGTCCGTGAGCGAGACTTCGAGCCGCCGCGCCAGCCCCTCGGCGAGGGCGCGCGCGTCCGACTCCTTGAGGCGGTCGAGGTGGAGCTTGCGCAGGCCGTCGGGCGCGGGGAGCTGCGCCGAGCCGTTGAGGAGGTCGAGCAGGCGGCGGCGCGGGCCGGCGATGACGAAGGGCACGCCCGACTGCGCGGCGGCCTGCGCCAGCAGCGGGCCGAGCGCGACCTCGCCGCGCAGGCGCTCGGAGAGGTGCACGTCGTCGAAGAGGACGACCGTGCGGACGCCCCTCGCGGCCGCCTGCCGCGGCGCGCCGAGGCACAGACGGACGAGCGCGCGCTCGTCGCCCTCGCCCTGCGCGCGCTCGAAGTCTTGAATCAGTTGCTCGACCCACTCGTAGTCCTGCGGCGCGGCGAGTTCGAGCAGGGTGCGCAGCGTCGGCGTGGCCGTGACGAGTGCGGGGTCGTCGCGCCGGTGCGCGACCGCCTGCGTGAGGAAGGTCTGGAGGAAGCGGCGGGCGGCGGCCGTCGTCGCGGCGTCGGCGCGCGAGAAGGCGAAGTAGACGGGGGCGGGGCCGCCCCGCTGGCGGAACAGCTCGTCGAAGGCTTGCCGGAGGAGTTCGGAGACGCCCGACTGCGGCGCGGCGAACAGCAGGACGCCCTGGTGCCCGGCCCTCGGCGAGCCGAGCGCGGTCAGCTCGCGCAACTGCTCGGCCCGCCCGACGAAGGCGTCGGGCGGCGTGCGCGCGAGGACACGCCTCTGTTTTGGGGTCTTGACAGGCATCGTCCGTCGGCGTCAGCCGTTAGCCTTCGCCCTCCCCGGCGTCGGCCGCGGGCGGCCCCTTCTCCGGCTTCTTCCGCCGCTTCGGCTCGTAAGACTCGATGCAGTTCTTGCCGCGCGCCTTCGCGGCGTAGAGCGCCTGGTCGGCGGCGTAGATGATTTCGGCCGGCGCGTCCAGCTCGGCGCCGAAGGTCGAGACGCCGATGGAGACGGTGACGGCGCCGGTCGGCTGACCCTCGCCGTGCGGGAACTGCGTCCGCTCGATGCGGCGGCGGATGCGCTCGCCGATGACGCGCGCCTCGGCGAGCCCCGTCTGCGGCAGGAGGATGCTGAACTCCTCGCCGCCGTAGCGCGCCGCGACGTCCGCCGACCTGAGCGCCGTCTTCAGGCATTGGGCCGTCATCTCAAGCGCGAGGTCGCCGGCCTGGTGGCCGTGCGCGTCGTTGTAAGCCTTGAAGTCGTCGATGTCCACCATCATGAAGCTCATCGAGAAGCGGTGGCGCTTCGAGCGCTCAAGCTCCTCCTGCAAGCGCTCTTCGAGGTAGCGGCGGTTGACGAGCCCCGTCAGCGGGTCGGTGATGGAGAGCAGTTGGAACTGCGTGGCCTTGCTGTGCCACTCGACGCGGTCGAGCGCGAGCGCCATCTGCGGCGCAATCATGTCGAGCAGGCCGAGGTCGAACTCGTCGTAGGCGCCGCCGCCCGCCTTGTCCGTCACGTTTAGGACGCCGACCTTGCGCCCGCCGACGACGATGGGGTAGCTGATGAAAGACTTCGTCTTGTAGCTCCGCTCCGAGGAGGCCGTCGGCCAGCCCGAGACCTTCGACACGTCGCGGACGACCGCCGGCCTCCCCTCCCTCAGGACCGTCCCGGCGACCCCCTCGCCGAGCCGCACGCGCGTCTCGCGCGTCACCTCGGCGCGCGGGCCGAGCGCGGCCTTGACCGCGAGCTCGCCGGCGCGCTCGTCGAAGAGGAGGAGCGAGCCGCGCTCGGCCTTCAGCAGCTCGGCCGAGTGGCGGAGGATGGTCGTGTAGGCGTCCTCGGGGCGCGCGGAGTTGACGACCTCGGTGAAGGCGCGCAGCTGCGTCGCCGCGCGCACGCGCCGCTCAAGCTCCTCGCGCAGGCGGGTCAGTTCGAGGGGCATCGAGATGTCGCGGCAGAAGGCGGCGAGCGCGCGCCGCTGCTCCTCGCTCAGGCCCGCGTCGCCGACGAGGAGCGCGCCCTTGATGTCGTCGCCGACGACGAGCGGGAACAGCTCGACCGCCTCCTCGTGTTTCGAGGAGGTGCGTCCGCCGGCGGGGACGGCGAGCGAGTCGCCTTTGGTCGCCGCGAGGAGGAGCTTAATCTCCTTCGGCTTGAGCGCGACGCGCGGCGGCTTGCGCGTGAACATGCCCGTGACGCAGGTGGGGTAGAAGACGTCGTCCGTGCGGATGAGGAGCGCGAGCGACTCGACGCCGTAGTCGGCCGTCAAAGTCTTGACGGCCTTGCGGCAGGCGTCCTCCAGCGTCCCGCCCGACAGCGCCCCACGCGGGGACGCGCCGTGAGCCTCGCCCGCGCCGCCCGCCTCCGGGGCTCCGGCGGCGGCGGCCGCGGTCTCCGATTCGGCTTCGACGCCGAGGGCGGCGGCACTCACTTCAGCGGCCCCGGCCGCCGACCCGTTGCTCACGGCGGCGCGCGCCAGGCCCTCGGACTTTCCCGAATCCTTCGCCGCGGGCTCGGCCTGCGGGTCGGGCTTGCGGTGGCCGTTCGTGGTGGCGGGCGCCGCGGGCTCGTCGGGCGCGGCGTGGGCGACCAGTTCGCCGGCGATGCCGTCGGCGCCGAAGGCGGGCCGCTCCTGCGCGGCCGTCCTCTTCCCCGCGGGCGCCTCCGCCAGCGACCTGTTCCGGCGCGAGGCGGTGTAAGCCTCGGCCGCCTCCGCGACGCGGCCGGCGAGTTCTTCCAAATCCTGGCGCGAGGCGAAGATGACGTTCGAGAAGAGTTCGGCCGAGAGGAGGTCCGAGAGGTCGCCCGCGCGCAGGCGTTCGGCCAGCGCGCGGTAGTCCGCCACGCGCAGGAACGCGCGCCCGCCGATGACGGCCGACTGGCGCCCGGCGCCCGGCTCGACCGGCGCGGCGAAGCAGTGGAGGCCGGCGTGACAGCGGTACTGCACCGCGCGCCCGGCCTCCCGTGCGCGGAAGAAAGCCTCGCCGCAGTCGGGCTGGCAGAGGTGCGCGTGCGCGGGCGAGGACTGGAGGGCGTGGCAGATGGAGTTGTTGTTGGCGACCGACAGGGCCGGCGGCTGTCGCCCCTCGACGAGCAGGAGGGCGAGGCCCGACGACGAGGCGAGCCCTTCCTGCACCTCCGCCCAGCCGTGTGGCAGCACGGCGGAAGTCTGTCCCTGGGCAGCACCCACTGGGGGCGGGGTGGTGTTGTCCATCACCTGTCGCGGCACGATTCTTTCGGACTTCGAATTGCGGGCGGAGGGAGGTTCGACTGCGTGAGCGGACGGGCGACCCGTCGATAGCAGGCTGAATCTCAGAGAGAGAAGGCGGCCAAACGGCTACACCCATCCTCCAACCGCAGTATATTTGCCCGCACGGCAACAGACAAGGGATTTCGGGAGCCGGGATGGCCTGCTCGCACGCAAAAAAAGCCCGGAACCTTGTCTCCCTTGTTTAAACACCTAATGCCGGGGGAGTTTCACTGCGCGATGACCCGCCCCGTGCCCCTCAGGCCCGGCGCGTCGCCCGGCGCAACCTTTTCTATGTCGGGCTCTTCCGGGCTGATGCGGATGCAGGCGGCGAAGTGGTTCGGCTTGATTTCGGCCAGGGGCGGCACGACCTCTTTGCACTTCTCTATCGCCCAGGGGCAGCGCGTGTGGAAGCGACAGCCCTGCGGCGGGTTGATGGGAGAGGGCACGTCGCCCTGGAGGACGATGCGCTGCCGCGCGGCCTCGACGGCGGGGTCGGGGACGGGGACGGCCGAGATGAGCGCCTTCGTGTAGGGCATCAGGGGGTCGCGGTAGCTGACCTTCGCGTCGGCCAGCTCGACCAGCTTGCCGAGGTACATCACGGCCACGCGGTCCGAGACGTGGCGGATGGCGCGCAGGTCGTGCGAGATGAAGAGGTAGGTCAGGTCGCGCTCGCGCTGCAAGCGCTCCATCAGGTTCATGATCTGCGCCTGGATGGAGACGTCGAGCGCCGAGATGGGCTCGTCGGCGACGACGAAGTCCGGGTCGGCGGCGAGCGCCCGGGCGATGCCGATGCGCTGGCGCTGCCCGCCGGAGAACTCGTGCGGGTAGCGCTTGAGGAAGCGGGGGCTCAGGCCGACCGTCTGCATCAGCTCGCGCACGCGCCCCTCGCGGTCGCCCCCGCCGAGCCCGAAGGTGTCGAGCGGCTCGCCGATGATTTGCGAGACGGTCATGCGTGGGTTCAAGCTCGCGTAAGGGTCCTGAAATATCATCTGGAGGTGGCGGCGCTGCCCGCGCATCTCGCCCTTCGAGAGGCGCGCGAGGTCGCGCCCGCGGAAGAGCACCTGCCCGCCGGTCGGCTCGGTCAGCCGCAGCAGCGCGCGCCCGAGCGTGGACTTGCCGCAGCCGGACTCGCCGACGAGCCCCAGGGTCTCGCCGGGGTAGATGTCGAGCGAGACGCCGTCCACGGCCTTGACCACGCGCCTGACGCCGTTGCCGCCGACCAGCCTGTCCCACACGCCGCCGCCGCCGAGGTCGAAGTGAACCTTCAGCTCGCGGATGGAGATGAGCGGCTCGCGCGCGCCCGCGTCCGCCAACTGTCCGGCGTCGCCCCTCGCCGTCGCGCCCGGCTGCACGCCCCGCGTCGTCATCGGCCGGCGCCTCCTTGCAGGTTCACGCCGTCGGGGTCCGGCCCGCCCGCGCGGGCGCCGCCGCCCGCCGCGAGCGAGTCGGCGTAGACCTCCTCGGCGAAGTGGCAGAGCGAGAAGTGTTCTTCGTTCAACCGGACGAAGGGCGGGAACTCGCGGCGGCAGACGTCCTCGACGCGGTAGCAGCGCTCGGCGAAGGGGCACTGGTCAACGGGCAGGTGCGCCACGTCGGGCGGGAGGCCCGGAATCTGGTACAACTCGGTCCCCTCCTCGTGCGCGGGGTCGGGGACGGACTTCAAAAGCCCCTTCGTGTACGGGTTGCCGGGCGCGGCGAACAGCTCGCGCGTCGGCGCCTGCTCGAAGACCTTGCCGGCGTACATGACGATGATGTGGTCGGCCATGCCGGCGACGACGCCGAGGTCGTGCGTGATGAGGATGACGCTGGTGCCCGTCTCCTCCTTCAGCTTCCTGATGAGTTCGAGAATCTGCGCCTGGATGGTGACGTCGAGCGCGGTGGTCGGCTCGTCGGCGATGAGCAGCTCGGGCTCGCACGAGAGCGCCATGGCGATCATCACGCGCTGGCGCATCCCGCCCGAGAACTCGTGCGGGTAGGAGTCCACGCGCGCCCGCGCCTCGGGGATGCCGACCGTCTCCAGCATCTTGACGGCGTGCTCGTAGGCCTGCTCCCGGCTGTGGCCGAGGTGTATCTGCGTAATCTCCATCAGCTGCCTGGAGATGCGCATGAAGGGGTTGAGCGAGGTCATCGGGTCCTGGAAGATCATGCTGATGCGCTTGCCGCGAATCTTCCGCACCTCGTCGGGCGGCAAGCTCAGGATGTCCTGCCCGTGGAAGAGCACCTCGCCCGAGACTATCCGGCCGGGCGGGCTCGGGATGAGGCGGATGACCGAGAGGTTCGTCACCGACTTGCCCGACCCCGACTCGCCCACGATGCCGAGCGTCTGGCCGCGCCGCAGGTCGAAGCTGATGCCGTCCACGGCGCGCACGGTGCCGTCCTCCGTCTCGAAGTACGTCCGCAGGTCGCGCACAGAAAGAAGGGTGCCGTCTGGGCTGCTCATCTAGAATTTTCTCATCTGCGGGTCGAGCGCGTCGCGCAGGCCGTCGCCGAGGAAGTTGAGCGAGAAGAGCGTCAGCGCCATCGTCACGCCGGGGAAGACGAGCTGCCAGGGGAAGACCGCGATGTTCTGGATGCCCTCCTGCGCGAGGCTCCCCCAGGAGGCGTAGGGCGCCTGCACGCCGAGGCCGAGGAACGAGAGGAACGCCTCCTGCAACATCACCGACGGGATGGTCAGCGTCGCGTAGACGATGACCGGCCCGAGCGCGTTCGGGACGAGGTGGCGGAAGATGATCTTCGGCGTCGAGACGCCGGTGGCGCGCGCCGCCAGGACGAACTCCTGGTTCTTGAGCGAGATGACCTGCCCGCGCACGATGCGCGCCATCGTCAGCCACGAGACGGCCCCGATGGCCGCGAACAGCAGGAAAATCTGCTGCAAAGGCGAGCGCCCGCCGAAGAAGGCCAGCAGCACGATGACGATCATCATGTAGGGAATCGCGTAGAGCACGTCCACGATTCGCATCATCACGTCGTCCGCCTTGCCGCCGAGGTAGCCGGCCGTCGCGCCCCAGGTGATGCCGATGAGCAGCGAGACGAAGGTCGAAATCACCCCGACCATCAGAGAGATGCGCCCGCCCTGGAGCACGCGCGCCAGCATGTCGCGCCCGGCGCTGTCGGTGCCCATCGGGTGCGTCGCCGAGAAGGACAACTCGCCCGGCTTCGTCGCGTCGGGCATCTGGAAGGGCGGGAACGACTGCACCAGCTTCGAGTCGGCCGGGATGGTGTCGTACTGGTAGCCCGTCGCCGCCTTGATGATGGGCGGCCCGACGGCCACCGCGACGATGATGAGCGCGACGACGAACAGCCCGAAGACGGCCAGCCTGTTCCGCAGCAGCCGCCGCCACGCGTCCTTCCACAGCGACGTGCCGGAGACGACGGCGCGCGGGCCCTCGTCGGCCGTGCGCACGTCGCCCTCGCCGACGGCCGTCTCGGGGAAGGCGTGTATCTCGTCGCCGCGTCGCGCGCCGACGGGGGCGCTCGGCGGCGTGCCCCTCGGCGTCAGCGCCGGCTCGCCCGCGTCCCAGGGGTTCTGCGAGCGTCCCTTTTCGGTCGGCACCTGCGGATTCCTGTCTTCGCTCATGGCTTCAGTAGCGTATCCGCGGGTCGATGAAGCCGTAGGCTATGTCGACCAGCAGGTTGAAGATCAGCACCAGAATCGAGGCGAAGGCGACGATGCCGAGGATGAGCGGCTCGTCGCGGTTCAGGTTCGCGTTGATGAAGTAGTTGCCGAGGCCCGGCATGGCGAAGATGCGCTCGACGACGACCGTGCCCGTAATCAGGATGGCGAGCGCCGGCCCCGTGAACGAGACGACGGGCAG
>DASVTS010000212.1:0-24659 GCA_036387455.1 Pyrinomonadaceae bacterium | reverse complement strand
CGAGACGAACATACTGACGCCGCGCGACGGCTACGTCTTCCTCGTCGCCTACCCGCTCGTCCCGTGGATAGGGGTGATGGCCGCGGGCTACGCGTTCGGCAGCCTGCTGACGCTCGAGCGCGAGCGTCGGCGGCGGATCCTCTTCATGCTCGGCGGGGCGGCCGTTCTGCTGTTTGTCGCGCTGCGCGCGCTGAACGTCTACGGCGACCCGCGGCCGTGGGGGTTTCAAGAGCGCGGCGCGTGGTACACGTTCCTCTCGTTCCTGAACACGACGAAGTATCCGCCGTCGCTCCTCTTCCTGCTGATGACGCTCGGGCCTTCGATCATCGCCGTCGCGCTCTTCGACCGGGGCGCGGGCAGAGAGCCTCACGCGCTCCTGCGCCCCTTCGTCGTCTTCGGCCGCGTGCCGATGTTTTACTACCTCCTACACTTCCCTCTCTTACACCTCGCGGCGGTCGCCTTCGCCTACGCGAAGTACGGGCGCGCCGAGTGGCTCTTCCTGAACTGGCCGCCGCCGGGCGCGCCGCAGCTTGAGCCGCCCGGCTACGGCTACGACCTGCTCGTCGTCTACCTCGTCTGGCTCGGCGTCGTCCTCGCGCTCTACCCGCTCTGCCGCTGGTTCGCGGGCGTCAAGCGGCGGCGGCGCGACGCCTGGCTGAGCTACCTCTAAAGAAGAACCCGAAACTATCTGCCGGGAGCGCGGGCACACTAGCCCGCCATGAGCGCGACAGCGCGAAGACAGAGAAGCGCCGTTACTCAACCCTGAGTGACGGCGCTTCTCTGCTAAGCGTGCTTGAGCACGCTTTGGCGGGCAGGGATGCCCGCGCTCCCGGCTTTGGCGTCCTTGTTAGCGCTAAGCCTTCTTCTTCGGCGCGGCCGTTTGCTTCTGCTGCGGCGCGCCGCCGGTGTCGAGGTTGACGGGCGCGGGGTAGCCCTTGCCGCGCAGCGCCGCGATGTCGACGACGACCTCCTTCTGCCCCTTGATGGTCTTCGTCTCGCGGACGTTCTTCTCGCTCTTCTCGTCCTTCTCGTTCTTCCCCTTGCCGGGCGAGGGCGAGGGCGAAGGCGACGCCGAGGGCTGGCCGTCGGCCGGGTTGCCCTGCGCGTCGCGCGCCATCGCCTTGAGCGCGTCCGTGACCTGCGCGCGCTCCTGCTCGGAGAGGTCTTCGAGCTTCACGCCGTAGACTTCGAGGACGCGGCGCAGGTTCTCCTCCGTGTTCGTGCCCTTGTCGTAAACGTCGCGGTAGATGTGCAGGCGCCCGTCCTCGACGACGATGGTCTCGTAGCGCAGCTCGACCGAGACGGGCGCGGAGAGCTTGACCTGCTTCGTCTCCTCTTTCGACTTCGCGTAGCCGGCCACGTCCTCGGGCGTGAGCTGCCCGCCGCCCAGGGACGCGAGCACGACCGAGAAGTCCTGCACCTGCGCGTTGGTCAGGCCCACGCATCCGTGCGAGGCGAAGCCGCCGAGCTTCGCCGGGGCCTTGCCGCCGTGGATGAGCGAGGGCAGGCCGATGGGAATCTTGATGGGGCCGAGCGGGTTGTCCTTACTGCCCGCCTCGACCTTCTTGCCGGGCTCGAACTTCCCCTTGACCCACGGCTCGTCGGGCGGCGTCCACGTCGGGTTGAAGATGATGGTGTCGGCCTTCCTCAAGCCCTGCGGCAGCGGGAACTCGGGGTAGCCGATGCCGACCTTGTAGGTCTTGACGAGCTTGCCGCTCTGGAAGACGTCCATGCGGTAGGCCGGCGCGTTGACGACGACGCGCGTGTCGGTCGGGACGGAGTTCGGCTTCCCGCCCGCGGACTGCTCCGCGGCCCCGCCGGCCCAGCGCTCGCTGACGAACGCGTTGAAGGCCGTCGCCTTCTCGGGGCCGATGACCGACTGAATCTTCTCGGAGGCGCGCCGCGTCGCCGCGGCCGTCGAGCCGGAGGATTCGCCCGCCTCGTCGAGGCCGGCGCGCTCCTCGCCCGCCACCCTGCGCAGGCCCTCTACCTGCTCGTCCGTTAGTTGCAGCTTCGACTTCAGCTCGCCGGCGAAAGCCTCGTCGGCGAACATCGCGTCGAGCACCGGCAGCGTCACCGGCAGGCTGGCCGCCGCCGCCGCGCCGTTCGCCGCGGGGCTCGCCGCGGGCGTCGCCGCGGGCGACGCGGAGGTGGTGGCCGGCGCGCTCGGCGCGGCCGTGTTCGCCGGCCCGCCCGTCGTGCAGCCCGGGGCCGCGAGCAGCACCAGCGCGGCGACGAGCGCCGGCGGCGACTTCAAAATCATCTTCAATCGTTTAGTGCTCATCAATCTTTTTCGACTCCTCAAAACCAAGACTCCCGCGCCCCTTCGGTTCGGCGGGAGAGTTCAGGGCGCAGACGCTCCCGCAATCACCCGGCAACTCCCGTTCCCGCACGCGGCCCGCGCAGTTTGGCCGGAAAGATAGACGGCGGCGGCCGGCGCGCGCACCGTTTACGGACGCCAGTCGTACAGAAAAAGCCTGAGGCGCGGGCGGCTAGTGCCGGCCGCCGAGGAGCGGGTAGGGGTTGAGGTTCTCGCCCGTCCAGAATTTTTTGGGGTCTTCGACGCGGTAGATTTGGAAGTGGAGGTGCGTGTTGCCGGGCGTGGCGTTGCCGCTGTCGCCGACGTAGCCGAGCGTCTCGCCGCGCCGCGCGACGTGCCCCTCGGCGAGGCCGTCGGCGTAGCGTTCGAGGTGCGCGTAGTAGAGGACGTAGCGCTCGTCCGCGGCGGCGAGCTGGTAGAGGGTGATGCCGCCCTTGACGCTGCGGAAGAGCTTGACGACGCGGCCGTCGGTCGCGGCCAGGACGGGCGTGTCGCGCGGCGCCATGATGTCTATGGCGTCGTGGACGCGCCCCTCGCTGCGCGAGTCCCTGAAGGTGTCCTGCAACTGCTCCGGCGCGACGCCCGCGACGGGTATCAGCAGACGCATCGGGGCGAGCGGCGACGAAGCGTCGCCCACGAAGCCCTGCCCCTGCGGCGAAGCGCCGGGCGTCGGCGTGGGCGTCGGCGTCGGCGTTGTGGTCGCGGCGGGCGTGGCGGCGGGCGGCGTCGTGGCGGCCGGCGTCGGTAGCCGCTCGGCGTCCTGCGAGGGTGCCCGGAGCGGCGTGACCGGCTGCGACCAGTAGTGATAGCTCAGATACCAGACGAGCGCGCCGAGCGCCGCGAAGAGCGCGGCCGCCATCAACAGCACGCGCGTGCGCGGGCCGATTGTCATCGTTTCTGCCTCTCGGGGCGGGACGGGATGGGACTCTCCCGGCCAGCTTATTGAAGGGCGGCCTCCGCGCGCAAGCGGCGCCGCGCGTGCGGGTGGCGCGGCGCGGCCATTTTCTGCTATTACATCTCCTGCTACCGACGCAATCGCAGTCAGACCGAACCGCCGGCCAGCGGTCTATCGCCGCGCCAGGAACCCGAGGAGGATGAAGCCAGTGGCAGACATTTTCGAAGAACGTCGCAGGGGTCTCGAAGAGGAGTACTTCCGGCGCAAGGACAAGGAGTCGCTCCAACGCCTGCGCGAGGCCATCAAGGAGGAGGCGGGCCAGCACGGCTCGGAGCCCGTCACGATGTCGTGCCCGCGCTGCACCGGCAAGCTCCACTCCGAGGTCTACGACGAGGTCAACATAGACCGCTGCGACACCTGCGGCGGCGTCTGGCTCGACGCGGGCGAACTCGAACAGATTATCGGCAAAGAGAGCGGCTCCGGCCGCTGGTTCCACGCCCTCTGGCCGGGCAGGGCGAACGAGTGAGAAGAGCGTGAACCGTGAGCCGTGAACCGTGACAAGTAAGAGCAGGTTTTATCTCGTCACGGTTCACGGTTCACGGTTCACGCCCGGAGGGGTTTCCGATGCGGAGAGCATTCGTGCTGGTGTGCTGCGTGGCGCTAATCGCGGGCGCGGCGGCGGCGCAGAAGAAGCCGACGCCGGCGCCCGAGGACACGCCCGCGCCCGTCGCCGGAGATTTGGGGCTCGCGGGCGCGGCCTGCCCCGACATCGCGCGCTACCTCAACGCGCGCTCGGCCGCGGCGCCCTCGCTCTCGCCCGACGGCAAGCTCGTCGCCTTCCGCACCTCGACGACGGGCACGCCGCAGCTCTGGGTCGCGGAGGCGAGGCCCGGCGCCGCCCCGCGCCAGATCACCTTCGGCGAGAGCGTGACGTTCCACGAGTGGTCGCCCGCGGGCGACTGGATCGCCTACGGCGTCGACCGCTCGGGCAACGAGCGCGAGGGCTTCTACCTCGTCTCGCCCGACGGCACGCGCGAGGTGCAGTTGCTCGCGCCCTCGGAAGTCTTCCGCCAGTGGGGCGGCTTCTCGCGCGACGGCCGCCTCGCCGCCTTCGCCGCGACCGAGCCCGGCGGGAACGACTTCCACGTCTACACGCTCAACCTCAGGGCCGAGGAGCTGAGGCCGCTGCGCGTCTACGCCGGGCAGGGCGGCACCTACGTCGCCGCGTGGCGGCCGGACGGCGCCGGGCTCCTGCTCTCGAAGACGCGCGGCGAGGACGCCAACGACGTGCTCTACCTCGACCTCGCGGCGGGCGAGGCGCGGCCCCTCTTCCAGCCGAAGGAGGCCGCGCGCTACGACTCTTTCGCGTGGACGCCCGACTCGCGCGGCTTCTACCTGGCGACGGACGAGGGGCGCGACTTCGCCGGCCTCGCCTTCTACGACCTTCAAGCGCGCAAGCTCTCATGGGTCGAGACGCCCGCGCGCGACGTCGAGCGCGTCGCGCTCTCCGCGGACGGCCGCTACCTCTCGTGGACGGAGAATACCAACGGCTTCTCTGAGTTCCGCATCCGCAGACTAAAAGACACTCGCACCTCGAAGCTTTACAAGCTGCCTCAGGGAGTCGTGAATGACTTGCGGTGGGCACGTAACGCGCCGCTGCTTGCGATTCAGGTCAGCAGCCCGAATATTCCGGGTGACATTTGGGTTCTTGACATGTCGGGCGAAAGATTTTTTATCCCGACCAATTCCTCCTCGCCAGCCGAAGGCATCAACTCCGTGCTAGCCGGCCAAGAGGGGTTCTTCAGCCGGGTCACCGAATCGACGCTCGCCGGGCTCGACCCCGCAAGGTTCGTTGCGCCCGAGCCCGTCACGTTCCCGGGCCACGACGGCGAGACGCTTCACGCGCTGCTCTACCTGCCGCGCGGCGCCTCCGCGGAGAGGCGCGCGCCCGTCGTCTTAAACGTCCACGGCGGGCCGACCTCGCAGGCGCGGCCCTCCTTCGGCTCGGTGACGCAGTACCTCGTCGCGCGCGGCTACGGCGTGCTCGACCTCAACTTCCGCGGCTCGACCGGCTACGGGAAGCGCTACGCGCGGCTCGACAACGGGCGGCTGCGGCCGAACGCGGTCAAAGACATGGGCGCGGCCGTCGAGTGGCTGGCGAAGTCGGGGCGCCCCGTCGACGCCTCGAAGGTGGCGGTGATGGGCGGCTCTTACGGCGGCTACATGACCTACGCCGCGCTGGCGCTGCTGCCGGAGAAGTTCGCCGCGGGCGTCAGCTTCGTCGGCGTCTCGAACTGGGTGACGGCGCTCGAAGGCGCGTCGCCCGAGCTGAAGGCTTCGGACAAGCTCGAGTACGGCAACATCGACGACCCGGCCGACCGCGAGTTCTTCAAGGGCCTGAGCCCCATCACGCACGTCGCCGCCGTGCGCGCCCCGCTGCTCGTCTCGCACGGCGCCAACGACCCGCGCGACCCCGTGACGGAGTCCGACCAGTTCGTCCGCGCCATCCGCGAGCGCGGCGGCGAGGTCGAGTACCTGCGCTGGCCCGACGAGGGGCACAGCATCCGCAAGCTCTCGAACCGCGTCACGGCCTACCGCCGCGTCGCGGCCTTCCTCGGACGCACGCTCGGGCGCGGCGCCGCGGACTGCCCAACGCAATGAGCGAGACGAAGATGACGGCGCTCGTGACGGGCGCCTCGGGCGGCATCGGCGAGGAGCTGGCGCGCCTGTTCGCCGCCGACGGGCACTCGCTCGTCCTCGTCGCGCGCAGCCGCGACAAGCTCGCGCGCCTCGCCGACGAGTTGAAGGACAAGCACGGCGTCGCGGCGCGCGTCGTGGCCGCGGACCTCGCGCGGGCCGAGTCGCCGCGGGAGATTTTCGAGGAGCTGGAGGGCGCGGGGCTGCGCGTCGACGCGCTCGTCAACAACGCGGGCGTCGGCAGCTACGGGCCGTTCGCCGAGACGGACTTGAAGTCGGAGCTGGACCTGCTGCAAATCAACGTCGTCGCGCTGACGCACCTGACGAAGCTCTTCCTGCCCGGCATGCTCGCGCGGCGGCGCGGCTACGTGATGAACGTCGCCTCGACCGCCTCGTTCCAGCCCGGCCCGCTGATGGCCGTCTACTACGCGTCGAAGGCTTACGTGCTCTCCTTCTCGGAGGCGCTCACGAACGAGTGCGGGGGGACGGGCGTGCGCGTCTCGGCGCTCTGTCCGGGGCCGACCGAGACGGGCTTCGTCGCCGCGGCCGGGATGGGCGACTCGAAGCTCTTCGACCGCGCCGTGATGGACGCGCGCACGGTCGCCGCGGCCGGCTACCGCGGCCTGCTCGCGGGCAGGGCCGTCGTCATCCCCGGCTTCCGTAACAACCTCCTCGCGCGCAGCATCGGCCTCTTCCCGCGCGGCCTCGTGACGAAGGTCGTGCGCGGGATTCAGGAGGAGCGGGGGAAGTAAAGATGCGCGCTGTGCTGCGGAAACTTTCGAGGCTGGTTCGGTACGGAGAACTTCGGGAGGCGCTGCCGACGCTGCTGCCGGGGCCCGCCGGCAGGGCCGTAAGGCGCTCAAGGCTCAGGCGCGAGGTCAGGCGGTGCGCGCGTCACGCGACGCCGCCCGTGCTGGTCTACACCATGTCGAAGGTGGCTTCGAGCGCCGTGACCGAGGCGCTCCAGTCGTCGGGGCTCAACGTCTTTCAGATTCACGTCATCTCCGCGGCCGGCGTGCGCCGCATCCGCGCGGGGATGCGCGCGCGCGGCCTGACCGGCGCGAGGGCCGAGGTGAATAACCTCGCGGACTTGGCCCACGCCGTCCGCGAAGAGTTGATAAAGCCGGGCCGCCCGGCGAAGATAGTCACGCTCGTCAGGGAGCCGGTCGCGCGCAACGTCTCCTTCTACTTCCAAATCCTCGACGACCTCTGGCAGACGCGCGCCGCGCACGAGAACGTCCCGCTCGCGCGGCTGCTGGCCGAGTACCACGACAGGTTCTCGCACGAACGCTCGCTCAACTGGTTCGACGAAGAGTTCAAGCCCTCGCTCGGCATAGACGTTTACGAACACCCCTTCCCGCGCGAGGCGGGCTTCCGGCGGATAGACTCCGGCGCTTACGAAGTCCTCGTCATGCGGCACGACCTCGACGACCGGCGGAAGGAAGAGATACTCGCGGACTTCGCCGGCGTCCCGCGCGTCTCGCTCGCGCCGAGGAACGTCGGCGCGGAGAAGCCCTACGCCGCCGTCTACCGCGAATTCCTGCGCCGCGTCAGGCTGCCGGAAGCTTACGTGGATCGCATGCTCGGCTCCAGGTACGCGCGCCACTTCTACACCCCGGAGGAGTTGGCGCGCGTGCGTGAGAAGTGGCTCGGCGGGCGCGCGGAGTACGTCTGAAGTTTCCGCCCGCCCCCGGCGCGAGGCGCGAAGGCGAGAGCCCTCACGCCTCGCGCGCGAACGCCCGCAGGGGCGGCGACAGGTCTTACTCCCCATGAGAAGTTTCAAGCCCACGCCCGCCGTCGACGGCCCGGCGGGCAACCGCTTCTTCGGCCCCGTCGTCTCCGAGAGCCGGCGCGACCCGCTCGGCTTCATGGCGCGGCTCGCGCGCGACTACGGCGACCTCTGCACCTTCCGCGTGGGCTTCGACCGCGTCTACTTCGTCAACAGCCCCGACGGTGTGCGCGAAGTCCTCGCCAACCACTACGAGAAGTTTCTGAAGGGGAGGGGCGGGGGGCGCCGGCGCCAGCTCGTCGGGCAGGGACTGCTGCTGAGCGAGGGCGACCTGCACAGACGCCAGCGGCGCCTCGCGCAGCCCGCCTTCCACCGCCAGCGCGTCGCCGCCTACGCGGCCGAGATGGGCGCGGCCGCGGCGCGCTGCTCCGACCGCTGGCGCGACGGGGAGACGCTCGACATCTGGCACGAGATGCTGCGCACCACGCTCGGCATCGTCGGCCGGACGCTCTTCAGCGCCGACGTGGAGGCGCAGGACGACGAGGTCGGGGGCGCGGTCAGGGACGCGATGGTCAGGTTCCGCGTCTACAAGCTGCCGGGCTCGGACGCGCGCGCGGCGCTGTCGCTGCCGCAGCTCGTGCGCCTGCGCCGCGGCGAGCGCAAACTGCGCGGCCTCGTGCTCGGGCTCATCGAGGAGCGCCGCCGCGACGGGCGCGACCGCGGCGACCTGCTCTCGATGCTCATGCTCTCCGGCGGCGAGGGCGGCGGCGACGCGATGACGCCCGAGCAGCTCTGGCAGGAGGCGCTGACGATCTTCATCGGCGGCTTCGACACGGTAGCGACCGCGCTGATGTGGACTTTCTACGCGCTCTCGCAGAATCCCGAGGCCGAAGCAAGGCTCCACGCGGAGCTGGACTCGGTGCTTGAGGGGGGGCGTCCGGCGTCGTTCGAAGACCTGAGGCGGCTCCCGTACGCCGAGCGCGTGCTGTGCGAGGCGATGCGGCTCTACCCGCCGACGTGGCGGCTCATGCGCCGCGCGCTCGCGGACTTCCGCGTGGGCGGCCACGTCATCCCCGCCGGCTCGCTCGTCGTCGTCAGCCAGTACGTCATGCACCGCGACGCGCGCTTCTGGCCCGACCCCGAGCGCTTCGACCCCGGACGCTGGACTGCGGAAGAGAAGGCGGCGAGGCCGCAGTACTCCTTCTTCCCGTTCGGCGGCGGCCCGCGCCGCTGCATCGGCGAGGCGTTCGCGATGACCGAGGGCGTGATGCTGCTCGCCACGCTCGCGCGGCGCTGGCGGATGCGCCTGGCCGAAGGCCACCGTGTGGAGTTCCTGCCACAGCACCTCCTCCGCTCGAAGTGGGGCATGAGGATGCGCCTTGAGCGCCGGGCTTCGTGAGGCGGCGCCGGGCGCGGGCGGCGGCCTTTTAGCCTCCGCGGCGGGCGCCCGCGGCCGCACGCGCCAGGGCGCGCGCCGCGCCGCCGACCAGCGGCACGCGCAGGAGCCTTTCGCGCAGGCGGAAGGTCGCGGAGTCCTGGAGCGCGTCGTACTCTCTGGCCTTGGAGAGTGAGAGCGCGCGCAGGTACGCGGCGGCCGCGCGCGCCTCCGCCTCCTCGTCGCGCCCGGGCGCGGCCGCGTGCTCGGCCACGACCGACTCGTAGAGCGAGACGAACTCCGCCACGAGCCTTTCGCGCCCCGCCTCCGCGCGCACCACCGCGGAGACGCGCGCGGCCTCCCCCGCGTCGTAACGCCCGAGCGCCTCTTCGACCCCGCGCCCGAACTCCTCGGGCGTGAGCTGTGCCCCCATCGCGCGCATGCCGAAGTTATCGCGGCGCAGGCGCCCGAGCCCGTCCGGCGTCACAAGGGGCCCGAGCCTCCGCCAGTAGTAGACGACCGTGGACGCGCCGACGGCCAGAGCTTCGAGCGCCGCGCGCCCCTTGGCGAAGACGACGTCGTACCCCGTTAACAGCTCCTCGGGCCGCTCGCACGCGCGCCCGACGCCGAGCCCGTAAACGTCGAGCGCGACGCCCGCGCGGGCGCAGGCGGCGCGCGCCGCCACGAGGTACGCGTCCTCCCTCGTCTGGTTGCAGAGTATCAGCGCGCGCCGGGGCCTCGCCGGCAGCGGCGGGCGCGGCCGGAAGCGTTCGAGGTCTACGGACTGCAAGAGCACGCTCACGCGCCCCTCGGGCACGCCGTGCTCTACGACCAGCTTGTCGCGGCAGGCCGAGTCGACGGCCACGTAGCGCAGCACGCGCGGGAAGCGCGGCGGCGTGTCCATCGAGAGATACCAGTCGTGGCAGACGTAGACGGCGGGCGTGCGCGGGTAGCGCAGCAGCGCCGTCACTGTCTCGTCCGCGTGCTGCCCGTGTATGATGTCCGGCGGGCCGAGCCCGTCGAGGTCTGAGACGACCGGCACGGTCTCCTTGCGAATCTTCGCGGCGAGCGCGCCCGGCCGCGGGCTGTAGAGCACGGGCGAGTGTCCCGACGCGAGCAGGCCGCGCGCCAGGTCGAAGGCGTACATCTCCGTCCCCGTGCGCTCGCGCAGGGCGAAGTTGGTGATTAGGACTTTGAGACTCTTCATGGGGGTTTCGCTCCGCTCACGCGGCGACTATTCTTAGTACAAGCGGTCTGAAATGGGAAGGCGGACGGGCCACTTGGTTTCTTATGACACAAGCGAGAGTCGTCCGCGCGCCGCGGGGCGCGCGACTCAACTGTAAGGGCTGGCACCAGGAGGCGGCGCTCCGCTGCCTGATGAACAACCTCGACCCGGACGTGGCCGAGCGCCCGGACGAGCTGGTCGTCTACGGCGGGCGGGGCAAGGCCGCGCGCGACTGGCGCTCGTTCGAGACAATCGTCCGCGAGCTGACGGCTTTGGAGAACGACGAGACGCTGCTCGTCCAGTCGGGCAAGCCCGTCGCCGTCTTCCGCACGCACGACCACGCGCCGCGCGTGCTCATCGCCAACTCGAACCTCGTCGGCGCGTGGGCCAACTGGGAACACTTCCACGAGCTTGAGCGCAAGGGTCTGATGATGTACGGGCAGATGACCGCCGGGTCGTGGATTTACATCGGCTCGCAGGGCATCGTGCAGGGGACGTTCGAGACCTTCGCCGCGATGGCCGACCGCCACTTCGGCGGCGACCTCTCGGGGCGGCTCGTCCTCTCGGGCGGGATGGGCGGGATGGGCGGCGCGCAGCCTCTGGCGGCGACCCTGAACGGCGCCGTCTTCCTCGGCGTCGAGGTCGAGCGCGAGCGCATCGAGCGCCGCGTCCGCACCGGCTACTGCGACCGCCTCGCGCTCGACCTGGACGAGGCGCTGCGCATCTGCGAGGACGCCGTCGAGCAGAAGCGCGCCGTCTCGGTCGGCCTCGTCGGCAACTGCGCCGAGGTGCTGCCCGAGATAGTCCGCCGCGGCGTCAGGGTGGACGCCGTCACCGACCAGACGAGCGCGCACGACCCCCTGAACGGCTACGTCCCCGCCGGCCTCTCGCCCGAGGAGGCCGAGGAGTTGCGGCGGGCGGACCCGAAGGCTTACGTCGGACGTTCCACGCAGTCCATGGCGCGGCACGTCGAGGCGATGCTCGCCTTGCAGCGCGCGGGCGCGGTCGCCTTCGACTACGGCAACAACATCCGCAAGCAGGCGTTCGACGCCGGCTGCTCGGAAGCCTTCGAGATACCGGGCTTCGTGCCCGAGTACATCCGCCCGCTCTTCTGCGAGGGCAAGGGGCCTTTCCGCTGGGTCGCGCTCTCGGGCTCGCCCGCGGACATCCGCCGCACCGACGACCTCGCGCTCGAACTCTTCCCCGAAGACCGGACGCTGGAGCGCTGGATGCGGCTCGCGCGCGACCGCGTGCAGTTCCAGGGCTTGCCGAGCCGCATCTGCTGGCTGGGCTACGGCGAGCGCGCCGAGATGGGCGAGGCCATCAACGACCTCGTCCGCCGCGGCGAGCTTGAGGCGCCCGTCGCCATCGGCCGCGACCACCTCGACACCGGCTCGGTCGCCTCGCCCTTCCGCGAGACCGAGGGCATGCGCGACGGCTCGGACGCCGTCGCCGACTGGCCCATCCTCAACGCGCTCCTCAACACGGCGAGCGGCGCCTCGTGGGTCTCGTTCCACCACGGCGGCGGGGTCGGCATCGGCTACTCGCTCCACGCCGGACAGGTCTCCGTCGCCGACGGGAGCCCCGAAGCCGCCCGGCGCCTCAACCGCGTCCTCACCAACGACCCCGGCCTCGGCGTCGCCCGCCACGTCGACGCCGGCTACGAAGGGGCCGAGGCGACCGCGCGCACGAAAGGCGTTAAGATTCCGATGCTGGGCGGGGGCGAGGGGTGACGCGCGTATGAACAACGCCTGGGCCGAGAGGCCGACGCCGTGGGTGGCGATGGGGGTGGCGACGTTCGTCGTCTCGGCCGTGACGCTGCTCGTCTTCGGCGGGTTCGGGGGGCTGACGCTGCTGCTGGCCTTAAACGGCTTCAGCGAGCGGACGGGCGGGGTCATCATCGTCGTCTACGTGCTGCTCGTGCTGTTGGGGAACCTCGGGGCCGCGACGCTCGTCAACTGGCTCATCGCGCGGCGGCGTTACGCGGGGACGCGGCCCGCGGGCTGGGCGCCGCTGCTGGTCGCGCTGGGCGCGACGGCGCTGATGCTCGTGGCCGGCCCGCCGGTCGCCGTCGTCCTCATCAAAGTCATCTTCTAGCGCCGGGGGTTCGAGAAGTCTTGGAAGGAATAGAGTACCCGCTGCGACACTTCGAGATGATGGCGCGCGTGGCCGGCCGCTGCCGCGCGATGCGCGCGCAGATTCTGGAGCACGCCTACCACTACAACGCCTTCGGCTCCTGGTGGCTCAGCCTCGACTTCCGCGGCCGGCTCTACCGCATCGCGCTCGACGCGCGGGGGTCGGAGCTGACGCTCGAACGCGCGGCCGACCCGCGCCGGCCCGAGTTCGTCGCCGTCGCGGCGCGGCGGCTCGGCGGGGCCGAACTCGAACTCATGGTCGACGGGCTGCTCGACGCCCTCGCCGCCGGCAACGTCTGACGGCCCGCCCGCCGGCGCCCACGGACTATGTGGCTTCTCGTCGCCCTCGGGCTCATCGTCGTGCTCGTCCTGGCGGCCGCCCTCTACGCGGACAGGCAGGCGGCGCGCGCGCCGCGGCCCATACGGGACGCCGACGTCGTGCGGGTCGTGCTCGGGCTCGACCCGGCGGCGGCCGACGAGCTGTTCGGGCTCTACGCGAAGGAGTTCGGGCGCGGCGCCGCGCGCTACGCGCGCCGGACGCGCGAGAAGTGGAAGGCCGGCGAGGTGCGCGCCAACCGCCGGACGTTCGAGCGGCTGCTCGTGCGCCTGCCGGCCGTGATGAGCTTCGACCTCAAGTGCGAGGTGCTGCGCAAGCTGCGCGAGGAGTTCTGCCCGAAGGACGAGTACCGCCTGAGCGTGAGCACGCGCGGCTGGCGCGAGGCGGTCGCGCCGCTGGCGGACTCGCTCGTCCGCAAGTCTTACGCGGCCGAGCTGCCCGCGCAGATAGAGCGGAGACTGAAATGGCTCGCGGCCGACGACATGCAGGTCGCGCGCGCCATCCTCGCCGAGTCGCAGGCGCGCGAGAGCCGCGACGCGCTGGCGCTGCTGGAGCGCGAGTTCGTCGAAATCGAGAGGCTCGTCCGCGAGGGCGGCCGCAGGAGCAGGGTCACGCACACAATCAGGCTCCCGGCGGGGACCATCACGCTGGAGGTGAAGGAGGGTTAGCGATGCCCGAGGAGGGCGAGGAACTCGCGCCGCAGAAGAAGTCGCTGTTCGGCCTCTCGGCCGACGACGTGCTCGACAACGCGCTGCAAAACCTGGACGAGCGCCAGGCGGCCGACGTGACGAAGAAGGCCGCCGAGGAGGTGGTGCGCATCGCCGTCGAGAAGCGCAAGGCCGAGCACCGCGCCGACGCCGCCCGCGATGAGATGCGCGCCGTCGTCGAGAACGCCAACCTGCTCGACCGGCGCGGCGGCGACTACGAGATTGACAGCTCGTTCGAGACCGCCACCGGCACGACGAGGGTGCAGATTCGCAAGTCGAGGACGACGGCGCTCGTCGTCGCCACCTTCGTCCTGGCGGCGCTGCTGCTGGCCGTCGTCCTCATCCTCGCCAGATGAGCGTGACGAAGCGACTGAGGCTGGCGGCCCTCCTCGCCCTCCTCGCGGCGGCGCTCGCGGCGCTCTACTACGAGTACGCGGGGCGGGTCGGCGCCGAGGCCGTCCGGTTCAGGAGCGGGCTGCTGGGGCGCGAGGTGACCTACAGGGTCGTGCTCCCGCCCGGCTACGGCCTCGTCACCTCGCGCTCGACGCGCTACCCCGTGCTCTACCTGCTGCACGGCTGGGGCGGCGACCACGACTCGTGGCTGACGCACAGCTCGCTCGCGCGCTACGCCGCGGAGCGTCAGTTAATCGTCGTCACGCCGGAGGGCGGGGCGGGCTGGTACACGGACGCGCCGGGCGGCGAGCCCTACGAGTCGCACTTCCTGCGGGAGCTTCTGCCGGACGTGGACGGGCGCTTCCGCACCATCCGCGACCGGCGCGGGCGCGGGATCGCGGGCTACTCGATGGGCGGCTACGGCGCGCTCAAGCTCGCCTTCAAGCACCCGGAGCTGTTCGCCTTCGCCGGCTCGACGAGCGGCGCGCTCGACGCCGCCGCGCGGACGGACGAGGAGTCGCTCGTGCGCGCCTTCGGCGGGCCGGGCAGCCCCGCGCGCGCCGAGAACGACCTCCCGCGGCTCGCGCGCGAGTTCCCCGCGGAGAGGCGCGGCGCGCTCCCCTTCCTCTACCTCGACTGCGGGCTCGGCGACGAGTGGTTCGGGGTCAACCGCGACTTCGCCGCCACGCTCGCCGCGCGCGGGTTCGCGCACGAGTACAGGCAGTTGCCGGGCGGGCACGTCTGGCCCTACTGGGACGCGCAGGCGCGCGAAATCCTCCGCGTCGCCTCCGACATGCTGGCCGCGCCCGAGTGAGCGGCCGGGACGAATTGAAGGACCGACATGAACAAACCGACACGCAAATTGCTCCTGCTGACGGCGCTGCTCCTGCCCCCCGCCGCCGCTTACGCGCAGACGCCCGCCGCGCCCGCGCAGGCGCGGCCGGAGGCGCCGGCCGCCGCGAAGAAGGAGGGGGGGCCGCGCCGCCACGAGACCGTGGCGTTCGAGAGCAAGCTCGTCGGCTCGCCGCTCCCCTACAACGTCATCCTGCCGGCCGACTACGCGCGCGAAGACGCGAGGCAGAGGCGCTACCCCGTGCTCTACCTGCTGCACGGGCTCGGCGGGAGCGCCGCCGACTGGGTCTCCGCGCGCGCGCGCCTCGCCGACCACGCCGCCCGCTACCCCTTCATCGTCGTCGTCCCCGAGGGGCGCGACGCGTGGTACACGGACAGCGCGACGGTGCCGAACGAGAAGTTCGAGAGCTACATCGTGAGCGAGCTGATTCCCGACGTCGAGCGGCGCTTCCGCGCCGTCGCCGCGCGCGAGGGGCGGGCCGTCGCGGGGCTCTCGATGGGCGGCTACGGCTCTTTGAAGTTCGGGCTGAAGCACCCGGAGCTGTTCGCCTTCGCCGGCTCGATGAGCGGCGCGCTCGGGGCGGCCTCGTGGCTCCCCGACGAGCGGCTGCTCCAGTTCGTCCGCCCGTCCATCGCGCGCGTCTACGGCCCGGCCGCGGAGCCCGACAACGAGACGCGGCGGGCCAACGACATCTTCCGCCTCGTCCGCGAGCTGACGCCGGAGCGGACGAAGGCGCTGCCCTTCCTCTACCTCGACTGCGGCACCGAAGACTTCCTCCTCGGGACGAACCGCGACTTCGCCGCGCTGCTCGTCGAGAAGAAGGTGCCGCACGAGTTCCGCCAGCTCCCCGGCGGCCACACCTGGCCCTACTGGGACCGGCAGGTGCAGGAAGTCCTCAAGCTCGCCGCCGAGCGCCTCGCCCCCGCGCGCGACGCGAAGGCCGCCGGACACCCCTGAAGCGGTCTTCACGCGGGCTGCGTTGACGGTAAATCCGTCTCGTAATTACAATGTAGCCATGAGAACGCGAATCGTAAAGATTGGCAATTCGCAGGGCGTCCGCATCCCGAAGCTACTTTTGGAGCGCAGTAATCTTGCCGAAGAGGTGGAATTGGAGGCGGATGATGGCCGAATCGTCATCCGCTCCGCGAGGCAGCCCCGGCATGACTGGGAGCGTGCGTTCCGCGCGATGGCGGAGCGCGGCGACGATTCGTTGCCCGACGGTGATGCGCACGCCCAAACTAGCTGGGACGAGGACGAGTGGCGGTGGTAGTCAAACGCTTCGAGGTCTACCTCATCAACCTCGACCCCACCGCCGGCAGCGAAATCCAGAAGACCCGCCCCTGCCTCGTGATTTCGCCGGACGAGATGAACCGCTTCATAAAGACCGTCATCGTCGCCCCGATGACTACGAAGGGCACGCCCTACCCGTCAAGAGTGCCGTGCAAATTTCAGGGGAAGCAAGGGCAGGTCGTACTCGACCAGATTCGCACCGTAGACAAGACCCGGCTGGTTCGGAGGCTGGGTAAAGTTGACAGGCAGACCCAGTCAGGCGTTCTGTCCGTCCTGAGCGAAATGTTTGCCCCGTAGGCGCGACATAAGAACGTCATGCGAAAGCCCTCCTTCAGCCTCCTCCCACGAAACTTGTGCGGGGGAGCGGGTGGTGTCTGACCTGATGTGCGGCGACCGCGCGGGGGGCGGGGCGCCGCGGGCGCGGCGGCGGCGGCTGTTCGTCGCGCTGCTCGCGGCGGCCTTCGCCTTCCGGCTGGGGTACGGGCTGTGCGGGCAGTTTCAGGACGCGGACACGAAGCAGATTTACCTGCTCGGGCTCAAGTTCTACGCGACGGGCGCGTGGCCCTACTTCGGGCCGGACGTGCTGTTCGGGGAGATACAGCTCCCCGGCGCCCTGCAGGCGCTCCTCGTCGGCCTGCCCTTCCACGCGCTGCCGCTGGCCGAGGCGCCTTACGCGCTGCTCGGCCTCGTCTCGTTCGCCGGCCTGTGCCTGTTCGCGTGGTACTGCTGCCGACGCCTGCCCGGTCTGCCGCGGTGGTTCGTCTGGGGCTGGCTGCTGACCTCGCCGTGGACGCTCAACCTCTCGACCGTCATCTACAACCCTTCGTACATGCTGGCCGGCGGCATCCTCTTCTTCGTCGGCGCGCTCGAAGTCTACCCGTTCACGCGGCGCGGGCTCGTCCCCGCGCGGCTCGCCAACGCCTCGATGGGCTTCGGGCTCTTCTGGGCGATGCAGTTGCACATGTCGTGGGTCGTGCTCGCCCCCTACGCGCTGGCGGCGCTCGCCCTCCAGTTCCGCGAGGGGGCGCGGCGGGGCCTCGCCGCGCTCGCGTGGTTCGCGGCGGGCGCGGCGCCTCCGGCCGCGCTGCTCGTCCCGACCTATCTGAAGTACGGGCCCGGGGCCGGGGCGACGGGCGACTCCGTGCGCTTCAACCCCGAGAACCTGACGGCGTTCTGGGGCATCCTCGTCCGCACGCTCTCGTTCGCCAGCTTCGAGGTGCCGCGCTTCCTCGGCGCGCACACGGGCGAGCGGCTGGCGGTCTTCCGCGAGCAGCCGTGGCTCGCGCCCTTCGCCGTCTTCCTCGTCGCGGCCGGCGCGGCGCAGGTGGGCGCGCTCCTGGCGTCGTGGTTCCTGCGGCGGCACGGGCAGCCCGACTGGCGCGCGGTCAAGTACCTTGCGCTCTTCAACGTCGTGCTGCTCTACGCCAGCTTCCTCTTCTCCATCAAGCCGCCGCAGTCGAACCACCTCTACGTGACGCTGCCCGTCCCCGTCCTCTACGCCTTCTACTGCTGGGAGAGGCTGCTCGCGCGCGCGTTCTGGCGCCGGTTCGCGGCCGCCCTGCTCGCCTGCGGCGTCGTCTTCCACGCGGGGCTGGCCGCCTACAACTTCTCGCACGTCTCGCTCTACGTCGACCGCCGCGCCGCGCAGACGGCCGTGGACGAGAGGAATTATCATATACTCGGCGAGCGGCGCCCCGGCTCGCGCTACTGAACCGATGCCCGAGTTCATCAAAGGTCTTGAGCTGAGCGGACTCTTCTTCGAGGAGGCGGTGCGGCCCGTCCTCTCGTCGGAGTTCCCGCGCCTGCGCTACGCGGCGGCGCTCCTCGGCTCGGGCTCGGAAGTCCTCGGCTTCGACACGGAGATGAGCGCCGACCACGGCTGGGGGCCGCGCGTTGACCTCTTCCTCGCCGAAGGCGACCACGACGCCGCGCGCGACGCCGTCCGAGAGACCTTAGCGCGCAAACTCCCGCACAGCTTCCGCGGCTACCCGACCAGCTTCACCGAGCCGGACCCTTCGGACAACGGCACACAGCACCTCGAAGCGCGCGACGCGGGGCCGGTCAGGCACAAGGTCGAGCTGATGACGCCGCGCGGCTTCTTCCTCAACTACCTCGCCTTCGACATCGAACGCGAGATAGAGCCGGCCGACTGGCTCACCTTCCCCGAGCAGAAGCTGCGCACCGTCGCCGCGGGCGCCGTCTTCCACGACGAAGTCGGGCTGGAAGACGTGCGCCGCCGCTTCATCTACTACCCGCGCGACGTGTGGCTCTACCAGCTCGCCTCGGCGTGGGCGCGCGTCGGGCAGGAGGAGCACCTGATGGGCCGCGCCGGCTCGGTCGGCGACGAAGTGGGCTCGGCCGTCATCGGCGCGCGCCTCGTCCGCGACCTGATGCGCCTCTGCTTCCTGATGGAGCGCGCCTACGCGCCCTACCCGAAGTGGTTCGGCACGGCCTTCGCCCGGCTGGCCTGCGCCGCGGAGATGTCGCCGCACCTCGGCGCCGCGCTCAAGGCCGCCGGCTGGCGCGAGCGCGAAGAACACCTCGCGCGCGCCTACCGCGTCGTCGCGCGGATGCACAACGAGCTGGGCGTGACCGAACCGCTGCCGACCGAGCCGCGCGACTTCTTCGGCCGCCCCTTCCGCGTCATCGAGCTGCACGGCTTCTCCGCCGCGCTGCTCGCGCGCGTCGCCGACGAGCGCGTCCGGCGCGTCGCCGCCCGCCGCCCCATCGGCGGCATAGACATCTTCAGCGACAGCACCGACCTCGTCTCGCACGCCTCCTGGCGCGCGACGCTCCGCAAACTCTACGAGTGACGGAAAATTTTTCGGGCGCCGGCGGCGCGGCCGAAGTAAACTGAAGGCCCGACGGACGGACGGCAGAAGATACACTGACGAACATGAGACGAACCCGACACAGGCATGCCGCGCTCGCCCTCGCGGCGCTGGCAATCGCACTCTCCTCCGGCCCGCGCGCCGCCGCGCAGGAGGCGCGGCCCGGCGACGAGCAGGTCAAAAGGGTCGCGGAGATTCAGGCGGCGCTGCGCGAGGCGAACCTCGACGGCTGGCTCTTCTACGACTTCCGCCGCAGCGACCCGCTCGCCTACCGCATCCTGCGGCTGCCCACGCAGGGCGTCACCACGCGCCGCTGGTTCTACTACGTGCCGGTCGTCGGCGAGCCCGTCCGCGTCGTCCACTCCATCGAGCGCTTCCGCCTCGACGCGCTCCCCGGGCGCAAGCTCATCTACCGGAGCTGGCAGGAGCTGCACTCCTCCGTCCGCGAAGCGCTCGCCTCCGGCGGGCTCAGGAACAGGCGCGTGCTGCTCAGGAAAATCGCCATGCAGTACTCGCCCAACAACGACATCCCCTACGTCGCGCGCGTGGACGCGGGCACCGTCGAGCTCGTCCGCTCGGCGCCCGGCGTCTCGGTCGTCACCAGCGCCGACCTCGTCCAGCAGTTCGAGGCCGCGCTCACGCCCGAACAGCTCGCCACGCACCGCGAGGCCGCCGACAAGCTGCACAAGGTCATCATGGAGGGCTTCGCCGAGATAGCGCGCCGCATCCGCGCCGGCGAGACGCCGACCGAGTACGACATCCAGCAGTTCATGGCCCGCCGCCTCGCCGAGGAGGGGATGACCGCGGGCGGCGGCGACGTCTCGGTCGGCGCCAACACCGCCAACCCGCACTACTACCCTACGTCAGAGCGCAGCGCCCCCATCCGCCGCGGCGACTTCGTCCTCTTCGACGTCTCGGAGAAGCTGAAGAAGCCCGGCGCCATCGTCGCCGACCAGACCTGGGTCGGCTACGTCGGCGAGACGGTGCCCGACGAGTACATCAAGGTCTTTAACATCGTGCGCGAGGCGCGCGACGCCGCCACCGACTTCGTCCGCGCGGCCGTCCGCGAGGGGCGCCAGATACGCGCCGCCGAGGTGGACGACGTCGCGCGGGGCGTCGTCCGCCGCGCCGGCTACGCCGAGCAGTTCACGCACCGGACCGGCCACTCCATCGGCGAGGAGGGGCACGGCAACGGCGCCAACATCGACAACTTCGAGACGAGGGATTCGCGCCGCGTCATCCCCCGCACCTGCTTCTCCGTCGAGCCCGGCATCTACCTCGAAGGCCGCTTCGGCGTCCGCTCCGAAATCAACGTCTACGTCTCCGACCGGGACGTCGAAGTCACCGGCCAGCCCGTCCAGACGGAGGTCGTGCCGATACTCAAGGAGAAGTGACTTGCTCAACTTCGCCATCCAGACGGCCCGCGACGCGGGGCAGGTGCTCGCGGACAAGTTCGGGCGCGCGCTCCAGGTCTCGCACAAGGGGGACATCGACCTCGTGACGGAGGCCGACCTCGCGGCCGAGCGTTTAATCGTCGAGCGCATCCGCAGCTACCACCCGCGCCACGCCATCCTGACCGAGGAGTCGGGCGACGTGAAGGAGGCGGGCGGCGCCGACGCCGAGTACAAGTGGGTCATCGACCCGCTCGACGGCACGACCAACTACGCGCACGGCTACCCGTGCTTCTGCGTCTCGGTCGCGCTCGAACACGAGGGGCAGGTCGTCGTCGGCGTCGTCTACGACCCGACGCGCGACGAGCTGTTCGCGGCCGAGCGCGGCGGCGGCGCCACGCTCAACGGCCGCCGCGTCCGCGCCTCCGGGACGGACGAGCTGAACCGCGCGCTCGTCTGCACGGGCTTCCCCTACGACGTGCGCGAGCGCGGCGACTTCGCGCGCCACTTCCGCCAGTTCATCATGCGCGCGCAGTCGGTGAGGCGCGACGGCGCCGCCGCGCTCGACCTCGCCTACGTCGCCTCGGGGCGCTTCGAGGCGTTCTACGAGGAGGGCCTCCGGCCCTGGGACGTGGCCGCGGGCGTGCTGCTCGTCGAGGAGGCGGGCGGGCGCGTCACGCACTACGACGGCTCGCGCTTCAGCATCTACGAGACCCACATCGCCGCCAGCAACGGGCTCATTCACGACGAGATGCTGCGCGTGCTCGCCAACTGAGATTGAGGAGGCCGGCCGGCGCTTCGGCCGGCCGCGGGGAGGACGGGAGATGATCGCCCCCGGGACAGTCCTTCAGAACCGCTACGCCGTCGAGCGGCAGATAGGCGAGGGCGGCATGGGCGCCGTCTACGTCGCCACCGACCGCCGCTTCGGCTCGACCGTCGCGCTCAAGGAGACCTTCTTCGACGACCCTTCCTTGCGCCGCGCCTTCGAGCGCGAGGCGCGGCTCCTCAACCGCCTGCGCCACGCGGCGCTCCCGCGCGTCAGCGACCACTTCGAGGAGGCCGAGGGGCAGTTCCTCGTCATGGAGTACATCCCCGGCGAAGACCTCTCGCAGATGTTGAAGGAGCGCGGGGGCGCGGGCTTCGACGCCCCGCGCGTGCTCGCGTGGGCCGACCAACTGCTCGACGCGCTCGACTACCTGCACACGCAGGAGCCCCCGGTCGTCCACCGCGACATCAAGCCGCAGAACCTGAAGCTCTCCGGCCGCGACCAGGTCGTGCTGCTCGACTTCGGCCTCGCCAAAGGCACGCCGCTCCAGACGCGCGTCACCAACACGGCGAGCCTCTTCGGCTACTCCTTCAACTACGCCCCCATCGAGCAGATGCAGGGCGCGGGCACCGACCCGCGCAGCGACCTCTACTCCTTGGGCGCGACGCTCTACCACCTGCTCACCGGCGCCACCCCGCCCGACGCGCTGACGCGCGCCACGGCCGTCCTCGACGGCTCGCCCGACCCCCTGCGCCCCGCGAACGAGACGAACGCGCACGTCCCCGCGCCGCTCGCCGAAGCCCTCTCGCGCGCGATGTCCCTGAGCGCCGCCCGCCGCTTCGGCTCGGCCGAGGAGATGCGCGCCGCCCTCCGCGAGGCGGCGCGCGACCTCCCGGCGACGGCCGCGGCGACGGCCGCGACGGCGGCGCAGGCCCGCGAAGCCGAGTCCGAGCAGAAGACGCGCCTGCTCGACCCGTCCGCCTCCGCCCGCACCTCGCCGCACGCGCGCGTCGCGGGGGCGACCGGCACGCAGGAGGCCGCGACCGTCGTCAACGAGGGCGCGGGCTCACGCCCCGCGGGCGCCACCGCGGCGACTTCGGCTCACGGCGCCGCGCAGACGCGGACGACGGCGCGCGGCGCCGGCCCTACGTCGGTTGAAGGGGACGGCGGGGAGTCCGTCGTCACGCGGGTCGGGGCGGCGGGCGCGCCGCCGCGCGGCGACTCGCGCCGCACGCTCTACGTCGCACTCGGCATCTTCTCCGTCGCGCTCGCCGCCGCGGGACTTTACCTGTACACGCGTCCCGCCGGCGACCACACGCCCGTCGCGCGGCCCGCGCCGCAGCCGACCGCGCAGCCCGCGCCGCCGGAGTTCGTCCCCCCGTCCGCGCAGCAGGCGGCCGAGGCGACGCCGACGCCCGCGCCGACGCCCGCCGCCGCGCAGCGCCGCGCGCCCGCCTCGCCCGCGAGGAACGAGCGGCGCGAAACCTCCCCTGCCGAAGTGACCGAGCCGGTCGCGCCCGCCGTCCCCGGCCTCCCGCCCGAGGCCGCCGCAGACCCGGCGCTGCGCGGCCGCGACCTCAGAAACAACCCGCTCACCGAAGAGGAGCTGCGCGAAATCCTCCGCCGCGCCGCCAACGAACGCCGACGCGCCCGCCTCATCCGCCAGCGACTCCTCGACGAGCAGCGCCGCCAGAGAGAGCAGGAACGGCGCCGCCCCGGCACCACCGTCGCCCCGCCGCCGCCACCGCGGTAAGGCAAAAGGCAGAAGGCAAAAGTGAAGACGAGGGGCACGCTCCCCGTCTTCACTTTTGCCCTTTGCCTTTTTACTTTGGCCTTCCCTCAGTTCCTCTCGCCGAGGCCGTGCTTCTGTTTGCAGAGCTTGCAGAAGGTCGGCTTCTCGGTGTTGTCCACGCGGTGCTCGACCGGCCTGAGCGTGCGCAGGTAGGCGAAGGCGGACTTGAGGTCTTCGTCCGTCATGTTCCTGTAGACCCACCAGGGCATGTGCGGGCTGAGGGCGCGCGCGCCGACGTGGCCGGTGCGAATCGTCTTCACGAAGAGCGCCTCGTCGTAGTAGGAGATGCCGGTCGCGTCGGGCGTCAGGTTCATCGGCGCGACCGCGCCGCCCCGGCCGTCGTCGAAGGGGTTGCCGCCCGCGTAGTCCATCCCCGGAATCGGCGCGCCCTTGTCGCCGCGCGGCGTGTGGCAGCCGGCGCAGTCGGCGGTCTTGACGACGTACTCGCCGTGCTTCACGAGGCTCGAACGGTCGTGCTCGGGCACCGGGGCGCCCAGCGGCTCCGGCACCGTGTTGATGAGCCGCGAGAGCGGGAACGGTATCTCCGACTGCGGCAGCTTGTTCCTGACCGTCGGAATCGAGCGCAGGTAGACGACGATGGAGGCGACGTCCTCGTCCGAGTAGTTGCGGTAGTTCTGGTAGGGCATGGCCGGGAAGAGGGCGCGGCCGTCGTGGCCGATGCCTTCGCGGATGGCGCGCGCCAGCATGTCGTCCGTCCACCTGCCCGCGCCCGTCTCCGCGTCCGGCGTGATGTTGGGCGCGATGAGCCAGGGCGCGCCGTCCGCTTCGAGCGAACCGCCGCCGCCCTTGTTCGTCGCCGCGGCGTAGGACTTCACGGGGTCTTTCGGGTCGTAGGTCGTGTGGCAGGCGAAGCAGGCCGACACGCTCTCGACCAGGTAGCGCCCGCGCTCAAGCCTCCGCGGCGTCGGCTCGAAGCGGCGGGCGGTGAGCGGGCGCGCCTTCGGCCCGACGAAGGGCCGCCAGCCCACCGTCACCGTGATGCCGACGCAGGCCACGAACGCCACCACGGCCGCCCCGTACCCCGCGGCCTTCAGCAAACGCCTCTTCCACTTCCCTGCCATCTCCGCACCTCCGCGCCGAAAATTTACGCGCCCCCTCGTCCCCCGGGCCGACGACCCCGCCCGCCCGGTAACGCGACAAAAGAAGCGTCGGCGGGTCAAACCCCCTCAAGTTTTTTAGTCCGCCGGCGCACACCCGCGCCCGCGCGGCGGGCCGAGCCTTTTGCCTTCACTTTCGTCACGGGTTATATTTTGCGGGCAATAACCGAGCGCGGAGGGTTGGCAGAACGGCTATTGCAGCGGTCTTGAAAACCGCCGCCCGAAAGGGCTTGGGGGTTCGAGTCCCTCACCCTCCGCCAGCAAAATTTCCGCCCCGGAGAAGCCGCCTGCCCCCTGCAACGAGGCGCGGGCGGCTTCGTCGTTTCGGGGCGCGGGTGCGGGGACGAGGACGGGGGTGCGTGTGGAGATGTCTGCGGGTCTTGCGTGGCAGGGGGAGAGCTTTCTGGTGCGGCTGTGGCGCCTGAGCGAGCCGCTGCGCTACTGGGTCAACTACAAGTGGACGATTGGCGACTTCCCCTTCTCCGTCGCCACGCTGACGCTCGGGCTCGCCGTGCTGCTCGCCGCGGCCGTCTTCTCGCGCTACCTGCGCCGCTTCATCGAGCGGAGGATGGCGCACCACAAGCACCTCGACCCGGGCGTGCAGTTCACCATCCTGCGGCTCGTCCACTACTTCGTCATCGCCGTCGGCGCCATCGTCGCCCTGCGCATCGCCATCTCGGCCGACTTCACCTCGCTCGCCGTCGCCTTCACCGCGCTCTCCATCGGCATCGGCTTCGGCCTCCAGTTCATCGCGGGCGACATCGCCTCCGGCTTCATCATCCTCTTCGAGCGCCCCGTCCGCGTC
>DASVTS010000211.1:0-52519 GCA_036387455.1 Pyrinomonadaceae bacterium | reverse complement strand
CCCCCCCCGCGCCCGAACTTTCCGGCCCCTAACGGGCGCAGCTCACCTCCGGCACGCTGCGCCCCATGGACTGATAGATTCGCACGATCTCGTCCATCTTCTCGCGCGCGTCTTTGGCCGACGTGTCGTAATTCAGGCCGCACTTGTAGTCGGCGAGCGCGAACTTGTAGAGCGTCGGCATGCCCTGATCGCGGTAGAAGTCCGCGCGCTCGAAGTAGGCGGCGGCCGCGGCCTTCTTGTCGGCGTCGCCGGCGCCGGACGCCTTGGCCTTCGCCTCGGCCTTCTGAATCTTGGCGTCGAGTTCCGCCGTCTCGACCGGCGGCTTCGTCGAGGCCGCGCCGCCGCCGCCGGCCGCGCCCCCCGCTTCGGACGCGCCGCCGTGCGACGAGGCGACGCCGGGGCTTGAGGGGCTCGTGCCGTGCTGGATGCTGGTCTGCGGGGCGTTGGCCGGCGCGTTCGAGTTCTGGCCCGACTTGGCCGCGGGCGGGTTGGCGCCGCCGCACGCGGCCAGCAGCGCCGCACCCGCCAGCGCCGCCCCTTGGAGGTGCTTTCGCATCAGTCTTGACTCCCGTCCGAGAAGATAATTTCCCGGCGATGATACACAGAAACGCCCGCCGAAGTCACACGCGACCGGCGGGCGTCTGTCAGGCGGAAAATTCGGCGGGCGCTCACTTGCCCGTGTGGCACTTGGCGCACTCGTTGGTGGTGGGGGCGGTCGTGATTTTGCGCTTCTCGACGGCGGCGTCGTGGCAGCCGTTGCAGTTGCGGTGGAACGCCTGCTCGTTGGTCAGGGAGGTCGGGTCGGTGTCGCCCTCGTAGGTGACCTCCGGGATGGCTTCGAGCAGTTTCGGCTTGTCGCCCTCCTGCGCGTGGCAGGCGCGGCAGGTGGCGACCTGCGGGGTCTTCGCGTCCTTGACCGACTCGGCCGTCAGCGTCGCGGTGCGGTCGGCGGGGAAGGCCGACTTGAGCGGCGGGTGCTTGGCGGCCTCGGCCGCGGGCTGGTCGGTGTGGTGGCACTCGACGCAGCCGACGGGCTTGGTGCCGTCCACGCTGTAGTTCTTGGTGGCGTGGTTGAGGTGGCTGAAGGTGACGGCGATGCTCTTGGCCTTGTCCTTCCTGGAGTCGGTCGAGAGCTTGTACTCGTCCTTCGGCGCCTGCCCGCCATCCGCCGCGAGCGAGGCCGAGCCGGACTTGAGCGCGGAGGAGTTGCAGGCCGTCACGCAGACGAAGCAGGCGAGCGCGACCGACGCGGTGAAAAGTTTCATGGCTGGTTGTCCTCTGGATTTAACCCTGTCTACCGTGTTCTCAAAAGAGCTTGGCGGCGGGGGATGAAACCCTGCATGTCAGGGGCGGACGTAAGTCAACGAACTCTCATCCGGGGCTGCCGAATCATAGACGCGGCCCCGAACCTTGTCAATTTTTTTACTTCAGAAGCGGAAGGTCTGACCCTTGTGGCAGCGCTTGCAGTCGGCGAAGTCGTCGCCGCCGAAGGCGCGCCGGTTGTTGTGGCAGGTCATGCAGGTCTGGGCGCGGCCGGAGCCGAAGTGCTGCGTCGGGCGCGGCGCCGTGACCTGCCGCCCCTGGCCGGCGCCGGCGCGCACCTGGTGGCACTCGTCGCAGCGGAGGCCCTGGCGCGCGCCGTGGGTGGCGTGGCTGAAGCTGACCGAGTAGGCGCGCGCGTTCTGCGGCGTGCGCGAGTAGCCGCCCTGCGTGTGGCAGGTGGCGCAGGAGGAGATGTCGCCCGCCGGGCCGCGCGCCCCCGGCGTGTGGCAACTGTAGCAGTTGTCGTGCGCGGACGCGCCGGCCGGGATCGAGAGCGCGACGCCGCGCCGCGCGGGCCGGTGGCAGGTGGCGCACCCCTGCGCGGGGCGCGCGCCGCCCGCGGCGTGGCGCGCGTGGTCGAAGCGCATGTTGAAGCCCGACAGGCCGGGGAAGGCTTTGAGCGGCGGGTTGCCGCCTTCGAGACTCGAATGACAGTTGGTGCAGAGTGGGCCGCCCGCGGTCAGGAACTGCTGGATGTGACAGTCGGTGCAGGCCTTGTGTCCGGGCAGGCGTGGCCGGGGCGAGTTGTCTTCGCGCTGGTGGCACGAGTTGCAGTCGCGCGAGGCGTGCTGCGGTATCGAGTGCGAGAACTTCGACACGCCGCCCTCCTGCGCGGCCGCGGGCGCGGGGGCGGCGGGCGTGAGCCGGCCGAAGGCGTAGACGCAGGGCAGCGCGGCGAGGCACAGCAGGACGAGCAGCCGTACGCGCGTGTGCGCGGCAGCCGTGCGCGCCCCGCCGTGACGCCCGCTGCGAGCCCCTTCGTCACTTCCCTTCTTGTCGTGTGCGTCTGTCACCGTCTATTTTCCGGCCACGCCGGCGGCGGCGAGGTGCGACTGCGGCGCCTTCTGCGTGCCGAGGTTGACGTGGCACTTGACGCAGCGGAAGTTGGGGTCGGACGCCTTCTGCGCGACCTCCTGGTCGAGCCACTTCTTCGTCCGCGGGTCTATGTGGCAGCCGGAGCCGCCGCAGGTGAGGATGGGGACTTTGAGCGTCCGCTCGTCCACCACGCTCAGCGAGGTGATGTTGACGTGGCAGTACGTGCAGTCGAGCGGCTTATGACTGCCCACCTCGTGCGAGAAGAGGGCCGAGTCCCTGCGCATGAGCTTACGGACGTGGAGCGGGTCGGCGAAGCCGGCGCGCGCGGCGAACTGCGCGTCGCCGTCGCCGCCGGCTCGCGCCGCGGGCTCTTTGGCCTGCGGCGCCGGCCGGTGGCAGCCGGCGCAGTCGTTGGAGTAGGGCTTCTCGCCCCCGTCCTGCCAGTGGCAGTTGAAGCAGGAGGCGTGCCCCGTCGGCGTCGTCTTCAGGAGTCCGTCCGGCGGCGGCGTCGGGGCGGCGGCCGGCTGCGCGTCGGCCGCCGCGGGGGTCGGCGTCGGCTGACCGGCCCGCAACAAAACGGTCTGGTGGCAGATTGAGCAGCCGTCGGGCTTCGCCTTCTTCGGCGCGTCCTGTGCGAAGGAGGCGCGGACGAAGCGCGGCGCGAACGCCCCGTCGGCGGGCGTTCGCGCCATCACGTCCTGATGGAGGTCGTGCGGGAAGTGGACGGCAAACTCGCCGGGCCGCGCCTTCGCCCTGGCGGAGCCGACGAACTGCTCGGGCGGGTTGGCGAAGGGGTGGCGGTCGCCGGCGCGGGGCGAGACGACCGTGTGGCAGACGGCGCAGATGGCCGGGCGCGCGCCCTGGAAGAACTGCTGGCGGTGGCAGCCGAGGCAGGACTCGTGCTCGGGGAAGTCCGTGATGTCGGGGAAGGCCGCTTCGCGCGGGCGCACCCTGAGCCAGTTGTCGCTCGGGCTCTTGTGGCAAGAGTCGCAGGAGTCCTTGCGGTGCGCCGCGGTGGAGTGCGTGAACCTCGTGTAATCCACCCGCGGGCGGGCGCCGCGCGCGGGGTTGCGGCGCTGCGGCGCGGCGCGGCGGCGCTGGGGCTCGGGCGCGGCGCCGGCCGCGGACGAGGGGGCCAGCCGCGGCCACGAGAAGAAGGCCGCCGCGGCAGCGAACGTCACAAGGGCGAGAGAAAGTTTTCGGTGCTTCATCCGTCAGCCGAAAAGGTCGGCCGCATCAGCCGGTCGGGTTCGCGGCCAGAATGCGCCCCGAGCGGGTGAGGCTTGGGAACTGCTGAAGGTAATGCTCCGGAAAAGAATTAACGCCAGCCGCGGGTTGTAACACAGACGGCAAAGCCTGACAACAGAAATCTGTCAGGGCGAGGAGGCCGACTGGCGAGCGGGCGTGGCGAGGACGTAGGTGACGGCCCACATCTGGCGCGGGTGGGGCGGGAGCGTCGTCACCTTGCAGTCCCAGACGGGGCCGCCCTCTTCGAGCGGGAGGAGGTTCGAGACGTAATACTCGCCCGGCTTGAAGCCGCTGAAGAGCGCGCGCCCCTTGTCGTCGGTCATGAAGGAGACGACCTTGCCCGTCCGGCGCGCGGCCTCTTCGAGCCAGGCGCGCTTCCGGCGGAAGTATTCCGAGCGGACGTTCTTGAGGGGGAAGTTGGCGGGGAGCCACTTGAGCGCGAGCCGCTCGCTGCGGTACTTGCGCAGTCCGTCGTCGTAGGCGCGTTTGAACTCGGGGACGGTCTTGACGGCCTCCTGAAACTCGGCCTCGAAGCCGGGGCAGTAGAGCGAGTCGCAGTCGTGGGCGGCGAGCCACTCGCGCAGTTGCGGGCTCGCGCCCTGGAGGTAGTCGGCGCGCTTCGGCATCGAGGCCCAGTCGGGGCCGCCCGCGCCGAAGGCGCTCTGCCGGAGCAGGAAGAGGCGCTTGCGCGCGAGCGGCTTCTTGTCGGGGCCGAGCAGGAAGACGCGGATGCCGCCGGCCTCGGCCTGCGCGGGGGCGTCGGCCTTGACGGCGACCGGCGTGGGGCTCGGCTGGCAGGTGGCCGCGGGGGGCGGCGCCTGCGCGCGCGCCGACGCGGCGGCGAAAAGCGAGAGGCCCGACAGAAACAACGCGGCCCTCGACAGGAGTGTGCGCCGTTCACTTCTCATGGTCTTCGCCTCCCGTGGGCTGGACTCAGTCGGTCGGAGACTTCTTCTGCGTCGCCGCGCCGCCGGCGGCGGAGCGGGCGCGCGCCAGCTCGTCGCGTAGGCGCGGCAGCTGGTCGTAGGTCGGGTCGGCGCGCTCCAGCCGCGCCAGCGCCGACTCGGACTCGGCGTACTGCTTCGTCTCCAGGAGCATGAGCGTGAGGTTGTGCAGGCTCGGGACGTGGCCGGGGTCTGAATCGAGGCAGCGGCGCAGCTCGGAGACGGCCCTCTCGGGCTGGCTCGGCTTGCGCATGAAGTAGGTGAGCGCCAGCTCCGAGCGCGCGTCGCAGTCGTCGGGGCGCTTGGCGAGCGCCGCCGTGTACCAGCGCGCCGCGTCCTCGAAGCGGCCGGCCGAGGAGTAGACGGTGCCGAGCCTGACCAGCGTGTTGTAGTCCTCGGGGCGCAGCTTGTTGGCGCGCGTCATGAAGTCGATGGCGTCCTCGAAGCTGCCCGCCGCGAAGTAGCCCTCGGCCGCGCGCATCTGGGCCTCGAAATTTTCGGGCTGCTCGCGCGCCGCTCGCGCCGACTCCTCGGCCGCCGCGAGCAGGCGCTGGCGCTCGGCCTCGTCGCCGCCGCCCGCCGCCGGGTGGTCGGCCGGCAGCCCCGCGCCGGCGGCGGCCCCGGCCGCGGCGGTCTCGGCCGCGTGGCTCTGGTTGACGTAGACGACGAGGTGGAAGGCGACGACGTAGCCGAGCAGCAGCCCGACGACCGAGAAAAGGATGTTCTCTCTGTTCATAAAAAGGGCGTAAACCGTAAACCGTAAACCGTGACAAGAAAGAACTGTCTTCCACTCGTCACGGTTTACGGTTTACGGTTCACGGTCTTTCATGCGTAAGAGTGCAGCCCGGGCAGCAGGTAGCTGACGCCGAGGTAGGTGAAGACGATGAGCAGGAAGGCGACGATGGCGAAGTAGGCCGAGGCCCGCCCCGACCAGCCGCGCGAGACGCGGACGTGGAGGAAGCCGCCGTAGGTCAGCCACGCCACGAAGGCGCCCGTCTCCTTCGAGTCCCACCCCCAGTAGCGCCCCCACGATTCGTTGGCCCACACGGCGCCCGTCATCAGCAGCAGGGCGAGCCCGGCGAAGGTGACGCCGCCCGTCTTGTACATCAGGCTGTCGATCTTCTCCCGGTCGGGCAGCGCCTCGCGCAGCCGCTCGGTGCGGAAGCTGAAGAGGATGACGAAGAGCGTCCCGGCGAAGGCCGTAATCAGCGCGGCCAGCTCGACCGGGTTGGCGTTGAGGCTCAGGAAGAACTGGCCCTGGCGGCTCTTGACGAAGTCGCCGCCCTCGCGGACGAGGACGTCGGCCGGGAGCGCCGCGACCTGCTCGGGCCGCAGGCCCTGCTGCTCGGCGATGAAGGCGCCCGTGCGCTGGAACTGCGACGGGTAGACGCAGGCCGCGCCCTCGGGCCGCGCCCCGCCCGGCTCGCACACGGCGACCGACTGGAGGGTCTTCACCTGGTAGACGAGCGTGCAGACGGCGAGCGCCTGCGCGACGAGCGCCGCCTTCAGGACGTGGTGGCCGAGGCGGCGCGCGCGCTCGTCGCCGCCGTAGAGGTAGCGCAGGAAGAGCGCGGCGACGCCCGCGAGCAGCACCCCCGAGGCGAGGAGCAGCCAGCCGACGTAGGGCAGCTCGGCCCTCAGCGGCAGCGGGAAGCGCGGCGGCAGGAAGACGGCCGTCCCGTAGGAGCCGACCGTCCCGCTCAGGCCCCAGAAGACGCTCCCCAGCGCGAGCACGCTCCCCTTGCTGACGGTGGCGATGACGGCCAGCGAGAAGGCGCTCGCCCAGACGGCCATCGCCTCGGTCTTCACGCCGTCCTTCAGGAGGTAGACGACCGCCGTGGCGAAGCAGACGAGCGCGATGCCGTAGGAGAGCGCGGCGATGCCGACGTGGATGGGGCGCCAGTAGGAGTCGAGCACGGGCTGGAGCCCGGTGATGTCGTCGCCGATGAAGCGCGCCAGAATCAGGATGAGCGAGGCGAGCGGCAGACTCACCGCGCCGAGGAAGCGGAAGTTCCTCCGGTGCGCGATGAGCAGCGTCGTTATCCCTGCGCCGAAGGCGAACCCGAGGCTCAGGTCGTAGAGGTTGGCGAAAGGGATGTTGCGGAAGACCCAGGGCCACTCGGACTCGGGCTTGCCCTGCTGGAGCCAGATGGCGACGTCGTGCTCGCGGTAGGCGATCCAGCGGACGAGCCAGCTCCCGAGGTTGAGGAGCACGCCGGCCGTCGCGCTCGTGATGCCTATCTTCTCGAAGAGGCGCGACGGCGCGTAGAGGTTCGTCAGGTAGAAGACGGCCGCGATGAGGTAGGCGGCGAGCGACATCAGCATCAGCCCGCCGTCCGACCTGAACGGCCCGGGCCCGGCCTTGAACCGGAGGAACGCCAGCGCGACGGCGCCGAGGAGCGCCACGGCGGCCGGGACGTAGGACGACAGCCGCCCCGCCTTCAGGTTTATCTCCGGCGCGCCCGCCAGCGCCGGCTGCTTCATTACTTCGCTCATGCCTTTTTCACCTCAACCAGCTCGCCGCCGATGGACGCGACGAGCCTCCTGAAACGGTCGCCGAAGCCGAGGTGGTTCCGGTTCGTGTTGCCGCCGACCACGACCTCGAAGGCGCCTTCCCCCTTCTCCTCGACGAGCGCCCACACGCGCTCGTGCGAGAAGAAGAAGACGTAGGAGAGCGTCAGCCCCAGCAGGGTGAAGCCGACGTAGACGACGGTCGCGCCCGGGTCCTTCTGGACGGAGAGGACGTGAAGTTTGGGGGCCTTCTCGAAGTCCACGAGCCGCCACGTGTAGCCCGCGACGGGCTGCTTGGCGAAGGGCGCGCGCTCGGCCATCTCGGGCGTGAAGGCGACGGCCTTGACGGGCTTCGCCCCGGGCGCCGAGACGGCGAGCGTGGCCGCGGGGTTGTTGTAGACGGCGCCGTCCGCCTCCTGGCTCTCGCCGCCGACGCTGAAGTTGGCCGCGAAGTCTTTGAACTCGACGCGCGTCCCGTCGGCGAGCGCCGCCGCCCCGTTGCGCGGGATGACGACGTCCTGCGGCTCGCCGCCCGCCTGCGGCGTCACGCGCAGGCGTATCTGCCGCGCCTTGCCGTCGGCGATGAAGCTGGCCTGGAAGAAGCGGTAGCCGCGGTAGTCGTAGGGCGAGTTGAGGTGGACGAGCGCCTCGGTCTCGCCGCGCTCCGGGTCTTTAATCCTGATGCGGGTCAGCCAGTCGAGCGTGTTGTCGGAGGTGATGGCGCCCTCCTTGCGGATGAGCTTCTGCTCGATGTCCGTGCACTCGACCTCGAAGGGGAGCTGGTAGACGGCGCGCGAGAGCTGGTCGACGTTGAAGACCGTCTCGGTCATCTCGCTCTGCGACGCGCCCGGCTCCAGCGGCATCTGGCCGACGCGCCCGAACTGCGACGTGAGGAAGCCGCCGAAGAAGATGGTCAGCAGCGCGACGTGGACGGCGTAGGCGCCGAGGCGGTTCAAAGCCCCGCGCTCGCCGAAGACGAACGTCTTGCCGCCCTTCTCCGTCACCACCGGCTTCATGCGCGCGGCGCGCATGGACTCGGCGACGCGCGCGACCGCCTCGGCGCGCGTGCCGCCCCCGAACCTCACGGCCGCGCTCTGCTCCTGCCCGCGCAGCCAGTGCGCCGAGGCGTCGAGCTTCTTGCGCGAGATGTAAGTCCACGCGCCGGGGAAGCGGTCGATGGAGGCCAGGACGATGTTGAGCGAGAGGACGAGCAGCAGCGCGTTGAAGTACCAGACGTGGTAGATGTCGAAGAAGCCGAGCTTGCCGTAGAGGAACTTCTGCGCCGGCGTCAGGCTGGCGAAGTACTTGTCGAAGCCCTCCACGTTCTGCTGCACGATAATCATGCCGACCATGCAGGCCGCGGCGAGCAGGACGAGCAGGCTGACGCCGAAGCGGACGGAGCTGAGCAGGTTCAGCGCGCGCGTCACGAAGGACGGCCCGGCGGCCTTCGCCGCGGGCGGCGCCTTCGGCAAGCGCACTTCGGTTTTGGTCTCTTCTATTGCGGACATGGTGTGTATAAGGACGGCCGAACGGAACGAAAGTAAGGGCCGCGGGGCACAGTCAAAAGGAACGCCTTACGTTGCGCCCCGAATAATAACCAAATGCGCCCGCGTCGGCAACTTTATTCCACTGACTGAACAGTGCCGCCCGGGGCGTTTTTGATACGTCGCCGCCCGGCGTATCCGCGCCCCGCTGAAAAATGCCGTCTCGACTGTTTTGTTGCCGCCGGATGGGGCGGCGATGCCCCGGACTTTGAAACGTGCGGCCCTGTGTTATCATCTCGCCTCCGCCGCAGGCGCGCGCCCGTTTCGCCCGGAGGGCGGGAATTTTTCGGGGGCGCCGCCGGCCGCGTTTTAAAGGACTTCCCTGCCACCTATGTCGAAAAACCTGCTCCTCTGCGCCGTCGGCCTCGTCATCGGCTTCACGGTCGGATTCTTCATCACCAACGCGGTCACAAAGCCGACGGCGGGCGGGGTGCCCGCGGCCCGCGCGGTGACGGGCGGCGGCGGCGACGCGCGCCCGCTGCGACCCGAGCAGATGGACGACCAGCTCCCGCCCGGCCATCCTTCGGTGGACGGCGGCGCGGGCGGCGCCGGCACGGCCGCCTCGACCTCCGCGGAGGCGCAGGCGGCGATGGACAAGGCCGACCGCGGCCCGAAGGACTTCGCGGCGCAGGCCGAGGCGGCGCGCGTCTTCTACGGCCTACACGACTACGACAAGGCGGCGCTCTACGCCGAGCGCGCGCTCAAGCTCAAGGGCAACGACTTCGACGCGCTCGTCCTGCTCGGGAACGCCCGGTACGACGCGAAGGACTTCGCCGCGGCGCAGACATCCTACGAGCGCGCGCTGGCCGTCAAGCCCGACTCGCCCGACGTCCGGACCGACCTCGGCAACACCTTCTTCAACCGCGGCGACTACGACCGCGCGCTGGCCGAGTACCGCAAGTCGGTCGCGCACGACCCCGACCACCTCAACAGTTGGCGCAACATCGCCGCCGCCGCGCTCCAGAAGGGCGACAAGGCCGCGGCCGAAGAGGCCGTCCGCAACCTCTCGCGGCTCGCCCCGCAGAGCCCCGAAACCGAAAGGTTCCGCCAGACCCTCGCCCAGATGCCCTGAGTCTCCGCGCCTCGCCCCCCTCAGCCGAACGACTCCATCCACCCGACGCACTTCTCAAGCTCGGCGCGCATCGCCTCGGCCGCGTCGTGGTGTATGCGGCCGTGGCCGGGCAGCACCCATTCAAAACTATGGCCGAGCAGGCGCCGCATCGAGCGCGTCTGCGCGGGCCACGAGTACCAGCAGGCGGAGCGGAAGGCGGTCAGCGCGTTGCGCGCCGGCGACCAGGCGAGGTGGTCGCCCGTGAACAGGTACTTGTCGCGGTAGAGCAGGACGGCGTGGCCGCGCGTGTGGCCGGGCGTGGGGATGGCGAGGAGTTCCGGGTCGAGCCGCGCCTCGTCCCCGCCTTCGAGGACGCGCTCGACGCCGTGGCGCGCGGCGCCGTCGTCGGCGTGCATGACGCGCGCGGCGCCGAAGTGGCGCGCGAACTTCTCCTGGTCGGCCACGTCGTCGCGGTGCGTGAGGAAGATGGTGCGGACGCCGCCCAGATCCTCAATCTTCCGCACGAGCGGGCGCGTGAAGCGCGGCGAGTCCACGAGCACGTTGCCGCCTTCGGCCTCCGGCCGTGTGACGAGGTAGCTCCACGCGCCGAAGCTCGACTCCGAGGTGAAGCCGCAGAAGTAGACGTTCCCGTCGAGGTGTTCGGGGAACGACTCGACGCCGAGGCGCGCGTCGTAGTCGCGCGTGGTGCCGATGGAGGAGGTCGGGCAGGAGACGAGCGCCATCAGCGCGCGCCGCGCCTCGGCGTCGGTCGCCGGCTGGCGGAAGACGCTCGACTGTTCGCCGTGGTCGCGGAAGACCGACGGCGCTATCTGGCGGCACGCGTCGCAGTCGATGCACGTGTCGTCCACGTAGAAGTCGCCCGGCGCGTTCTCGCGCAGCCGCCTCGAAGGGTTCGCCACGCCCCCAGTTTAAGACTTCGGGTTGCGAAAACCCAGCGGGCGCCGCGCCGTCATCGCCCGCGTCGCCGGGGACGAGGACTTCTGCCGCCGCCCGGCGCCGCAGGAGTAAGGCCCCCGGATTTCCCGAAAGGTTTCGGCGGGCGGTTCCATGTATGGGTGAGACCGGCTCCGGACGCGGCGCGCGCCGAGCGGGCTTCCGAGCGTGCACGCTTCCCGTCTTCGGCGGGCCCGGAATTCTCCGGGCCGCGGCGGGCCAACCATTCAACCTCCCTCGCCCCGGCAGAAGAAAGGACTCCTCTCATGAACTACCGAAAAGAGACCAGGAATCAAAGACGCCGCCTTTTACCGACCGCCGTCCTGCTCGCCGCCTGCGCCGCGGCGCTGCTGCTCACCGGCGCGGGCCGGCCCGCCGACTCGCCGGCCCGCGCCTTCCCCGGGTGCCCGGCGGGCGCGGAGAAGAGTTGCACGCGCAACGGCAAGCGCGGGACGCAGTACTGCGTCGGGGCGCAGTGGGGCCCCTGCATGGTGGAGGACGACCCCGGCCCCGCGCCCCCGACCGGCACCGTCCGCCCGAAGTTCTACGTGCTGACCGTCCTCTACTCGCCGCCGGGCACGAGCGGCGGCGGCAGCACCAGCTCGGTCAGCTACGGCAACGGCAGCACCACGGGGACGACGGTCGCGGCCGGCAGCTCCTTCAAACAGAACTACTCCGTCTCCGTCTCGGTCGAGGCGGGCATCGGGGGCGTCGTCGGCGGCAGCGCCGGGGCGAGTTTCAGTTACGGGCGCAACTCAGCGAACAGCAGGGCCCTCGACATCAAGAAGTCGGCCACGAGCGAAATCGGCGGCACCGGCCCCGGCCGCGACGGGATAGACCACGACCGCGACATCATCTACCTCTGGCTCAACCCTTCGGTCGACGTCACGGTCACGCCGACTTCGGCGAACTGGAGGCTGAAGCCGAACACGACCGCCGACATCCAGTACGTCTACGTCGGCTGGCTGAAGAATCCTTCGCTGATGCCGCCGGGCGTGGCCCAGCGGCTGCAAGCCTACGGCATCAACGCACAGGACTTCCCCCTCATCCTGAGCGCCGACCCGCTCGCCGCCGGCACGGCGCTCGACCCGCAGCGCTACCAGATAGTGAACACGACTTTCCCCTACGAGCCGCCGTTCGAGCAGGGCGACCCGGTGCCCACGTTCAAGCTCGTGCTCTCCAACGAGGGCGTGAGGACGACAACCTCCTCGGTGCAGAAGGACTACACGCTCGGCGCCAGCGCGAGCGGCAGCCACGGCTTCATGAGCTTGTACAAGGTGTCCGTCAAGACCGAGAACTCCTGGACTTGGTCGTGCACCAACACCAGCGGCACGACGGCCGGCGCGTCCGAGTCCGCCTCGGTGACCGTGGGCGGCCCGTCCTTCGGCTACACCGGGCCGACGGACATGGCGGTCTACTACGACAGCCTCTACAAGACGTTCGCGTTCGCGCCCGTGCAGGGTACCGTCCCCGCGCTCAAGGGCTCGGTCAGGGGCGCCAACGGGCGGCCGGCGGCCGGGAGAGAGGTGACCGTCTTCGCAAACGGCGTCAAGTACCGCGCCTTCACGAACGCGAGGGGCGAGTACCGCGTCTACGGCAGGCTGTCCGGCCCGCTGGAAATCAAAGCGGGCGGGGCGGCGAAGAGGCTCCCCGGCGTCCCGGCCAACCGCGTGGCCGACCTCACCGTTCAGTAGGAAGGCCGGGCCCGCTCAAACGTCTGGGCGGGATTCGACAAACGAGACGCGGGGACGCGGCCGACTGCTTCAGGCCGCGCCCCCGCGTCTCGCCGTCCGGATTTCTTCTTCCACGTCTACCTTTCAACGGCGGGGGCCGCTTTTGCTACTATCAAAACTTCTGCGCGCGGCATTAATCTCGTCAGGCTTTGTCGTGTCTGTGTCGCGGGCGCTTACCGAAGGGCGATGAAGACGACGCGGGTCAAAATAATTTATGCCTTACTGGCTCTCGCGGTCGTCTTGGGCCTGCTCGCCGCTCTCGTCTACCTGCGGCGGCGCCCGGCCGACTTCCTGAGCAGCGAGGCCGATTATTACGCGGCGGACGAGACGGCGGGACACGTCCACCGGCCGTACGCGAGGAGGGAGTACGCCTGGGCCGAGCACGAGAAGGGCAGAATCGTCTTCCGCACCAACAACCTGGGCTTCAGGGAGGACGAGGACACCGAAGTTACGAAGTCCGAACGCGCCGTGCGCGTCCTCGTCACGGGGGATTCCCACACCGACGGGGTCGTCTACAACGCGGAGTCCTTCCCCAACCTTCTGGAAAGAAAGTTGAATTCAACCCCGGGCGCCCACAGGTTCGAAGTCATCAACGGGGGGGTCGGTTATTACACCTTCCAGAACTACGCCGGGTTCCTACAGAAGTACATTTACCTCAAGCCGGATTACTTCGTCGTCACGGTCTACCTCGGGAACGACTTCATGGAGGCGGTCGCGGCCGCGGCCAAAAGGGGGCAACTCTCCCCGCCGGGCACCCCGCTCTGGCACAGGCTGAAATTACGGTTGACGCCCCCGCCCGTCGTCAGCCAGGGGTTGAATCAAATCGTCTACTTTAAAACCTCGCCCCGGATGAAAGACGAGGCCCTCGAAATCGCGCGCCGGGAGTTACAGACGATAAACGAAATATGTCTTCAGAACGGGATACGCCTTCGCGTGCTCTTCCTGCCGACCAAGTGGGACGTCGAAGAGGTGGGTCACACGCAGCAGGAGAAAAGCAGGTTCGACCTCACGGACGCCGAAGCAAACGTCCACCAGGCGTTAAAGGAATCACTAACCCTCTGGCTTGAGAGACGGAACGTGAAGTACCTTGACCTGACCGCACACATGCGGGGCAAAAACGTCTCCCTCTTCTGGGACAGGGACTATCACCTGAACGCGAAAGGGCATGAGTTGGTCGCCGACGTCCTCTACATCCACGCCGACTGGTCAGAAGCCCTTTCTACTTCCCCTAATCTCTCGACGATTAACTCGGAGAGACACGATATGAGAAGATAGGCGGGTTCGGTTCGGGCATGTCGAACAGTTGACGACGTAAGGCGATGCGACTTTTGCCGCTCTATTACGAAGTTAGCCCGAATGATTCGGTACAATAATAGTTGGGCTGCTACAAGCTGCTGAAACAAAGAGTGGAGAAAAGTAAATGTTAAGGACGGCAATGTTAAATGATGTCAGGAAAGCAATTTCTTCAAACAAGTATTTTGAAGAGGATGATTTTCTGGTAACCAGTAGTAAGAATAACAGTAACAACTATGTTCTTCAGATACAGTATAGGTTCGAGCCAAGATTTAAATTCTTGGCTTGGATACCTGACCACGAAACTAAAAAAGATGAGTATGGCAGCATGGAGTTCAAAATTACTACTCAGGAGTCACCCGGACAGATGGGTGAAACTGAAAGATCTACCTACAGCGGGAAAGGTGAGTTGCTGAGCGGCATTAGTTCTTGGCTAGGAGCCGTAGAACAAGAGTTGCTAGCTATTCCAATCTACCGTCAAGCGGCTGAGCAGAAGGAGCAACTTGAAGAAATTCTTACACAATTTGAGTCTCTAGGAGATACGTATTTCTCGCAAGAAGAAGCTCAAGAAATGAAGAAACGTTTGGATGAATTAGAGCAGAGGATAGCCGAGAATCTGAAAAATACAATTACTGACCAAAGTGAGTTGAAAACGAAGCTGCAAAATCTTGAAGCAGATATGAATGTGCTCAAAGAAAAATTAGCTTCGCACAAAAAACGTGGCTGGGCCGGGGCGGTTGCTGTGCGCGTCTTGGAATGGGCTAAAGACCCTGTCAATAGGAAAGTTCTTACATCAGGAGCAGAAATCACGAAAGACCTACTACTTAAAGCTGGGGAACATATCACCGATGGTAAGTAGGTTACTTAGGCCGCAGCCCAACAACGGCATGCACCCGACCGCGGATACGCAGCTTGTCAAATTCCTGCAATGGCCCGGCGCGGCGGGTGATGCCGGGCGTTAGAATTTATCATTCTTCTTGACAGAGGGAGCGGGCGGGAATAAAGTTCCGCGCGTCGTGCGGGGGTTAGGTTGGTTTGAGGTGTAGGGTTGTTGCCGGTTGGGAACCTCGCGCCCCGTTGGCCTCACGGTAAAGTTTGGAAGTAATGACGGGAATGGGCGCGTCTTGGGAGCGCTCTCCGCCTCCCGTCAAAGCTCACGTTAACTATAAACAGGCTGCCCGGTCTGGCTTACGGCTGTCGAGAACGCCGTGGGCGATTTGCGCCCGTCCGCAGTGGTGCGGCAGGGCGTTGCCGTTACGGACATGTACGCTCGGGTGCTTCCCCGGTCGTATTGCGCGACATGCGCCGTGTTGCGTCGAAGGTGTCGTTTGCGTCGGATGAGGCAAATGGAGTTGTGCAACACTTGCCGGCCGTGATGTGACACAAAATCGGCGTTGTCGGAAGCTTATTGTCTGTATGTAAGTATCTAACGGGCGTCAGCAAACACATATCAGGCGCGTGAAAGTATTCATCGGCGGTAAAAAATCGTTTCCCGTGCGTGAGAAAGTATTTCTCAGTCGTCAGAAAGTCTTTAACGGACGCGAGAAAGTCTTTAAGCGCCGTGCGAAAGTGTTCGTCGGGTGCGAAAAAGTATTCATCAGGCGTGAGAAAGTATTTATTTCGTGTGGGCGAGGATTCGTTGTTCGGATTCAATTAATCGTTTTGCGCCGGATATTAGAGATTTAAGGTAGGCGACGACTAGAAACGTTTATGTAAGTATTCAAAGGGCGCGAAGAGACACTTGTTTCGCTCCGTAAAGTCTGAATCAGGGGTGCGCGTGCCCGTTTCGGACTGTCGGAGACTTAAAAAGTTCGTCCGGGGTGTCGTGCGAGAGGGTTGGGGAACGTGCCAGCGGGCAGTTGGACGTCCCGGCGGGCGCCCGTCGGCAAAAACTCACACAGGGGAGTCTACTCCCCTCGAAAAGAGAGAGAGGACATTCTCACCATGAACGACCAGAATAGACGCATTTCCGAGTTGGCGACGCGCATGCACGGTTTCGCAACTGCACAGGAAGAAGCATTCCCGGCGGACACTGTAGTCGGGAAGAGGTTCGCGGATTTGGGGTTGCTACTCCTAAAAATTGACGAGTTGGGCAGCAGGCAGGCTCAGGAGAAGGGTTCCGCGAAGGCGGCGACAGAGGCCAAGAGGGCGGTGCGGGAAAGAATTCGGCAGCGCATGAAATCTATCAGAGACACGGCCGTTTCCGTCGAGGGGGAAAGGCCGGGCGTCTCGCAGAATTTCAACATGCCGGATTCGACCAGTGACGAATCTCTCACCGAAGCGGCTCGCGCTTTCATGGCCGCCGCAACGCCTTTAAAATCACTCTTCCTCAGCCGCGAGATGCCGGAGAATTTTCTGGAGGAGTTGGCTGCCGACGTCCGGCTGTTCGAGGGTCTTATCAACGAACAGAACCTTCACAACGGGAGCCGCACCGCCGCGAGCACTCTGCTGAAGGACGCGTGCGCTCAAGTGCTCACGCTCAGACGCGAACTCGACCCGATAGTGCGTAACAAGTACAGGAACGACCCCGAGAGGCTGACTTTGTGGGAGGCGGCGAGCCGTCTCGAACGGCAGGCGCGGAAAGGCTCGGGGAACGATTCGAACGACGCTTCGGAGACGTCCGCGGGCGTGCAGACTTAAAGTGGTTTTTACTTAAGTGAAGGTGAAGACGATTCACCGCCACAGACACAGAGAGACACGGCTAAGAACGTTTAGCCGTGTCTCTCTGTGTCTGCGGCGAATGTTTTCTCAGTTACGTCCAACCATAAACTGCGATAAGTCTTCAAGCTCTGCCTACGCTATATGTAGTCGGAGCCCTTTCTACTTCCCCAGCCCGTCAATGATTAGCTCGGAGAGGCGGGACATGAGGAGGTAGGCGGGGTTCTCGGGCGTCCAGTTCGGCTCGGGCATGTCGTCGCAGGTGATGGCGAGGACGATGCGGCCGCGCGGGTGGTAGATGAGGCCGACGTTAGAGCGCAAGGCGTCTAACGCGCCCGACTTGGTCGCCTTCGGGATGCGCCACAGCCCGCGCCATATGCCGTTCGTGCCCTGCTCACGCTTCAGGAGGTCTATCATCTCCTTCGAGACGGCGGGGCTGACTATCTCGCCCCGCTCCAACCGCTCGACGAGCGACGCCAGCTCGCGCGGGGTCGTGCGACCCAGCCCGAAGCGCTTGTTCGACTCGATTTTCCCCTCACGGCTCTCGCCGCCGCCGCCCACCTTGCGCATGATGCGCGTCTGCGTGAGGCCGAGCGACTGCATGCGCTCGTTGACCGCGTCGGTCGAGAGGTGGTCGAGCACCATGTTGGTCGCCGTGTTGTCGCTCAGCTCCATCATCAGCGTCACGGCGTCGCGCAGGGGCAGCCGCAGGCCGTCCGTCAGCTCGTTCAACACGCCGGAGCCGCCGTACCTCACCGACTTGCCGAGCACCAGCTCGTCCGACCACTTCGCCTTCCCTTCCGCGACGCGCGCGAACGCCTCGACCATGACGGCGACCTTGATGGTGCTCGCCGTCCGCACCGGCTCGTCGCCGCCGAGGTTGTACTCCGCGCCCGTGTCGAGGTTCTTCGCGTAGAGGTAGACGTTGCCGCTGAAGCCCCCGACCTCCGCGCGCACGCGCCGGTCGAGCCACGAAGCCGCCGCCTTCGGCGCCTGCGGCGCGGGCGAGGGCGTCGGCGTCGGCGACGTCTGCGCCCGCGCCGCCGCGCAGATGACGAGTGTGAGCAGAAGGGCTTCGACGATTTTCACGGGTTGAATCCTCTCAGTCTGCGTGCCGGACGAAGTCGCGCGTGCGCGGGTCGCGGGGCTCGTTGAGCACCTGGGCGGTCTCGCCCAGCTCGACGGCCTCGCCGGCCTCCATGTAGAGGACGCGGTCGGCGACGGCTTCGAGGAACTTCATCGAGTGGGTGACGATGACCATCGTCTGCCCCTGCTCGACGAAGCCGCGCAGGCTGGCGGCGAGCTCGTTGCTGCGGCGCGGGTCGAGCGCGCTCGTCGGCTCGTCGAAAAGGAGCGCCTCGGGCCGCATCGCCAGCGCGCGGACGATGGCCACGCGTTGCTGCTCGCCGCCCGAGAGCGATTCGGGGTAGCGGGTCGCGGACTTGCCGAGGCCCACCGTCTCCAACAGTTCGCGCGCGTGCGCCTCGGCCTCCCCGCGCGGCCGCCGGAGGACGTGGACGGGCGCCTCCGTCACGTTGCCGAGCACGGAGAGGTGCGGGAAGAGGTAGAAGTGCTGAAAGACCATCCCGACCGTGCGCCGCAGTTGCTTCACGCGGCGCTGGTACTCCTTCTCCGCGAGCCCGGCTTCGAGCCGCACGCCGCCGGCTTCGAGCGCCCCTTCGGTGATGCGCTCGAAGCCGTTCAGGCAGCGCAGGAGCGTCGTCTTGCCGCTCCCCGAAGGGCCGATGATGCCGAGCACCGTGCGCGGCTCGACTTGCAGAGTGACGCCGCGCAGGATGCGCGTCTCGCCCGCCACCTTTCCCACTCCCTCGACGCGTATCATCCCGCCACCTCCGACTCGACGGCGCGCACGGCCTGCCTGCGCTGGAGGCGCAGCTCAAGACGCCGCGCGAGGTGCGCGAGCGGCAGGCTCATCAAAAGGTAGAAGGCCGAGACGATGACCCCGAGCAGGAGGAACTCACCCGACGCGTTCGCAAGCTCCCTGTAGGCCGTCGCCAATTCCCAGACCGAGATGGCGAAGGCGACCGACGTGTCCTTGAAGAGCGAGACGAAGTCGTTCGTCATCGGCGGCAGGGCTATCCTGAGCGCCTGCGGGAGGACGATGCGGCGGAACGTGAGCACGGGGCTCATGCCCAGCGCGTAGGCCGCCTCGAACTGGCCTTTCGGGATGGCTTCGAGCGCGGCGCGGTAGACCTGAGACTCGTAGGCCGCGTAGTTCAAGCCCAGCCCGACGAGCGCCGTCAGCCAGCCCGGCATGGCGAGGCCGAGCCGCGGCAGGCCGAAGTAGAGAAAGAGCAACTGGACGAGGACGGGCGTCCCGCGGAAGAACTCGACGTAGGCCGTCGAGACGAAGCGGAGCCAGGCCGGCCCGCGCGACTGGCCGACGGCCAGCGCCAGCCCGAGCGTGACGGCGATGACCATCGCCCCGGCCGAGAGCAGGACGGTGACGAGCGCCGCGCGCGTCAGGCGCCAGACGGCCTCGCCCCAGTTGAAGGAGGACGAAGTCACTTCGTACTCCGGCCCCGTCGGCCGTTCCTCGCCCTCCGCGACGTCGGTGCGCGCGGCGGCCTTCAACTCCTCCTGCGCGTCGTTCCACAAATTCCACTTGCGCAGGATGCGTTCGAGCGTCCCGTCACGCACAATCTTATCAATGCCCGCGTCCACCTCGGTCTTCAGCGCCTCGTCGCCCTTGCGCAGGCCGACGACGTAGGCGCCGCGCATGAAGGGCTCGCCGGCCGCCTTCAGCTTCGGGTTCCTTCGCGCGTAGAACATCTCCATCGGCACGTCCATCAGCACCGCGTCCACCCGGCCCAGCTCTAAATCACGGTAGGCGCCGACGGGGTCTTCGTAGCCCTTGAAAGGGATGCCCTCCTTCTCCAGAAGGCGCGAGGCCGCGGTGTTGCCGAGCGTGCCTACGGTGCGGGTGCGGCAGTCTTCGAGCTTGCCGATGCGCGCCTCGTTCTTGCGGACGGTGAGCTGGAGCTGAAAGATGTAGTAGGGCTTGCTGAAGAGGATGTCGCGCGCGCGGTCTCCCGTCGGTTCGAGCCCGTTGACGATGACGTCGAACTCGCCGCGCTGGAGCGAGGTGACGATGGTCTGCCAGTCGGTCGGGACGAACTCTGCGCGGCGGTTCATCGCCGCCGCCAGGGCCTCGACCATCTCCAGCTCGTAGCCGACGTACCTGTCGGGGTGCGCCGGGTCGGAGAAGACGTAGGGCGCGCCGCCGCTCGGGTCGGCGCCCCAGCGCAGCACGTTCTGGGCGCCTGCGCGCGGGGGCGCGAGCAGCAGCAGGCAGAGAAGGGGCAGGAGGAGGGCGGCGCGTCTGGTCATCATGGGCGGCGGACGGAATCGCGGATGAAATCGGCGAGCGAGTCAATATACTGCCCGCCGCCGACGTTGGAAAGGTCGTTGTGCCCCGCGCCCTCGATTATGCGCAAACGCTTCGGTTCGGGCGCGGCCTCGAAGAGTTTGCGCCCCTGCGCGGCGGGGATGATTTCGTCGCGGTCGCCGTGCGCGACGAGGACGGGGCAGCCGACGCGCGGGAGTTTACTCACGGAGTCGAGCTTGTTCTTCGTCAGCCCGCGCACGAAGCGCGGCAGCCACGGGATGACCTCGCCCGCCATGTCGGCCGCCGAACTCAGCCCCGATTCGAGCACGAGCGCGCCGCACCCGCGCCGCGAGGCGACGTCGGCCGCGGCGGCCGTCCCCAAAGACTGGCCGTAGAGCACGACCTCGCGCGCGGGCACGCCCCGCCCCCTCGTGAGGAAGTCGTAAGCGGCGTCGGCGTCGCGGTAGAGTCCCCGCTCGTCCGTCATCTCGCCCCCGCTCCGGCCGTAGCCGCGGTAGTCGAACAGCAGCACGTCGAAGCCGCGCGCCGCCAGCTCCGCGCCGACCCAGTCGCAGTAGCTCAGGTTCCCGCCGTTACCGTGGAAGTAGACGACGGTCGCCGCCGCGGGCCGCGCGGCGGCGCGGAAGAGCCAGCCGTAGAGCTTCACCCCGTCGGACGTCTCGAACCAGACCTCCTCGGCGCCCGCGGGGACGCGCCACAGGCCGCCGAGCGCCGCGCGCTCCGGGTGGAAGGTCGCCGACGCCTCAAACCGCCGCAGTAGGTAGAACCCGGCGGGCACGCCGATGACTGCCAGAACCAGAATCGAAATCACGAAGTACCGCGCCGCCAGCGCGCGCTCCCCGCGCCCGAGCGCCCTGTAAGAGTCTGTGAAGAACATTGAAAGAAGTTGGCAGCAGGCGGCAGGCGGTAGCCCGACCGTGAGGGAGGGCGTCTGCCCTCCTCCTTGCGCTTCGATGAAAGACCTACGCCCTCCCTCACGGTCGGGCTACTGCCATTGAGTGTCAACTTCCGCAGCGCGGAGTGCCACTGTCTGCCGGCTACCGTCTACCGCCCGCTTCCGTCCTACGCGAAGACCTCCGTCCGGCGATTCTCGAAATTGTGCCCGGACACGAGCCGGACTATCGCGGCGGCTATCTTAGCCCCGCCCGCCTCGGAAGGCTCGATGGGGTTGGCGTAGTCCGCGTCCTCGTTACAGACGAGGCGCAAGTCTATCAGCGGCACCCCGGCGGCGACGGCGGCGCGGATGATGGCGTCGTTGAAGACCGTGAGCGCGGTGACGGCCAGCCTTTGCGCCAGCGGGTCGGGGAAGCGCGGGTAGTAGACGGTGCAGACGGCGGTCGGCTTCCCCGCGGCCCGCGCGGAGTCGAGCATGCGCCGGTAGCCGGACTCGAACTCCTCGGCGATGTCCGCGAGGCGGCTCAGGACTTCGGCGGCCGAGGCCGCGCGCTCCCCGAGGATGCCCGACTGGAGCAGCGCGTCGTTGCCGCCCACGCTGACGACGTGGTGCGTGACCTCCGCGGGCGCGCGCTTCAACTGTGCGTGCACGTCGGCGACGACGCTGCCGTCCACGGCCAGGAGCGACGCCCCCCAGCCCTCGGGCGCGCGGGCGCGCAGGTGCGTAATCACGTCCGCCCCGCCGCGGACGTACGCCGCGTTGTCGAAGACCGAGTCGCCGAGCAGCGCGACGTGGGTCAACGCCCGCCCCCCTTCGCCGCGCCCGCGTGCCGTTCGAGGTAGTCTAAGAGGACGTTCGACATCACCTTGACGCCGACGACGAGGCTCTCCTCGTCCACGTCGAAGTCCTGCGTGTGCCAGCCGGCGGTGATGCCGCGCTCGCGGTTGCCGACGCCGAGGAAGAAGTAGAAGCCGGGGGCCTGCTTCTGGAAGGCGGAGAAGTCCTCGGCCGGCATGAACGGCTTGAGGGCGAGCGCGTTGCCGGCGCCGACGACGCGGCGGATGGTCGGCAGCGTCTCCTCGACGAGCGCCGGCTCGTTGTAGGTGACGAAGTTGTTGTTGCCCATCTCCAGCTCGGCGGTGGCGCCGTAGGCGGCGGCCACGCTCTGGAGCGTCTCGCGCATCAGGGCGACGGCGCGCTCGCGCACGGCGTCGTTGAAGGTGCGCATCGTGCCCGTCATCTTCACCTCGCCGGCGATGACGTTGAAGCGCGTGCCGCCCTGGATGGTGCCGATTGTGATGACGAGCGGCTCTAAGGGGTCTATGCGCCGGCTCCGTATGTTCTGGAGCGCGAGGACGGCCTGCGAGGCGACGACGACGGCGTCCACGCCGTTCTGCGGCTGCGCGCCGTGCGAGGACTTGCCCCTGACGGTGATGGCGAACGTGTCGGACGAGGCCATCGCCGGGCCGGAGTGGTAGCCGACCTGCCCGGCCTGTAGGTTCGGCTCGGTGTGGAGGCCGAAGACGGCCTGCGGGCGCGGGTTGTCGAACGCGCCCTCCTTAATCATCAGCTTCGCGCCGCCCTCCTCGCCCGGCGGGGCGCCCTCCTCCGCCGGCTGGAAGAGGAACTTGACGGTGCCGCGCACCTCCTCCTTCATCCGGCTCAGGACTTCGGCGACGCCCAGCTCGACCGTCGTGTGGACGTCGTGGCCGCAGGCGTGCATGACGCCGGGCGTCTGCGACTTGTAGGGCACGTCGCGCGCCTCCGTGATGGGCAGCGCGTCCATGTCGGCGCGGACGGCGACGACGGGGCCGGGCTTGCCGCCGACGAGCAGCGCGGTCACGCCGTGCTTTGCGACGCCGGTCCGGACGTCGGTCAGCCCCAGCGCGCGCAGACGCTCGGCGACGACGCGCGCCGTGCGCTCCTCGCGGTTCGAAAGCTCCGGGTGCATGTGCAGGTCGCGCCGCGTCTCGACGAGCCGGCCGCGCAGGGACTCCGCGGCCGCCGCGACCTTCCGGTCGCGCGCCGCGTCGGCCGCCGCGACGCCGGACGCCGCCCGCTGACCCCGCGGCGCGACGGCCGCCGACGCCAGCAGCACGCCCGCCAGCAGAATGGTGATGTAGAGTCTCAAGGTTTTTCTCCGATTCGAAATTCCCGGTTAGTCCGCGTACTGGCGCTGGGTGCGGCGGTAGAGCGTGAGGCCGAACCAGAGCTCCCAGAAGATGGCGAGGACGACGAGCGCGGAGACGACCGAGACGAGCTGCGACTCGGTCACCTTCTGGACGACGACGTAGACGTCGCCCGCGAGCCCGAGCGCCAGCGGGACGAGCGCGGCCACGAGCATCTTCGACGCGAAGCGGTGGAAGTGCTCGGTCTCCTCGCCCTGCTCCACCAGCCGGTGGTAGGCCGCGGGCGTCATCAGCAGCACGATGGTCAGGGCGTTCAGCCCGAGCGCCGCGAGGTGGATGTACTTCGAGAGGTTCGGCAGCCGCTCGAAGCTCTCCGTCAGGACGGAGATGAACTGGAAGCCCAGAAGCGCCTGCGCGCCCGGCAGCACCACGCGGCACTCGGTCAGCACGTGCTTAATCTTGTCGGTGAGCTTCGTCCCCTTCTCTTCGCCCATCTCTTCCTCCCCGCGCTTCTGCTCCGCGGCAATCTCGTCGGCGCGCTCGCGCCGCATGTAGAAACCCAGCAGGTACCAGAACGACCCGGCGACGAGCGCGCCGAAGAGCCCGCCCGCCGCGCCCACCTTCCACCCGAAGACCTTCTGCGTCGCCACGAAGAGGTCTATGCCGAGCCCGAGCGCGAACGGCAGGAGCGCCCACGCCATGAGCCTCGAAGTGTAGCGGTGCTGGTCCTCGGTGTCCTCGCCGGCCTCGACGAGCCGGTGGTAGGCCGACGGCGAGATGATGAGCCCGACGGCGACGAGCATCAGCCCGAGCCCCACCAGCTTGAGCAACTGCGAGGGCAGCGGCAGCGAGTCGAACCCCCGCTCGAACACCGAACGGAACTGGAAGCCCACGAGCACCTGCGCCCCCAGCACCAGCATCCGCGACTCGTTCAGCGCGTTCTCGACCTTGTCCTTGATTGTTGCCATAAGTGTACTGAAGCAGTCACTAGCCGGTAGCCCGACCCTGAGGGAGGGCGTCTGCCCTCCTCCGTGCGCTTTGGCGGGAGACCTACGCCCTCCCTCACGGTCGGGCTTCCGCCATCGGGTGTCAACGACCGCGGCGCGGAGCCCTACTGCCTGCCGCCTTCCCGCCACAGCGCTTGCAGCTCGCGCTTGAGGACTTTCCCCGTCGGCCCCTTGGGGAGCGAGGCGACGACGCGCACCGTCTTGGGGCACTTAAAGTCGGCGAGGTGTGCGCGGCAGTGGGCGGCAATCTCTTCGGGCGAAGCCGCGTGCCCTTCCCTGAGCACGACGAAGGCGGCGACCTCCTCGCCGTACAGCTCGTCGGGCACGCCGAAGGCGGCGGCCTCGGCCACCGAGGGGTGTTTGTAGAGCAGCTCGTCTATCTCGCGCGGGTAGATGTTCTCGCCGCCGCGGATAATCATGTCGGACTTGCGGTCGATGATGTGGTAGAAGCCGTCGGCGTCGCGGTAGCCGACGTCGCCCGTGTGGAACCAGCCGCCGCGGAAGGCGCGCGCCGTCGCCTCGTCGTTGCGGAAGTAGCCCTTGAAGACGTTCTCGCCGCGCATGACGATTTCGCCCGCCTCGCCGTCCGGCAGCTCGCGGTCCTCCTCGTCCACGACGCGCATCTCGTTCCCGATGGCCTTCCCGCACGAGCCGGGCCGGCGGCCGCGGTCGGGCGGGTTGAACGTCGAGCGGCAGGTTGACTCCGAGAGCCCGTACCCTTCGACGACGAGGCAGCCGAACGTCTCCTCGAAGCGTCGCATCACCTCCGCGGGGACGGGCGCCGAGCCGCACATGGCGAAGCGCAGCCGCTCGGTGTTCAGCCCCTCGGGCACGCCGCCGGGGTAGGTGGCGAGCAGCATCGAGAGCATCGTCGCCACCGAGCCGAAGGAGGTGACCCCGTAGTCGCTGACTATCTGCCAGTGGCGCGAGGCCGAGAAGCGCGGGCTGACGACCGTGGAGCCGCCCGCGTAGAGCGCGCTCGCGGTCGTCACCGAGACGGCGTTCATGTGGAAGAGCGGCATCACCGTGAGCAGCCTGTCGTCTTCGTCGAAGCCCAGCCACTCGGCTATCTGCCGCGCGTTGGCGAGCAGGTTGCCGTGCGTCAGCAGGCACCCCTTCGGCCTCCCCGTCGTCCCCGACGTGTAGATGATGATGGCCTCGTCGCCGCGCGCGAGTTCCGTCCCGCCCCACGCGCCCGGCTCGGCGGCGTGCCCCCCGGTCGCCGCGCCCTCGTCGTCGAAGACGACGGCCTCTCGGAGCGTCTTCACCTCCCGGCGCAGCGCCCCGACCTGTTCGGCGAACGGCGAGCCGTAAAGCAGCAGCCGCGCCTCGGAGTTGCCGACGACGTAGGCCATCTCCTCCGGCTTGAGGAGCGAGTTGACGGGGCCGGCGAGCGCGCCCAGCTTGAAGCAGGCGAAGTAGGCGACGACGTACTCGGGCGAGTTCGGCAGGAGCAGGCTCACCGCGTCGCCGCGCCCGACGCCCCGCGCCGAGAGCAGGTTGGCGGCGCGGTTGACGGCCGCGTCGAACTCGCGGTAGGTGAAGCGCCGCCCGTCGGCCTCCGAGTAGAGAAAGACCTTCTCGGGCGCGGCGGCCGCGCGCGCCTCCAACAATTCGCGCAGGTTCTCGAAGCTCACGATGTTCTTCTCGCCGCGGGGCGCGCGGCGGCTGCCGGTTTCGGAATGACGACGGACATCATAGCGGACGGCGGCGAAAATTGGCTAAGCCGCGCCTCTTTTTTCGCGCGGCGCGCGCCCGGCGTGTGGTATATTTCCGCCGTCTCCGACGGTCGCGCCCGCCAGCATACGCTTCAGCCAGGGCGCCGAAATTTCAAAACGAAAAGATGGAAACCTACCGCAACTTCATCCGTGGGGAGTGGGTCGAGTCCTCCTCCCGCAAGACGACCGAGAACGTCAACCCCGCCAACACCGAGGACGTGCTCGGGACGGTGCGCCTCTCGACGCGCGAGGAGGCGCGCGGCGCGGTCGAGGCCGCGGCCGAAGCCTTCCCCGGCTGGCGCGCGACGCCCGCCCCCGCGCGCGGCCGCATCGTCGCCCGCTTCGCGCGCCTGCTCGAAGAGCACAGGGAGTCGGTCGCCGCCCTGCTCACGCGCGAGGAGGGCAAGACGCTCTCGGAGTCGCGCGGCGAGTTGCAGCGCGCCATCAACGTCGCGGAGTTCTGCGCCGGCGAGTCGCGCCGCATGAACGGCGAGACCATCCCGTCCGAGCTGCCCGCGAACTTCGCCTACACGCTCCGGCAGCCGCACGGCGTCGTCGCCATCGTCACGCCCTGGAACTTCCCCGTCGCCATCCCGGTCTGGAAGCTGGCGCCCGCGCTCGTCGCCGGCAACACGGTCGTCTTCAAGCCGGCCACGAATACGCCCGCCACGGCCGTCCGCCTCGTCGAGCTGTTCGCGGAGGCCGGCATCCCCGCGGGCGTCCTCAACCTCGTCCTCGGCTCCGGCTCCGAGGCGGGCGACGAGATAGTGGGCCACCGCGCGGTGCGCGCCATCTCTTTCACGGGGTCGAACCAGGTGGGCGTCTCGCTCTACGAGCAGGCGGCGCGGCGCGGCGTCCGCGTGCAGTGCGAGATGGGCGGCAAGAACCCGGTCGTCGTCCTCGAAGACGCCGACCTCTCGCTCGCCGTCGAGTCCACGGCGCAGGGCGCGTTCGGCTCGACGGGGCAGCGATGCACGGCGACGAGCCGCGCCGTCGTCGTCGAGTCGGTGGCCGACGAGTTCGTCCGCCGCATCGGCGAGCGCGCGCAGGCTTTCCGCCTCGGCGACGGCGCCGCGCCCGAGACGGAGGTCGGCCCGCTCGTGGACGCCAACCAGTTCAAGAACGTGCTGTCCTACATGGACGTGGCGCGCGAGGACGGCGCGGAACTCGTGACGGGCGGCGGGCCGGCCGACGGCGCGGGCCTGCGCAAGGGCTACTTCGTCAAGCCGACGGTCTTCGACCGCGTCACGCCCGACATGCGCATCGCGCGCGAGGAGGTCTTCGGCCCCGTCCTCTCGGTGCTGCGCGTGAAGGATTTTGACGAGGCGTTGCAGGTCGCCAACGACAGCGAGTGCGGCCTCTCCTCGTCCGTCTTCACCAACGACGCCGTGAGCGTCTTCCGCTTCATAGACGAGATCGAGACCGGCATGACGCACGTCAACTCGCCCACGACCGGCGGCGAGGCGCACGTCCCCTTCGGCGGCATCAAGTCCACGGGCGTCGGCGCCTTCGAGCAGGGCTCGACCGCGCTCGACTTCTACACCGAGCTGAAGGTCGTCTACGTCGACTACACCGGCCGCAAGCGCGAGGGCAATCTCTACTAGCGCCCCCGGGCGCCGACACGGATGAGCAGCAGCACGAGCGCGAAGCCAGTCACCGTCAACTGCCCCGCCTGCCGGGCCGTCAACCCGGACGCGGGGGTCAACTCCGCGTGCTCCTCCTGCGGCGAACCGCTGGCGGAGGCCGTCATCCAGCACAGCATCGACGGCCTGCGGCGGCTCAACGAGCGGATGGCGGAGCCGAGCGCGCCCTCGTTCAAGACCTTCAACGGCTTCGGCACCACTCTGCTCGACTACCGCGAGCGCGAGGACGGCGGGTGGGAGGCGACGCGCTGGGCCGTGGCCGCGATGCTGCCGCTCGTGCCGCTCGGCTCCTACGTCATCCGGCCGAAGCGGCAGGAGGCGGGCTACGGGCGTATGCAATCCTACTTCGAAATCCTCGGCCGCGTGCCCGTCTCGCCCGCGCGCGTCCTGCGCGTCTACGCGCTCCTCGCCCTCGGGCTCGCGCCCGTCGTGCTCGGCTTCCTCAATTCGGGCCGGGTCAACCGCGCGCTCGGCGGCCCGCCGGCCGCGCTGGCGATGCTGGCCTCCGTCGTGTGGGCCGCCTACGTCATCTTCTTCCGCATCAAGAACGACTCCAAAGCCTACAGGCAGACCGGCCGGGAGGCCGGGGCGGCTTAGGGAGTCCCGAGGGAGTTTTCTTTACCTGTCACCGACGGAGAAACGAGCATGAGCACCGCCGAACCCCAACTCAACGCGACCGAGACCGCGCCGACCAACTCCGAGACGGTCGAGAAGCACAAGCAGTTCCTCTTCCCCGCGGTCGCCATGTACTACAAGGAGCCGCTGGCGCTCGTCCGCGGCGAGGGCGCCTACGTCTGGGACGACCAGGGCCAGCGCTACCTCGACTGCTTCGGCGGCGTGCTCACCGTCAGCGTCGGCCACTGCCACCCGAAGGTGACGGACGCCGTCGTCGAGCAGGTGCGCACCATGCAGCACACCTCGACGCTCTACGCCAACAAGCCGCAGTCCGACCTTGCCGAGAAGCTCCACCAGATTACGCCCGGCCGCCTGAAGAAGTCCTTCTTCACCAACAGCGGCACCGAGGCCGACGACACGGCCATCCACGCCGCCAAGACCGCCACGGGGCGCCACGAGATAGTCGTCCTGCGCCACAGCTACTCGGGCCGCTCGGCCACGGCGCTCTCGGCGACGGGCCATTCGACGTGGCGGCCGCTCCCGCCGCAGGTCGCCGGCATCGTCCACGCGCGCGCGCCCTACTGCTACCGCTGCCCATTCAAGCTCTCGCCCGAGAGTTGCGGGCTTGAGTGCGCCAACGACATCGAAGAACTCATCATGACCTCGACCACGGGCGAGATTGCGGCCTTCATGGCGGAGCCCGTCCTCGGCGTCGGCGGCTTCATCGTCCCGCCGCCGGGCTACTTCGAGCGCGCGGTCGAAATCGCGCGCAAGCACGGCGGCCTCTTCATCGCCGACGAGGTGCAGACCGCCTGGGGGCGCACGGGCGACAAGTGGTTCGGCATCGAGCACTGGGACGTCGAGCCCGATATCATCACCTCGGCCAAGGGCCTCGGCAACGGCGTCCCCGTCGGCATCACCGTCGCCACCCCCGAGGTCGCCGACAAGTTCCCGGGCCTCACCTTCTCGACCTTCGGCGGCAACCCCGTCTCGATGACCGCGGCGCTGGCGGTGATAAACGTCATCGAGGAGGAAGACCTCCGCCGCAACGCCGCCGAGGTCGGCGCCTACTTACGCCAGCGCCTCGAAGAACTCAAGGAGCGGCACGCCGTCATCGGCGACGTCCGCGGCCTCGGCCTCATGCAGGCGCTCGAACTCGTCCGTAGCCGCGAGACGAAGGAGCCCGACCCGCAGTCCGTCCTCCGCGTCTTCGAGGAGACGAAGAAGCGCGGCGTCCTCGTCGGCAAAGGCGGCCTCTACGGCAACGTCATCCGCACCGGCCTCATGCTCAACTCCACCCGGGACAACGTGGACGAATTGGTCAACGCGTTGGACGCGGCGTTAGGTACAATATGACGATTGCAGCGTGGGTTGTTCCATCAGGAGTAAAAGTATGAGCGCCGAAATGTTCGAGGGCGTCGTAGAGCAAGGGCAGATCAAGCTGCATTCTGACGTTCGTTTACCTGAAGGAACTAAAGTTTACGTAGTCGTTCCCGGCGTCGAAATTGAGGCTCAGGGTGTGCGCCTCCTTAGCCCGTGCCTCGCTCACCCTGAACAGGCGGCCGACTTCGAAATGGAGGTCGTAGAGCCCTAAAGAGATACGTGATTACGACTCGACCCGATTTACACCGCCTGCTCCCGTCGCGTTTGTGACACTACGCAACCCGGAAAGCGGCGTTATGAGAGAGGGCGTCGTGATGCTACTCGACACGGGCGCCGACGTGACACTTTTACCGCAGGCCGTCGCCGGCGAACTCGGGTTGAGTCAATCCGGGGGCAGTTAAGAACTCGAAGGTTTCGGGGGCGGCTCAAGCCTCGCGCGCGCCGTCCGTGCAGAGATGGTCTTCCTCGGCCTGACTTTTCGCGGCCAGTTCCTGCTGGCCGAACAGGACTGGGGCATTATGGGGCGGAACATCCTTAATGTAGTCTCCCTCACCTACAACGGACCCAAACTGTTATGGGAGAGATCATAATTCGATGAGGACACTGATTCGCAACGGCCGCGTCGTCACGGCCGTGGACGATTACAGGGCCGACATTTTGATCGAAGGCGAGACCGTCTCGACCATCGGCGCGAAGCTGGACGTGGAGGCCGACGTCGTCATAGACGCCGCCGGCAAGCTCGTCATCCCGGGCGGGATTGACCCGCACACGCACATGGAGCTGCCGTTCGGGGGGACGGAGGCGTCGGACGACTTCCGGACGGGGACAATCGCGGCGGCGCACGGCGGGACGACGACGATTATCGACTTCGCGGTGCAGTACAAGGGGCAGGCTTTGAGGGAGGGCTTGGACGCGTGGCACGCGAAGGCGGAGGGGAAGGCGGCAATTGACTACGGCTTTCACCTCATCGTGACCGACCTCGAAGACGAGCGCGTGCCGGAACTCTACAAGGCGATGGACGAGGGCGTGTCGAGCTTCAAGCTGTTCATGGCCTACCCTGGCGTCTTCCTCGCCGACGACGCGACCATCTTCCGCGCGATGTCGGCCGCGGGCTCCCGCGGCGGGCTCATCTGCATGCACGCCGAGAACGGCATCGTCATCAACGAAATCATCAAGCGCGCGCTGGCCGAAGGCCGCACGGCGCCCAAGTACCACGCGCTGACCCGGCCCACCATCGCCGAGGCCGAGGGCGTCCACCGCGCCATCCGGCTCGCGGAGATGGCCGAGGCGCCCGTCTACATCGTCCACCTCTCCTGCGCCGACGCGCTCGAACAGGTGCGTGAGGCGCGCGACCGCGGGCTGCCCGCCTTCGCCGAGACCTGCCCGCAGTACCTCTTCCTCTCGATAGACGATTACGGCGAGGGCTTCGAGGGCGCGAAGTACGTGATGACGCCGCCGCTCCGCGAGCGCTGGAATCAGGCCGAGCTGTGGAAGGGCCTGAAGACCGACGACCTGCAAGTCATCTCCACCGACCACTGCCCCTTCTGCATGAAGGAGCAGAAGGAGCTGGGGCGCGACGACTTCTCCAAAATCCCGAACGGCGCGCCCGGCGTCGAGCACCGCATGTCGCTCATCTATGACGGCGGCGTCGCCGCGGGCCGCGTCTCGCTGAACCGCTTCGTCGAGCTGACCTCGACGGCTGCCGCCAAGATGTTCGGGCTCTTCCCGCGCAAAGGCACCATCGCCGTCGGCTCCGACGCCGACATCGTCGTCTTCGACCCCGAGCGCGAACAGACCATCTCGGCCGCGACGCACCACATGAACGTGGACTACTCGGCCTACGAGGGGCGCAGGGTCAAGGGCACGGTCGAGACCGTCCTCTCGCGCGGGCGCGTCGTCGTCGAGGGCGGGGAGTTCAAGGGCAGGGCGGGCGCGGGTCAATTCCTGAAGCGCGGCACCTGCGTGACCATGTGAACGGGGCGGCGCGGCGCGCGCCGCCGACCGGCAAGGGAGAGATGAAGCCAACTTTAAGAGCAGCCGTCGCCGCGCTCCTCCTGCTGTCGGGGGCCGCGGCCGCCCCGGCCGAGGACAACCCCGCGCCCCGCCTCGTCACCGTGGCGGGCGAGGCCGAGGTGAGCGTCTCGCCCGACGAGGTCGTCTTCGACGTGACCGTGCAGACCTTCGGCAAGGTACTGAAGACGGCCAAGACCCAGACCGACGAGCAGTTGAAGGGGCTCGTCGCCGTCGTCCGCCGCAGCGGCGTCGCCGAGGCCGACATGCAGACCGAATACGTCAGGGTCACGCCGCAGTTCCGCGGCAACGACGCCTCGCGCGCGTTCCTCGGCTACTGGGTGCGGAAAGACCTCGTCATCACCCTGCGCGACATGTCGCGCGCCGAAGGGCTGCTCTCCGAGATGCTCGACTTCGGCGTCTGGCGCGTCAACGGCGTCACGTTCCGGACCTCGGAGCTGAGGCGGCACCGCGACGCGGCGCGCGCCCTGGCCATGAAGGCCGCGCAGGAGAAGGCCGCGGCGCTCGCCGGCGCCGTCGGCCAGAAGATAGGGCGGGCCTACTCCATCGAGGAGGAGGTGCCACCCGCGCGTGACCTCTCGATGGCCAACGCCACCGCGAACAGCTTCTCGACGGTCGAGACGGCCTCCGACTCCTCGTGGGAGGGCACGCTCGCGCCCGGGAAGATTAAGATAAGCGCGAAGGTCACGGTCAAATTCGTGCTCGAATAAGTCAAGCAGCGCGCGGCGCCGCGGGCCGCGACTCCGACATGGACGCAAGCGTGAGCGGACATTCCAAAGCAGAGGGGCGCGACTTCGTCGAGCTGCGCGAGGACGTGTCGGGGAGCCCCCTGTGGAACCGCGACCTCGCGCCGACGACCATCCGCGAGCGGACGTGGACGACGTGGAACATCGCGGCGCTCTGGATCGGGATGAGCGTGGTGATTACGACCTACACGCTCGCCGGGGGCTTCGTCGAGCAGGGGATGAACTGGTGGCAGGCGATGGTCACCATCCTGCTCGGCAACACGGTCGTCCTCGTCCCGATGATCCTCAACGCGCACGCCGGGACGAAGTACGGCGTCTCGTTCCCCGTCCTGTGCCGCGCGAGCTTCGGGACGCGCGGCGCGAACGTGCCGGCGGTGCTGCGCGCCGTCGTCGCCTGCGGCTGGTTCGGCATCCAGACGTGGATCGGCGGCACGGCGCTCGACGCGCTGTTCGGCAGGATGTGGGGCGGCTGGGACACGCTCGCCGGCGGCACCGCGGTGATGGGCATCGCCCTGCACACGTGGGCCGCGTTCTTCCTCTTCTGGGGCATCCAGGTCGTCATCATCGTCAGGGGCGTCGAGGGCATCAAGCACCTTGAGACGTGGTCGGCGCCGCTGCTGCTCGGCGGCGGCGCCGTGCTGCTGGCCTGGGCGTCGTGGCGCGCGGGCGGGCTCGGGCGCGTGCTCTCGGCCTCGGCGGCGCTCCAGAAGGAGCACAACAACTTCTGGGCGCTCTTCCCCGGCGCGCTGACGGCCTCGGTCGGCTACTGGGCGACGCTCTCCCTGAACATCCCCGACTTCACCCGCTACGCGCGCTCGCAGCGTTCGCAGATGCTCGGGCAGGCGCTGGGGCTGCCGCTGACGATGACGGCCTTCGCCTTCATCGGCGTGGCGGTGACGAGCGCGACGCTGCTCATCTACGGCCGCGCCATCCCCGACCCGGTCGAGCTGATGCGCGAGTTCTCAAGCGTCGCCGTCATCCTCTTCGCCACGGCCGTCATCTTCGCCGCGCAGCTCACGACGAACATGGCCGCCAACGTCGTCTCGCCGTCGAACGACTTCTCGAACCTCAACCCGCGGCTCATCTCCTACGTCACGGGCGGGCTCATCACGGCGCTCACCGGCGTGCTGATGATGCCGTGGAAGCTGATGAGCTCGGTCGGGTCTTACATCTTCACCTGGCTCGTCGGCTACTCGGCGCTGATGGGCGCCATCGGCGGCATCATGATTTGCGACTACTGGGTGCTGCGGAGGCAGCGCCTCGACCTCGCCGAGCTGTTCCGCCCCGGCGGGCGCTACTCCTACGCGAACGGCTTCAACTGGCGCGCGCTCGCCGCCTTCGCCGTGGCCGTCGCCCCCGTGGCGCCCGGCTTCCTGCGTGCGGCCTCGACGCCGAACTTCTCGGGGCGCCTGCCCGACCCGAATTTTTCGGACACGCTCTACACCTACGCCTGGTTCGTCACCTTCGCCATCGGGTTCGTCGTCTACTTCGCCCTCATGCGCGGGGACGAGAGCCTCAGGGAGGACGGGGCCGGGCCCGCGACGGGCGCGGCGGGCGAAGGGGGTGCGGCGTGAAGGACGGCGTCTGCCCTAAGTGCCAGGCCGCGACCGTCTACCGCCGGCTCGAAGGCATCAGCCACGGCGGCGGCGGCATCTACATCAGCACCTTCTCAAGCGCCGCGGAGAGGTGCGACGTGACCTACTACGTCTGCGCGACCTGCGGCTACGTCGAGTCCTACCTCTACGACGAGGAGAAGCTGTCAGACGTGGCGCGGACCTGGCGGAAGGTCAAGTAGGTGCACGAGTCCGCCGCCGCGCCGCGCCGGGGCAGACGCGGCCGGCCCACTGACGATGACAACTGACCACCGACTACGGATTAAGGACAACCGAACGGAGATTTACGATGGCAAGAACAGTTAAATGCGGACTCATCCAGGCGACGCACGCCGGCCCGACCGACGTGCCCATCGAAGAGATTAAGAAGGCGAACCTCGACAAGCACATCAAGCTGATTGAGGAGGCCGCCGGGCAGGGCGTCCAGATTCTCTGCATGCAGGAGGTCTTCACCACCCCGTACTTCTGCGCCGAGCAGCAGACGCGCTGGTACGAGGCCGTCGAGCGCATCCCCGACGGCCCCACCGTCCGGCTGATGCAGGAGGTGGCGAAGCGGCACGGCATGGTCATCGTCGTGCCCATCTACGAGGAGGAGATTGCCGGCATCTACTACAACACGGCGGCCGTCATCGACGCCGACGGCCGCTACCTCGGCAAGTACCGCAAGAACCACATCCCGCACGTCAACCCCGGCTTCTGGGAGAAGTTCTACTTCCGGCCGGGCAACCTCGGCTACCCGTGCTTCGACACGGCCTACGCGCGCGTCGGCGTCTACATCTGCTACGACCGGCACTTCCCCGAGGGCGCGCGGGCGCTCGGCCTGAACGGCGCGGAGATCGTCTTCAACCCCTCGGCCACGGTCGCCGGCCTCTCCGAATACCTCTGGAAGCTGGAGCAGCCGGCGCACGCCGTCGCCAACGGCTACTTCGTCGGCGCCATCAACCGCGTCGGCCACGAGCAGCCCTGGGACATCGGCGAGTTCTACGGCCAGAGCTACTTCTGCGACCCACGCGGCCAGATCGTCGCCGAGGCCCCGCGCGACCGCGACGCCCTCGTCGTCGCCGACCTGGACCTCGACAAGATTCGTGAGGTGCGCAACACATGGCAGTTCTTCCGCGACCGTCGCCCCGACACCTACCAGTCGCTCGTCGCCGACTGAGCCTGTAAAACTATGTCAGAAACTTTGTGCCCCACGCTCCCGCGCGAGGAGATCGAGCGGAACTTCGGCGAGATAGCCCCGGCGCTGACCGAGGCCGAGGCGCTGTTCGAGGCGAACCGGTGCGTCTACTGCTTCGACGCGCCGTGCACGCACGCGTGCCCGACGCACATCGACGTGCCGTCCTTCATCAAGAAGATCGCCTCGGGGAACCTCGTCGGCTCGGCCCGCGTCATCTTCGACGCCAACCCCATCGGCGCCACCTGCGCCCGCGTCTGCCCCGTCGAGGTCCTGTGCGAGGGCGCCTGCGTCGAGAAGACGCTCATGCAGAAGCCCATCGAGATCGGGCGGCTGCAACGCTACGCCACCGACTTCGCGCTCGGCGCCGGAATAGACGTGCTGAGGGCGGGCGCGCCCAACGGCAAGTCGGTCGGGGTCGTCGGCTCCGGCCCGGCGGGGCTCTCGTGCGCGACCTACCTGGCGCGGCTCGGCTACGACGTCACCGTCTACGAGCGCAAACAGCTTCCCGGCGGGCTCGACACCTACGGCATGGCCGAGTACAAGATGACGCAGCGCGTCTCGACCGACGAGGCGCGCATGGTCGAGCGGCTCGGGGTCAAGTTCCGGCTCGGCGCGGAGGTCGGCCGCGACGTCACGTTCGAGGAGCTTGAGGCGGCGCACGACGGCGTCTTCCTCGGCGTGGGCCTGGGCGAGACCGGGCGGCTCGACATCCCGGGCGAAGAGTTGGAGGGCGTCTACGACGCGCTCTACGTCATCGAGCGCATCAAGTCGCGCCGGTGGGAGACGGTGCCCGTCGGCTCGACGGTCGCGGTCATCGGCGCCGGCAACACGGCCATCGACGCCGTCACGCAGGCGCGGAGGCTGGGCGCCGGGCGCGTGATGCTCGTCTACCGCCGCGGCCCCAAGGAGATGCCCGCCTACGAGTACGAGTACACGCTCGCCAAGCAGGACGCGGTCGAGTTCCTGTGGCAGACGGCGCCGGTCGAGGTTCTGGCTGACGAGTCGGGCACGCGCGTCGCCGGCCTGCGCTGCGTCCGCACGGAGCCCGGCGAGCCGGACGCCTCGGGGCGCCGCTCGGTCAGGGTCATCGATGGCTCGGAGTTCGTCGTCCCGGCCGACACGGTCATCAAGGCGACGGGGCAGCAGAAGATGCGCGAGTTCTTCGCCAACATCCCCGGCGTCGAGGTGGACAAGGCGGGCCGCGTCGTCGTCGAGCCCGGGACGATGCGCACCGGCAACCCGAAGTTCTTCGCCGGCGGCGACTGCGTCAACGGCGGGCGCGAGGCCGTGGACGCCTCGCAGATGGGCAAGCTCGCCGCGCAGGGCATCCACCTCGCGCTCACGGGCGAGCGCGCCGAGTTCGCGGGCGCGCGCGTGCCCCTGCATGAGGAGACGCAGGACCTGAAGGCGCACTGACGCCGAGTAAGGAGTCTTTCGTCCGAGTTCGAGGAGGTTTCGGAAGCATGGCTGATTTAAGCGTCAACTTCGCGGGCATCGAAAGCCCCAACCCCTTCTGGCTGGCGTCGGCGCCGCCGACCAACATGGGCTCGATGGTCGAGCGCGCCTTCGACGCCGGCTGGGGCGGCGCGGTGTGGAAGACGTTGGGCGAGCCCATCCGCAACGTCTGCTCGCGGCTGGCCTCCGTGGACTACGGGCCGCAGCGCATGATGGGCCTCAACAACATCGAGCTGATTACCGACCGCCCGCTCGACGTCAACCTCCGCGAGATACGCGAGGTCAAGCGCAAGTACCCGAAGCACGCCCTCATCGTCTCGCTGATGGTCGAGTCCAGGCGCGAGGCGTGGCACGACATCGTCAAGCGCGCCGAGGACACGGGCTGCGACGGCTTCGAGCTGAACTTCGGCTGCCCGCACGGGATGAGCGAGCGCGGCATGGGCGCGGCGATGGGTCAGGTGCCCGAGTACACCTGCATGGTGACGGAGTGGGTGAAGGAGGCGGCCACGCTGCCCGTCATCGTCAAGCTGACGCCGAACGTGACGAGCATCAACCCGCCCGCGCGCGCCGCCGTGCGCGGCGGCGCCGACGCCCTCTCGCTCATCAACACCATCAACTCGGTGATGGGCGTCAACCTCGACACGCTCGTGCCGCACCCGAACGTCGGGGGGCTGGCCGCGCACGGCGGCTACTGCGGCCCGGCCGTCAAGCCCATCGCCCTCAACATGGTCTCGGAGCTGGCGCGCGACGCCGAGGTGGGCGTCCCCATCTCGGGCATCGGCGGCATCTCGACGTGGCGCGACGCGGCGGAGTTCATCGCCCTCGGCTCGACGACCGTCCAGGTCTGCACGGCCGTCATGCACTACGGCTACCGCATCGTCGAGGACCTGATCGACGGCCTCTCGAACTACCTCGACGGGAAGGGCTACGCCTCGGTGCGCGACTTCGTCGGCGCGAGCGCGCCGCGCGTCACCGACTGGGGCAACCTCGACCTCAACTACAAGACGGTCGCGCGCATCGACCACGCGAAGTGCATCCAGTGCAACCTCTGCCACGTCGCCTGCGAGGACGGCGCGCACCAGTGCATCCCGCTCGTGCAACTTGAGGCCGGGCGCTACCCCGTCGTGGACGAGCAGGAGTGCGTCGGCTGTAACCTCTGCTACCTCGTCTGCCCCGTCCCCGGCTGCATCTCGATGGTCAGGCTCGACGACGGCTCGCAGCCGCTCACCTGGCGCGAGCTGACCACGCGCGAGCCCGAGACGATGACTAGCAAGTAAGATTCATATTTATGACTTGGACTGAATGGGTAGCATTGATAGGCGCAGCGGCTTGGCTTCCACAAATTGGACAGTGGATATATGCCCTAGCAGCGAAGCCTAAACTTAAAGTTCTTCCAGCTCCAACAGTAAGCATTGGTTACAACATACTGGGGCCGATTGTTAATTTGATGGTGTCAATATCTGCTGAAAGACGGGATGCAGTTGTTGAGAAAATTACATTGAAGATTCGACATGAGAAGGGAGAAGAAAGACAGCTAACGTGGAAAGTACTAGATGAAACGTTTTCACAAGTCCGAACTCATACAGGTGAGTCAGCAGAGTATATTAAGAATCAGCCGGCAATTGCCTTAAAAGTTAGCACGCTATTATTAGTAGAAAAAACGATTGGCTTCCAAGACTTTGAGTTTCAGGCTAAATCGCAAGAGTTAACAGGAAGACTTGAAGAGGAATACGAGTTTTTAAAGAAGAGGCATCAGAGCGAGGATGTGATAAATCAGATACTTCAAACAAAAGACTACACGAAAGCACGCGATTTCTTTAACGATTATTATTACTGGAGAGAGGGTAGATACACATTCCAAATGCAACTACATGAGGTGCGACGTAGGAAGCCACACATAGAAAAATTTGAGGTTATACTTTCAAAAGCAGATGTAGAGTTGCTTCGGGAGAATTGCAAATATTTAGAAGATTATGTCCGAGCACAAATTTTGTCAGAAGGAAATAAAGAAACTAAATTTCCTTCTTGGAATTGGTCAAGTCCTCAGATTAAACGCATTGTCGCGTAGTCACATCCCTTACAGAATTAGTATTCAGTCCCACATAACAGCTTTTCGAGGCGCTGCTCGCGGATGCCGTAGAACTCTTTGAGGGCGCGGTAGTCGGCGAGCGCCGAGGCGGCGTCGGGGGCGGCGTCGCGGCGGACGGCGGCGATCATCGTGTTCTTGCGCGTGTGCTCGCTGTTGACGAACTCGAAGACCTTCACGCGGTAGCCGGCGCCCTCCAGCAGCAGCGCGCGCAGCGAGTCGGTCACGGACTCGGCCTCGCGTTCGAGCAGGTGCCCGTGGCGCAGGACGCCGCGCAGCGCCACGGGCGCGCGCATCTGCGGCCTCACCTCCTTGTGGCAGCACGGCGCCGTGATGATGACGGACGCGCCCGCCGCCACGCCCTTGTAGATGGCGTCGTCGGTCGCCGTGTCGCAGGCGTGCAGCGCGACGAGGAAGTCCGTCGGCGGAAGCTCCAGCCCGCCGACGAGTCCCTCCCTGAAGCTCAGGCGCTCGAACCCGGCGCGGCGCGCGACCTCGTTGCAGAGTTCGACCAGCTCCGCGCGCGCCTCGACGCCCGTGACCGCCGCGCGCACGCCCAGCACGTTGTTGAAGTAGTCGTAGACGGCGAAGGTCAGGTAGCCCTTGCCCGAGCCCACGTCCGCCAGCGCGACCTCTTCCCTCCCGGCCAGCGGCGACGAGTCGTAGAGGCCGGCGACCACCTCGACGAACTTATTTATCTGCCGGAGCTTGTCGCCCATCGCCGGGCGCACCGCGCCGCGCTCGTCCGTCACGCCGAGCGCGTGGAGGTAGACGTTCCCCGCCGTCTCGACCGCGCGCCGCTTCCGCCGGTCGTGCGCCCCCGGCGCGGGGGCGTCGAACGTCGCCTTGCCGCGTGCGAGTCGCGCGTCGCCCCTGCGGCTGACGTCGAGGCGCAGGTCTTCCGCCGACGTGAAGAGGTGGCCGCTGGCGAACTCCGGCCCGAGCAGCTCGCGCACGAGCCGCGCGCCCTCGGCGTGCGTGTGGTTCTTGACCGCGTCCCGGGTCTGGTAGCGGTAGAGGAAGGAGAGCCGCCCGCCCCCTTTGAGGGCGACGGGGCGGACGTAGACGTTCTTCAGCCCGGCCTCGCGCCCGCGGTACTTCGAGAGCGTGAGCTTGACGAAGCGGCCGCCTTCCAGACTCTCGTTTAGCGCGGCGAAGAACTGCTCCCGGTCGGCTTCTGCCATGCCGGGATTTTAAAACAGCCGGCGCCGGGCGCGTGAACGTGCGAGAGCGCGCCCGGACTTTGCGGGGCGTCGGCGGCTCAGGCGCGCTTGCCCGCCCCGTCCCTCTCGGCCTTCTCGACGAACTTCTCACACTCCATCTTCGTGCCCCTCTTGCCCGCGTCCTTCCAGCCGCCGGTTCTCTCGCGGTCGGCGGGCCAGATGGAATACTTCCCCTCCCGGTTGACGACCACCTTGTAAATTGTGTCGCCCGCGCCGCCTTCGCTCACACGTTTGCTCATCTGCTTCTCCTCCTCCTTCGTCAGTCGTAGGGATTCAGCCGCCCGACAGCTCGGACATCAGCGGCGGGATTTCGGCGGGCAGCTCGCGCGCGAGGAAGCCGAGCAGCCCCACGCGGCTTGAGAGCCTTTCGCCCGCGAGCGCGTGCAGGTGGACGCCCCAGGCGGCGGCGCGCGCCGGCTCCGCGCCGCGCGCGACGAGCCCCGCGATGACGCCCGCCAGCACGTCGCCCGAGCCAGAGGTGGCGAGCCCCACGCTCCCCGCGCGGTTGACGTAGGCCGGGCCGCCGGGCGAGACGACGAAGGTCTCGCGCCCCTTGAGCACGACGACCGCGCGGAACTCTTCGGCCGCGCGGCGCGCGACGGCGAGCGGGCCGCCTTCGCCAGACCCGCCGCCGTAGATGTCTTCCAGCTCGTCCGCGTTCGGCGTGATGACGGCGCGGCCTTCGAGCGCGTGCAGGAGGCCGCGGCCCTCGCCCCCGAGGCACGCGACCGCGCCCGCGTCGAGCACGACCGGCACGTCCCCGCACATCCCGAGCGTCGCCTCGACGAAGCGCGCGACCGACTCGTCCTCGATGAGCCCCGGCCCGAGGCAGACGCATTGTGCTTTGGACAGGTGCTCGCCGAGCTTGGCGCACGCGGCCTTCGAGAGCTTGCCGCCGCGCGTCTCGGGCAGCGCGAAGACGCGCGCCTCCGGGAGCGCCGCGGCGACGAGCGCGGCGTTCGAGGCGCCCGTCGCCACCTGCAACTTGCCCGCGCCCGCGCGCAGCGCCGCCGTGCCCGCGAGCACGGCCGCGCCCGGCGTCTCGCGCCCGCCGCCGACGACCAGCACGCGCCCGCGCTCCTCCTTGTCGCCCCCCTCGTCGGGCAGCGGCAGCGGCATCGCGCGCAGGACTTCCCCCGTGATGAGAACCGGCTCTGTCTTCATCGCTCACTTCGTTCGCCGTGAACCGTGAACCGTGACAGGAAGAGAACCCCCGGTCTTTCTCGTCACGGTTTACGTTTCACGGTTCACAGTTCATTGGACGATTTCGTTGTTGCGGCGCGCGGCCGTCTCGGTCAGCGTGGTGAGGAGGGAGGGCGCGAGCGCCGACTCGCTCTCCTTCCCCTTCGCCCGCCGGCGGCCGATGCCGCCGGGGCCGGGCAGGAGACGGTTGACGACGCCGAGCACGTCCGCGGTCGCCTCGGGGAAGAGCGCGCGGAACTTGACGGCCGCCTGCGCCTGCGTCGTGATGACCAGCTCGGCGCGGCCCCGCCGGCACGCGTCGATAATCTGCGCGGCGGCGCGCTCGGCGTTAATCGAAGTGACGGGGAGCGAGTCGCTGATGGCGAACCACGCGTACTCGGCGCGGTGCTGACCCTTGAAGCTGGCGTTGCGCGGGCTCCCCGTCCGCATCAGGCCGGGGAAGACCGAGGTGACGACGACGCCGTCCTTCGACAGCTCGGCGCGCAGGCCGTCGGAGAGGCCGGCGAGCGCGAACTTGCTCGCGCTGTAGGGGACGAGGTGCGGGACGGCGACCTTGCCGCCGATGGAGGAGATGTTGACGACGCGCCCCTCGCCGCGCGCGCGCATCTGCGGCAGCACGGCCAGCGTCGCGTAGAGCGGCCCCCAGAAGTGGATGGCCATCGCCTGCTCGAAGTCTTCGAGCGTCATCACCTCGACGGGGCCGACCTGGATGACGCCCGCGTTGTTGACCAGCACGTCCACCCGCCCGAAGTGGCGCGTGACGGCCTCGACCAGCTCCCTGACCTGCGCGCGGTCGGTCACGTCGCACGGGAAGGCCAGCACCTGCGCGCCGCGCGAGGTGAGGTCCGCCCGCGCGCGCTCAAGCTCCCGCGGGTCGCGCGCGCAGACGGCGACCCGCGCGCCCTCGGCGGCGAAGCCGCGCGCGAGCACCAGCCCCAGCCCGCGCGAGCCGCCCGTGATGAGCACGGTCTTGCCCGCGAAGTCGTAGCCGTTGAAACGCCTGTAGACGGCGCGCGCCGCGAGCAGGGCCCCGGCGCCGGCCGCGGCGAGCTTCAAAGCGTCCCTCAAACCCTCTTTCATCCCCTCCCCCTTAATTCGATTTGAAATTTCAGATCTGAAATTTCAAATCAGTCGTCAAGCCTTCGAGAACTCGGCCAGGACCGGCGTGTGGTCGGACGGGCGCTCCCAGCCGCGCGGCTCGCGGTCAATCCACGAGCGCTTGCAGCGCGCGGCCAGCGGCTCCGAGACCCAGACGTGGTCTATGCGCAGGCCCGTGTTGCGGCGGAAGGAGCCCTGCCGGTAGTCCCACCATGAGAAGTGCCCGCCCCCCGGGTTGTGCAGCCGGAAGGCGTCGGTGAACCCCCACCCCCTCACGTTTTCGATTGCCTCGCGCTCGGGCTTGCTGAAGAGGATGCGGCCGCGCCAGAGGTCGGGGTCGTGCACGTCCCGGTCTTCGGGCGCGACGTTGAAGTCGCCGCAGATGAGCACGTCGTCATCGGCCCAGTACTCCTCGTCGAGGTGCGCGCGCAGGCGCTTGAGCCAGTCGAGCTTGAACTGGTACTTGTCCGTCCCGACCGACTGCCCGTTCGGCACGTAGACGTTGACGAGCTTGACGCCGCGGACGGTCGCCGCGATGACGCGCGCGTGCGCGCCCTCCTCGTCGCCCGCCATGCCGCGCCGCACGTCCTCCATCTCGTGCCGCGAGAGGACGGCCACTCCGTTGTAGGTCGGCTGGCCGTTGACGGCCGAGCGGTAGCCGGCCTCCTCGAACTCCGCCGCGGGGAAGCGCTCGTCGGCGCACTTCACCTCCTGGAGGCAGACGACGTCCGGCCGGGCCTCCTTGAGCCAGCGCAGCACCAGGGGCAGACGCGCCAGCACCGAATTGACGTTCCAGGTTGCGATAATCACCGTGGCCGTATCATAGCCAACTCGGCGGCCGATTTGTAGGGGGCCGGGCGCGGCGTGCTATAAATTCAACAAAGGCGGGAAGAATCCGAAGCGTTTCAAGGGGGCGGGCGTTGGCGGCAGAGGCCGGGCACAGGGTTTTAATCGTGGAGGACGACGAGGCGCGCTGCGCGTGGTTCCGCGAGCGTCTGGCGGGAAGCCGGCTCGACGTGACCTGCGACGTGCGCGAGGCCGTCCGCTGGCTCGCGGAGCGCGACTACCACGCGCTGCTCCTCGACCACGACCTCGCCGAGGAGCACTACTTCACCAGCGAGCCCGACGACGAGCGCACCGGCTACGCCGTCGCGCGCTGGCTCGCCGACAACCCCACCGCCCAGCGCGACGCCCTCATCGTCGTCCACTCGCTCAACTTCACCGGCGCCCGCCGCATGGTCGAACTCCTCCGCGACGCCGGCCGCGACGCCCAGCACATCCCATTTCATTACCTGCAAGCGGGGTTGAGAATGTGAGGAGAAGCAGGCGGTAGGCGGCAGGCGGACGAAGCGGCGCGCCCGGCCCGAAGCCCGAGACGCGCCGCCCCTGTTTTCCTACTGTCTACTGTCTACTTCCCCCTGCCTACTGCTTACCCTCCGCCGGCTTCGGCGGCGCCGGGACGAAGACGGCGTTGAGGAGGCCGGCCATGCGGTAGCCGGCGAGCGCGAGGCGCCTGCGCGAGAGCTTCTGCGCCGCGTCGGTGTACTCCTTCGAGGGGACGGCGTTCTCGGCGACGTTCTTGTAGACGACCTGCCGCGAGAGCGTGTTGCTCTCGATGACCCAGGTGTGCGGGTCGAGGTCGCTCCACTCGGGCATGGACTCGGCCGGGAACTCCTTCATCACTGACTCCGCGAGCGAGCGGATGTTGGCCTTCCCCGCCGCGTCGAGCGGCCGCTTCGGGCTCTGGGTTCCCCACTGGAGGCCAGCCGCGTCCCAGAAGAAGTGGAGGTTGGAGTTGCGGTTGTCGGGCGGCAGTTGGATGCGGAAGCCGTTGCCGCCCGCGTCGCCGTCGGGTTTCGCGGCGCTGTAGCGCGTCGCCGCGTGCAGGGGCTGGTGGACGTCGCCGACGAGGTGGTAGAGGAACCCGAGCGTCTCGGCGTCCGTCTTGTTCGAGCCCGTCCCCTTCCGCAGCACGTTCGTCGCCCAGTAGATGCGCGAGAGGATGTTCTCGGGCTCGGCGCCGACGTTCGTGCGCTCGGGCGTGCCGTCCCAGATGGGGCGGAAGTCTATGTAGTGCCACGGCGCGTAGGGGTCGTTGAGCGAGTCGCCGCGGAAGTCGTCCATCCAGACGGCTATCTCCACGGGGTCGTAGGTCTTCTCGCACGTCTCGGGCGTGTAGTAGCCCGCGCACAAAAAGATGAGCGGCCGGCGCCCCTGCGGCGTGACGAGCAGGCTGTCCACGCGCGCCTTCGCCGCGGGCGTCAGGCGCAGGTAGGCGACCTGCGCCACGACCATGTGCCCCGTGTCGTGCCACGCCAGCGCGGGCGCCTGCGCGGCCAGCAGCAGCGCGCAGGCGATGAAGACCTTCGTGATGAAGCGCATCGTTCTTCTCCTCGAATTTACTTGTAGAGCAGGGCGCGCGCGCGGGCGCGGCGGAACTCGGCGAGGCGCGGCTGCCACGCGCGCTCAATCTCCGCGGGCTCGTCGGCGGCACGGACGCGCTCCAGCGTGTCGGCGTTGACGAGCAGGCGCGCGTAAGCGTCCACCTTCCACTCCTGCGGGTAGAGCCGCCGGAGCGCGACCGCCATCTCCAGCCCCGCGCGCACGGGCCGCAGGAGCGCGCGGTCGGTGACGACGAGGTTGACGCCGCCGCACTCCTCGCCCTTGAAGACCGAGGCGCTCGGCCTGAACCGCACGGGGACGAAGCGCACGCCCGCCAGTCCCCGCCCGTTCAGGTAGGCCGCCAGCCGCCGCCCGTCTATCCACGGCGCGCCGACCACCTCGAAGGGCGTGTCCGTCCCGCGCCCGACCGAGACGTTCGTCGTCTCCAAAAGCCCTACGCCGGGGTAGAGCGTCGCCTCCGTCAGGCTCCGCATGTTCGGCGACGGGTTGACCCACGTCTGCCCCGTCGCGTCGAGCCACATCCCGCGCCGCCAGTTCTCCATCTTCACCACGCGCAGGTCGCAGCCTATCTTCCGCCCCTCGTTGAAGAGGCGTGCCAGCTCGCCCAACGTCATCCCGTGGCGGACGGGAATCTCGTGGTAGGCGATGGTGGAAAGCTTGTCCGGGTCGGCCAAGGGGCCGTCCACTTCGAGGCCGCCGATGGGGTTCGGCCGGTCGAGCACGAAGACGGGGACGCGCGCCTTCGCCGCCTCCTCCATCGCGTAGCCCATCGTGGACGCGTAGGTGTAGAAGCGCACGCCGACGTCCTGGATGTCGAAGACGAGCGCGTCGAGGTTCTTCAACTGCTCCGCCTTCGGCCGCCGCGTCTCGCCGTAGAGCGAGAAGACCGGCAGGCCCGTCCTCTCGTCAACCGAGTCGGAAATCTTCTCGTCCGACTGGCCGCGGATGCCGTGCTCGGGCGAGAAGAGCGCGACGAGCCTGACGCCCGGCGCCTCGCGCAAAACGTCTATCGTCGGCCGCCCCGCGAGGTCGCGCCCCGTGTGGTTCGTGATGAGCCCGACGCGCAAGCCCTGTAGCTCCTTGAAGCCGCCGCGCGCCAGCACGTCCACGCCGTTGAGGACTTCCGCCTGCTCGGGCGCGAGCGCCCCCTCGGCTTCGGCCCTGCGCGCCTCGCTCACCTGCGAGGTGAACCGGGCGAGCCCCGAGAGCATGTGCTGCACGTACTGCGCCTGCCCGGTCTGCGCGCGCGCGGTCGCCGCGACGTCCGTCACCGCCCCGGCGACGACGTTCGCCACGCGCCCGCGCAGCGGGCCGACGTCGCCCTTGCCTTCGGGGTGGACGCGGTTCGAGAGGAAGACGACGAAGGTCTCGCTCGCCGGGTCAATCCAGACGGAGGTGCCGGTGAATCCCGTGTGGCCGAAGGAGCCCGCGGGGAAGAGGTCGCCGCGGTTGGTCGAGAAGGTGGTGAAGACGTCCCAGCCGAGGCCGCGCGCGCCGCCGTCGTCGGTGACCTGGCGGGGCCGCGTCATCTCGGCGACGCCGAGCGGCGAGAGGATGCGGGCGCCGCCGTACTCGCCGCCGTTCATAATCATCTGGCAGAAGACGGCGAGGTCGTCGGCGGTCGAGAAGAGGCCGGCGTGGCCGGCGACGCCGCCCATGCGGTTGGCCGTCGGGTCGTGCACCTGCCCGCGCAGCATTATCTCGCCCGCGCCCCCCGCCTCGCCCGTCCCGCCGAGGTAGCTGTTCATCGCGCGCACGGTCTCGGTCGGCGCGACGCGCGCGAGGGCGGCGGCCCCGCCGGCCGGCGCCTCCCCGATGCGGCGGAAGCCCGTGTCCTTCATCCCGAGCGGGCGGAAGATGTTCCGCTCGGCGAAGGCGTCGAGCGGCTCGCCCGAGACGCGGGCGATGACCTCGCCCATGGCAATCATGCCGATGTCGCTGTAGACGAAGCGCGCGCCGGGCGCCGAGCGCAGCGGCTCCGCGTAGAGCCGCTTCAGCATCTCTTCGTGGCCGCGCCAGCGGTCGCCGAGGTCGAAGTCGGGCGCGTAGCCGGCGCGGTGCGTGAGCAGGTGCTCGATGGTGATGCGTTCCCTGCCCTCGCCCTTGAGTTCCGGTATGTAGCGCGCGACCGGGTCGGCGAGGCGCAGCTTGCCGCGCTCGACGAGAATCATCGCGCTCGTCGCCGTCGCCACGATTTTCGTCAGGCTCGCCAAATCGAAGACGGTGTCCGTCGTCATCTCCTCGCGCGCGGGGACGAGGGCGCGCGCGCCGTAAGCCTTGCGCCAGACGACGCCGCCGCGCCGCGCGACGAGGACGACCGCGCCGGGCAGCTCCTTCCTCGCCAGCGACTCGGCCACGGCCGCGTCTATGAAGGCGAGCCGGTCGGCCGCCATCGAGACTTTCGAAGGCTGCACGGAGGGCAGCGCGGCCCCCAAAGTTATCGAGGTCGCGTTCGACGCGAGCGCGAGCGTGAGGAGCAGGGCCGCCGCCGCGCGGAAGTTCTTCGCGTCTCTCGTGGGTGTCTTCTTCATCGGCTGGTCGCGGCTCCGGCGGCCGGCGGCGCGGGCGCGGCCTTCAGGCGGATGCCCGTCCCGCGCGGGTAGAGGCCGGGGAGCGTGATGGGCAGGCGGCCGTTGAAGTCGGCCTGACCGAGCAGCGCGCGCGCCGCGGCGCGTTGCAGGCTCGGCATGTCGCCGTAGGCCACGACGTAGGTGCGCAAGCCCGGGAAGCTTTGCAGCAGGTACGGGTTCCCGAAGCTGACGCCGACGACCGGCGCCTTCCTCTCAAGCAGCGCCGACAGCACGCGCGCGCCCTGCTCGGGGAGCCCGACGCTGTTCGTCGCGCCCGAGCGCACGCGCCCGTACATCGAGGCGACGATAACGTCCGCCTTCTGCGCGCGCTCAAGGGCGTCCTTCACCTCGTCCTCCGTCGAGCGCGCGTCGAGCACGGCCGTCTCGGGGCGGCTCCCCAGACGCGCCAGTTGCGAGACGAAGGGGTTCGCAATCCAGAGGCGGTCTTCGCCGTTCGTGATGGCGAGGTTGAAGACGCGCGCGCCCGGGCGGAGGCCCGCGCCTCCGTCCTCGCGCGCGACGAGCTTGGCGTCGTCGCGGACGAGCGTGACGGCGTCGGCGGCTATCTCGTCGGCCAGCCTCAGCGCCTCGGGGCCGGAGACGAGTTTGTCCACCATTTCGAGCGGCGTCTGCCGCTGGCGCACGAGGCCGAGGTCGTACTTGGCCGCGAGGATTTTGCGCGCCGACTCCTCGACGCGCCGCTCGGTGAGGCGCCCGGCCTTCACCGCCGCGACCAGCCCGCGCAGCATCGCGTCCGGGTCGGCCGGCTTCAGCAGCATGTCGGCGCCGGCGAGGACGGCGCGCACGGCCGCCTCGTCCTGCTTGAAGTAGATGGTCAGCCCGCTCATGTCCATCGCGTCGGTGACGACGAGGCCGTCGAAGCCGAGGTCTTTGCGCAGGAGCCCCGAAGTGATGACCGGCGAGAGCGTCCCGGGCAGCACCGCGTTCTCCGTGAAGACCTCGCGCTCGGCGTAGGTCGGGCGGACGATTGCCTCGCGCGGGAGCGGGCTCACCTGCGTCGGGTCGAGCTGCGGGAGCGCGATGTGACCGGGCATGACGGAGCCGACGCCCGACTTGATGGCCGCGCGGAACGGGACCAACTCGACCGCGTCGAGCCGCGCGCGCGCGACGTCGATGACGGGGAGGCCGCGGTGCGAGTCGGTCGCCGTGTCGCCGTGGCCGGGGAAGTGCTTGGCCGTCGCCATCACGCCCGCCCCCTGCGCGCCCTCGACGAAGGCGGCGACGAAGCGCGCGACCTCCGCGGGGTCTTCGCCGAAGCTGCGGACGTTGATGACGGGGTTGCCGGCGTTGTTGTTGACGTCGGCCACGGGCGCGTAGATTTGCTGGACGCCGAGGGCGCGGGCCTCGCGCGCGGTCAGCTCGCCCTGACGGCGCGCGTACTCGGGGTTGCCGGTCGCGCCGAGCGCCATGTTCCACGGCAGGTTGACCGTGTCCTCGAAGCGCATGCCCGCCCCCGCTTCGAGGTCGGCCGAGACGAGCAGCGGCCGTGCGGCGAGCTGCTGCATGCGGTTGACGAGGTGGACGGACTCGTAGACCGGGCCGCGGAAGAGGATGATGCCGCCGACGTGGTTCTGCTCGACCTGACGGCGCAGCTCCTTGAACTCCGGGCTCTCCTGGTTGAGGAAGCGCGCGTTGACGCCGACCGAGATGAGCTGCCCGGCCTTCTGCTCGACCGTCATCTTCTTCAGCTCGGCGTCGGCCCACTTCAGCGCGTCGGCGCCCGGCTTCTGCCTGTAAGCCTGCCCGGCCGCGGCGCGGGGCGAGACGACCGGCGGCCCCTCCGCCCGCGCCCGCGTGCGGGACGGCGGCGCGAACGCGAGCGAGAACGCGGCGACGGCCGCCAGCCACAGCCCCGCGAAAGCTCTTATCTTCAGTCTCATTTTCGTGAAAGCCATTGCAAACAATCGGGTCGCTCAGTCGGCGCCGCCGGGCGCCAGCTCGTCCCTGCGCTCGGCGGGCGCGGGCGCGAAGGCGAAGGAGGCGAGCCACGCGACGAAGAAGGTCACGGCGCTCCCCAGAAGCACGTACCACGTCCACGCCAAAGGCGTGTAGAAGCGGACGTAGAGCATGACGACGATGCTGGCGACCATCCCGACGAGCGCCGGCGGCTCGCTCACCCGCCGCAGGAACGTGCCGACGAGGAAGACGCCCAGCACCGGCCCGTTAATCAGCGACGCCACCGAGAGCGCCTGGTCGAGCGCGGAGCGCCCCTGCCGCATCGCCAGAATCGCCACCCCGACCTGCACGACGCCCCACAGGAGCGTCAGCCACTGCGAGACGCGCAGGTAGTGCTTGTCGGGGCGCCGCGGGCGGAAGGGCTTGTAGAGGTCGTTGACGGCCGTCGCCGCGATGGAGTTGAGCGACGACGAGAGCGCGGCGGCGAAGATGGCGGCGACGACGAGGCCCGCCAGCCCCGAGGGCATGTGCCGCGTGATGAAGTCGGGGAAGATGGCGTCGGTCGCCACCCGCTGGAAGACGCCGCCGACGGGCAGCGTCGCCACGCCCGAGGGGAGCTGGCCGTAGGCCGGGTCCGCCTGCGGCCCGTAGAAGGCGAAGAGCAGGACGCCGATGAAGAGGAAGCCGACGAACTGCGCGAAGACCACGGCGCCGCTCGACAGCAGCGCCGCCGCCGCGCGCCGCGGGCGGTCGGTGCAGAGGTAGCGCTGCACGAGGTACTGGTCGGTGCCGTGCGTGCTCATCGTCAGGAAGCACCCGCCGATGACGCCCGCCCAGAGCGTGTAGGTCTTCGTCAAATCAAGCGGCAGCGTGAACTGCCACTTCGCGTCGGTGAACGGCAGCCCGAGCGAGTGCACCGTGTCGCGGAAGCCGAGGTCCACGAGGCTGAACTTCCCGAACTGCTCGCCGAGCGCGAGGGCGCCGCCGAAGCCGCCCGAGATGTGGGAGGCGAGGACGAGCGCCGCCGCCAGCGCCCCCGCCAGGTAGACGCCGAGCTGCACGACCTCGACCCAGATGACCGCCTCCATCCCGCCGTAGTAGGTGAAGACGAGCATCACGAGGCCGAGCAGCACGACCGACGCGACGATGATGGTCGGCGCGTCGGCGCCCGGCCGGAACGCCGTGTAGACGGCCGCGAGCACGATGGCCGTCAACAGCAGCCGGATGCCGTCGGCGATGTTGCGCATGACGACGAAGAGCGCCGCCGCCAGCATCTTGATGCGCCCGCCGAAGCGCCGCTCCAGCAGCTCGTAGACCGTCAGCAGGTCGCCGCGGAAGTAGGACGGGATGAAGAGGAGCGAGATGACCACGCGCCCCAGCATGTACCCCATCACGAGCTGTAGGAACTGGAAGTTGCCGCCCCGCGAGAAGGCGACGCCGGGGACGCTGATGAAGGTGATGGTCGAGGTCTCGGTGGCGACGATGGAGGCGGCGATGGCCCACCACGGCACGCTGCGGTCGCCGACGAAGTAGTCCTCGGTCGTCTCCTGCTTGCCCGCGAACCAGATGCCGAACAGCGTGATGCCGACGAGGTAGCCGAAGATGATAATCAGGTCGAGCGTCTGCATGATGTTCGGGGCGGCCTCAAGGGTTCAGGAGCGGGAGAGGCTTCGGATGCCTTGGATTCTATTTTCAAACCCCGCCCCGAAGCAAATCGCCTAAGGAGCTTATCCGCGGGCAGACCGCCCCCGGGTGCATCCCGAGCGGGTCGAGCAGCACGGCGCGCATCCCCGCGGCGCGCGCGGCCAGGGCGTCGTGCGCGTAGGAGTCGCCGACGAAGACGGCCTCGCCCGCCCCGACGCCCAGGCGTTCGAGCGCGAGCCGGAAGATGGCCGGGTCGGGCTTCCTGCAACCGACGAGGTGCGAGTCCACCAGCAGGTCGAAGTGCCCGGCCAGCCCCGCCGCCGCCAGCGAGTCCGCGAGGCGCCCGTCCTCCGTGTTCGAGATGACGGCGACGAGCAGCCCGGCGCGCTTCAACTCCCCGACGACGCGGGCCGCTTCGGGGTCTGCGCCGCACCAGACGTGCCGCTCGGCGTGCGCCGCGTCGATGCGGCCGACCAGCGTCTCGCACGCCGACTCGTCGAGCCCGAGCCCGCCGTACATCGCGCGGAACGTCCAGTGCCGCCCGGTCTGGTTTATCACGCGCCCGCCGGGCGCCGGCTCGCCCGCGCACTTCAGCATCTCGCCGAAGGCGCGGCGCATCTCCCCCTCGCTCAAGCGGCGCCCCGCGAACTCCTCGGCCAGCCCGGCGAGCCGCGGCCAGTCCGGGTGCACGAGCGTCCCGCCCGCGTCGAAGACGCAGGCGCGCGCGCCGTTCAAAGAAGGGTGGAGTGTAGTCAAGGTGTGTCTACCCGGATAATTCCCCGACGGCCCGCTCGACGACCCAGCCGCAGGCTTCGAGCGCCGCGCGCGCCTCTGCCGCGCCCCGGCCCGTCTTCGACATCACGAGCGCCACGCGCAGGTCGCCGCCCGCCGCGTCCAACGCCGCGCGCGCTTCGGCGGCGCCGAGCCCCGCCTCCTCGGTCAGGATGTGCTCGGAGCGCGCGCGCAGCTTGACGTTGCTCGGGCGCATGTTCGTCATGCGGTTGCCCGTGACGTAGCCGAGCCTGACCATCGTCGCCGTCGAGAGCATGTTCAAGACCAACTTCTGCGCCGTCCCCGCCTTCAGCCGCGTGGAGCCCGCGACCACCTCCGGCCCGACGACCGGCACGACGGCCACCTCGGCCGCCTCCGTGATGGGCGAGCCCGGGACGCACGTCAACGCCGCCGTGAACGCCCCGAGCCGGCGCGCGTACTCGACCGCGCCGATGGTGTACGGCGTCCGCCCCGAGGCGGCGATGCCGACGAGCGCGTCCGCGCCCGACACGCCGCGCGCCGCCGCGTCGCGCGCGCCCGCCTCGCGGTCGTCCTCCGAAGCCTCGGTCGCGCGGTGCAGGGCGTCGTAACCGCCCGCGATGATCCCCTGCACCAACTCAGGCGGCACGCCGAACGTCGGCGGGCACTCCGCGGCGTCGAGCACGCCGAGCCGCCCCGACGTGCCCGTGCCGACGTAGAACAGACGCCCGCCCTCGCGGAGCCGCGCGACGATGCCATCGACCGCGCGCGCAACGTCGGGCAGCACGCGCCCGACGGCTTCGGGCACGCGCGCGTCCTCATCGTTCATCAGCCGCACGATCTCCTCGGTCGCGAGCGCGCCGATGTTCGCCGTCCGCGGGTTCTCCGCCTCCGTGACCGGAACGTAAGTGTCGGCGTCCGAACTCATGCGGGAAGATAGCGGTTAGCTGTTAGCGATTAGCTGTTAGCAGAACCAAAAACAAAAACGGGAACGAATGCGGAGGCTGATGGCTGTCTTCTTCTGGCTAATAGCTAACAGCTAACCGCTGACAGCTACTCATCACTCATCAGTCATCACTTTTTTCATCCCGCGAGCGCGAGGCGCGGCAGGTGAGCGCGTGCCATGAGCGCGGCGGCGTGGGCCGGCGGGTGGCGCGGCGGCGCGAAGTACGCGCGCGGGGCCGTGCGCTCCAGAGTTTCGCGCAGGGGTTCGAGCACCAGATCGCCGGCCTTGAAGACCCCGCCGACGCAGGCCGCCTGGAAACGCTCGCGCTCCATCCTCAGTTGCCTGACGACGGCCGCGGCCGCCTGCCCCAGCTCGCGCCCCGCGTCCTCGACGATGCGGCCCGCCTCCTCGTCGCCGCGCGCCGCCTCTTCGAGCACATGGCGGCCGAAGCCCGCGATGCGCTCGTTCGTCATGCTCGGCGCGTAGATGGCGAGCGAGAGATCGTCCGGCGTCGCCACGTTGAAATACTGGCAGGCGGCCTCGTCCAGATTCGTCGCCGCGCCGCGCCCGTCCGTCGCCTGCGCCACGGCCTGTAGCGCGCGG
>DASVTS010000210.1:0-113296 GCA_036387455.1 Pyrinomonadaceae bacterium | reverse complement strand
TGTCTCAGTCGGGCCGAAATCTCAGGAGAGCTGATGGAGCGCGGGCGCGGCGGCGCCCGTCACGCGGCGCGCGGCGAGCTGGCCGCAGGCGGCGTAGATGTCGCGGCCACGGGGCCGCCGGACGAAAGCGTTGACGCCCTTGGATTCGAGCGTCCGCTGGAAGCCCTCGACGCGCTCCACGGGCGAGGGCCGGTAGGGGAGCGGGTCGGCCGGGTTGTGCGGGATGAGGTTGACCTTCACGCGCTGGAGGCGGTGGCGGTTGAGGAGGTTGGCGAGCCGGCGCGCGTGCTCGTCCGTGTCGTTGACGCCGTCGAGCAGCACGTACTCGAAGGTGAAGCGCTCGCCCGGCCGCAGAGACTTCTCGAACGTCGCGCAGGCGGCGAGCAGCTCACCAATCGGCCACTTCCTGTTGATGGGCATCAGCTCGTCGCGCAGCTCGTCGTCGGGCGCGGCTAGCGAGACGGCGAGGTGCGGGCGCCGCGGCTCCTCGGCGAGCTGGAGTATGCGCGGGACGACGCCGGCCGTGGAGACCGTGACGCGGTTCGGGACGATGTGCAGCCCCGAGGGGTCGGCCATGACGGAGAGCGCCTGCATCAGCGGCTCGTAGGCCAGCAGCGGCTCGCCCGCGCCCATCGCGACGAGGTTCGTGCCGCGCGGCGCGGGCGTGCCCACGCCGTAGGCGTCGTTTAAGGCGACGACGATCTGCTCGACGATCTCGCCGGCCGCGAGCGTGCGCAGCAGGCCGAGCTGGGCCGTCAGGCAGAAGCTGCACTGGAGCGGGCAGCCCGACTGCGAGGAGAAGCAGACGGTGTCGCGCCGCTCCTCGGGGATGAAGACGGTCTCGACGGGCAGGCCGTCGCGCGTCTTCATCAGGTAACGCCGCGTGCCGTCCTCGGCCACGTAGCGCGACTCGACCGTGAGCGTCGAGGCCGTCGCGGCTTCGGCGAGGCGCTCGCGGAAGGGCTTCGGCAAGTCGGTCATCTCCTCGAACGCGCGCAGGCGCCGGCGCTGGAGCGCGCCGAAGAGCTGGCGGCCACGGTAGGCGGGCTCGCCCATCCCCTCGGCGAAGCCCGCAAGCTCCTCCCTCGTCATCCCCGTCAGGTGTATTGCTCTCCCCATACGCCGCCTATTTTAACACCGCCGGCGCGCCCGCCGCAGCCGAGCGGCTTCCCGTTTCCGCGCGTTTAGTTCTAGTATGTCGGCGATGACCCGAAACCTTCCCGAACTTTCCTTGAGGCTCGCGGCGGCGGCGCTCCTGCTCTCGGCGGCCGGGTGCGGCGCGGCCTCGACGGCGAAGCAGCCGGCGCGTCCACCCGCGTCCGCGGCGGCGACACAGAGCGCGCGCGCGCAGACGCCCGCGGCGCCGCGGCCTTCGAGCGGCTCGCCGTTCCTCGACAGGTTCGTCGAGGCGGCCGTCGGGCGGACGACCCAGACGGTGCGCTACGACCCGACGTACTTCACGATTCCTTACCCGGGCGGCGACGTGCCGGCCGAGGTCGGCGTCTGCACCGACGAGGTCATCCGCTCCTACCGCGCCGTCGGCGTGGACTTGCAAAGGGAAGTTCACGAAGACATGGCCGCGAACTTCTCGGCCTACCCGCGCAAGTGGGGCCTGAAGAAGACGGACACGAACATCGACCACCGGCGCGTGCCGAACCTGATGGTCTTCTTCGAGCGCGCCGGGGCCGCCGTGCCCGTCACGCAGGAGGCGCGCGACTACAGGCCCGGCGACGTGGTGACGTGGGATTTGGGCGGGGGCCTGACGCACATCGGCATCGTCGTCAACGTCCCGTCCGACGCCGACGGGTCGCGGATGCAGATCGTCCACAACATCGGCGCCGGGCCGAAGATGGAGGACGTGCTCTTCAACTGGAAGATAACGGGCCACTACCGCTACGCGGGGCCGAAGGAAGAGGCCAAAAAGCCCGCCCCCCGCGGCCGTTGAGGGCGGCCCGGGGAGTTTAAAGACCGAGTGGAAGAGAGCTTCAATCTTGAGACGTACGGCTGGGACGAGTTCTTCGCCGCGGCGTTCGCGCCGCACGCGGCGGAGGGGTTCGAGGCGGGCCGCGTCTTCCTCCAGCACAACCGCGCGCTGCTGCTCTACACGGCGGCGGGCGAGTTGCAGGCGGAGACGACCGGGCGGCTGCGCTACCACGCGCGCGGCGCGGAAGACCTGCCGGCCGTCGGCGACTGGGTCGCCTTCCGGCGCGTCGTGGGCGAGGGCAAGGCGAAGATTCACGAGATACTGCCGCGCCGCTCGAAGTTCTCGCGCCGCGCCGCGGGCAGCGAGACGGCCGAGCAGATAGTGGCGGCCAACGTGGACACCGTCTTCCTCGTCACGGGGCTCGACCACGACTACAACCCGCGCCGCGTCGAGCGCTACCTCATCATGGCCTGGGAGAGCGGCGCCGAGCCGGTCGTCCTCCTCAACAAGGCCGATTTGGTCGAAGAGGCGGAGGGGCTGCGGCGCGAGATAGAGGCGGTCGCGCCCGGCGTCCCCGTGCTGCTCCTGAGCGCGAAGCGCGGCGTCGGCGTCGAGCAGTTGCTCCCGTACGTCCGCGCCGGGCGGACGGTGGCGCTGATGGGCTCGTCGGGGACGGGGAAGTCCACCATCACGAACCGCCTGCTCGGCGCCGAGGTGCAGCGCACGCAGGAGGTGCGTCTCGCCGACGACCGCGGACGCCACACGACGACGCACCGCGAGCTGTTCGTGCTCTCGGGCGGCGGCCTCGTCCTCGACACGCCGGGCATGCGCGAGCTGCAACTGCTCGTGAGCGAGAAGGGCCTGCGCGAGACCTTCGAGGAGATAGAGGGGGAGGCGGCCAACTGCCGCTTCACCGACTGCGGGCACGAGGGCGAGCCCGGCTGCGCCGTGCGCGAGGCGCTCGAAGAGGGCCGCCTCGACCCCGAGCGCTACCAGAACTACCGCAAGATGCAGGCCGAGATGCGCCACGCCGCGACCCTCATCGACCAGCGCAAGTCGCAGGAGGAGAAGTCGCGCGTCAAACGCATCCACCGCGACCTCAAGAAGATTTACAAGAAGCGGAGCGAGGAGGAGCGTTAGTCGTCCGGGCCGCGGTCGAAGCGTGAGGGGCGGGGGAGGAACGTCTGTCCTCCCCCGCCCCTCTCCTTTACGCCCGACCCTTAAAAGTCGGGGGGCGGGGATTTGACTCCCCGCCCCCCGGGGCTTCGCGTCTCCCCGCGGCGCTAGCGCGTGCCGCCGCCCGTGGCGCCGCCCTGCGTGGCGGGGCGGCCGTCGGGCTCGACGAGGTTGATGTTCTCGCCGAAGGTGTCGAGCGTGCGCAGGCCCTGCTCGATCTTCGCGCGGTCGCCGACGATGACCACCGCCATCCGGTCGGGCTGGAGGTAGCGGTTGGCGACGCGGTTGACGTCTTCGAGCGTCACGGCCTGCACCCGCTCGATGTAGCTGTTGAAGTAGGTGTCAGGCAGGTCGTAGGTCACGATCAGTTCGAGGCCGTTCGCTATCTGGTCGGGCGTCTCGAAGCCGCGCGGGAAGCCGCGGACGATGGACTGCTTCGCCCCTTCAAGCTCGGCGGCGGTCACCGGCATCTCGCCGCGGATGCCGCGCAGCTCCTTCATGAACTCCATCACCGACTCCTTCGTCGAGAAGCCCTGCACGGGCGCCGCCGCCGTGAACGGCCCCGCCCCGCGCCGGAAGCTGAACGACGAGCTGGCGCCGTAGGTGTAGCCCTTGTCCTCGCGCAAATTCAGGTTGATGCGCGCCGACGAGGCGCCGCCCAGTATCCGGTTCATCACGAAGAGCGGGAAGTAGTCGGGGCTCGAACGCGGGGCGCCGACCTGCCCGATCTGGATGACCGACTGGACGGAGCCCGGCCGGTCTACGAGGTAGATGGCGCCGCGCTCGCGCTGCACGGGCGCGGCCGAGACGTCGACCGCCGGCACGTGCGCCGCCTTCCAGCCGGCGAAAGCCTTCTCCAGCTTCGCCACCACGGCGTCGGGCTTCACGTCGCCGACGACGATGAGCGCCGAGTTGTTCGGGCGGAGGTAGGACTCGTAGAAGCCGCGCACGTCCTCGACCGTGAGCGACTGGAGCGAAGCCTCGTCGCCCGCGAGCGGGTGGCCGTACGGGTGGGCGCCGCCGTAGAGCACCTTCTGGAAGACGAGGCCGGCGATGGCCTCGGGGCTGTCGCGCTGCTGCCGCAGGGCGGCGAGCCGCTGCTGGCGCAGGCGCTGGAGCTCCTTCTCGGGGAAGGCCGGGTTGGTGACGACGTCGGCGTAGATTTCGAGCGCGTGGTCGAGGTGGCGCGTCAGCGTCCTCAGGCCCGCGGTCGTCGAGTCCCAGCCGGCGCCGATCTGGATGCCGGAGCCGACGCGCGCGAGCTGGTCGGAGATGGCGAGCGCGTCGCGCGTGGCCGTCCCCTCGTCGAGCATGTCGGCCGTGAGCGAGGCCAGCCCGGCCTTGCCCGCCGGGTCGCCGGCCGCGCCCATCTTCATCACGAGGTTGAGGCTGACGACGGGCACCTCGTGGTGCTCGACGACGAGCACCTCAAGCCCGTTCGAGAGCTTGCGCCGCTGCACGGCGGGGAGCGTCAGCCGCGGGTCGGGCTTCTCCTTCGGCAGGAGCGTGCGGTCGGTCTTCGGCTTCGCGGCCTGCTGCGCGCCGCCGGGCCTCTGGCGCCCGGCGGCGGCGCCGGCGCCCTGCCGCGGCGCGGCGGGCGAGGCGGCCTGCGGCGGGGCGGCGCCGGCCGGCTGCGTGGCCTGCTCGGCGGGCTTGGGGAGCGGCTGCTGCACGCCCGCGGGCTGCGACTGCGCCGCGCCCTGCTGCGTGCCCGAGGCGGTGCCGGTCGCCGCGGCGGGCGAGGCCGAGGCGCCGGCACCGCCGGGCTGCTGCGCGCCGGCCGTCTGCTGCGAGGGCGCCGGGGCGGCGTCGCGCGGCGACATCGGCGCGGGGCCGGCGGCGTTCGTCGGCCCGGCCGCGCGCGGCACTATCGAGAGGACGTAACGCTTGTCGGTCAGGTACTGGCGCGCGACGCGCTGCACGTCGGCGGCCGTCACCGCGCGGTAGCGCGCGAGGTCCTTCTCGAAGTAGCCGGGCTCGCCCAGGAAGGTCGCGTAGGAGTTGAGCTGGTCGTCCTTGCCGCCGAAGCCGCCCACGGTCTGGAGGCCGTAGACGAAGTTCGCCTCGCGCGCGTTGTAGACGCGCTCCATCTCCTCGGGCGTCGGCGGCTGGGCCTTAATCTTCTCGATCTCGGCGGCGACGACCTTCTCTATCTCTTCGAGCGTGTGGCCGGGGCGCGGCTGCGCGACGAGCTGCATCAGGCCCGCGATCTCGCTCGTGTTGTTGAAGAAGGAGACCTGCTGCGCGATCTGGTTGTCGCCGTACTGGAGCGCCCGGTAGAGGCGGCCGGACTTGCCGCCGCCGAGGATGCCGGCGAGCAGGTCGAGCGCCGCCTCGTCCTTCGTGTACTGCGGGACGGAGTGCCAGACCATGTAGAGGCGCGGGAACTGCACGCGGTCGTCGATCTGCTCGCGTATCTCGCGGTCGAGCCTGGGCTGCGCCACCTGCGGGCGCGTGATCTCCTCGCCCTTCGGGATGGGGCCGAAATACTTCTCGACCCAGGCGCGCGCCTCCTTCGGGTCGAAGTCGCCGGCGACGACGAGGCTCGCGTTGTTCGGCACGTAGTAGCGGCGGAAGAACGCCTTCACGTCTTCGAGCGAGGCCGCCGAGAGGTCCTCCATCGAGCCGATGGCCGACCAGTGGTACGGGTGCCCCTCGGGGTACATCGTCCCGGTGATCTTGTAGGTCGCCTGCCCGTAGGGCTGGTTGTCGATGCGCTGGCGCTTCTCGTTCTTGACCACGTCGCGCTGGTTGTCGAGCTTGGTCTGCGTCATCGCTTCGAGCAGGTTGCCCATGCGCCCGGCCTCCATGAAGAGGGCCGTCTCCAGGAAGTTCGACGGGAGCAGCTCCCAGTAGTTCGTCCGGTCCTGCGAGGTCGAGCCGTTGATGGCGCCGCCCACCTCCTGGATGACGGGCACGTAGTCGAGGTCGTAGCCCCTGAACCCCTGGAACATCATGTGCTCGAAGAGGTGGGCGAAGCCGGTGCGCCCCGGCGACTCGTTCTTCGAGCCGACGTGGTACCAGACGTTGACGCCGACGACGGGCGTCGAGTGGTCTTCGTGGAAGATGACCCGCAGCCCGTTCGGCAGGAAGAACTGCGTGTACTTGACGGGCGGGAGCACCGGCCCGCCGCCCTTCGCAGCGGCCCCGGGCTTCGCGCCGCCCTTGCCCTTCTGCGCGAGCGCCGGCAGGCTGGGCGCGCCGAGCAGCGTGACGAGCAGCGCCGTCAGCAGACGTTTCCAAAGCATGTGTGACACCTCCGCGAGTGTGTGCGGCGCGGCGCGCGCCGGGGGCGGGCGCACTCCGGCCGGAGATTTTGACTTGATGAATCCGGGGAACTTTTATGAAGCTGCGACGCGAATTCTAACGCCCGCGCCGCCCGGGCGCAACGTTGTAGCCGCCGCCCCGCCTTGTTAAAATCCGCGGAAATTCACGCGGACGGGCGGGCCGGCGGGATTTCGGACGAGGCCGCGCGCCGGCGCGCCCCGCCCGTCCCTATTCGGGCGGGGGCGGTGTATAGTTCCAATAGTTATGAGTCTCGAAACAGATTTCATCGTCGTCGGCAGCGGCATCGCGGGCCTGCGCGCGGCGGTCGAGCTGGCCGGCGCGGGCGCGCGCGTGACGGTGCTGACGAAGGACAGGCGCGAGGAGTCGAACACGGAGTACGCGCAGGGCGGCGTCGCCGTCGCGCTCAACGAGGAGGACGAGGCGTCGCTCCACGAGGAGGACACGCTGGCCGCGGGCGCGGGCCTCTGCGACGAGCGCGCCGTCGAGGTGCTGGTCGGCGAGGGGCGCCGCTACATAGAAGAGCTGATCGAGTGGGGGACGGAGTTCGACCGCGAGGGCGGGCGCCTCCTCTTCACGCGCGAGGCCGCGCACTCGCGCCCGCGCATCCTCCACGCGCAGGGCGACGCGACGGGGCGCGAGATAGTCCGCGCGCTGCTGGCGCGCGCCGGGCGCGAGCGCAACATCTCGTTCCTCGCGCACGCCGAGACCGAGTCGCTGGTCGCCGCGGGCGGGCGCGTCTGCGGCGTGCGCTACCTCGACCCGCTCGTGCGCGCGCCGCGGGCGCTGCTCGCGCGCGGCGTCGTGCTCGCCACGGGCGGCGCCGGCGCGCTCTACCTGCACACGACCAACCCGGCCGTGGCGACCGGCGACGGCATGGCGATGGCCTACCGCGCGGGCGCCGAGCTTTCCGACATGGAGTTCGTGCAGTTCCACCCGACGGCCCTGAACCTCGAAGCGGCGCCGCGCTTCCTGCTCTCGGAGGCGCTGCGGGGCGAGGGCGGCGTCCTGAGGAACGCCGCGGGCCGCCGCTTCATGCCGCGCTACCACGACGCGGCGGAACTCGCGCCGCGCGACGTGGTCACGCGCTCCATCGTCGCCGAGATGGAGCGCACCGCCACGCGCACCGTCTTCCTCGACATGACCGCCTTCGACGCCGCGCACCTGCGGCGGCGCTTCCCCAAAATCTACCGGACGTGTCTTCAGTACGGGCTCGATCTCGCGCGCGAGCCCATCCCGGTCAGCCCCGCCGCGCACTACGTGATGGGCGGCGTCCGCACCGACCTCGAAGGGCGGACGACCCTGCCCGGCCTCTACGCCGCGGGCGAGGTGGCCTGCACGGGCGTCCACGGCGCGAACCGGCTGGCGTCGAACTCCCTGCTCGAAGGTCTGGTCTTCGGCGCGCGCGCGGGCGCCGCCGCCGCGGAAGACTTGAAGGGCGGGCCCGCACGCCCGGCGGCGGACGCGGACGAGGCGGCGGGCCTGTCGGAGAGCGAGGCGGCGGCCGCGGCCGACGCGCGGCGTGCGGGCGCGGCGGCGGGCGCGGTGCGCAAGCGCGTGCGGCGCCTGATGTGGGAGCGCGTCGGGATACTGCGCACGCGTGAAGGGCTAGAGCGCGCGCTCAAGGAGTTCGGCGAGATAGCGTCGGCGCCCCTGCTCGCGGGGCCGCGCAACTTCGTGACGGTCGCCGCCATCATCGCGCGCTCCGCGCTCTGGCGCGAGGAGTCGCGCGGCGGCCACTACCGCCTCGACTTCCCGCGGCGCGACGACGAGCACTGGCGCGCGCACTCCGTCATCCGGAGCGACGCCGGGCTGGGCCGCGCCGAGACGGTGGAGTTCCCCGCACTCCAATCGCGCGAAACCTGACGCGGCGTGCCGGAGCCGCGCACCACCCGAGCCCCCGGGCGAGACACGTCAGAACCCTCGCGCCGGCCCGCCGTTAATCGACCACCTCGACCGCGTCGCCCGCCGATAAGACCCCTTCGACCAGAACGGCGCAGTATACGCCCGCGAAGGCTTCGTGTGCTTGGGCAACTTTGCGCAGGACTTCCGGGTCGTGTTCGCCGGTATCCGGGTCGAGTGAAATCATCTTGCAGCGCGGGTCACGCTCCAGAACCGCGACCACCGCCTTCGACCCGAGGCGCAGTTTGCGGCCGACCAATTCGTCCTCGGAGAACCCGCCCCCCGACGTGAGGTCGAGATAGATGTTAGACCGGAAGCGCCTTTTATCGACCGGCCTGCCCAGTTCCCCTCCGACCTGCCTTACGGTTTGCAGGCTAATCAGTGACACCGGGCGACAGTCGGTCAGCGCGCGGTCCGAGCGCACGAGCGTGAGGTGATTTTCGCCGCGCAGCCCTTCGCCGAGCATCCCTAGCAACGCCGGGTCGTCAACGGCGACGACCGCGCCCGAAGGCGTCACGACGTCCAACGCCATGTCCCCCGGCTCGGGGTTCGCCGGCGTGACCCCCGGCGCGATACTCATCGCTTCGAACAGGTTCGGCGGCCTCGACGCCCTCTCGGGGTGGCGGAACTTCGGGCGGTAGAGCAGCATTCGTTGCTGCACGTTGGCGTTCAGGTAGGGGAACCCCTTCCGCGCGCCCGAATTCCTGAAGGCGTAGCAGCGGTCGCCGTAAAAGCCGGAGAACCCCACGAACGCCTCGGCCAGCGCCTCGCCCGCCATGCTCTTCACCGGGTAGCGACATAAACTTTCGACGGTTCCGACGACCTTCACGCCAGTATCTCCCCTCATTCCGCGATAGAGTATGTAAGGCCGCGTCGCGTGACAAGGGCCGGCGTGCTGTAAAATGGCGGCGGCGGTGGTAGGGATGAATCCGGTGTCGGCGCCAGTGGCAAGGCGTCGGCTTGCCCGAGTCCGGCGCGCGGCCACTTTCGGGGCAGGCGACGCGGAGAAGGTTGGGAACATGGCTCATTTTGAACAGTTACACGAGTGGGCGCTGACGCCGCGCGAGGCGGTGGAACTCCAGAAGGAATTGCGCGGGCGCGTCCGCATCGCGCCGCTGAAGAAAAAGGTCGAGACGGTGGCGGGCGCCGACATCAGCTTCAACAAGTTCGACCCGACCATCTACACGGGCATCGTCGTGCTGCGCCTGCCGACGCTCGAAGTGGTGGAGGAGGTGGGGCTCGTGAGCGAGACGAAGTTCCCGTACGTGCCGGGGCTGCTCTCTTTCCGCGAGTCGCCGTCGGTCCTTGAGGCGTGGGCCAAGTTGAAGGCCGAGCCGGACGCGGTGATGTTCGACGGGCAGGGGCTCGCCCACCCGCGCCGCGTCGGCATCGCCTGTCACGTCGGGCTCATCGTCAAGCGGCCGACGCTCGGGTGCGCGAAGTCCGTGCTGGTGGGGAAGTACGAGGAGCCGGGCGAGGAGCGCGGCGCGTGGTCGCCGATGCTGGACAGGGGCGAGACGGTCGGCGCGGCCGTGCGGACGAAGACGCGCGTGCAGCCCATCTACGTCTCGCCCGGCCACCTCATTGATTTGGAGGGGGCGATTGATTTGACGCTGCGCTGCGACGGCGGCTACCGCCAGCCCGAGCCGACGCGCCGCGCGCACCTCCTCGTCAACGCGCTCCGGCGCGGCGAGCGCGCGCCGACCTCGGAAGGGCCTTCGAAGAGACCGGGCGGCGAGGCCGAGGGGCAGGGGAGTCTGTTCTGACGCGCGCGGACGCCTCCTGCCCCTTCTTCTCCGGCCCCTTCTGCGCGAGCGCCTTCGCGATGACGCTCTTCATCTTCGAGAAGTCGCCCTCGTCGTAGCCGACGGACTGGTAGAGGATGCGGCCGTCGCGCCCGACGACGTAGGAGCGCGGGATGCCGCCGTTGCCGAAGAGCCTGAAGACCTCGCGCGCCGGGTCGGAGGCGACGGGGAAGGTGAGGCGGTTCTCCTTCATGTAGGGCTCTATCTCGGCCCTGGTCTGCTCGCGCGCGATGGCGACCATGAAGAAGTCGGGCGCAGACTTGTACCTCTGCCAGACCTCGCGCTCCATGCGCGGCATCTCGGCCAGGCACGGCCCGCACCACGTCGCCCAGAAGTTGACGTAGACCACCTTGCCCTTCAACTCCTCGGTGCTCGCCTTCCGGCCGTCGAGCGTGGTGAAGGAGAAGGCGGGCATCGCGTCGCCGACGCTGGTGTGGGACTTGATCTCGTCCTGCGCCGCGGCGGGCGCCAGGCAGAGCAGCAACGTTAAAGAACAGAGCGCGAATTTCATCTCTGACCTCCGTGGGGTTACTTCGCGGCGGCGCGCTTGAACTCAAGCTCCTTGAAGTCGAAGTCGGGGTTGGGCACGTCGATCTTCATCTCGGAGACCTTGCCCTGCGCGTCGAGCTGGAAGGTGACCCAGCCGCGCGGGTAGGGGTAGACGACCGACTCGCGCCACTTGATGCGGAAGGTGTCGAAGTGCCAGTGCTCCAGGTCGCCGACGTAGGCGGGCGACGGCAGCAGCCGCACGACGAGCCGGCCGTCCTCCTCCGTCACGCGCGCGTCGCCGTACATCTGCCCGCCGTAGGTGCCCGCGTAAGAGCCGAGCGGGAGCGACGGCTTCGTGCCGGGGACGCGCGCCTCTTCGAGCTTCTTCGCCTCGGCCTCCTCGCGCTCGCGCGCCGACTTCGCGCGCGCCATGTAGTCGGCGCTCCAGTCGCGCGCGGGCGCGCCGGTGAAGACGTCGAAGACCTTGTACCAGAGGAAGGACTGGAGCGGCGTCTCGCTGTTGGTGAGGACGACGACGCCGAGGTTCTCCTCGGGCAGCAGCGCCACGCGCGAGGTCATGCCGTCGAGGCCGCCGCTGTGCGTGACGACCTTGCGGCCGCGGTAGTCGCTCAAAAACCAGCCGAGGCCGTAGAGGTTGAAGTGGACGGTCGGGTTGAAACGTTCGGCCGACTCGCTGACGCCGGAGACGACCGTGTGCGGCGTCCACATCTCGCGCGAGCGGTCGGCGGAGAAGATTTTCCTGCCCCCGTAGGTGCCGCGCCCGAGTTGCAGGCGCACCCACTCGGCCATCTCGGCGGCCGACGAGTTGATGACGGCCGCGCCGCCCGCCGCATCCACGTTCGAGTAGCGGACGACGCGGACGCGCCCCTCGACCTCGTTGTGCGGCGAGGCGACGTTCTGCGAACTCATCAACTGTTTGTAAGTCGTCACCGTCCGCGCCATGCCGAGCGGGGCGAAGAATTTCTCGCGCACGTAGTCGTCGAAGGACTTGCCCGTCACGGCCGGCACGATCTCGCCGGCGGCGAGGAACATGATGTTCTGGTAGCCGTAGCGGCCGCGGAAGCCGTAGACGGGTTTCAGGTGGCGCACGCGCCTGATGACCTCCTCGCGCGGGTAGGTCGTCTCGTACCAGAGCAGGTCGCCGCCGAAGGTGGCGAGCCCGCTGCGGTGGCTCAGGAGGTCGCGCACCGTCACCTCGCGCGTGACGTAAGGGTCGTAGAGCTGGAACCACGGCAGGTACTTCGTCACGGGGTCGTCCCACCGGAGCTTGCCCTCGTCCACGAGCGTGGCGAGCGCCGCCGACGTGAAAGCCTTCGTGTTCGAGGCGACGGCGAAGAGCGTGTCCTTGTCCACCGGCTCGGCCTTGCCCAGCTCGCGGACGCCGTAGCCTTTGGCGAAGACGACCCGGTCGTCTTTGACTATCGCCACGGAGAAGCCGGGCACCTTCCACTCCCGGCCGGCCCGCGCGGCGTATTCGTCCACCTCCTTCAGACGGTCTTCGAGCGTCTGGGCGGCGAGCGCGGGCGCGTAAGTTAAGAGCGCGAGCAGGAGGAGCAGCGCGAGGCGGGCGTGTCTGTGGCGCATCTGCGGTGTGACCTCTGGCGTTTGAAAGTGTTCGTCTGCGGGAAGTGCCGTGCGGCCCATCCTCCACGAAGGCGGGCGCGGCTGTCAAATGTCAGCCGGGCGGGCGGGGAAACGAAAGGCGGCGCGCTCGGACGATGAGCGCGCCGCCTCCGTGGTTCGGTCCGCCGGTGCCGGGCGGTTTACTTGTCGGCCGAGACCTGGAACCGGGCCGCGGGCGAGAGCGACTGGCCCGAGACCTTGTCGCGGACGCGGACGGTGACCTCGTACTCGCCGGGGGCGAGGTTCGTGGTCGGGAGCAGGCGGGCGAGCGTCAGGCGCTGCCCGGCGTCGGAGGAGCCGCGCCAGTCCTCGGCCTGCTTGAAGACCTCCTTGCCGTCCTTCGTCAGCACGTACTCGACGTCCACCGCGGGCCGCAGCGTCGTCTGGTCGATGCCGGCGTTGTAGACCTGCATGTAGATGCCGACGTCCTGGCCGCGCTTGTAGGTGCCCGAGACGTTCGGCACGACCTTGTAGGGGCCGATGGAGAACATGCCGGGGAGCTGGTCGTTCAGAGCCTGGAGCTTGACGGCGAGGACGAGCGTCGAGGTGCCGAGCTTCTCGGAGGCGAACTTGGGCACCTCGAAGCCGATGGCCTTGACGGTGGTCGCGCCCGAGTTGATGTCGCGGATGAGCAGGTCCACCTTGTAGTTGCCGGGCGAGAGCGGGAGCACGCGCTGGTAGGCCGACTTGCGCCCCTTCGCCGAGGCCAGCTCCTCGACCGTGGCGGTCGTCGTCACGGGGTCCTCGAAGCTCGTGATGCGGCGGCCGGAGAGGTTCGTCACGCGGCCGTAGATGTTGAGCTTGGCGGTCTGCACGCCGCCGACGTCCTTGAAGGCGAGGTCGTTGTTGTCGGTCTGGACGGTGATGGCCGTCATCACGCGCTCGTCCGAGGCGCGGTAGAAGTCCACCTTCGTCGCCACGTCCAGGGCCGACGTGTCCTCGCCGGGGGTCGAGGCCGTGGCGAGGAGGCTCTTCTCCAGCACGTCGTTGACCTGGGGCGGCCGCTGGAGGTCGGTGTAGAGGATCAGGCGCGAGAACGGGCTGTCCTGCTCGCGCGCGCCGGGGCCGGTGTAGCCGAAGGTGCCGCGGGCGGAGACGCGGTCGGCCTTGTTCGAGAGCCCGAGCTGCTCCATCAGCGTGAGGCCCGCGCCGGGGATGTTCAGCATCGCGTCCTTCTCGTCGGGCGAGCGGGCGATGCGGTACTCGCCGGTGCCGGTCGGGTCCACGAACTCGATCTCGATGCCGGAGCCGATGCCGGGCAGGTAGCGGTAGAACCAGGTCTCGAACGGGTAGGTCGTCGTGTTGCCGCCGCCCTCGTAGGAGGGGCGCTCGTAGTTGCCGCCCGTGGGGTGCGTCTCCTTCTCGTGCGGCGGGCCGTACATGATGTAGATGCGGCCGCGGTCGGTCTTCCAGCCGGGGATGCCCGAGGCGAAGTGCTGGTTGGCGTAGGCGACGCGCTCGTAGTGCTCTTCGAGGTACTCGTTCAGCTCCGTGTCCGGGTCGGGGTCGCGGCGGCGCCAGAAGGCTTCGATGAACTGCTCGCGCTCCTCGTCGGTGGCGAGCTTCTTCCAGGCCTTCTTCTCCTCGTCGGTGATGATGTAGGCGACGTCCTCGTCGATCCACTTCTTGAACATGTTCGAGCGCTCCTTCTTGACGGTGCGCTCGCGGTCGGGGACGTCCTGCGTGTCGCCGGCCTTCTTCTTCTGCGCCAGCGCGCCGGCCGGGGCCGCGGCGAGCAGGCTCAGGGCCAGGGCGAGAGAACGCGTCCTCTGTAGACGGGCCATCGCTTTACTACTCCTGTTCGGTTGGGACAAAAATTATAGCTTCGGGCCGCCCGCCGACAGTCGGCCGAAGGCTTTCGGGGCTGGTCGCCGGCCGCTCCGGAATTCGCCGGGTCACGAAAACGGCGACGGCTGGTGGACCGCCGGGGCTCGTCTCCCGCGGAGGCCGCAAACCCAGTCATCGCCGCAACTTTCGCTCGGATTTTAGGGCCTTCACGGAGACACAGTCAAGATGCGCCGGGGGGGCGTCCCGGTTGCCTGTTCGGACGCCTTTAAAGTCCCCCGAAGCGGCCCCCCCGGCGCACCTTTCACACCATGATTACCGCGGCGCGCCCGGAGGATACGCCCGGCTTTTAAACGCGCCCCGGCGCCCGCCGGGGCGGCGGGAGAAGAGAAGGGGGGACGAGCGCGTGCCCCCGCCCCCTCGTGGCCTTACTGAAAGAAGGGCCTCAGGAGTTTCCCCCTCAGCGCGCCAGCGCCGATGAACCTGGAGCCGTTCATCGGCGCGTCCGGTTCGCCCACGTTGATGCGCAGGAAGGCGAACTGCCCGCCCTGCTCCGAGAACCGCTCGACGGCGCAGGCGTAGAAGAAGGTGTCGGCCTGGAAGTAGAGTGAGAAGTATTGGTAGATGTCGATGTAGCCCCAGTCGTAGAGGCGTTGAATCTCGTCGAACACCGAATAGATGATGAACGGGTCGACGATGGGGAGGTAGTCGGGGTCGAAGTGGTATGTGCCGTGCTTGGAGAGCGACTGCCACAGGTGGAGGTGGCCGCCAGCCGGCAGGGGCGGGTAGAAGTCGATGAAGGTCTTGTGCTCGAAGAAGGTCTTATCCTCGTGCGAGACCGTCATGTAGGTGTAGGCGCCGTAGGCCGCCGGGTCGAGGTTGAAGGTGTAGTCCGAGACCGGCGCCGCCACCAGCACGGCCGAGCGCTCATTGTCTATGTCGTGCGCGCCCAAGCCGCCCACCGGAATCCCGAAGGAGCTGATCCCGCTACAGAAGAAGCCGTTGACCAGCCCGCTGTCGTGGTCGAGGAGGGCCAGGTAGTCGAGGCGCAGCACGCTCACCAACTGCCCCGTGCCGGTGTCGTAGGCGAACCCGAGCGGCTGCACGCGGAAGTGGCTGATGGCGCTCTGCCCGAACCTCTGCGCGACGGTCTGCTGCACCGAGTCGGCGAAGGTGGAGAAGTTGTCCGGGTCGCCCGCCGAGACGTGGTAGACCGGCGTGAAGGCGTCGCCCACACGGCTCTCGAAGAGGTCCGGCAGGCCGTCGAGGTCGGAGTCGGTCGAGGCGGCGTCGCACACGCTCGGCACCTTGTAGGACTGGAACTCGGTGCTGTAGGCGAACCCGTCTATCACCACGTCGCGGCTGTAATTCTGGAGCGTGAGCACCCACGACCCCCAGCCCGGCTGCTCCGGCTCGCGCTGGAGCCAACCCTTGTAGAGGTCGTAGACGAAGTCCACGTCGGCGCGCCCGCGCGCGGCGTACTCCTGCGACCTGAAGACCGCGTACCCCAGGTTGCGCGCCGCAACCACCATCTCGCTCGGCCCCTGCGCCTGGGCATACGTGAGCGAACTCACCCAGTAGTTCAACTCGTACGGGCTCGGCTGCCGCACGAGGCCGGCCTGGTAGAAGTCGCGTACGAATTGCTCGATGGTCTTCCAGCAGCCGGCCTGCGCTCTGAGGTAGGCGGCCGGCCTCACCGCGGCCCGCGTCGCAGGGCTCGCCGCCGCGAAGTCGCGCGCGGCCGCCCGGACGAACATCACGCCCGAGCCCCGGCCGCCGCCCGGCGCGCGCCCCGCGCGGGTCGCGCCCTGCCCGGGCGCGACGAGCGTGAGCGAGCCCGCCTTCTTGCCCGCCTTGGCCTTGAGCGAGCGGCGCATGCCGTCCTTGCCCGAAACGACGGCCGTGGTGTCGGTCGGCTCTTCGGCGTCGGCGCGGCGCTCCTTCTGCGCCTTCTGCATGGCGCCTTCGAGGATTTGCTGGAACCTCTCCCTCACCTTTTGCTGCTCGGCCGGCGTGAGCCTCTCCCACGCCGCCCTCCGCTCGGGGGTGGAGCCGATTCTAGCCTGCGGGTGCTGTTTGGGCGCGAAGCCCCTCCACGCGGCCGGGGCGGCGTCGCCGTCGCGTCCCGCGGCTTTGGGGGCTTGGGCCCGCGACCCGAACCCGCCCGCAGTTACGACCGCCAGCAGAATAGTCGTCAGCAGAATGCTTGTGGTGCGCGTCATGTGAAGTACCTCCTGAGTCAGGGATGGGAGTTGAAGGTGGGGCCGCGGCTCGAAGAGTTGAGGCCGGCCCGAAGAGGATTAGGCGACCGAGAGTTCGTGAGTGATGTTTACAGAGTGCGCCTTGCGATGGGGCGCGGGACTTGCACCCGTGGGTAGGCCGCGATGGTAACACCGGTCGTGGGGAAAGGCCATGGCGCCGGTGTCACACACCGTGGGCGACGCACGGCGCGGGGAGGCCGGAGCGGGGCCGGCCTCACTCCGTGGTGCGTGGTCTCGCGGAGAGCCAGGCGACGAGGATGGAGATGAGGTAGAGGACGACCATCGGGGCGGCGAAGAGCATCATGTTCGGGACGTCGTTGGTGGGCGAGAGCACGGCCGCCGCGACGAGGATGACGACCGAGGAGACGCGCCAGTGCGAGACGAGGAAGCGCGCGTCCACCAGCCCGATGCGCGCCAGCACGTAGGTCACCGCCGGCATCTGGAAGACCACGCCCATCGCCAGCATGACGATGATGATGAAGTCGAAGTAGTCCGACGCGTTGAGGAAGAGCCGGAAGTTCTCGCCCAGCCCCAGCAGGTACGCGACGGCCGGCGGGAACAGCACGTAGTAGGCGAAGGCCGCGCCCCCGAGGAAGGAGACGGTGGACATCACCACGAAGGGGAGCGCCCAGCCGCGCTCGTGCGGGTAGAGCCCCGGCGCGATGAAGGCCCAGACCTGCCACAGGATGAACGGCACCGAGAGGCAGAAGGCCGCGTAGAGCGAGACCTGGAGGTAGAGCGAGAAGGGCTCGACCGCCGTGCGGACGACCAGCTTGTCCGCCTCGTTGGGGAGCACGCCCTCGCCCGCCGCCGAGAAGTCCGCCGGCAGCCGCACGCCCTTCGGGATGACGGACGAGCCGGAGAAGATGGGCTCGTCGGTGAAGACGCCGGGCTGGCCGTCGGGCCCGCGCGCGACGCGCGCCGCGACGGACGCCCCGGCCGGGATGACGCTCGTCCCGATCTTCGTCGTCTCGCCGAAGACGTAGCGCCCGGCGTCGCCCTCCCTGACCGAGCGGAGCGAGAGAATCTGCTCGCCGCCCGTCAGACCTTGCAGCGGGACGGGGCGCTGCGCGGACTCGGCCAGCGCGCGGCGGACGGGGACGGCGAGGAAGTTGTAGATGCGGTCGGAGACGAACCAGCAGAGGACGAGCGCGACGAAGAGGTAGGCGACCGAGCGGATGATGCGGCGGCGCAGCTCGTCGAGGTGTTCGAGGAAGGACATCTGCCCGCCGAGCTGGCGACCCTCCTGCTCCTCGTCCTTGTCGGTGTCCAGAAGGGTCGAAGCCATCTCGTGAGTCTAAGGGTCGGGTGCCGGCCGGGAAGTGCGGGGCGCCGGGCGCGCCCGGCGCGGCACTCAGGAAGCGTTAATCTCGTCGTCGGCCGCGCGCGGGGCGCGGGCGACGGCAGGGGCGTCGGCGGCGTCGTCGCGGCCGTCGGCCGGCCCTTCGTCCGCGGAGCCGCGCGCCACGGTCGTCTCCCACGCGTCGGGCTGCGTGGCCTCATCGGCGCCGGCACCCGCGGGGGCCGGAACGTCCGCGCCGGCGTAAGAGCCTAAGCCGGGCGCCGCCGCCTGCGCGCCCGCGTCGAGCGCGGGCTTGCGCTGCTCCAGCTCGACCTCGTACTCCCACGTGCGCTTGAAGTCGTCCGAGGCGCGCTTGAACTCGCCGATGGCCTTGCCGACCGTGCGCCCTATCTCGGGCAGCTTGCGCGGCCCGAACAGGATGAGGGCCACGACCGCGACCACCAGCAGCTCGGTCGTGCCCAGAAACTCGAAGACGAAAAGGACTGTGTGCATAAGAAATCCGTGAACCGTGAACCGTAAACCGTGACGAGAAAAGGCAGGCTTTGTCTCGTCACGGTTTACGGTTCACGGTTCACGGCTGTTTGTAGTCGGGCGGGTAGTAGATGACCTCGACGGCGCGGCGGCCGACGCCCCGGGTGTAGAAGGAGAGCGAGCGGTCGCGGTGCTCCTTGACGGGGCGCCCCTCGCGCCGCGCGGCCTCTTCCAGGGCCTCGCGCGTCTCGACGCGGATGCCGATGTGCTGCGGGTGCTTCGAGCCGCCGGGCAGCAGCGCCACGCCGAAGCCGCGCGCGTCGCGCAGCATCGCCCAGTCCTCGTAGAGCGTCTCGACGCGGAAGCCCAGGCGCTCGTACTCGCGCACATCCGCCTGCATGTCCTCGGTCTTGACGGCGATGTGGTCCACCACGCCCTCGACCCGTAACTCAATCGCCTCTTGCATGCGGGGATTGTACCCCCTCGGCGCGCGCGCGCAAAAGGCGCGGGGTCGCCCGCCTTGACAGGCGCGCGGCGCGTGCGCCAACCTCGGGCGAGTCACCCATGCGAAGGACAGCGGAAGGGTTTCGATGGACAAGCGGCCGCGCATAGTTTCGCTCCTGCCGTCGGCGACCGAGATCGTCTGCGCGCTCGGGCTCGAAGACAGTCTCGTCGGCGTCACGCACGAATGCGACTTCCCGCCCACGGTCGTGGGCAAGCCCGTGCTCACTTCGAGCCGCATCTCGCACGCCGAGATGTCGAGCGCCGAGATCGACCACGCCGTCCGCTCGCAGCTCGACGGCCACGGCTCCATCTACGCGCTCGACGAGCGGCTGCTCGCCGAGCTGAAGCCCGACCTCATCATCACGCAGGAGCTGTGCGAGGTCTGCGCCGTCAGCTACAAGACCGTGTTGCAGGCGGCGCGCGTCGTCGAGGCGGACGCGCGCGTCGTCTCGCTCGAACCGAACAACATCCGGGACATCTTCGAGAACATCCGCACGGTCGGCGGGCTGGCCGGGGCCGCCGAGGCGGCGGACGCGCTCGTGCGCGACCTGACCGTGCAGTTAGACGCCTTGGCCGTCCTGCTCACCGAGGTCGAGACGCGCCCCCGCACGCTCGTCCTCGAATGGCTGGAGCCGCCCTTCGCGCCCGGCCACTGGGTGCCCGAGCAGGTGGCGTTCGCGGGCGGCGACGCCTCCTTCGGCAACGCGGGGGGGAAGTCGCGGACGACGACGCCCGAGGAGATTACGGCTTACGCGCCCGAGGTCGTCGTGCTCGCGCCGTGCGGCTACTACAAGGAGGACACGCTGCGCGCGCTCGGGCAGGCGCGGCTGCCGCGCGGCTGGGACGAGCTTCCGGCCGTGCGCGCCGGGAACGTCTGGGCCGTGGACGCCACGAGCTACTTCAGCCGCCCCGGCCCGCGCGTCGTCGAGGGCGCCGAGATTCTGCTCAAGGTCGTCCACCCCGAAATCTTCGGCGAGCCCGCCCCGGCGCAGGCCGTCCGCGTCTCGCACGAGGCCGTGTCGGTCGAAGAGGCTTGAGGCGGAAGCCCGACCGTGAGGGAGGGCGTATTGCTTCCGCCGTGCGCTTTGACGGGAGACCGGCGCCCTCCCTCACGGTCGGGCTTCCGCCCCTTATCTATGGCGAGAGTGAAGAGAACATCAACGGTGACCGAAACTGCGGGCGCGTCGCTGCAACGCTTCGCGGAGGTGGCGGACGCGGTCGGGGCGACGACGAAGAAGCTGGAGAAGGCGGCGCTGCTCGGAGCCTACTTCGCGGAGCTGGCCGACGCCGACCTCTCCATCGCGGCGCGACACTTCGCCGGTCACGCCTTCCCGCTCTACGACGCGCGCACGACGAACGTCGGCGGCGGCATGCTGCGCGACGCCATCTCGGAGGTGACGGGCCTCGAAGTCGAGAACCTTCGGCCGCGCTACGTGCGGCTCGGCGACTCGGGCGACGTCGCCTACGAGGCGTTCGCCGAGACGAAGGGCGCCGAGAACGCCGGGCCGACGCTCACGCTCGCCGCCACGCACGCGCTCGTCGAGCGGCTGAGCGAGACGCGCGGGACGAAGAACAAGAAGGCGCTGCTCACGGCCGCGCTCGCCCGCGCCACGCCTTCGGAGGCGAAGTACCTCGTCAAGCTCCTCGTCGGCGACCTGCGCATAGGGCTGAAGGAGGGGCTGGTGGAGGACGCGGTGGCGCGCGCCTTCGGGCGCCCGCTCGCGGACGTGGCGCGCGTCAACATGCTCTCGGGCGACATCGGTGAGACGGCCGTGCGCGCGCGCCGCGGCGAACTCGAAGGCGTCCGCATGCGCCTCTTCCACCCCATCAAGTTCATGCTCGCCACGGCCGCCGAGTCGGTCGAGGACGTGGCGCGCGCGCTGCCCGAGGGGTTCTACGTCGAGGACAAGTTCGACGGCATACGCGGGCAGGCGCACGTGCAGGCGGGCCGCGTCGCGCTCTACACGCGCACGCTCGACGAGGTCACGCACCGCTTCCCCGAGCTGGTCGAGCCGCTCAAACTCCTGCCGGCCGACGCCATCCTCGACGGCGAAATCGTCCCCGTGCGGGGCGAATCAATCCTGCCCTTCCTCGAACTGCAAAAGCGGCTCGGGCGCAAGACCGTCTCGGAGGAGCTGCTCGCGGGCGTGCCCGTGGCCTTCGTCGCCTACGACCTGCTCTACGCGGGCGGGCGCGTGCTGACCGACGACCCGCTCTCCGAGAGAAGGCGCGCGCTCGAAGCGTTGGTGAAGGACGACCCGGCCGCGGCCGTGCGCCTGTCGGGCGCGAAGCTGATGGGGGACGTGTCGGCACTCGACGAGGAGTTCGCGGCGGCGCGCGCGCGCGGCAACGAGGGGCTGATGATTAAAGACCCGCGCTCGTCGTACAAGCCGGGCAAGCGCGGGCGCGAGTGGCTGAAGCTGAAGCGCGCGCTGGCGACGCTCGACGTCGTGGTGACGGCCGTCGAGGTCGGGCACGGCAAGCGGCGGAATCTGCTCTCGGACTACACCTTCGCCGTGCGGCGCTCGGAGGACGACCCGGAGCTTCTGAACGTCGGGAAGGCTTACTCGGGGCTGACGGATGTGGAGCTGGCCGAGCTGACCGAGTGGTTCCGCGCGCACACGCTTCAGGAGTTCGCGCACGGGCGCGTCCGCGTCGTCGAACCGAAGATAGTGCTCGAAGTCACCTTCGACCGCGTGCAGGAGTCCAGGCGCCACAAGAGCGGCTACGCCCTGCGCTTCCCCCGCATCCTCCGCCTGCGCGAAGACAAGTCGCCCGAGGAGATAGACACCCTCGACACCGTCCGCCGCATCGCGCGCGAGCTGGCCGGGGAAGAGTAGGGGGGTAAAAAGGCAGAAGGCAGAGTGCAGAGTGCAGAAGTGAAGAGGAGGAGCGTGTCTCCCTTCTTCACTTCTGCATTCTGCACTCTGCCTTCTGCCTTCGTCTAAGGTCTGACCAGCACGTCTACGAGTCGCGGCGCCTTGTCCTTCGCCTTTTTTATGGCCCGGCGTAGTTCCTTCTCGCCGTCGCCGTCCTCGATTCGCGCGCGGCCCTTGCCGCGCTTCCCGTCGCGGCGGCCTTCGTCTTCGTCCCCGACAAAATCTTCCGCGTCGCGGCGCGCGCCTTCCGCGCGGGCGGGCCCGCCCGGGTCTTCGGCGCGGCGCTGGCGCGCGGAGCGCGGCGCACGTGTCTCGGGCTTCGCGTCCGCGACTTCGCGCGGCGGCGCCGGCGGCGGCGTTTCAGTTTCGGGCGGAGCCTCGGCCGCCCGCACGGGCGCGACGGCGGCGGGCGTCTGCGCGGCGTCGTCGGGGGCCGGCTGCGTGGGGCGCAAGACCTTCGAGGCGAAGACGCCTCCGGCCGCGAAGACCGCGAGCAGCACGACGGCCAGCAGCGCGGGCGGCCAGGGACGGCGCAGGCCACGTCGGGCGCGCGGGCCGGCGTAGTGCGCGCGCTCCCGCGCCTCCGCGAGAGGAATGACGGGGTGCGCGCGGCGCGCCTCGTCCGCGTCGAAACGCGGCGCGACGAGCGTCGCCTCCGGGTCGTCCGCCCCGGCGTTAAAATTCTCAGGACGCTCCTGCATACGGTCTGGCCTCAATCAGTACAGAAAATCTGCCCCACTCGAAGAAAAGCAAAAACGGGGCCGCTTAGACGGATTCCGACGCCGGAAAGTCATTTTGCCCGCGGCAGCTTCCGCCCGTGCGCAGACGCAAAAACGGCGCGGAGAAAGCTGAGGCTTTCTCCGCGCCGCCGCGCGCGTCTTCGCGTGCAACCTTTTAAGGTCTAGGCGCCGGCCGCCGCCGCCGCGCCCTCGTCGGCGAGCAGGCTGCGGAGCATCCACGCGGTCTTCTCGTGAACCTGCATCCGCTGCGTCAGGAGGTCCGCGGTCGGCTGGTCGTTCGCGGCCTCGACGGCGGGGAAGACCTCGCGCGCCGTGCGCGCCACCGCCTCCTGCCCCTCGACGAGCTTGCGAATCATCACCTGCGCCGTGGGGACGCCCTCCTCCTCCTTGATCGAGCTGAGGCGCGCGAACTCGCCGTAGGTGCCCGGGGCGGGGAAGCCCAGCGCGCGTATCCGCTCCGCGATCAAATCCACGGCCAGCGCCAGCTCGTTGTACTGCGACTCGAACATCAGGTGCAGCGTCTGGAACATCGGCCCCGTCACGTTCCAGTGGTAGTTGTGCGTCTTCAGGTAGAGCGTGTAGGTGTCCGCCAGCAGGCGCGACAGCCCCTCGGCTATCTCGCGCCGCTCGCCCTCGCCGATGCCGATGTTAATCGGCATCCCCTTCAACTCGGCCCCCGCTTTACTCGCCATGATTCCTTCCTCCTCCGTTCTAAGAAAACTCTCTTGATGAAAAGACTCCGCGCCGCCGTCCCCGCTCACCCCTCGCGCGCGCACGCGGCGCAGAGGCCGCGCAGGACGACCTCGACCGTCTCGACCTCGCGCCCGCCCCCCAGCTCGACGCGCGCCGGCGGGGCGAACGCCTCCGGCGGCACGTCCTCTATCTTCCCGCACGCGCGGCAGACGAAGTGGTGATGCGGCTCGACGTTCGACTCGTAGCGCGTCAAAGCCTCCGCGGTGGCGACCTCGCGGACGAGCCCCGCCTCGCGCAGCGCCTTGAGCGCGTTGTAGACGGTCGCGCGCGACGCGCGCGGGAAGCGCCGGTTAATCTCGGCCGCGATCTGGTCGGCGGTCGGGTGCCCCGCGGCGCGCGTCAGGTATTCGAGCACGGCGAAGCGCTGCGGCGTCAGCCTCAGCTCCGCCTCGCGCAGGCGCGTCTCGACGCTGTTTCGTCTCTCCTGGTCGGCCATCAGGTTGTTAGATTAAGTCTAAAGTAGGATTATGTCAAGCGCACGGCCGGTGCGCGAAGTTGCCGCACCGTGGCAAACGAGACATAATCCACGGCTCGCCGCGCGGCCGCCCGAAGCGCCCGCCGCGGCGCAGCCTTCGAGATGTACATCCTCGGCATATCGGCCTACTACCACGACTCGGCGGCGTGCCTGGTGCGCGACGGCCGGGTCGTGTCGGCGGCGCAGGAGGAGCGGTTCACGCGCAAAAAGCACGACCACCGCTATCCCGCGCGCGCCGTAGAGTTCTGCCTGAAACACGCGGGGATTACGCCGGGCGAGCTGGACTACGTCGCCTTCTACGACAAGCCGCTTCTGAAGTTCGAGCGGCTGCTGGAGACGTATATTGACTACGCACCCTCCGGCCTGCGCTCGTTCCTGATGGCGATGCCCCTTTGGCTCAGGGAGAAGCTCTGGATACGCGAGCAGGTGTCGAAGGAGGCGGGCTTCGAAGGCCGCGTCCTGTTCACCGAGCACCACGAGTCGCACGCCGCCTCGGCCTTCTTCCCCTCGCCGTTCGAGTCGGCGGCGGTGCTGACGATGGACGGCGTCGGCGAGTGGGCGACCTCTTCTTACGGCCACGGGCGGGGCAACGAGCTGCACCTTTTGAAGGAGCTGCACTTCCCGCACTCCCTGGGGCTGCTCTACTCGGCCTTCACCTACTACACGGGCTTCCGCGTCAACTCGGGCGAGTACAAGGTGATGGGGCTCGCGCCCTACGGCGAGCCGAGGTACGTCCGCGCCATCCTCGACGAGCTGGTTGACCTGCGAGAGGACGGCTCCCTGCGCCTCAACATGAAGTACTTCGACTTCGCCGCGGGGCTGAGGATGACGAACCGGGAGTTCGACCGCCTGTTCGGCGGCCCGGCGCGCGAGCCGGAGAGCGAGGTGACGCAACGCGAGATGGATTTGGCGCGCTCGGTGCAGGAGGTGACGGAGGAGGCGATGCTGCGCATGGCGCGCCACGCCCACAGGGAGACTGGCGAAAAGAACCTGTGCCTCGCGGGCGGCGTCGCGCTCAACTGCGTCGGCAACGGGCGGATTCTGCGCGAGGGGCCTTTCGAGCGCGTCTGGATTCAGCCGGCGGCGGGCGACGCGGGCGGCAGCCTCGGGGCGGCGCTCTCGGTCTGGCACCAGTACCTCGGCAAGGAACGGAAGGTCGAGGAGGTCTGCCGCGGGCGCTCCGACGGCATGGCGGGCGCGTACCTCGGCCCCGAGTTCTCGGGCGAGGAGATAGAGGAGTCGCTGGTGACGCTGGGCGCGCGCTACAAGAGGGTGCCGCACGGCGAGCTGGCCGAGACGGTCGCGCGGCTGCTGGCGGAGGAGAAGGTCGTCGGCTGGTTCCAGGGGCGGATGGAGTTCGGCCCGCGCGCCCTGGGCGCGAGGAGCATCCTCGGCGACCCGCGCTCCCCGCGGATGCAGTCGCAGATGAACCTCAAGATTAAGTTCCGCGAGTCGTTCCGCCCCTTCGCGCCGTCCGTGCTGCGCGAGCGCGTGGCGGACTACTTCGGGCTGGACTGCGACTCGCCCTACATGCTCCTCGTCGCGCCGGTGCGCGAGGGGCTGCGGCGCGAGGTGACGGCCGAGGAGGAGGGCCGCTTCGGCGTCGAACGCTTGAACGTGCCGCGCTCGACCATCCCGGCCGTGACGCACGTGGACTACTCGGCGCGCGTGCAGACGGTGAGGCGCGAGGACAACCCCGCGTATTACGGCCTGCTCGCCGCCTTCGAGCGGCTGACGGGCTGCGCCGTGCTCGTCAACACCTCCTTCAACGTGCGCGGCGAGCCCATCGTCTGCACGCCCGCCGAAGCCTTCGCCTGCTTCATGCGCACGGAGATGGACTGCCTCGTCGTCGGCGACTTCGTGCTGTTGAAGGCGGAGCAGGGCGAGAGCGCGCTGGCGGAAGACCTCTCGTGGCAGGAGGAGTACCAGCTTGATTGAGCCGGGGGGGAGCGTGACGCACGGCGACGCGGGCGCGGTGACGGACGCGCGGGCGCGCAAGTCGGCGCTGCTCGTGGCGGCCGTGCTGCTCGCCGTCGCCGCGTGGAACCTCTACCGCGGGCGGACGACGGTCGTCCTCGTCTTCGGCGCGTTGGGCGCGGCGCTCGTCGTCGCGGGCCTGCTCGTCCCGCCGGCGGCGCGGGCCTTCCACGTCGCGTGGATGCGCCTCGCCGTCGCGCTCGGGCACGTCAACAGCCGCGTGCTCCTGACGCTGATGTACTACGGCGTGTTCACCCCCTACGGCGTCGTCTCGCGCCTCGTCGGGCGCGACCCGCTGCGGCGGCGCGGCAAGTCCGCGGGCGAGAGCCACTGGGTCGAGCGCAAACGGACGCGGCAGACGCGCGAGGGGTTCGAGCGCCTGTTCTGAAGCCCGAGGGACGGAGGAGACTTTAGCTCACATGGGAAAACTCTCGCTCGCCGGTGAGGTCTGGGCGTTCCTGCGGCAGAACAAGAAGCTGTGGCTGCTGCCCATCGTCGTCGTCCTGCTCCTGCTGGGCGCGCTGCTCGTCTTCGCGCAGTCCTCCGCCCTCGCGCCCTTCATCTACACCATCTTTTAGAGCGTGAACAGTGAACCGTAAACCGTGACAAGAAAGAGCAGCGGCTTTCTCTTGTCACGGTTTACGGTTCACTGTTCACGCCTTGAACGGCCCTTCGTTAACACCGCCCGCGCCCCGCGCGTCTTTACCGGCGTAGGGGGAGAGTCGCGGCGGGTTTCACGTTCGGCCCCGCGCCGCGGCGGGTAAACTTTCAAGCATGTACGAGGTCGAGACGGGGAACCTGCTCTTCGCGGAGCGGCGGCAGGAGGCGGCGGAAGTTCGGCCGCCCGAGGCCGCGCTCGTCGAGGCGGCGCGCGCCGGCGACCGCGCGGCCTTCGAGCGGCTCTACCACTCCTACGCGCCTCTGGTGCACGGCGTCCTGCTGGCGCGCGTGCCCCGCGGCGAAGTCTCCGACCTCGTGCAGGACGTCTTCCTCGCGGCCTTCCGCAAGCTCGGGCACTTGCGCGACCCCGCGCGCTTCGGCCCGTGGGTCGCCATCATCGCGCGCAACCGCGCGATGGACTTCTACCGGCGGGCGCGCGAGACCGAAGAGCTGCACGAGGGTCTGGCGCAGCCGGCCGGGCACGAGGCCGAGGCCGGCGAGGTGCTCGAAATCATCCGCGCCCTGCCCGAGGCGTACCGCGAGACGCTCGTGCTGCGCCTCGTCGAAGGCATGACCGGCCCTGAGATAGCCGAGCGGACGGGGCTGAGCCCCGGCTCCGTGCGCGTCAATTTGCACCGGGGGATGGCGCTCCTGCGCCGCAAGCTCGGGGCGGCGGGCGGCGAGGCTTGCGGGCCGGAAGGCTTAAAGGACTGACGGCGATGAGCGATTACCTTTGGGACAAGACGGGCGGGCCGGACGAGGAGGTCGAGCGGCTCGAAGCGCTGCTCGGGGGCCTCGGCCACAGGCCGCGCCCGCTCGTGCTGCCGGCGCAGGCCGCGCCCGACGTGCGGCGCCGGCCGAGGCTCTCGGGGTGGGCCGGGCTGGCCGCCGCGGCCGCGCTCCTGCTGGCGTCCCTGCTCGGCGCGGTCGCCTTCCTGCGGTCGCGCCCCGCGATGGAGGAGAAGCGCGCCGCGGCCGCCGCGACCGGGGCGCCGCGGCCGCGGGATGAGGGACAGGCGCGACGCGAGACGGCGCCCCGCGTCGCGGAGCCCACACCGGGCGGCGTGTTGAAGGACGAGAGGGCCGCCGAAGATTTACGGCGCGGCCCGCGCGGCGTGGGCGGCGGGAAGGCCGAGCAGGTCGCGTCTCTGCCGCGGCGGCAGCAGCGGAGGCCCGCGGCGGCGGCGCGCGTCGGGGCGCGGGCGGGCGCGAGCCCCGCGGTCGAGGCCATGAGCGCGAGCGGCTACGGGGCGTCGTCGCTCTTCGAGAGCACGCGGCTGATGGCGAAGGAGCAGTTGGTCTACGCGCTGCGGCTGACGGGCGCGAAGCTGCGGGACGTGCGCCAGAAGACGCAGGGGCGGGGCGGCCCCGTCAGGTAGCGGGACAAAACGAAGGGACAGGCGGCACCAAGGCCATGAGACAAGCACCCAACAGAACACGCGTCCGTTTCATCAAGACCCTCTTCGTCGCCGCCGCGGCGCTCGCGGCCGTGATTCCGGCCGCGGCGCGCGGCACGAGTCAGGGCGACCAGACTCCGGGCGGGCGTCTGCGGCTCGACAGTCTGGAGAGGCTCGGGCCGAAGGCGGCCGAGGCGGTCAACATCGAGATAGACGGCTTCCTCATCAAGTTCGCCGGCTCGCTGCTCTCGGACAAGGACGCCGACGAGAAGGCGGTCCGGGAGATAGTCGAGGGCTTAAGGGGCGTCTACGTCAGGAGCTACGAGTTTAAGGCGGAGGGGCAGTTCTCGGAGGCGGACGTCGCGGGCGTGCGCGAGCAGTTGCGCGCGCCCGGCTGGACGCGGGTCGTGGACGTCGAGTCGCGCGGCCTCGACATCGGCGACGCCGAACTCTACGTGGCGAGCGCCGGCGGCCGCGTCGAGGGGCTGGCCCTCCTCGTCGTCGGCCCCAAAGAGCTGACCGTCATCAACGTCGTCGGCTCGCTCGACCTCGACAAGCTCAGGAAGCTCGGCAACACCCTCAACCTCCCGCGCGTCCGCATCAAGCGGAAAAAATAGGACGGGGTAAAAGTACTGAGGACTGAGTGCTGAGGACTGAGTGGAAGCAAGATGCTTCTTATCACTCAGTCCTCAGTCCTCAGCACTTTTCGACTCACCACGGGAGGCCGGCGACTTCGACGCGGCCGGGGGGCCAGCGGCGTCCGCCGCAGGGGCGCACCATGACGCGGTAGGGCCAGACGACGGGGCCCGAGGGCTGCTCTATCTCGACCTCGTCTTCTACGAGCTGCCAGCCCTGGCGCTCGTAGAAGGCCGCGAGGCGCGGCAGGCAGAAGAGCATGCCGAACTCGACGCCCATGTCGGCGCACATGTAGGCGGCGGCCTCGCGCATGGCGGCGTGGACGAGGCGGCGCCCCTGCGCCTCCGGCCGCGTGACGACGCCGCCCACGCCGCCCACCGTGACCTCGCGCCCGCCCGCCCTGACCTTCGTCCTGATGAGCCCGACGTGGCTGACGGCGCGGCCGCCCTCCTCCGTGATGAAGTGCAAATCCTTCGGACGCCACCGGTAGGCCGAGTCCTCGATGCCGAATATCGTCTCGCCCCAGCCGAAGAGCGACTCCCGCTCCTGGTCCGTCAGCGCCTCCGCGAACCTTATCTCTGCGCCCAACCCCTCCGGCCCTCCCTCGAAAAATTGCCGATTGCCCGCGCGGGCGAAAGGCAATATAGTGTCCCGCAAACGTCTTAGTCGGGGACTGCCGTTTTAAAGCTTTCCTGGTCGGAACACAAGAACATTCTTCGAGGAGCCTTGCACATGATGAGGGTACGTCTTCTCGCGCCGCGTCCGGCGCACGCGGCCTGTCTGCTCGCCACACTTCTCCTGCTGACGGGCGCGCTGCCCCGCGAGGCGCGCGCCCGCCGGCAGGAGGCGGCGGCGCCCGCCGCGCAGGGTCAGGGCGGCAACGCGCCGGCGCGCAAGCCGTTCGGGCCGCTCGCCTACAGGCAGATCGGGCCGTTCCGCGGCGGGCGCTCGGCGGCCGTGGCGGGCGTCGCCGGCCAGCCCTTCGTCTACTACTTCGGCGCGACGGGCGGCGGCGTGTGGAAGACGACCGACGGCGGCGTGACGTGGGAGCCTCTGGGCGAGCAGACTTTCAGGACGGGCTCGGTCGGCGCCGTCGCCGTCTCGGAGTCCGACCCGAACGTCGTCTACGTCGGGATGGGCGAGGAGACGCTGCGCGGCAACGTCTCGCACGGCGACGGGATGTACAAGTCCACCGACGCGGGGAAGACGTGGAGGAAGCTCGCCGGGCTCGACGACACGCGCCACATCTCGCGCGTGCGCGTCCACCCGCGTAACCCCGACCTCGTTTACGTCGCCGCCATCGGCCACGCCTTCGGCCCCAACGAGCAGCGCGGCGTCTTCCGCTCGAAGGACGGCGGGAAGACCTGGGAGAAGGTTCTCTACCGCGGCCCGCAGGCGGGCGCGATTGATTTGACCTTCGACCCCTCGAACGCGTCGGTGCTCTACGCCGCGCTCTGGCAGGTCGTCCGCCGCCCGTGGGGCTTCGAGAGCGGCGGCCCGGCGAGCGGCCTCTTCAAGTCGACGGACGGCGGCGACACGTGGCAGGAGTTGACGCGCAACCCGGGGCTCCCGCGCGGCGTGGTCGGCAAGATCGGCGTGACGGCCTCGGGCGCGAGCCCCGACCGCGTGTGGGCCATCGTCGAGGCCGAGGAGGGCGGCGTCTTCCGCTCGGACAACGGCGGCGCGACGTGGACGAAGACGAACGAGTCGCGCGACCTGCGCCAGCGCGCGTGGTACTACTCGCGCATCTACGCCGACCCGCAGAACCCGGAGCGCGTCTACGTCCTCAACACCGGCTTCTACCGCTCGAACGACGGCGGCCGAACCTTCTCGAACATCGCGGTGCCGCACGGCGACAACCACGACCTCTGGATCGCGCCCGACGACCCGAACCGGATGATCGAGTCGAACGACGGCGGCGCCAACGTCTCCTTCAACGGCGGGCGCACGTGGACGGAGCAGGACCAGCCGACCGCGCAGTTCTACCGCGTCGCCTTAGACGACGCCTTCCCCTACAACGTCTACGGCGCGCAGCAGGACAACTCGACCGTCTCCATCCGCAGCCGCACCGAGGACTTCGGCATCACCGCGGCGGACTGGCACGACGTGGGCGGCGGCGAGTCGGGCTGGATAGCGCCGAAGCCGGGCGACCCGAACGTCGTCTTCGCCGGCTCCTACGGCGGCTACCTGACGCGCTACGACCACCGGACGAAGCAGCTGCGCGCGGTCAACGTCTGGCCCGACAACCCGATGGGCCACGGCGCCGAGGGGATGAAGTACCGCTTCCAGTGGAACTACCCCATCCTCTTCTCGCCGCACGACCCGAACACTTTGTACGCCGCGGGCGACCGCCTCTTCCGCTCGACCAACGAGGGGCAGTCGTGGGAGATGATAAGCCCCGACCTCACGCGCAACGACAAGTCGAAGCAGGGGCCGACCGGCGGCCCCATCACGAAGGACAACACCAGCGTCGAGTATTACGACACCATCTTCACCGTCTCGGAGTCGCCCGTCACGAAGGGCGTCGTCTGGACGGGCTCGGACGACGGCCTCGTGCAGGTCACGCGCGACAACGGCAAGACGTGGTCGAACGTGACGCCGAAGGGCATCCCCGAGTGGATTCAGATTAATTCGATAGACGCCTCGCCGCACGAGGCGGGCGCGGCCTACGTCGCCGCGACCGCCTACAAGTCCGACGACTTCAGGCCCTACCTCTACCGGACGGGCGACTACGGCAAGACCTGGAAGAAGATTGACGCCGGCATCCCCGACGGCGCCTTCACGCGCGTGGTGCGCGAAGACCCGGCGCGGCGCGGGCTGCTCTACGCGGGCACCGAGACGGGCATGTACGTCTCCTTCGACGACGGCGAGCGCTGGCAGGCGTTCCAGCTGAATCTGCCCTACGTGCCCGTCACCGACCTCGCCGTCCACAAACGCGAGAAGGACTTGGTGGTCGCCACGCAGGGGCGCGGCTTCTGGATTCTCGACGACCTCGGCGCGCTCCACCAGCTGAGCGACGCGCAGCGCGCGGGCGGCGGCGAGACGTCGCTCCTCAAGCCCGAGGACGCCTACCGCATGCCGGGCGGCGGCGGCGGCGGGCCGCTCCCGGCCGGCGCGACCGTCGGCGCCAACCCCGCGGGCGGCGTGGTCGTCTACTACTACTTCAAGTCGAAGCCGGCGACCGACGTCACGCTCGAATTCGTAGACCCGGCCGGCAAGTCCGTGCGCAAGTTCACGGCGCGCGCGCCGCGCCCGCAGCCGAGCCCCGCGGGCGGCACGGCCGGACAGCCCGGCGCCTCGACCGCGCCCGGCTCCGCGCAGGTGCAACAGCCCCCCGAGCAGCCGCAGGCGCCCTCGGGCGAAGAGTCTTCCGAGTTCACCGGGCGGCGCGGCGGCGGCGCGGCGCGCGTCCCCGCGGACGCGGGGCTCAACCGCTTCGTCTGGGACATGCGCTACGAGGACGCCACGCGCTTCCCCGGCATGATTCTCTGGGCGGGCGGCGTCAACGGCCCGCGCGCCGTCCCCGGCACGTATCAGGTGAAGCTCACCGCCGACGGCCAGACCTACACGCAGACCTTCGAGATAAGGAAAGACCCACGCCTCCAGACGACGCAGGAGGAGTTCGCCAAGCAGCTCGCGCTGCTCACGAAGATACGCGACAAGCTGACCGAGACGCACAACGCCGTCGCGCAGATACGCGACGTGCGCCACCAGCTCGACGTCCTCCTCAAGCGCGTCGGCGACCAGCCGGGCGGGAAGCAGGTCGCCGCGGCCGGCGGCCAGCTCGACCGCAAGCTCAGGGCCGTCGAGGAGGAGCTCTACCAGACGAAGAACCAGAGCAGCCAGGACCCCCTGAACTTCCCCATCCGGCTCAACAACAAGCTGGCCGCGCTCGGCGGCGTCGTCGCCAGCGCCGACGCGCAGCCGACCGAGCAGTCCTACGCGCTCTACGACGAGCTGGCGTCGAAGATAGACGCGCAGCTGCGCCAGCTCAACCAGGTGATGGCGGACGACCTCAAGAGCTTCAACGCGCTCGTCCGCTCCTCCGACATCCCGGCCGTCATCGTCAAGCCCTCGACCCCCGCGGCCGGCGCGCAGGGCGCGGCGCCGGGCGGCGGGCCGGAGGAAGAGGAGAACTGATTACGACCGCCGACGTCCGTGGCGGGAAAGAAAGGCAGGCGCTTCATGAAGTATTTCCGGGTCGGGAGAAGCTCGGGCGCGCGCCGGCTGATGCTGCCGGCGGCGCTCGTCTGGCTCGCGGCGGCGGCGGCCGGGCAGACGCAGGAGAAGGCCGAGGAGGTCGTGCGCGTCGAGACGGAGCTGGTGCAGACGGACGTGACCGTTGTGGACAAGGCGGGCAAGTTCGTCGAAGGGCTCGCGCGCGAGCAGTTCGAGCTGAAGGTTGACGGGCGCGCCTTCCCGGTCGCCTTCTTCGAGCGCGTGTCGGGCGGGCTGCCCGCCGCCGGCGGCCGCGCGGCGTCGCCCGGCGCGTCGGCGCGCGGCGCGGCGGGCGCGAAGGGCGCGCGCGGGCGCGTCGTCCTCTTCTTCATAGACGACCTGCACCTTTCGCTCGACAGCCTCGGGCGCACGCGCTCGGCGCTCGCGCACTTCCTCGACGAGGAGATGGCGCCGGGCGACGTCACGGCCTTCGTCACCGCGAGCGGGCAGCTCGGCTTCCTCCAGCAGTTCACCGACAACAGGGCCGTGCTGCGCGCGGCGCTCGCGCGCCTCAAGCCCGTCCCCGACACCGTGCGCGACACCGAGCAGCCGCCGATGTCGGAGTACGTCGCCGTCCGCATCGCCAACGGCGACCGCGACGCCGCCGAGTTCTACGTGGACAAGATTATCGAGGGCTTCGCCCTCAAGAAGAACACGCGCGGGATGAACCGGAGCGCCATGTTCGAGATGGTGCGGGGGCGCGCCAACAACATCGCCCGCGGGATGGAGTCGGTCTCGGCCGCCTCGCTCGGCTCGCTCGAACAGCTCGTCCGCGTGGCGGGGCAGGTCGAGGGGCGCAAGCTCATCTTCTTCATCTCGGACGGCTTCTACCTCGACGGGAAGAACTCGGCCTCGGGCGCGAACCACCGGCTCCAGCTCGTCACCGACACGGCGGCGCGGACGGGGAGCGTCGTCTACAGCATCGACGCGCGCGGCCTCTTCGCGCCCTTCCACGACGCGACGGGCGAGAAGGCGCGCGACCCGCAGGGGAGGCTCGACCGCGCGAGCATCGGCGAGGCGGCGCTCTCGCAGGACGGGCTCTCGGCGCTCGCCGGCGACACCGGCGGGCAGTTCCTCAAGAACACGAACTACTTCGACCGCTGGGTCTCGCGCGTGCTGGACGAGACGTCGAACTACTACCGCATCGCGTGGCGGCCGGAGGCCGAGGAGCAGAAGCAGGGCCGCTTCCGCCGCGTCGAGGTGGCGGTCGCGGGGCGGCCCGACCTGACCGTGCGGCTGCACCGCGGCTACCTGACGGCCGCGGCGCGCGCGGCGGAAGAGTCGAAGGCTTCGGGGCCGAAGTCGGGGGCCGCGGCGGTCGCGGAAGTGAAGGCGCCGGAGGTGAAGGGCGTGGAGGCGGACTTCCGCGCGGCGCTCTCGGCGCCCGTGGGGCGGCGCGATTTGCCGACCGTCCTCTCGACGAGCTTCGTGGACGTGCCGGGGAGCGGCGCGGTGCTGACCAGCTCGGTCGAGGTGGCCGCCGACGCGCTCGACTACGGCGCCGACGGGAGGCAGGCGGCGGCGGTGGACGTCGTCGGCGTGGTGCTGAACGAACAGGGCAAGCAGGTCTCGACGTTCAAGACGCGCCTGAACGTGGCGCCCGCGGCCGCGCCGTCGTCGCCGGGGCCGGGCGCGTCGCAGCCCGGCGTGATTTACAACTACCGCTCGCCGGTCGCGCCGGGGCTCTACCAGGTGAAGGCCGCGGCGCGCGACTCGCGCGGCGGGCAGGTGGGGAGCGCCGCGCAGTGGGTCGTCATCCCCGACCTCTCGAAGAAGCAGTTAACGTTGAGCAGCATCCACCTCGGCGGGCGCGAGGTCGGCGGAGGCGGCGCGGCGGGCAAGGGGGCGCCGCAGATTCAGTTCAGCGTCGACCGGCGCTTCCCGCGCTCGTCGCGCCTGAGCTTCCTCGCCTTCGTCTACAACGGGTCGGCCGACCTCGCCGTCACGGTGCGCGTGCTGCGCGACAACAAGGCGCTGGTGGCGGCGCCCGCGCGCAAGCTCCTGCCGGAGCCGGGCGGCGACCCGGCGCGCGTGCCCGTGACCGGCGCCGTCTCGCTCGGCCAACTGCCCGCCGGCCGCTACGAGCTGGAGATTGCCGTCTCAGACAACGTCGCGCGGACGAGCGCCAGCGAGCGCGTCTGGTTCGAGGTCGAGTAGCGGCGAATCTTCCCGCACGGCCGCGCGCTCGCGCCGCACCTGCCGGAAGACGACGAGGGCGGGGACGACCACCATCGCCAAGTAGTTGAGCATGTACGCCTGCTTGAAGAAGGTGAGCGAGAGCGTCTGCGCGCAGGCGACGAGCAGGACGAGGCGCCTCAGCCAGTGGCGCTCCGGCAGCAGGAGCGCGGGCGGCAGCACCATCCCCATGTACCACGCGTTGAACTTCGAGCTGGCGACGCACAGCAGCACCAGCAGGACGAGCGCCGTCAGCTCCGCCAGCCGCGCGGCCGTCGCCCTCCGCCAGAACCTCAGGTAGGCGGCGGCGAGGAAGGCGAGGAAGCCGTAGCGCAGCGCCGCCTTGACGGCGGAGTTGGCCGCCCCCCTGTACGGCGCCAGCGGCGCGAAGAGACGCCCCGCGTTCGCGTAGAGGTGGACGAGGAGCGAGTGGAGCGAGTTGTCGATGAGCGTCGCGTTGTCGCGGATGTCTTCGAGCCTGAACTGACGCCAGTCGGCGGCGTAGGGCGCGGCCGACGCGGCGACGACCAGCGCGGCGAGCAGACAGCCGGCCGCCGCCGCCCCCCACCCCCTCTTCCTGAACACGTAAACGAGCGCCGCCGGGACGACGACCGCCGGCGCGTACTTCAACATCGTCGCGGCCGCGAGCACGGGCAGCACCCACACGACGGCGCCCCTCAGCGCGAGGTAGACGGCGAGCGCCAGCAGGCAGCCGACGAGGACGTCGTTGTGCCCGTTGGCGATGTGGTGCAAAAGCACCAGCGGGTTCCAGAGGAACGAGTAGAGCGCGAGCAGGGGCCGGCGGTGCCCGAGGTGTCGCGCACCCGACCAGACGAGCCAGCCCGTGGCGGCGTAGGCCGCGGCGTTCACCGCCTTGAAGAGGAGCAGCGTCGCCCACCAGTTGCCGCCGCCCAGCAGGCAGAGCGCGCGCGCCAGCAGCGAGAAGAGGAAGCCGTAAGGGTTCGGGTTGTAAATCCAGTGCTCCCACATCATCGGGTCTTCGCGCCAGCCCGGCGTCTCCGCGACGGTGTGGACGTAAGGGTTCAGCCGGTAGTGGGCCTGCTGCCAGCCGCGGTTGATGTAGCCGAAGACGTCGGTCGAGTGGAACGGGTAGACGAGCGCGCAGGTGACGCAGAAGAGGGCCGCGAAGGCGACGACCGTCGAGGCCGCCTCCTCCCCGCCCGAGTCGCGCACGACGAGGTAGCCGCGCCGGAAGAGGTAGAGCAGCGGCAGCACCGCGAGCCAGATGAAGACCTCGCGCGCCGCGCGCGTGTAGCCCTGAAAGCCGCGGACGTAGAAGAGCAGGATCGAGAGGTAGGCGGCGGCCGTGAGCGCGCCCGTCAGCGCGAGCCTCCGGCGGGCGCCGCCGCCGCCCCGACCCACGAAACTGGAGTTCGCGCCCATACGGTCGTGAGACTGTATCCGAGGGCGCGGAGTTTATCAAAAAAAAAGGCGGGCCTGCCGGGCGGAGGCCCGAACGTGAAGGCGAGAGTCGTGGCGGCGCCGCCTCACCTCTTCTCTTCGGGCGGCGGGATTCTCTTCGCCTCGGGCGGCCAGTTGCCGCCGAGAAAAGTCTCGACCGCCCTGAAGAATACTTCCGGTTGTTCGACGTGCGAGATGTGCCCCGCGTCTTTGATGACGAGGAGCCTGGCGCCGGGCATCGCCGACGCCCACGCTTCCGAAGATTCGACGGGAATGGGGTCGGCGGCCCCGTGAATAACTAAAACGGGAGCCTTGACGACGCCGAGGGCGGGGAGCAGGTTGAAGTCATCGCCGAGGGAACTCCAGACGTGCATGTTGACCACCTGCTGATACCGCACCGCCTCCTCGGGCCCCGAGCACACGTCCGCTTTCAGCCGCGCGAGACTTTCCGGCCTGGACACGTAGACGGGTAAAAGTATCTGGAAGAACTCGCGGCAGACCGCGCGCGGGTCGGAAGATTTGACCCACGTCTGCGGGTTCGACACCACGCGGAATCGCTCCCGCCGGGCGCGGTCGTACCGCTGATCCATCCGCGACTGGATTTCCTCGACCTGCTCGGTGGCGAACGCCTTCGTGGGTTCCCCGGGGTTGTGCAATATCATCCGCTCGACCCTGTCCGGGTGCGCCGCCGCGTAGGAGGCGATGAGCATGCCGCCCCACGAGTTTCCCAGCAGGGTCACCTTGTCGAGCTTAAAGTGAAGCCGGACGGCTTCCAGATCGGCGACGTGTTTGGAGACCGTCAGCCTGGAGCGGTCTTTGATTAAATCCGACAGCCCACCGCCGCGCTGGTCGTAGTAGATGACCGTGCGCCCCTTCGCCAGAGGCTCCAGGTCGGGCAACAGCGATTGCAGCGTGTTGCCCGGGCCGCCGTGAACCGCTATCAGCACCCGGGGGCCGCCGCCGACAACCTTGTAGAACAGGCGCACGCCGTCCGGCGTGCGGATATGACCTTCGCGCGACTGCTGCTGCTGCCCGAGACAGCAGACGGATGTCTGCCACGTAAAGAATAGGAGACAAAATATTGAGAGACCGCGCCTCCGCATCGTTCAGGTTCCTCCCGGCAAAACAAAACTGTCCGGCAATCTAACTTTCGCCCAACGGAATGCCGCGGCGGGGCGGCGGCGTAACGCCGGCACCGGGCGGGCGCGGCGCGGGTATCGAATCGCCCGCGGTCATGCCCGTTGCAGCTTCACGCTCACCCCGCCGCGCGGCCTGAGCGTGACGGACGCTTCCGGCTCAATCGCCCGCCCGTCGGCGAGGCGCAGGCGATACCTCTGCGCGACCGTCGCAATAATAAGCTGCGCCTCCATGAGCGCGAAATTATTGCCGATGCACTGGCGCGGCCCGCCGCCGAAGGGGAAGTAGGCGAAGCGCGGGCGCGCCGCGACCTTCTCCGGCAGGAAATGCTCGGGGAAAAATTCCTCGGGCCGCTCCCAATACTCCGGGCGGCGGTGCGTGACGTACGGGAGCAGCAGGATTTCGGAGTTCGCCGGGACGCGGTAGCCGCCGACCTCGTCCGCCTCGACGGCGGCGCGCGTCACCATCCACGCCGGCGGGTAAAGCCGCATCGCCTCCTGAAAGACCATCAGCGTATATTTCAGATTCGGCAAATCCTCGAAGGTCGGCGTGCGCCCGCCGAGCACCTGTGAAAGCTCCGCGCGCAGCCTCTCCTCGGCCCGCGGGTTCTGCGCCAGCAGATACCACGTCCACGCGAGGGCCTGCGTCGTCGTCTCGTACCCGGCGCCGATAATCGTCAACGCCTGGTCGCGCAACTCCTCGTCGCTCAAACCCTCGCCCGTCTCTTCGTCGCGCGCCGCCATCAGGAGCGAGAGCAGGTCGTCGGGGTTGCCGGCCCCGCGGCGGCGCTCGTCGATAAGCTCGTAGACGATCTGGTCGGCGTCGGCTACCGCCCGCCGGAAGCGCCGGTTCTTCGCGGTCGGGAAACTCGCGGGGAATTTTACGACCGACATGATCCTGTCAATCATGTACCGGCGGATGACCTCGAAGGCCCCGTTCACGCGGTCGGCCTCGTCGCTCAGGTCGCGGCTGAGGAGGGCCTTGCCGACGATGCCGAGGACGAGGCGCAACATCTCCGAGTCAACCCGGACGACCGCGTCCTGCCGGGCGAGCGCCTCCCAGCGTCCGAGCATCGCTTCGGTCGAGTCGGTCATCAATTTGGCGAACGACGCGATGCGCTGGCGGTGGAAGGCCGGCTGGGCGAGCCGCCGCTGCCTCAGCCAGACGTCGCCCTCGCTGACGAACAGGCCGTTGCCCGTCGCCCGTTTGACCTCCGCGTAATTTCTGCCCTTGCGGTAATTCCGGCTGTTGGTCTGCAAGACGTGTTCGACGTGCCGCGCGTCGGTCAACATAAACGAAGTCCACAGCCCGCGGAAGCAGACGAGGCCGCCGTGACGACGCGCCAAGTCCACGAAGGTTCCCAGCGTGTCGCGCCTGAACTCCGGCATCAGACGGAACAACGCCAGCCCGCTCACGCCCGGGGCCAGTTTGTGTTCGAGAATCGCTTCCATAAAGCTCCCCACTTTCACCGGCGTCCGCTCGCGCGCGGGAAGTACAGGTCATCTCCCGTTCATGTGCGCTTACGACAGACCGTGATGATGCTCGGGCTCGCGGCGGCGAGCGGCCCCTCGTCCCAATCCCCGTACTGGCGGAGGATGGCGAAGCCGTTGTAGTGCAGCAGCGCCGCAAGCTCCTGCGGGAAGGTGTAGCGCAACGCCGTGCGGGTGACCCGCGTGTGCTCCCGCCCGCCGTCGTGCCAGCGTTTGGTGGCCGTCACGTGCACGACCTGCGCGACGTGGTCGTAGACCTGCGTCGTCGTCACGCGCACCTCGTACCCGTCGGCGTTGACGTAAGACGGCCGCCGCACCGCTTCCCCGATGGTTTCGAGGGTCGGGAAGAAGCCCTCGCGCGTCTCCCGGCCGGGGAACAGGGGGTTGCGCGTCTCGAAGGCGAACAAGCCCCCGTCATCCAGGTGCGCGCGCACGCGCTGCAACACGGCCGCCTGCTCGGCGTTGGTCAGGAAGGCCTGGAAGGCGTTGCCGGTCAGGAAGATTAGGCGGAAGCGCTCGCCGAGGTCGAAGGTTCGCGCGTCGCCTTCCACCCAGCGCACCGGCAGACCGGCGGATTTGCCCCTCGCCCGCGCGAGCATTCCGGGGACGACGTCCAGGCCGGTGACCGGGAGGCCCATCTTCGCAACCGGGATGGTGACCCGGCCGGTGCCGCAGGCAAGCTCAAGGACCGGGCCGCCCGCCTCCCGCGCCAGCGCGCTGTAGAAGGCGACGCCGTCAACACCGGCGCCGGCCCTGTCATAGTCGACCGGGTCGGCGAACTCTTCGAGGTTGTCGTGGTCGAGCACCGCGTCGCCTCCGCGGCCGTGGGCGTCATCCCCGCGCATTATCAGGGCGGAGCGTCGAGCCTCCCGCCGGCGGGTCGTTCGGGCGTGTGTATATTGCTCCGGCCCGCCGGTGCTTTCAACACTTTTTCTGCCCGGCGTCGCGCGCGCGCCGGGTTTTGCGTCGGCGGCGGGTTAGTTGTTAAATAACGGGAGCAGAAACTTCGTCAGGGAATCGTCCGTAGAATGCGCGCACGCGCAGCGCGCCCGGGCCAGCTTCTTCGAGGGGTGAATTATGAAGAGATCATTCGGCACGTTCGTCATCATCTTGGCCTTCGGCCTCGCGCTCGGCGGGTGCCGCAGGGGCGGGGAAGACCCCGCCTTCAAGCTGCCGCGCCCGGCCGAGCAGCCGGCGGGCGGCGCGCCCGCGGGGGCGGTCAACCAGAACTCTTACGCGGACGTGGTGGCGCGCGTCGCGCCGGCCGTCGTCACCATCCGCGCGGTGCGGCTGACGCGACTGCCGCGCCAGCACCCTTTCCTCGACGACGAGACGTTGCAGGACTTCTTCGGGCGTGGCGGGCCGCAGCAGCGGCAGCAGCCGCAGGAGCAGCGGGCCGTGCCGCAGCGCGCTCTCGGCTCGGGCGTCGTCATCAGCGCCGACGGCTACATCGTCACCAACCACCACGTCGTGGACGGCGCCGAGCAGATCACGGTCGAGTTCGCAGAGCGCCGCACCTTCCCCGCCAAGCTCGTCGGCAGCGACCCGCCCTCAGACCTCGCCGTCCTCAAGGTCGAGGCCAAAGACCTGCCCGTCCTCACGCTCGGCGACTCCGACCGCGTGCGCGTGGGCGACGTCGTGCTCGCCGTCGGCAACCCCCTGGGCGTCGGGCAGACGGTGACGGCCGGCATCATCTCGGCGAAGGGGCGGCGGACGGGCCTCTCCGACGGCAGCTTCGAGGACTTCCTCCAGACCGACGCGCCGATTAACCAGGGCAACTCGGGCGGCGCGCTCGTCAACACCTCGGGCGAGCTGGTCGGCATCAACTCGCAAATCTTCTCGCCGACCGGCGGCAACATCGGCATCGGCTTCGCCATCCCCTCGAACATGACGCGCAGCGTCACCGAGCAGCTCATCAGTAAGGGGCGCGTGCGGCGCGGGCAGCTCGGCGTCCTCGTGCAGCAGGTGACCGAGGACATCGCGCAGAGCCTCGGGCTGAAGGAGGCGAAGGGCGTCATCGTCGGCTCGGTGCAGAAGGGGAGCGTGGCGGAGGGCGCGGGGCTCAGGCGCAACGACGTCATCATGGCCTTCAACGGGACGCCCGTGGGCGACCCGAACGAGCTGCGCAACCTCGTCGCCGCCACGCAGCCCGGCACGGACGTTACGCTCGACATTCTGCGCGACGGGCGCGAGCAGCAGGTCAAGGTCACGCTCGGCGAGCTGACGGCGTCGGCCGACCCGGCCCGCGGGAACGGCGGCGGGGGAGGCGGCGGCGCGGAGCAGAGCGACGGCGGCAAGCTCGGGCTGGCGGTGACGCCGCTCACGCCGGAGCTCGCGGCGCGGCTGCGGCTGCCGGAGGACAGGCAGGGGGTGGTCGTGACGGGCGTCGAACAGGGCGGGCCGGCGGCCGAGGCCGGCGTGCAGGAGGGCGACCTCATCGAGCAGGCGAACCGCCAGCCGGTCAAGACGGTCGAAGACCTGCTCGCGGCCGTCAACGGCGCGGGCGACCGCCCCGTGCTCCTGCTCGTCACCCGCGGCGACGGCACCGTCTTCGTCACCGTCCGGCCGAGGAAGTGAAGGGGCGGGGGAAGTAGACAGTAGGCGGTAGCGCCCCGCGCCGCGGGCGCCGACGCCGTCACCCGGACGACCCGATAACGAGGGGCTTTCTACCGTCTACTGACTGCTATGTTTCTCATCGAGATACTTCTGCCGCTCTACGACAACGAGGGGCGGGGCTTCGGGGCGGGCGAGTTCGACCGCGTGAGCGACGAGCTGGCGGCGCGGTTCGGGGGCGTGACGGCCTTCCGGCGCGCGCCCGCCGAGGGCGTCTGGCGCGAGGGCGGCGAGGAGAGCCGCGACCGCGTCGTCATCTTCGAGGTGATGGCGGAAGAGTTAGACCGCGCCTGGTGGCGTCAGTACAGAGGGGGCCTTGAGCGCCGGTTCCGCCAGGAGAAGATAGTCGTCCGCGCCAGCGAGTTCGAGGAGCTTTAAGGTAGGGACGGCGGCCGGGCCGGGTTGACGTAAAAAAACTTCGCGCGCGCGGGCTCCTCTTATAAACTCCCCGCGGGAGCCCACGGCATGAAACAGATAACGGCGTCACGCCGCCGCGCGGCCCGCCGCGGCGCGGCCGCACTCTTCATCGCGCTCGCGTCGGCGGCGCTCGGCCTCGTCAGCTCCTCGGCCGACATCACGGTCGGGAACAGCCCCGGGTCCGAGGGCCGGCCCGTCACGCCGGCCGGCTCGCTCGTCGTGGACCTGACGACGCGGAAGCCGGCCGTCGGCTCGCTGCCCGTCGCCTTCGTGCGCAGCCCCGACCGCGACGGCCCCGGGGGGCGCGGCCGCTACCTCGTCGCCGTCAACAGCGGTCACGGCCTCCAGTTCGACGCGCAGACGAACGGGGCGCAGCAGTCGCTCGCCGTCATAGACCTGAGTTTGCGCCCGCCGGCCGTCGTCCAGAACGTCTACTTCCCGGCGCCGCAGAGCGCCAACGTCGGCGCCGCCTTCTCGCCGCGCGCCGACCGCGACGGCTTCCACACGCTCTACGTCTCGGGCGGCGTCGAGAACAAGGTCTGGACTTTCCTCTTCCACCCGCGCGCGGCTGCGCCGGTCACCCCCGCCTCGCCCGGCCCCGACACGAAAGTCACCGCGGACTCAATAGACGTCTCCGACTTCGCCGCCTCGCGGCCCGACCCGCGCTACAACTCGGGCCGCGCGGCCGTCTACCCGACGGGCCTCGCGCTCTCGCCCGGCGGCGACACGCTCTACGTCGCCAACAACCTTGGCGACAGCCTCGGCATCGTCCGCGGCCTCGGCGGCGCGCGGGCCCTGGAGCGCGTAGACCTCGCCGGGCGGCGCCCGCGGCAGTCGGGCACGCCCGCGCCGCCGCCCTCGGCCGCGGCCGGCCCCGGCTACCAGACTTACCCTTACGGCGTCGTCGCGCTGCCCGTGCCGTCGGCGCGCGGGCGCGGGGGCGCTTACGCGGGGCTGCCCGCGGGCTCGGCGTCGAAGGTCTACGTCTCCTGCTGGAACGACGAGTCGGTCGCCGTCGTGGACTTCGCGGGCGGAGGGCGGCGCGTCTCTTACGTCCCCGTGGGGCGCCACCCGACGGCGATGACTCTGAGCGCGGACGCCTCGCGCCTCTACGTCGTCAACTCGAACGCCGACAGCGTCTCCGTCATAGACACCGCAAACGACCGCGAGGTCGAGCGCATCGGCGTGCGCCTCGCCGAGTCTGCCCCCGTCGGCTCAAGCCCGGAGGGGCTCGCGCTCTCCGACGACGGCCGCACGCTCTACGTCGCCAACGCGCACAGCAACTCGGTCGCCGTCGTCCTCCTCTCGGACGCGGCGCGCGGCGCGGGGAGGGTGAAGGGCGGGGGCGCCCGCCGGTCGGTCGTGCGCGGCTTCATCCCGGCGGGGCAGTACCCTTCGGCCGTGGCCGTCGCGGGCGGGACCGTCTTCGTCGGCAACGGGAAGGGGACGGGCTTCGCCAACTCCTCCACGCTCGCAGACAACTCGGGCCGCGCGCCGAACGCGCCGAACGAACGCTTCCCCGCGGGCGCGGGCCGGACGCACGTCGGGCGGGGCGGCCAGTACAGCGTCTCGCTCGTCGCCGGCAACATCTCCGCCGTGCGCGAGCCGACGGAGCGCGCGCTCGCGCGCCACACGCAGTCGGTGATGCGCAACAACGGGCTCGTCGGCGCCGAGCGCAGGGAACTCTTCGGCGGCCGCTCGCCCATCCGCCACGTCGTCTACGTCGTCAAGGAGAACCGCACCTACGACCAGGTCTTCGGCGACCTGGGGGCTTCCGGCGACGGGACGCGCGCCGACGGCGACGCCTCGCTCGCCATCTTCGGCGCGGGCGAGGCCGCGCGCACGAGGGGCGGGGCGGCGCAGGACGTCACGCCCAACCAGCGCGCGCTCGCGCTCCGCTTCGGGCTCTTCGACCGCTTCTTCGTCAACGCCGAGGCGAGCCCCGACGGGCACAACTGGTCCACGGCCGCCTTCTCCAGCGACTTCACGGACAAGGCGTACCGCTGGAGCTACTCCGACCGCGGGCGCTCCTACGACTTCGAGGGCTTCAACCGCCTGCCCAACCTCTGGCCGCGGCGGGGCTCGCCGCCCGTCTTCGGCGCGGGCGCGGGCCACGAAGAGATTGCGGACTTCATGCGCCGCTTCGTCCCGTACCTCAACGGCGCGCGCGACGCGGCCGAGCCCGAGACGCTCTACCTGTGGGACGCGGCGGCGCGCGCCGGGCTCACCTACCGCAACTACGGCGAGTTCGTCGGCACGCTCTCGGCGGCCGACGTCGCCTCGCTCCGCTCGAACAAATCGAAGGCTTACCCCGACACGACCGAGACCGTCTCGGCCTTCCCGACCAAGAAGTCCCTCGAAGGGCGCCACAGCCCGACCTTCCGCAACTACGACCTTTCGACGCCCGACGCGATGACGGTCGAGTCCTACCGCGCGGCGCGCGAGTCGGGCGGCGGCGTGGACCCGCTCGTCGGCCCCTCGAACGAGGACGCGCGCCTGCGCGGCTACTCGCGGGCCGCCGACTGGCTCGCGGAGTTCCGCGGCTTCGTCGCCGCGCGCGAGGCGGGGCGCGGCGACCCGATGCCGAACTTCTCCGTCGTCAGGCTCCCGAACGACCACACCAACGGCGTCGCGGCCGACCGGCCGACGCCGCAGTTCTACGTCGCCGAGAACGACTACGCGCTCGGCCGCATCGTCGAGGCCGTCTCGTCGAGCCCCTACTGGAAGGACACGGCCGTCTTCGTCGTCGAGGACGACGCGCAGGACGGCCCCGACCACGTCGACTGCCACCGCTCGGTGGCGCTCGTCGTCAGCGCCTACAACCGCCCCGGCGCGCTCGTCCACGAGTTCCACAACACCGTCAGCTTCATCCGCACGATGGAGCTGCTGCTCGGGATGGAGCCGATGAACCTGCTCGACGCGACGGCGACGCCCGCGGACGTCTTCCGGCGCGAGGCCGACCTGCGGCCCTACAGGGCGCTGTTGCCCGACGTGGCGCTCGACAACCTTGTCACGCCCCCCGCGCGGGACGCCGCCACGCTCTACTGGATGCGCCGCACCGCCGAGCAGGACACGGAGCACGCCGACATGGCCGACCCGCGCATCCTCAACGAGGCCATCTGGTTCTCCGTCCGCGGCGTCGCCTCGCCCATGCCCGAGCCCGCACGCCTCCCCGCCTTCGACGCCATGCGGCTCGGCCTCCGCGCCGAGGCTGAAGAAGAGGATGACGGGGAAGACGAAGATGCCGCTGACCGCTGACCGCCCCCGGTGTTAAGCTGGCCGCCATGCCGAGGGCAGTCGCGCCGGGGAGGTTGACGGAGAAGTCGCTCGCGCGGGGCGTCGCCGCGCTGTCGAAGGTTGACGCCGACCTCGCGCGGGTCGCGGGCGCTTGCGGGCGGCCGCCGATGTGGGAGCGCGAGGAGGGCTTCCCGACGCTCGTCCTCACCATCCTCGAACAGCAGGTCTCACTCGCCTCGGCGGCCGCGGCCTTCGGGCGGCTGCTCGCGGCCGCCTCGCCGCTCACGCCGGAGAAGTTCCTCGCCTTCGACGACGCGCGGCTCCGCGGCTTCGGCTTCAGCCGGCAGAAGGCGCTCTACTGCCGGCTCGCCGCGCGGGCCGTCGCCGAGGGCGGGCTGGACTTCGCGGCGCTCGCCTCGCTCGGCGACGACGCGGCGCGCGCCGCCCTCGTCCGGCTCAAGGGCGTCGGGCCGTGGACGGCGGAGATTTACCTCCTGCGCGCGCTCGGCCGCCCCGACGCGTGGCCCTCCGGCGACCTCGCGCTCCAGCTCGCCGCGCAGGACGTCAAGCGCCTCCCCTCGCGCCCCACGCCCGCCGAGTTGGACGCGCTCGCCGAACGCTGGCGCCCGCTCCGGGCCGTCGCCGCGCGCCTGCTCTGGCTGCACTACCTCTCGACGCGGGGCGGGGCCGTCACCGTGTGAGCGCGCCGCCGCGCGCGCCGAAACTTCTATGCGGCGGCGCGCGCTTTGACAGCGGCCCGCTCCGCGACTTAACCTGATTCCCCATTCCGACCGGAGGTTCACACGCACAGATGCGAGTCCGCACGCACGCACGCCGAGGCGCGGGGAGTCTGACCCTGAAGCTCACGCTCCTGTCCGCGCTCTGTCTTTCGGCAGCCGCGCCCGCCGCGGCCCAGGAGCCGACGCCGCAGGGCACCGCCCCCACGCAGACCCCGACGCCCCAGCCGCAGGGCACGGGTCAGCCGCAGCAACAGCAAGGCGCCAACCCGCAGCAGGGCGCGCCCGGCGCCGCCCCGCGCCCCGCCGCCAGCCCGACGCCCGCCGCGTCGCCGGCCGAGCGCGACGCGGCGATGACCGACGGGCCGCCCTCCGTCACGAGGCACGAGATACGCGCGGGCGGCCGGACGCTGCGCTACACGGTGACGACCGGCGTGATGCCGCTCAGGTCGGCTGCGGGCGAGACCGAGGCGCGCATCTTCTACATGGCCTACACGCTCGACGGCGTGAGCAACCCGGCGCAGCGCCCGCTGATGTTCTCCTTCAACGGCGGCCCCGGCTCCTCGTCCGTGTGGCTCCACCTCGGCGCCCTCGGCCCGCGCCGCGTGCAGATGATGCCGGACGGCGCGATGCCGCCGCCGCCCTTCCAGCTCGTGGACAACGACCAGACGTGGCTCGACTTCACCGACCTCGTCTTCATCGACCCCGTCGGCACCGGCTACAGCCGCGCCGCCCGCCCCGACCTCGCCAGCCGCTACTTCGGCCTTCAGGGGGACATCCAGTCGGTCGGCGAGTTCATCCGCCTCTACCTCGTGCGGAACCAGCGGTGGACTTCGCCGCTCTTCCTCGTCGGCGAGTCTTACGGGACGACGCGCGCCGCCGGCCTCTCCGGCTACCTCGTCGAGCGCGGCGTCGCCTTCAACGGCGTGATGCTCATCTCGACCATCATGAACTTCCAGACGGCCCGCTTCGCGCGCGGCAACGACCTGCCCTACGTCCTCTTCCTCCCGACCTACACGGCCATCGCGTGGTATCACAAGCGGCTGCCCCCCGACCTCCAGGGCGACCTGAGAAAGACGCTCGACGAGGTCGAGCGCTGGGCCGCGAACGAGTACACGGTGGCGCTGGCGAAGGGCGACCGGCTCACCCAGCCCGAGCGGCAGGAGGTCATCGACCGGCTCAGCCGCTACACAGGGCTCGGCAAGAGCTTCATCGAGAACAGCGACCTGCGCATCGAGATTTCGCGCTTCGACAAGGAGCTGCTGCGCGACCAGAAGCGCACCGTCGGCCGGCTCGACGGCCGCTTCAAGGGCCTGGACGACCTCGCCGTCTCCGAGCGGCCGGACTTCGACCCGAGCATGGCGGCCATCCGCCCGCCCTACACCGCGACCTTCAACCAGTACGTCCGCTCGGAGCTGGGCTTCCGCTCCGACCTCGAATACTACATCCTCGGCGGCGGCGTCGGCCGCTGGGACTTCGGCTCCGACAACGCCTACGCCGACACCAGCGACGCGCTCCGCAGCGCCTTCAACAAGAACCCCTACATGAAACTCTTCGTCGCCTCGGGCTACTACGACCTGGCGACGCCCTACTTCGCGGCCGACTACACGATCCGCCACATGGGGCTCGACCCGTCGCTGCGCGGCAACGTGACGACGACCTTCTACGAGGCCGGCCACATGATGTACATCGACCAGACCTCGCTCGCCCAGCTCAAGCGCGACGCCGCCGCCTTCGTCCAGAGCGCCTCCGCGCCGCGCGGGAGATAAGGATTAGCCACAGAGACACGGAGACACAGAGATTTTAATTTGAAATTTCAAGTTTGAGATTTGAGATTGGTTTTAACCTCTGTGCCTCCGTGTCTCTGTGGCTAACTCCGGTCTTGAACTGACCGTCTGAGGGAGGAGTTTGCCGCGGACAATGTTGACGCCCGCACAGCTTTCGGCCTACGGGCGCGACGGCTTCCTCGTGCTGGAGGACTTCGCCGCGGGCGAGGAGTGCGACCGGCTGCGCGCCCGCGCCGCCGAGCTGGTCGAGGCGTTCGAGCCGGGCGCGAGCCCCTCCGTCTTCACGACCCGCGAGCAGGCGCGCCGCAGCGACGAGTACTTTCTCGGCTCGGGCGACAAGGTGCGCTTCTTCTTCGAGGAGGGCGCGTTCGACGCCGCCGGGCGTCTGGTGAAAGAGAAGGCGCGGGCGATAAACAAGATCGGCCACGCCCTGCACGACCTCGACCCGGTGTTCGAAAAGTTCTCGCGGACGCCCGCCCTCGCGTCGCTCGCCGCGTCGCTCGGCTACCGGCGGCCGCTGCTCCTCCAGTCGATGTACATCTTCAAGCAGCCTCTGATAGGCGGCGAGGTGGGCTGCCACCAGGACGCGGCCTTCCTCTACACCGAGCCGCCGAGCGTGACCGGACTCTGGTTCGCGCTCGAAGACGCCACGCGGGAGAACGGCTGCCTGTGGGCGCTCGCGGGCGGGCACCGCCTCGGGCTCAGGTCGCGCTTCGTGCGCGCCCAAGCAGGCGGCACGCGCTTCGAGCACTACGACGAGAGCCCCTGGCCCGACGAAGGGCTCGTCCCGCTCGAAGTGAGGAAGGGCGCGCTCGTCGTCCTCCACGGCCTGCTCCCGCACCTGAGCCGCACCAACCGCAGCCCGCGCTCGCGCCACGCCTACACGCTCCACTTGATGGAGGCCGGCGCCCGCTACCCCGAAGAGAACTGGCTCCGGCGCGCGCCCTCGATGCCCCTGCGCGGGTTCGAGTGAGTCCCGCGCGCCGCCGCCCGAGTCGAGAAGAGGAGAATCACACGTGACCCTGACGCGCCGCCTCGTCGTGGCCTTGCTCGCCCTCGTCGCCCTCGTCGCCTCCGCCGCCGTCGCGCCGCGCGCTCAGCAGTTCGACCAGCGGCTCTACCAGTCGCTGCGCTGGCGCATGATCGGCCCCTTCCGCGGCGGGCGCACCGTCGGCGCGACGGGCGTCCCCGGCCGCCCCAACGTCTTCTACATCGGCGTCAACAACGGCGGAGTCTGGAAGACCGACGACGCGGGCCGCACGTGGAACCCGATTTTCGACTCGCAGCCGACCGGCTCCGTCGGCGCGCTCGCCGTCGCGCCCTCGCGGCCGAACACAATCTACGTCGGCAGCGGCGAAGGCTTGCAGCGCCCCGACCTCTCCGTCGGGGACGGCATCTACAAGTCGAACGACGGCGGCAACACGTGGGAACACCTCGGGCTCCGGGACGGCCAGCAGATAGGCTCCATCGTCGTCGACCCCCGCGACCCCGAGCGCCTGCTCGTCGCCGTGCTCGGCCACCCCTACGGCCCGAACCCCGAGCGCGGCGTCTTCCGCTCGATTGACGGCGGGAAGACGTTCGAAAAAGTTCTCTACAGGGACGTTGACACCGGCGCCATCGCGCTCGCCCTCGACCCGTCGGACGCGCGCACCGTCTACGCCGTGCTCTGGGCGGCGCGGCAGGGGCCGTGGGAGAACGGCGCGTGGCAGGGGCCGGGCAGCGGCCTCTTCAAGTCAACGGACGGCGGGACGACGTGGCGGCAGTTGACGAAGGGGCTGCCGACCTTCGAGCAGGGGCTCGGGCGCATCGGCATCGCGGTCGCGCCCTCGGAGCCGCGTCGCCTTTACGCCACCGTGGACGCGCCGCAGCTGGGCGGCATCTACCGCTCGGACGACGCGGGCGAGTCGTGGCGCAGGGTCACCGACGAGGCGCGCGTGTGGGCGCGCGGCAGCGACTTCGCCGAAATCAAGGTTGACCCGCGCGACCCCGACGTCGTCTACACGGGCAGCATCGCGGCCTACCGCTCGGCCGACGGCGGCAAGACCTTCCACGCCTGGAAGGGCGCGCCCGGCGGCGACGACTACCACACCGTCTGGATCAACCCCGACGCGCCCGAAATCATCCTCCTCGCCTCCGACCAGGGCGCGACCGTCACCGTCAACGGCGGGCGCACGTGGAGCAGTTGGTACAACCAGCCGACCGCGCAGTTCTACCACGTCTCGACCGACAACCAGTTCCCCTACTGGGTCTACGGCGGCCAGCAGGAGAGCGGCTCGGTGGGGACGACGAGCCGCGGCGACAACGGCGCCATCACCTTCCGCGACTGGCGCACCGTCGGCGCCGAGGAGTACGGCTACGTCGCCGCCGACCCCCTCAACCCGAACATCGTCTACGGTGGCAAGCTCTCACGCTTCGACAAGACGACCGGCCAGGTCACGAACATCGCGCCCGAGGCCGTGCGCTCGGGCAAGTACCGTTTCCTGAGGACCGCGCCCGTCCTCTTCTCGCCCGTCGACCCGCGCGTGCTCTACTACGCCGGCAACGTCCTGTTCAAGACGACGACCGGCGGGGACAGTTGGGAGGTCATCAGCCCCGACCTGACGCGCGAGCGCTACGACGTGCCGGAGTCGGTCGGCGTCTACCGCAAGCCGGAGATGGCGACCATGCCGCGCCGCGGCGTCATCTACACCGTCGCGCCCTCGCACAAGGACGTCAGGACCATCTGGGCCGGCACCGACGACGGCCTCGTCCACGTCACGCGCGACGGCGGGAAGACGTGGAAGGACGTCACGCCGCCGGGGCTTACTTCGTGGAGCAAGGTCTCCCTCATCGACGCCGGCCACTTCGACGACCTGACGGCCTACGCCGCCGTCAACCGCTTCCGCCTCGACGACCTGCGCCCGCACGTCTACCGCACGCACGACGGCGGCAAGACCTGGACGGAAATCGTCAGGGGACTGCCCGCCGACCCGGTCAACGCCGTCCGCGAAGACCCGGTGCGCAAAGGTCTGCTCTACGCCGGCACGGAGCGCGCCGTCTACGTCTCGTTCAACGACGGCGACGAGTGGCAGCCGCTGCGCCTGAACATGCCGGCCACTTCCATCCGCGACCTCGTCGTCCACCGCGACGACCTCGTCGTCGGCACGCACGGCCGCTCCTTCTGGATTCTCGACGACGTCACGCCGCTCCGGCAGCTCGACGCCTCGGTCGCCTCGGCCGACGCCTTCCTCTTCGCGCCGCAGACCAGCTACCGCGTCCAGCGCAACGTCAACACCGACACGCCGCTCCCGCCCGAGGAGCCCGCCGGCCAGAACCCGCCCGACGGCGCCGTCATCAACTACTACCTGAAGGCGGATTCCGCGACGCCCGTCGTCCTCGAAATCTTCGACCGCGAGGGCCGCCTCGTCCGCCGCTTCCGCAGCGACGACCGCCCCGAGTTCGTTGACGAGAAGGAACTGCAAATCCCGACCCACTGGATACGCCCGCCGCGCGTCCTGCCCGCCGCGGCCGGGATGCAGCGCTTCGTCTGGGACCTGCACTACCCGGAGCCGAAGGCGCTGCGGCGCGAGTACCCCATCTCGGCCATCTACCGCGACACGCCGCGCCACCCGCTCGGCCCCTCGGTGCTGCCGGGCGAGTACACCCTCAAGCTCACGGCCGGCGGGAAGACTTTCACGCGCTCGCTCCGCGTCGAGATGGACCCGCGCGTCAGGACGCCGCGCGCGGGCCTCGAACAGCAGTTCGCGCTCTCGGCCGAGGCCGCCGAAGGGATGACCCGCACCTTCGAGGCGCTCGACGGCCTCAAGAAGCTCCGCGCGCAGCTCAAAGACCTGCGCGCGCGCGCGGGCCTCGCGCCCGCGCTGGCCGAAGCGCTCGCGGCGCTCGACCGGAGGGCGGCGGCGCTCGAAACCGGCGCGGCGCAGGGCCCCTCGCCCGCCGCGCCCGCCCCGCCCGCCCCCGGCGCCGCGCCCGCGCCGGCGGACTTCAACCAGCTCCACTCCTCGTTCGCCACGCTCTACGGCGTGCTCCAGCAGGCCGACGCCGCGCCGACCACGCAGGCCGCCGCCGCCGCCGCCGACCTCCGCCGCCGCCTCGCCGAAGCGACGCAGGGCTGGGGCGGGCTGAAGGGCAGGGAAGTCGAGTCGGTCAACGCGCAGCTCCGCGCCGCGGGGCTGCCGCCGCTCACGCTTTAAGGAAGGACGCCATGCGACAATTCATACTCACGCTCACCGTCACGCTCCTCGCGCTCGCGGCCGCGCCGCGTGCGGCGGCGCAGGAGAGGCCGGGGCGCAAGTCGTTCGAGGAGCTGACGCGCGGGCTCCAGAAGCTCGACGGCTACTTCCCCGTCTACTGGGACGCCGAGACGGGGAAGCTCCTGCTGGAAGTCTCGCGCTTCGACTCTGAATTTCTCTATCAGGTCTCCCTGCCGACGGGCGTCGGCTCGAACCCCCTGGGCCTCGACCGCGGGCAGCTCGGCCACACGCGCGTCGTGCACTTCGAGCGCGTCGGGCCGAAAGTCCTCCTCGTCGAGCCGAGCCAGCGCTACCGCGCCCTCACCTCCGACGCCGCCGAGCGGCGCGCGGTCGGGGAGTCCTTCGCGCGCTCCGTCATCTGGGGCTTCAAGGTCGAGGCGGCCGAAGGCGCGCGCGTGCTCCTCGACGCGACCGCCTTCTTCATCCGCGACGCGCACGGCGTCGCCGACCGCCTGCGCGAGTCGAACCAGGGCCAGTACCGGCTCGACGAGTCGCGTAGCGCCCTCTACCTGCCGCGCACGAAGGCGTTCCCGAAGAACACGGAGGTCGAGACGACGCTCACCTTCACGACCGACGGCGCGCCCGGCCCGCTCGTGCGCGAGACCGTGCCCACGCCGCAGGCGCTCACCGTGCGCCAGCACCACTCGCTCGTCGAGCTGCCCGGCCCGGGCTACAGGCCGCGCCCGCTCGACCCGCGCGTCGGCGTCAACGCCTTCGAGTTCTACGACTACGCCTCGCCCTTCACCGAGCCCATCGAGAAGCGCTGGATAGCGCGCCACCGCCTTGAGAAGAAGAACCCGCAGGCCGCCGTCTCCGAAGCCCTGAGGCCCATCGTCTACTACGTGGACCCGGGCGCGCCCGAGCCCATCCGCTCGGCGCTCGTCGAGGGCGCGTCGTGGTGGGCGCAGGCCTTCGAGGCCGCCGGCTTCCGCGACGCCTTCCAGGTCAAGCTCCTCCCCGCCGACGCCGACCCGATGGACGCGCGCTACAACATGATTAACTGGGTGCACCGCTCCTCGCGCGGCTGGTCTTACGGCTCTAGCATCGCCGACCCGCGCACGGGCGAAATCATCAAGGGCAACGTCACGCTCGGCAGCCTCCGCATCCGGCAGGACTACCTCATCGGCACCGGCCTCGTCCCCGTCTTCGGGGAAGGGGCGCGCGGCGCGGGCGACTCGTCGCCCGGGTGCGAGCTGGGCGCGGCCGCCGGCGAGTCGGACTACCTCGCGCAGCTCGACCCCGCCGCCGACTCGGCGCGGATGTCGCTCGCGCGCATCAGCCAGCTCGCCGCGCACGAGGTCGGGCACACGCTCGGGCTGGCGCACAACTTCGCCGCGAGCACCTACGGCCGCGCCTCCGTGATGGACTACCCGGCGCCGCTCGTGGAGATAAAGAACGGCAGGCTCGACTTGTCGAACGCCTACGCGAAGGGCATCGGCGCCTACGACAAGTTCGCCATCACCTACGCCTACGCGCAGTTCCCGCGCGGCGCCGACGAGTCGGCGGAGCTTGAGAAGATAGTCCGGGAGGGCGTGCGCGCCGGGATGCTCTTCATCAGCGACGACGACGCGCGCCCGGCGGGCGCGGCGCACCCCCTTGCGAACCTCTGGGACAACGGCGACGACCCCGTGCGGATGCTGCGCCACGAGATGGAGGTGCGGCGCATCGCGCTCGCGCAGTTCGGCCTCGCCAACGTGCCGGCGGGCACCCCGCTCTCGCTCCTCGAAGCCAAGTTCCTGCCGCTCTACCTTCATCACCGCTACCAGCTTCAGGCGGCGGTCAAGTCGGTCGGCGGGCTCTACTACACCTACGCGGTCAAGACGGCCGGCGGCGGGACGAGTCCGGAGGAGGTACAGCAGGTCGTTCCGGCGGCGCGGCAGCGCGAGGCGCTCGCCGCCGTGCTCGACGCCGTCAAGGTCGAGGAGTTGGCCGTGCCCCCGCGCATCCTGAGACTCATCCCGCCGCGCGCCTTCGGCTACGAGGGCGGGACGCAGGAGCTTTTCCCGAAGCGCACCGAGCCGGCCTTCGACCCCGTCGCGGCGGCGGTCGTCGCCGCCGACCTCGCCGTCTCGCGCCTGCTGGAGAGAAACCGCGCCGCGCGCCTCATCCAGTTCCACGCGCTCGACCGCGCCAACCCCGATTTCCGCGAAGTGGTTGACGCGCTGGTCGCGCGCACGTGGCGCGCGCCCGCGCCGCGCGACGAGTACCACGCCGCCGTCGGGCGCGCCGTGCAGACGCTCGTCGTCACGCGCCTGATGGATTTGGCGGCCGACGCCGACGCCTCGCCGCACGCGCGCGCCGTCGCCACCGAAGCCCTGCGTAACATCAAGGACGGCGACACGAAGACCGGCGCGCGCGACGCGGCGACGGGCATCCACTTCAGCGCTACGCAGGAGGAGATTGAACGCTTCCTCGCGCGCCCCGACGCGCCGCGCCGACGCACGCCGCCGCCGCCCACGCCGCCGGGCGACCCCATCGGCGCCGGCCGCCAGACGCCCTGAGCGAATTTGAGATTTGAAACGCTAGAGGGTGACGCCGGGCTCGTCCGCGCGGGCGGCGCCCGTCTCGCAGAGGCGGTCGAGGGTGAGGGCGAAGAGGGCGAAGAGGCGGCGGAGGCGTTCGGCGTCGGTGACGAAGCCGGGGGCGCGCAGCACGAGTTCGTCCACGCCTTCGGGGAGGCTCGCGCCGAAGGGGCCGTCGCCGCCGCGCGCTTCGAGGTTGATGGACGGCTGCGACTGGATGAGGCGGCGTATGTCGCGCGAGTCGAAGAGGCGGCGGACGGCCTCGTCGTCATCGGAGCGGACGACGAACTCGCGGTCGAAGTCTGACTGGCCGGTCTCGCTGGAGTGGACGCGCAGGCGGCGCGCGAGCGCGTCGAGCAGGTCGCGCCGCTGGAGCTTGAAGCGGAACCGGCCGCGCCCGACGAAGGGCGCGCGCATCCGCGTCACCACCGCCGCCGCCGCGCCCGCCGGCACCACGTTCGTGTCGAGCGTCACGCACCACCCGCGGTAGCGCACGCGCGCGCGCCCCGCCCGCAGGTACTCGGCCACGGCCGCGTCAACGCGCCCGCAGAACTCGCCCCACGTCTCGCCGCCCACGCGCTCCGGCGCCTCGAACGACCCCATCTCTCTCCCTCCCGTCACGCCCGCCGGACGAGCTTCGCGGCGACCCAGCCGACGAGGACGAGCGCCGAGAGGACGACCCAGTTGTAGTCGCGCCCGTAGGTCGAGACCGGGTAGTGGTTGCTAATCATGGTGAAGACGACGGGGACGACGATGAAGGTGTTGTGCTTCGAGCGCAGCTTGGCGCGGGCGCCCTCGTTGGGGTCGGGCGCCTTGCCCTCCTTCACGGCCGCGATCATCCGCCGCTGCGCCGGCAGAATCCGCATCCAGACGTTGAGGAACATAATCGTCCCCATCGCCGCCCCGACGTGGATGAAGGCCGCGCGCCCGCTCAGGACGTGCGTCGAGAGGTAGGCCGCGCCGACGACGAGCGCGTAGGCGACGGCGGCGAAGGCGCGCTCGTCGCGGCCGAGCGGCGACTGCACCAGCAGGTCGTAGACCACCCAGCCGGCGACCAGCATCCCGACGCCGAAAGCCCCGGCCGTCCACGCGCGGATGTCGCGCACGTCCGTGTCCACCATCGCGCCGCCGTGGTAGTAGACGAGCGTCAGGAGCACCATGCCGCTCAGCCACGTCGAGGCCGCCTCCCAGCGGAACCAGTGGAGGCGCTTGAGCGAGGGCGTCTTGCGCTTGCCGACGACGTAGAAGCCGCCGCTGTGCACCATCCACACCTCGGGCTCCGCGCCGCCCTCCTCCTTCGCCGCGCGCTCCTCCTCCTGGAAGCGGCCGTCGAGCCACGTGAAGTAGAAGGTCGAGCCGACCCACAGGATGGCGGCGAAGACGTGGAACCAGCGCGCGAGCAGGTTGAGCCACTCGCTGACATTGGGGGGAAGTCTCATCCTTTAACTCCCGCGGTAGGTGGAGTAGCCGTAAGGGCTCAGGAGCAGCGGCACGTGGTAGTGCGCCGCCGCGTCGCGGACGACGAAGGCCACGACGACCGTCGTGTAGAACCCTTCGTCGCCCGAGGCCGCGAAGTACGCGCCCGCGTCGAAGGTCAGACGGTAGTCGCCCGCGCCGAGCCGAAAGTCGGAGGGGAGCAAATCGCGCAGCCGCCCGTCCGCGTCCGTGGCGCCGCGGCCGAGCGTGCGCCAGCCTTCTTCGTCCCTCGCTTCGAGCGTGACGGGCACGCCCGCCGCCGGGCGCCCCCGCGAAGTGTCGAGCACGTGTGTCGTGATGCCGCTCATTTGACGTTCAGGAGTTTCCTCAGCCGCAGCTCCGTGATGCGCCACTGTTCGCCCGCGGCGACGCGCAGCTCGGTCTCGGGGTCATTCGTCAGGCGCGCGCGCAGGAGGCCGAGCATCTCGTCGGCCGTCCGGCCCGTGGCGCAGACGATGAAGATGTGGCCGAAGCGCGCCTCGTACTCGCGGTTGGCTTCGGCCAGCGCGTCCCGCGTCTCCGCGGAGGCGTCGCGCGCGCGCGACTGCTCGCCCTCCGACCACGCGCGCGACTGCTCGCCGGCCCCGGCCGCCGCCTTCGACTCGCCTATCTTCGGGTGCGCGCGGAAGGCTTCGAGCCAGTCCTCCCTATCAAGCTCGCGCCAGACGCGGCCCGCGATGTTGAGCAACTGGCCGACGTCCCAGAAGGGGCGGAGCGCCGCCACGGCTGCGGCCCAGCGCGACGAGCCGCAGCAGGCGAGGAGCGTCGCGCGCGCCTCCTCGTCGCCGAGGCGGTTCAACCTCTCGACGGGGCCGTCGAAGTCTTTGGCGTCGGGCATCGGTCTCCGGGCGTGAGCCGTGAACCGTAAACCGTGACGAGAAAAAGCCGGTCTTATCTCGTCACGGCTTACGGTTCACGGCTCACGGTTTTCGAGGCTCCCGTAGAGCCGCAGGCGGCTGACGCCGCCGTCGGGGTAGATGCGGAAGCGCGCGTGCGTCGCCTCGCCCGCGTCCAGCAACTCCGCTTCGTAGAAGTGGCGCGTGTGCGCCTGCAACGCCGTGCGCGGCAGAAGCTCGCGCCACTCCGCGCCCTCGTAAGACTCGCCGGGCGCGGCGCAGACTTCTAGCGAACAGCTCTCGGGGAAGTTGCCCTTGAAGTGCGCGGTGTCCACCTCGACGCGGCGCACGGTCCCGCGCGCGCCGAGCCGGATGACGCACCAGTCGTGGCCGGGGCCGCGGCGGCGCTTCGTCTCCCAGCCGTCGCTCATGTCGGCGGCGCGGCCCGGCATGATGAGGTTGTGGCGGTGGCCGAAGAACTCGTCGCTCGTGGCGACGACCAGCCCGCCGTTCTCGGCCGCCGCGAGGTCTACGAGCCCGCCCGCGCGCCTGACGGCCTCCCAGTCGGGTGCGACCTCGCCGTAGACGCGCAGGCGCGCGACGCCGCCGTCCGGGTAAATCCTGAAGCGCAGGTGCGTGAACCGCACGTCCGACGTGACGGCGAAGGAGTTCTCCGCGTCGCCTTCGAGCCGCGACTGCGGCAGAATCTCGACCCAGTTTGTCACCTCGCCCGCCAGCGCCTCGGCGTCGGCGTTCGGCGGCGCCGCGCAGGCTTCGAGCGAGCAGCTTTCGGGGAAGTTGCCGCGGAAGAAGCTCGTGTCCACGACGACGCCGCGGACGCGCCCCGCGAGCCCGAGCCGGACGAGGCACCAGTCGAAGCCCGGCGTGCGCCGCCGCCGCGACTCCCAGCCGTCCATCCACTTGCCGCGCTCGGTGTAGGCGCCCTCGCGCCAGACGGGCGCCGAAGCCTTCAACAGATTCTCCTTCGGCGCGAAGAAGTCGTCGTTGGCGTAGAGCACGGCGCCGCCCAGGCGCTCCGAGGCGAGGTCTACGAGGTCGGTGAACTCGTTCGTCATCGTCACACCGTCAGTCGTCGAGGTCTTCGAGGTCGTCCCAGATGGAGGGCTCTCGCGGCGGCGGCTCGCGCAGCAGGAGCGTGCCGGTCGGCGCGGCCGCGAACTCGCCGCGCTCGTAAATCTTCTCGCCGCGCAGGTAGGTCGCCACGACCACGCCCTTGAGCCCGAGCCCTTCGTAGGGCGTCAGCTTGTGCCGGTGCTCGTTCGTCTCGGCCGCGACGCGGAAGGTCGCCTCGGGGTCGAAGATGACGAGGTCGGCGTCGCGCCCCGGCGTGATGGCGCCCTTGCGGCCGTAGAGGCCGGCGAGCCGCGCCGGCTCGCGCGAGAGCCAGCGCGCGAGGTCGCGGAAGGTGTGGCCGCGCCGGCTCGCCTCCGTCCACACGGCGGGCAGCCTGAACTGCAAAGACGAGATGCCGCCCCACGCCTTCATGAAGTCGCCCTCGGGCCGCCGCTTCATCTCGGGCGGGCAGGGCGAGTGGTCGGAGACGACCATGTCGATGGTGCCGTCGGCCAGCGCCGCCCAGAGCCGCTCGCGGTTCTCGCGCTCGCGGACGGGCGGGCAGCACTTGAACTCGGTCGCGCCGTCGGGGACGTCCTCGGCGGCGAAGGTGAGGTAGTGCGGGCAGGTCTCGGCGGTGAAGGGGAGGCCGGAAGCCTTCGCCTCGCGCAGCAGCGGGAGCGAGTCGGCCGACGAGAGGTGGACGACGTGGACGCGCGCCTCCGTCTCGCGGCAGAGGCGGACGAGGAGCGCGACGGCCTCGTCCTCGGCCGCGCGCGGGCGCGACCGCAGGAACGTCTCGTACCTGCGCGGGTCGCCCGCCGCCGCCTCGCGCGCCGCCGCCTCGACGGGGCCGGGCAGCTCCGCGTGGACGACGAGCGTGGCGTCGAGCCTTGAGAGCTCGAAGAGCGCCGCGTGCAGCTCGCCCTCGTTGACGTGCGGGAACTCCTGCACGCCCGAGTCGATGAGGAAGCACTTGAAGCCGACGACGCCGCCCTCGTGCATCGCCGCGAGCAGCCCGAGGTTGCCGCGCACGAGCCCGCCCCAGAAGCCCACGTCCACGCGGCACTGCCCGCGCGCCGCCTCTATCTTCTCGCGCAGGCCCTCGGGCGTCGTCGTCGGCGGGACGCTGTTGAGCGGCATGTCAACGACCGTGGTGACGCCGCCCGCGGCGGCCGCCCGCGTCGCCGACGCGAAGCCCTCCCAGCGCGTCCGCCCCGGCTCGTTGACGTGGACGTGCGAGTCCACCAGCCCCGGCAGCACCACGCGGTCGCCCGCCTCGACCACGGGGCACCCCTCGGGCACCTCCCCGAAGGCGGTGACGTCGGCGATTCGGCCGCCGCTGACGTGCACGGCGGCCGGGCCGTCCGAGTCTGGAGTGATGACGCGTTGACCCCGGATGCACAGGTCGGGTGAAGGCATGTCGAAGACTTAAAACATAACTCGGCGCGTTTGGCAACAAAATGATGCGGCCGCCTCGCGCGGCCTCGGCGGGCTACGGTAGAATGCCCCGCCACTTTCGAGGTGAGGACGAACATGAGAACAACGCTTTCGACCGACGCGACGCGGGAGGTTTCCGCGCGACTGAGCGAGGCCAACCGCGAGTTCGCCGCGCGCTACCCGGGCGAGTCTTTCCGCCGCCAGCCCGTGCACACCGTCTACGGCGGCGCGCACCTGTTCAAGTCCGACACGACCGTGCGGCTCGGCGCGCTCGCGCGGCGCGCGCTCGACGCTTACGCGCCGAACTTCGCCGCCTTCGCGCGCGCCCTGGAGCTGCCCGGCCACGAGGAGCTGCCCGACTCGGTCGCCGACGACTCGTCGGTGCGCGCGGCGATTGCGGGCGACGAGGCCGGCTTCCGCGCCGAGCGCCCCGGCACCTGGCTCGCGCACAAGGTCTACACGCGCGTCGCGGAGAAGCTCGGGCGCGAGCCGGTCGAGGACTTCCGCATCGACTTCGAGGACGGCTACGGCAACCGCCCCGACGACGAGGAGGACGGGCACGCCGCCTCGGCCGCCGCCGAGGTCGCCCGGGGGATGGCGGCGGGCACGCTCCCGCCCTTCCTGGGCATCCGCGTCAAGACGTTCTCGGAGGAGCTGTACGCGCGCTCCTCGCGCACGCTCGACGTCTTCCTCTCGTCGCTCCTCGACGCGGCGGGCGGGCGGCTCCCCGAGAACTTCGTCGTCACGCTCCCGAAGGTCAACGTGCCCGAGCAGGTCGCGGCGCTCGCCGACCTCTTCGACCTCTTCGAGCGCGAGTCGGGCCTGCCCGCGGGGTCGCTCAGGATGGAGCTGATGGTCGAGACGACGCAGTCCATCATCAACCACCGCGGCGAGTGCGCGCTTCCCCTACTGGTCGGGGCGGCCCGCGGGCGCTGCGTGGCGGCGCACTTCGGCACGTACGACTACACGGCGAGCTGCCAGATTACGGCCGCGCACCAGCACATGACGCACCCGGCGTGCGACCACGCGCGCCACGCGATGCAGGTCGCGCTCGGCGGGACGGGCGTCTGGCTCTCCGACGGCGCGACCAACATCATGCCCGTCCCCGCGCACCGCGCCGCCGAAGGGTCGGCGCTCACCGCCGCGCAGGAGGAGGAGAACCTGCGCACCGTCCACCGCGCGTGGCGGCTCCACTACGAGCACATCCAGCACTCGCTGACGAACGCCTTCTACCAGGGCTGGGACCTGCACCCGGCGCAGCTGCCGACGCGCTACGCGGCCGTCTACACCTTCTTCCTCGAAAGCCTCGGGCCGGCATCGGAGCGCCTGAGCAACTTCGTCGAGAAGGCGGCGCGCGCCACGCTCGTCGGCGACGTGTTCGACGACGCGGCGACCGGCCAGGGGCTCCTCAACTACTTCCTGCGCGCGGTCAACTGCGGCGCCCTCTCCGAGGCCGAGGCCACGCGCCTGAGCGGCCTCACGACCGCGGAGCTGCGCTCCGGCTCCTTCGTCAAGATTCTCAAGGGCCGGCGGCAGATTTGAGGGACGGCGGGCGGCGGCCGTTTAGCCCTCCGAAAATTGTCACGAAACGCGCGTCGGCGGTGTTTAGTGATTGAGATTCAACATCGGGAGGGAGAAGTATGCGTAGACCTTTGGCGGCGGCGTTGGCGGCGGGGCTGTGTTTCGCGGCGGCGGCGGGGGCGGCGCGGGGGCAGGACGCGGGGGCGCGTGCGCGCGAGCTGGCGGCCCACTTCAACAAGGACAAGCACAAGGTCAAGGAGAAGCGCGGCGCGCGGCTCGAAGTCTTTTTGGAGATGCGCGGCGAGCCGGCCGTGCGCGCGGACGCCACCGAGTACACGGGCGTCTACGAGTCGGAGCCGGACTACAAACTCGACCTGCGCGTCGCGCCGGACGGGGGCGCGGAGGGGCGCGGCACGGAGCCCGCGCCGGGCGGGGCGCGCGGGTTCACGCTCCGCGGGGCGCGCGTCTCGGGCGCGGTGCTGGCGGGGACGAAGGTCTACGACGACGGCACGACGGAGCGGCTCGAAGCGGTCTTCGCCACGCTCACCACGCGCCACAGCCCGGACGGCGCGGGCACCAGCCTCTTCGGCCTCGGCGTCGTCTTCGACTCGCCCAGGACCACCGGCGGCGGTTTCGAGGTGACGAAACTCTTCTACGCCCGCAAGCGCTGAGCGCCCGAAAACCCCGGCCCGCATCGAAGCCGCGGCGGACGCCGAAGGGGCCCGTGCCGGAACGCTTCAGTTCCGGCACGGGCCCCTTTAAAAGTCTCGGCGGAGTCCGGTGTTACTGGAAGCTGTTGCGGACGCCGATGCGCCTCTGCACCAGCCGCTCGACTTCGAGCGGGACGCCGTCGGCCTTCGCGCGGCGGATGAACTCGGCGTCTATCTTGAAGATTCTCAGCTTGACGAGGTCTTCGATGGAGAGGTCGCTCAAGCCCTCGCCGCGCGCCTCGGCGATGAACTCGGGCGTGACCTTGAAGATGCGCATCTTGACGAGGCTCTCCATCGGCTCCTTGCCGAAGCCCATCCGCGCCACCTCGCCGACGAACGCGGCGTCAATCTTGAAGATGCGCGCCTTGACCAAATCCTCCATCCGGAGGTCGGGGAAGCCGGCCGCCTTCATCTCGCGCGCGAAACGCGAGTCCACCTTGAAGATGGCCGCCTTGAAGAGGTCTTCGACGTCGAGGCGGCCGAAGCCCGCCGCGAGCAGGTCATCGGCCAGCGGCGTCGTCACGTTCAGCACCGCCGCCGCGAAGAGCCTGTCCTCCGCGTCGCGCCCGTCCCCCGCCGCCGGCGACTCCGTCTCGAAGTCGAACCCGCGCCCCTTCATCGCCGAGACGAAGCTCCGGCTCCCCGTGAAGCGGAAGGTGCCCGAGCCCTTGTTGTCCCGAAAGCTGCCCTCGAAATCTATCGTCCCGGCCTCGCGCGCGAGCGAGAACCTGGCCGCGCCGCCCCGCACGACCTGCTCGCGCGTCAGCCCCTGAAAGTCGGCGAAGTCGAAGTTGGTGCCCATGTTGCTCCGCCCGCCCTTCTCCGTGGGGCGCTGAAGGCTCAGGTGGAGCTTGTTGGACTCGTCCTTGTCGAGCGAGGCCGTCCACTCGCCCGTCAGGGCGGTCTGCGCGACGGCGGCGGGTTGGCGGTCGCCGGAGACGGCGGCCAGAACGAGAAGTGACAGGACGCACAGGGGACGCAGCAAGTTTCGGACGCGCTTTGACATGAACAGCCTCCTCAGCCCGGGATTGTAGTGACTCACACAGAGGAAACACCGCGGGGCGGGGAAACGTGGCAGGAAATTTTCTGGGCAGAGACTTCTGCGCCCGGGCTACCACCTGTCCGGGGTACTGATCTTGAATAGCTCGCCGTCGCGCCGGTTGCCGTACCTCCTGAAACTCCAGAACCGACCGCCGCCCCGCCCGGCGATCTGGTGCAGGACCTGGCGCACGGACGCCCCCTTCAGGCTCATCGAAACCTTCTCCCCGGGCGTCCGCGACGGGGGGCCGTTGTGCTCGCCGTAGCGCAAGTTCAGCGCCCCCATGCCCGCGCGCACCTCCGGCAGACTTATCAAATGGTCTACGGCCTCCGCCTGTGAGACACCACTCACCTGAAAGTCCTCGACGATGGCGTCCAGCAGCGGACAGCCGCCCTGCGCCGGCGACACCTCGACGGCCCCGTCCGCCTCCCGCCACCGGTAGCCCTGCGCCGAGCGCACGATGGCGTCCAGCACGTCGTGCAGGGTGGGGTCGTTCCTCAGGTCTATCTTGACGGAGATTTTCGGCCGCCCCGGCGTTAACTCCAGCCCGATGTTTGTCCCATACTCCTGCGCCAGCTTTGCCAGCAGCCCGGCCATGTCCCCCTCGTAGACGATAGAAGCAATCTGTCGCGGCCGCGGCTCCGGCGTCTGCTGCCCCGCCACGGCGGGGGCGCACACGTTCACGACAAAATGCAGCGCGAGTAGCATCGCCGGACAGCGGCTAATCGGACTTCTCACCTTCGTGCCTCCTTTAGACTGTGTCGCGGGAGCCCTCAGCAGGCAATAAGCCAACTCCCTCGGATTAGCACACGCCGGAAGATTAATCCAGTTCGGGAAATTTAGCTAACTACCGTTCACACAAAACGGGCGGCTCTAATTTAGAGCCGCCCGCATTTGTTGCCTTTATTGAACTGGGAGGCAGGGACTCGAACCCCGATAGCCAGATCCAGAGTCTGGAGTCCTACCATTGGACGACCTCCCAACGACTGGCGAGAGTAAATTTACAAACGGGCCGGGCGGTTGTCAAATGCCGCGTGGGCCCCGGCGGCGTCGCCGCCTCTTGCCTCGGGGGGGGCGCGGGGCGCACAATGCGCGGGCGGGCGCGGCCCCCGTCCCGCAAGTAGCAAGGCGCGCCACCCGAAGCCCCCGCGGCAGCCCGCGCCGCCCGACATCCATCCACCGGGGAAGCCAGAAAGCGATGAGCGAAAACGAAGCCCGTCCGCCCGCGCCGTCCGCGCGGGGCGAGGAGCAATTGCGCCGCGTCGTCGAGGAGTTCGAGGCGAGGCTGGCCGAGTTCGCCGAGCTGGCCGCCCACGTGCGGCACGAAATCAACAACCCGCTGACCGGGCTCATCGGCCAGGCCCAGCTCCTCCTGCGCGAGGAGTTGAGCGACACGGCCCGGCGCCGCGTCCAGACCATCGAGCAGCTCGCCAACCGCATCCGCGACACCGTCGCCAGCCTGCGCGAGATTCAGACGCCCCCGACGGCCGGGCGCGTCGGGGGCGGCGACCTCGACGCGGCGAGCGACCCGCCGCGCCACTGACCGCCGCCCCCCGCTTCGCGCGGCGCATTCTCCCCTTTGTGCGCCGCCCGAAACCGACCCCCGCAAAAACTGCTCCCGCCGCTAACGCGCCGTGACGCTGACCGTCCCCGGCGCGAAGACCTCCGCGTCGAACCGCTTGCCCTCGGGCACGACGGCGTTCCCGCCCCGCTTGAACCCGTGGAAGAGTGCGACGGGGGCCGCGAACCACATCAGCCCCCCCATGACTATCATCTGCGTCGCCACCTTCGCGCCCTTGCTGTCGCCGACCACGCGCCCGTTGAACTGGAGCGGGAGGCGCGAGCCGTCGGCGGCCGTCACCTCCTTCAGCGTCCAGGCGATGCGCCCGGCGCGGCCCCAGTGCCCGCCCCGCTCGGCCCTCGTCACGAGCGCCGTGGCGGTCGCGCCCTTCTCGATGACGACCTGCCCGTCGACGACCACGGGGTTGACGACGCGGAAGGTGACGGCGTCGCCCTTGCGCGTCAGTTGCGAGTCGAAGGTGTAGGCCGTCTCCAGTTCGACGGGCGTCCCGGCGGGCACGCGCACCGCCGCGCGCCGCGGGGGCTGCGGGTTGCACTTCGGCGACATCACCATCACGAGCAGCAGGGCGTCGGGCACGCCCCCGCCCCTCAGCCGCCGCAGCGCCTCGGGCGAGGTGTCGAAGTCGCAGGGCGACGCCTTGATCTTCTCGACGATGACCTCCGGGGCAATCTTCGCCTCGACCATCTTCTGCACGTCGGCGTTCGTCAGCGGCTGGGCCGGCTGCTGCGCCGGCTGCGCGCCCTGCGGGTGGAGCCCCGACTGCGCGGGCGGCGCCCCCGCCCCCGACGGTTGGACAATTTTCCCTGCGTCCTGCGCCGGCGCCGGCGCCGCCTGAAAGGCCAGGGTTGAGAGTAAAAGTGCGGAAAGTGTTCTTCTCATCGTCTGCGCTCCCTTGTGAACGTTCCCGAAATGAGAAGAGCTCGGGCAAGTCGGGTGCCGCGACCTTTTTAGGGGTTTCCCGGCGCACACGCGACGAGGCGTGTGCCACTTCCTTGAGTGGCACACGCCTCGTCTGACTTCTGCCGCCTTCGGTCGGGCTTTAAGAGGCGACGGCCTCCTCCTCCTCCTCCGTGACGAGGTAGGGCGTGACGGAGGGGGCGGGCGGCGCGTCGGCGTCCTCGGCGAGGATGGCCTGGACGATGGGCAGGCTCAGGGAGCGCGACTTCTGGATGCCGGGGACGGGCTTGCCCTTCGCGTAGACGGGGTGGCGGCCGTGCTCCTTGTACCACTCGGCGAGCCCGGCCGTCTTGTGCATGTTCTCGATGATCTGCCGCCAGCCGACGCCCGTGTTGTAGGCGCAGAAACTAATCTCGCCCTCCTGCGTGCCGTAGGGGATGACGCACATCTCGGTGCGGCGGAAGTCGTAGTTGAAGAGGTCCTGGAACCACATGCCCTCGACGCAGAGGACGCGCCACGTGTCCGAGGGGTCGTCGGACTTCTCGGCCTTCATGCGGTCGTTGCGGTCGGAGTTCGAGCTGGTCGAGGAGGGCTTGAAGAGGTTGAGGATTTGCGAGACGGGGAAGCCCTCGGGCGCGCGCTCCGGCTGGAAGTTGCGCATGATGGCCATGCCGAGCTGCGCCATCGTCAGCTTCTTGCCGCGGGCGGTGTCGGTGATGACCGCCACGTCCTTCATGAACTGCTCGTAGTCGAAGAACTCGAAGAGCGACTTGAACTCGCCGGTGTGGCGGTTGACGACCGCGAGCGTGAAGATGCCGCAGTTCGGGTGGCAGTTACACGAGGACCAGCCCCACGGCGCGTCCGCGCCTTGCAGCATGTCCATCACGGAGGTGAACGCCGAGTAGGACGAGAGCGGGAACCAGTCGCGCAGCGGCTTCATCCGGCCGCCGAGCTGCTTGTCGAGGTCTTCGGCCATGCCGGCGAGCGTGTAGCGCTGGCGCTCGCGGACGTGGTCGGGGACGTCCTCGTCGCGGCCCGTGAAGGAGACGGGCTGGAAGGCGATGGTCTGCACCTTGTCGATGTTCTTGGCGGCGAACTCGACGATCTGGCCGATGGCGTCGTCGTTGACGGTGTTGACGATGGTCGTCACCAGCGTCACCTTGATGCCGACCGAGGCGAGGTTCTCGATGGCCCGCAGCTTGACGTCGAAGAGGTTGCCGACGCCGCGGTGCTTGTTCTTCTCCTCCGACACGCCGTCGAACTGGAGGTAGACGCCGTGCTGCCCGGCCTCCTTGGCGGCCTTGCAGAACTCGATGTCCTCGGCGTAGCGGATGCCGTTGGTCGCCGCGAGGATGCGGTAGAAGCCGACCTTCTTGGCGTAGGCGACGGCGTCGAGGAAGTAGGGCGACAGCGTCGGCTCGCCGCCCGAGAAGAGGATGATGATCTGGCGGCGCGGCTTGAAGGAGACGGCGCGGTCGAGGATGGCCTTCGTGTCCTCGAAGGTGGGCTCGTGGACGTAGCCGACCTGGTTGGCGTCCATGAAGCACGGGTCGCACATCATGTTGCAGCGGTTCGTCAGGTCGACGGTCAGCACCGCGCCGCGGCCGAACTTGATGTCCGAAGTCCCGTGCTTGTGGACGTGCGCGTCCTCGGCCGAGCGGAAGTCGCGGCCGAAGAAGAGCGACTCGATGCGCTCCAGGAAGCGCGCGTCGGTCGCCATCAGGTCGCGGAACTCGCCGTGCTTGGGGCAGGTCTTGGTCATGTAGACCTTGCCGCCCTCCTCGAAAATCTGCGCCTTGATCTCGCCCGGGTGGGTGTGCATGAGGGTTTCGAGCGGCGTCGCGCCCGAGATGACGCCCTCGCGCACCTCCTTGACGCAGCGCGGGCACAGGGAGTCGGTCTCGCGGGGGAAGCCGAGCGGGGGCGCGGTGCGCTCGTAGGACTTCAGGAGCGGCCCCGGCGCCCACGTCGGGCGCACGGCCTCGCCCTCGGGCAGGCGCTGGTTGACGGACTGGAACGCCTTCCACGCCACGTCCGACAGGCTCGACACCAGCTTCGACCGCTTCACGCCGCTGAAGCGGCTCTTCTCCGACTCGCCGCGGCGGAAATTATCGCTGAACAAAGCTCTCTCTCCTTAATTCGGGGAAGGCGCGCGGGCTTGAGGCGCGCGCGGATAAACGTTTATAAGTGCCCCGGAGCGCGACCCGGCGCCTGACACACGACGGCGGGGGCGCTTCCGAAAGTCCGTGACATAATAAAGGCATCTGTGTGCTAACACAAGACGTTAGCCTACACGAAGGGGGGTTAGATGCCGGGTCGTGGGCGTGGGGTTCCCGGCGGCATAAACACTCCCTCGCCGGCGCCCGGCACTCCACACCCGACACCCAACGGCCCTCCGCCTCTTGCCTTTTACCTCGCTGTCCCCGTACCATCGCGCGCAAGTCGTTACTTCATCCCGCATTTTAAACCCTATGGAAATACACCCCACGGCAGTCGTCAGCCCGCGTGCGGAACTCGCCCGCGACGTGCGCGTCGGCCCGTACGCCGTCGTCGAGGACGACGTTCAGGTAGGTGAGGGCTGCGAGATCGGCGCCCACGCCGTCGTCAAACGCTTCACCAGCCTGGGCCGCCGGAACCGCGTCTACGAGCACGCCACGCTCGGCGGCGAGCCGCAGGACGTGAAGTTCCGGGGCGAGCCGAGCGCGCTGCGGATAGGCGACGACAACCTGATACGCGAGTACGTGACGGTTCACAGGGCGAGCGGCGAGGGCGAGGCGACCGTGCTGGGCAGCCGCAACTTCCTGATGGTCGGCGTCCACGTCGCGCACAACTGCGTGCTGGGCGACGACAACACGCTCGCCAACGGCGCGGCGCTCGCCGGGCACATCCACGTGGAAGACCACGTCTTCTTCTCGTCGAACGTCGGCGCGCACCAGTTCGTGCGCTTCGGGCGCTACGCGATGGTGGGCGGCAAGTCGAAGATAGTGCAGGACGTGCTGCCGTTCTTCACGACCGACGGCAACCCGCCGCGCGTGCGCGGCCTCAACGCCATCGGCCTGCGCCGCGGCGGCTTCAGCCCCGAGTCGCGCGCGGCCTTGAAGCGCGCCTACCAGGTTTTGTTCCGCGCGCGCCTGCCGCTCGCGCACGCGCTCGACGCGCTGGAGGACTCGGGCGACGAGCACGTCGCGCACCTCGCGCGCTTCATACGCGCCTCGCGCCGCGGCTTCACGCGCGAGGAGCGGGAGACGACCGTCTCGACCGAGCGCGAGCTGCTCTTTAAAGTCTCGCGCTGAAGCTCCGGGGCCCCGCGCCGGCGTGCGCGCGGCGGCTCCCCCTTTTTTATGAGCGGACAGGAACAGGGCAAGACCGCGGCTGAGTTGGCCGCGCTCGTCGGCGGGCGCGTCGTGGGCGACGCGGGGGCCGTCGTGCGGGGCGTGGCGTCGCTGGAGGCGGCGGGCGAGGGCGACGTGGCCTTCGTCGAGGACGAGAAGTTCTTCGGGGCGGCGCGCGCCTGCCGCGCGTCGTGCGTCATCGCGCCCGAGGGCGCCGCGCCGAAGCTGGAGGGGTTGAGGAGCGTCGTCGAGGCGGGGCGCCCGAAGCTCGCCTTCGCGCTCGCCGCGGGGGCGCTCCGCCCGCCGCAGAGACTTCCCGGGCAGGTCCACCCGACGGCCGCCGTCGCGGAGGGCGCGCGTCTGGGGGAGGGCGTTTACGTCGGGCCGGGCGCGTCCGTGGGCGAGGGCGCGAGCGTGGGCGCGGGGACGCAGATTCACGCGAACTGCGTCGTGGGGCGGGGCGTCACCGTCGGGCGCGACTGCGTGCTGCGCCCCGGCGTCGTGCTCTACGACGGCGTCAGCCTGGGCGAGCGCGTCGTGCTGCACGCGGGCGTCGTCGTCGGCGCCGACGGGTTCGGGTACGTGCGCGACGCGGGGGGCGTCTACCACAAGTTCCCGCAGGTCGGCACCGTCTTCATCGAGGACGACGTGGAGGTGGGCGCCAACTCGTGCATCGACCGCGGGGCGCTCGGCGAGACGCGCGTCGGGCGCGGGACGAAGCTCGACAACCTCGTGCAGGTTGGGCACAACGTGCGGATAGGCGAGCGCGTCGTCATCGCGGCGCAGACCGGCATCTCGGGCAGCACGGTCATCGAGTCGGACGCGGTCATCGGCGGGCAGGTGGGCTTCGGCGACCACGCGCGCGTGCTCTCGGGCGCGGTCATCGGCTCGCAGGCCGGCGTGCTGCCGGGCAAGGTCGTCCGCCCCGGCGTCTGGTGGGGCACGCCCGTCCAGCCGCTCGAAGAGTACAAGCGCCTCAACGCCCTCTGGGGCCGACTGCCGAAGATGCGCGAGGAGATACAGGAGCTGAAGCGACAGGTGAAAGAGTTGCTGGCGCGCGTCGGCGAGAAGCCTTAGAAGCCCCGGAGAGTCCCCCGGGCTTTCGGCACGCCACAGCCCCCGACACGGATGAGGCGGGCGCGACACTCGACGAGTGTCGCGCCCGCCTCAGCTTTAGCGCGCGGCCGCCGCGGCGGTGCGCTAAAGCGGGGCTCACTGGTTCGGGCCGAGGACCGCGCCGTCGCCTATGCGGAAGTAGCCGGGCGGCGGCGCGCCGTCGTTGGCCTCGGCGTACCGCCGGGCGGCGTCGGCCTGTGCGTTGACCGCCTCGGCCGACTTGACGCTCGTGCTCTTGGGCACGACCACGGTCAGGACGCGTCGGCTCGTGTTGCCGGCGGCGTCGGTCGCCGTGACGACGACGAGGTAGACGCGGCCGTCGCCCGCGTCGGCGCGCTCGGCGCGCAGCCGCAGGGTGCCGGGCGCGATGTCGCGCGCGTCGGGCGAGTTGATGACGCCCGGCGAGGTCGGCGCCTCGTCGTCCTCGTCGCCGAAGACCGCGACGCCGATGCGCACCGGCCCGCCCCCGCCGTCGGCGGCCTCGGCCGCGAGCCCTACGTTGACGAGCGCGCTGTCGCGCTGGCGCAACGTGGTGACGGCGAGAGAGGCCGCGAGCGACGGCGGCTCCGCGTCGCGCACGTCGATGCGGACGGTCGCCGCGTTCGAGGCGTCGCGGCCGTCCTCGGCGCGGTACTTGAACGAGTCGGCCCCGACGAAGCCGGGGTTCGGCGTGTAGGTGAACGAGCCGTCCCGGTTGAGCGCGAGCGTGCCGTGCATGGCCCCCACGTAGAGCGCGGCCGTCAGCGCGTCGCCCTCCGGGTCGGCGTCGTTGGCGAGCACGCCCGGCGCGGGCACACTCAGCGACCCGCCCTGACCGAGTTCGTACGAGTCGTCACGCGCGGCGGGCGCGCGGTTCTTCACGTTGATGCTGACGGTGGCCTCGTCGGAGCCGCCCCGGCCGTCGCCGGCGCGGTAGGTGAAAGAGTCTGCGCCGGCGAAGCCCGTCTCGGGCGTGTAGGTGAACGAGCCGTCCGCGCCGAGCGCGAGCGAGCCGTGGGCGGGGCCGGAGGCGAGCGCGGCCGCGAGCCGGTCGCCGTCCGGGTCGGCGTCGTTGGCGAGCACGCCCGGCGCGCCGACGCTCAGCGTCGTGTTCCGGTTCACCTCGTACGTGTCGTCGCCGGCCGCGGGCGCCGCGTTCGGGCAGCCGGCCGTGATTTCCAGCCCCCAGCCGCCGGCGAACTGGCCGGAGCTAAGCCCGAACTCGTTGACGACGTAGAGCGACCAGACGCCGTTCGGGTCCGCCCCCCTGAAGACCGAGAGCGCGTCGCGGCCGTCGGTCGCGGGCGCCGGCGCCGGGAAGGTGTCGGCGGCGTAGTCGAAGCGGTTCGTCGGCCTGAACGTCCCCGTCGTGAGGTCCCCGTAGATGGGCAGCGGCTCGGCCGCGTCGTCGTCGAGCGTCAGCGTGACCCCCGACGCGGGCGAGCCCGTGCTCACGTCGGACATGATGACGGCGTTGCGGCCATCCGGGGCGACGAGCATCACGTCAATCGACCTCGGGTAAGAGTGGCTGAGGTCTGAGAGCCTGACCCTCACCTTCCTGACGGGGCCGAGGAAGCCGGCGACGGCGATGGCGGACGGGTAGGGCGTGGCCGTGCTGGCGTCCGCGCCGGAGTAGCGCAGCACGACGGGCAGCGGGTTCGAGAAGCTCAGGATGCTGCACCCGGCCGTCGGGGCCGGGGACGGCGTCGGCGTGGGCGTCGGCGTCGGCGTGGGCGTGGGCGTCGCGGTCGGCGGGCCCGTCTCCGTGTTGCCGTCGAAGCAGAGCACTTCGGAGCCGGCGGCCGGGAGCGTCTCGACGACCACGCAGAGGCGGAAGTCGCCGGGGTGCTCGACGCCCGCGACGAATTGCAGGTTGACGCTCCGGCCGGCCGCGAGCGGAGTAGAGGGCGTGACCGTGCCGGCCGCGAGCGAGGTGTTGAAGCCGCCCCCGCGCGCGTCCTGCGCGGGCGGCTCCTCGCGCGTGGTGCCCTCGACCGCGGCCGCGCTCCCGTCGGCCCGCGAGTGCGTGAAGGCGCCGGAGCTGAGCAGGCGCAGGTCGGCCTTCGCTTCGTCGCGCCCGGCGGCGGTCGTGATGTCGGCGACGCGGAAACGCAGCCGCGTGATGTTAGCCCCGGAGTGGTTGGTGAAGGTGCGGCTGAGGCTGACGGTGCCGAAGGCCGCGTTGGGGCCGGCGGCGTACGGGTCGCGGAAGACGTTCGGGTAGGTGTACGCGTCCGCCTGCGGGTCGAGGAGCGAAGCCTGGAGCCCCGAGCCCGCGCGCCGTGTGGGGCTCGACAGCCCTTCGGGCCCCGGCGCGCCGAGTGTTTCGCCCGCGCCCGCGTCGCTGTACAGGGTGTCGGCGAAGAGGAAGTCGGCGGCGTTGTTGTCGGTGTCGCGCGGCCGCCCCGCGCAGGCCGTGGGCGCCGAGCAGAGCCGGCGCGTGAAACTGCCTTCCAGCCGGAAGACGGAGAGCGCGGGGTAGCCCGCGCCCTCACGGTAGAGCGGGTTCGGCTCCTCGTCGGAGCCGGCCGCGTCAATCTTCCGGGCGGAGGTGAATTTCGCCGGGTCGGAGGTGGCGAAGAGGGCGATGCCCGCGTTGTCCGGAATGTCTCCGGCGTAGACGGCGTCGCCCGCGGCGGTCGAGCCGTTGCCCGACGGGTACGCGCTCAGGCTGTAGCCGGCCGAGTTGACGCCGAGGAAGTGCCCGCGCGCGGGGATGACCGTTCCGTTCGGGATGTGGAACCGCGCCGCGCCGTCCGAGGCGGCGAGCGTGAAGCCCGTGGAGCCGTCCTCGGAGACGATGGTCACGGCGGAGTCGGAGTTGTTGTAGATTTCGACGAACTCGTCCGCGTCGCCGCCCGGCCCGCTCAGACGGAACTCCGAGATGACGAGCGGGCTGATGACGCCTTCGTCGCCCACCGTCTGGGCGAGGACGGCCGCGCCGGCGGCGAGCAGGCAAGGGAGCGCGAGGGCGAAGAGAGCCGCGAGAAGCTTTGCGCGGGGCGACCGCGGGCCGCCGCGCGGCCGCGATGCGGCCGACCCGCGGGACCCCGGCGCGCGCCGGTTGAGCGAGGCGAATTTCATGGTATCCCTCCTGATGGCTGGGCCGCCGCACGTGGGCGGCCGTGTGAGTGGGGCGGGGAGCCACTTTGCGCCGTGGAACGAAAGGTCAACCCTCGCTGACGCCCCCGCGCGCCCGTCCGCGCGCCGACGCGCGCGGACGGGCGGCGGGCCGAAGCCGTGACCAGGTCGGCGGAAACAGTCTTAGTGTTAGTTACTCAGACCGGAGAGATGCTTGAACAGACGCCGGGCAAGCGACTGAGCCGGGGGAAACTTTTTACGGGGTGCGCACATTTTACCCAACGCCCGGGGATTGTCAACGCGAAATTGCCTCAGCCCTTCCGCCCGGCGCCGGCCGCCTCTTTCGCCTCCGCCTTCCAGCCGCGCATGGCGCGCAGAACCGCCTCGGCCGCGCGGAGCGAGGCCCCGCCCTCGCCGAGTCGCGCCGTCGCCTCGCGCAGTCGCGCGCGCGCGCGGGCGTTGTTTTCGGGTTCGAGGAGCGCGAGCAGCTCGCGCGCGAGCGTCCGGCCCGTGAAGTCGTCCTGCATCAGCTCCGGCGCGACGCGCGCGCCCGCGATGAGGTTGACGAGGCCGTAGTGCTCAACCTCTATCAGGCGCCCGAGCGTGTGCCAGTTGAGCGCCGACTCCTTGTAGACGACGACGAGCGGCGTGCCCACGAGCGCCGCCTCCAGCGTCGCCGTGCCGCTGCACACGGCGGCCGCGTCCGACGCCGCCAGCGCCTCGCGCGCCTCGCCGCGGACGACGCGCAGCACGCGCGGCATCCCCGAACCGGCGCCGCGGCCTCCGGTCAGCGCGTCAACCTCCTCCCGCGAGCGGCGCGAGGCGAGCGCGACGACGAACTGCGCTTCGGGCGTCTCGTCCGAGACGAGCGCGGCGGCGTCGAGCATGTGGGGGAGGATGCGCTCGAACTCCTTGCGGCGGCTGCCGGGCAGGAGCGAGACGACGGGGCGCGCGGGGTCGAGCCCGTGCCGCGCGCAGAACTCCCGGCGCCCCACGCGCGGCGCGACCGCGCCCGCGAGCGGGTGGCCGACGAACTCGACGTGCCCGACGCCGCGCGCGGCGTACCACTCGCGCTCGAAGGGGAGGATGGCGAGCAGCAGGTCTACGTCGCGCCGCACCTGCCGGACGCGGTGCGAGCGCCAGGCCCAGAGCTGCGGGCTGATGTAGTAGATGACGCGCAGGCCGCGGCGGCGGAGCGCGCGGGCCAGCGCGAGGTTGAAGTCGGGCCAGTCCACGAGCACGACGGCGTCGGGGCGGCGTTCGAGCGCGGCGCGGCGGAGCGCGCGGTAGGCGGCCCAGAAGCGCGGCAGCGCGCGCGCTATCTCCGCGAGCCCGGTGATGGCGAGGTCTTCCTCGCGCACGACCGGCTCGACGCCCTCGGCGGCCGTCGCCGCGCCGGTCGAGCCGAAGAACTCGAACCGCGCTTCGGGCGCCCGCCCGCGCAGCGCGCGCACGAGCGCCGCGGCGTGCGCGTCGCCCGACTCCTCCCCCGCCACGACCATCAGGCGGAAGCTCTCGGCTGCCTTCTCCGACATCCGCGGGATGATAACAAGAGGCGGAGGGTGTTAACCACAGAGGCGCGGGTGGGAGGGTGGCGAATCGTGCGGGGCGGTGTTAGACTTGGCGCACGGTTCGGGACGGTGTTTCGACGCACGCGAGCGGCCCCTCGGGGCCGGCCGGGCCGCCAGGGAAGTGCCGTCCCCAGGGTAGCCCCGCGCAAGTAAATTCACCCCCGAAGACAATCAAAAACAGTAGGCCCCGCGCCGAGTTTCAACCACCGAGGTCAGACCGGAAAACTATGAGCAGAGTCTTTTACGCAGTCATCCTCACCGCCGCGCTCGCCTGCGCGGCGTCGGCGCAGACGCGGGGCGGCACCGCCGCGACCCCCGCCCAGCCGAAGCCCGCCGCGGCCCGGCCGTCGCAGACCCCCGCCGCCCGGCCCACGCCGACGCCGGCCGCCCGGCCCGCGGCAACGCCGGCCGCCAAGCCCGCGGCGACGCCCGCCGCCCGGCCCGCGGCGACGCCGGCCGCCGCCGCGCCCCAGCAGACCTCCGCGGCCGACGCCTGCGGGTGCGAGGCCGGGCCGCTGCCCGAAGTGCTCGGCATGGTCAACGGCGTGAAGATTACGCGCGCGGACATCGGCGCGCAGGCGCAGCAGCGCGTGGCGCAGCTCCAGCAGGAGGTCGTCGAGGCGCGCAAGCGCGAGCTGGACCTGCAAATCAACAGCATCCTTCTCGAAGCCGAGGCCAAGAAGCGCGGCGTCTCGACCGTCAAGCTGCTCGAAGCCGAGGTCGTGGCGAAGGTGCCGGAGCCGACGGCCGCCGAGGCGCAAGCCTACTTCGAGCAGAACAAGGCGCGCGTCGAGCAGCAGGCCGGGCGCGCCGTCACCTTCGCCGAGCTGAAGGACAACGTCATCGCCTTCCTGCGCGAGCAGCGGCAGGAGGAGCGCTCCCGCCAGTTCGCCGAAAGCCTCCGCGCCGCGTGGCCCGTCAAGAAGTCTGTCGAGTCGGCGCCGCCGCCCGCCACGCCGGCCGACCGCGCGCGCGTCCTCGCCACCGTCAACGGCCGCAACATCACCTCGGGCGACGTCGAGGACAGCCTCCTCCCGCTCGTCGCCACCGTGCAGGAGCAGGTCTACCTCATCCGCAAGGGCGACGTGGACATGAAGATTAACGACATCCTGCTCAACCAGGAGGCGCAGAAGCGCGGCGTGACCGGCCGCGCCGTCCTCGACGCCGAGATCACCGCCAAGGCGCCGTCCGTCACCGAGGCGCAGGCGCTCGACTTCTTCAACAAGAACAAGGGGCGCATCAACGGCGACTTCGCCACGGTCAAGTATCAAATCATCGAGTACCTCCAGGGGCAGGAGCAGCAGAAGCTCGAAAGCGCCTTCGTCGAGCGGCTGCGCAACGGCGCCAGCGTGCAGACCTTCCTCACGCCGCCGCCCGCGCCCGTCTTCAAGGTCTCGACCGACGACCAGCCGGCCAAGGGCAACCCCAACGCCGCGGTGACGCTCGTCGAGTTCACCGACTACCAGTGCCCGACCTGCGCGGCGGCGCAGCCCGTGCTGGAGCGACTGCTGACCGAGTACGGCGACCGCCTCCGCCTCGTCGTGCGCGACTTCCCGCTCTCGATGCACCCCGACGCGCGCAAGGCCGCCGAGGCCGCCGAGGCCGCGCGCGAGCAGGGCAAGTACTGGGACTTCACCGCCATCCTCTTCCGCAACCAGTCGGCCCTCAAGCCCGAGCAGCTCAAGCAGTACGCGCAGGTCATCGGGCTCGACCGCGCGAAGTTCGACGCCGCGCTCGACTCGGGCAAGTACGCCGAGCAGGTCGAGCGCGACCTCATCGACGGCCAGCGCTTCGGCGTCGCGGGCACGCCCACCTTCTTCGTCAACGGCCGCCGCGCCCGCGAAATCACCTACGAGGCGCTCAAGGCCGCCATCGAGGCCGCGCTCAAGAAGTAAATGGACGAAGGCGGAAGCCCGACCGTGAGGGAGGGCGTCTATCATTCGTCACCCTTATCGAGGGTGACAACACGCCCTCCCTCACGGTCGGGCTTCCGCCTTGTACGAGAAAATGGACTTATTCCGTAGGGATTGACCAACCGGCCCGCCGCCCGGCGCGTCAAACACCCGTCCTCCCCCGACCCGCCCCCGAAAGCCTGGAACTTTAACCCCTCCCGCCGCGAATAGAGAGGTTGCACCGGCGCCCGCGCGCGGTTTTTTCGGCCGAAGTTAGGGAACAATCCGCGCCCTCGCCGCGTAAAAGCACTGTCACCGCGGCGGGTTCCCGAGGCCCCCATCTAACTACGACAGCCCTTTTTTTGTAACACACGCCCCGAGTCGAGCGTCTTTAAGACTCGTGAGGAACCAACCGATGAGAAAACTGCTGACCCTGCTGGCGCTCGCGCTGGCCCTCCCGGCCGCCGCGCCCGGCGCCGGCGCGCAGACCCCGGCCAACAACGTGCTCGGCGACGTCGTCGCCGTGGACGCCGCCGCCAAACAGGTCTTCGTCAAGACCGACGCCGGCGCCGTCGTCATCGTCGCCGTCAGCGACGCGACCAGGATTCTGAAGAACCCCCCGGGCGAGTCCCGGCTCGACAAGGCGACGCCCTACACGCTGGCGCAGATCGCGGCGGGCGACCGCATCCTCGCGCTCGGCAAGCTCTCCGACGACGGCAAGACGCTGGCGGGCCCGCGCGCCGTCATCGTCAACTCCAAGGCCGAAATCACCGCCAAGAACGAGGCCGAGCGCGCCGAGTGGCAGGCGCGCGGCGTCGTCGGCACCGTCTCGGCCGTCAACGCCGAGACGAAGGAGATCACCATCCAGACGCGGACGCCCGAGGGGCCGAAGCCCGTGGTCATCGCCGCCGGCGGCCCCGCCGTCAAGCTCCGCCGCTACGCGCCCGACTCCATCAAGTTCGCCGACGCCAAGCCCTCGGCCTTCGAGGAGGTCAAGGCCGGCGACCAGCTCCGCGCCAAGGGCGAGAAGAACGCGGACGGCTCGCGGCTCACGGCCGAGGAGGTCGTGACCGGCTCGTTCCGCACCACGCTCGGCACGGTCAAGGCCGTGGACGTCGCCAAGAACGAAATCATCATCGAGCAGGCCGCGGACAAAAAGCCCCTCGTCGTCGTCATCCGCCCCGACTCCGTGCTCAAGCAGGTGCCGGCTGAGATGGGGATGATGATGGGCGGCGGCGGCGGGCCGGGCGGCCCCGGCGGAGCGCCGGGCGGCGCCGCCCCCGCGGGCAGCAGCGCCCCTGCGGCGGGCGGAGCGACAGGCGGCGCGGCCCCCAGTGCTCGCGTCGTCATTCAGGGCGGCGCACCCGGCAGCACTCCCCCGGCCGGCGGTCAGGGCGCGCCCGGTCAGGGCGGCCCCGTGCGGCGCATGATGGACCCGCAGCAGATGCTCGAACGCCTGCCCGCGGTGACGCTCGCCGAGCTGAAGCCCGGCCAGATGATAGTCATCTCCAGCACCGTCGGCGCCGACCCGACCCGCGTCACCGCCATCCAGCTCGTCTCCAACGTCGAGCCGCTCGTGGCGATGATGTCGCGGCGGCCCGGCGGCGCGCCCGGCGGCCCCGGCGGCGGCGGCGCCCTGCCCGGCGGCGGCAACATGAACTTCGGCTTCGGCATCGGCCAGCCGTAAAGATTAAGGACGGTCGGGGATTGATTCATCCGAATCGACGGGTAAATGAATCAATCCCCTGCGGCCCCACCCTCAGTTAAAGGTATCGGTCATGAAAGCATCTTTTAAGTCAGTCGGGCGCGGGCTCGGTCTCTTCCTCATCTTCGCGCTGTGCGCGGCCTCGGCCGCGGCGCAGCAGGCGGCGGGCACGCTGCGCGGGCAGGTCTCGGACGAGTTCGGCGGCGTCATCGTCGGCGCGACCGTCACGCTGACGGACGCCGCGGGGAAGTCGAGGTCGGTCGTCACGGGCAGCGACGGCGCCTACACGGTCGCCGGCCTCGCGCCGGGGCGTTACCAGATTCGCGTCTTCTCGACCGGCTTCGCCCCTTACGAGAGCGGCGACGTGGACGTCAAGGCCGGGCGCAACGAGCTGCCCGCCATCACGCTCGGCGTCTCGCTGGAGAAGGAGGAGGTGACGGTCGCCTCCGAAGGCCCCCTGAGCGTGGACACGGCGAGCGCGGGCGCCATCGTCCTCAAGGGCAAAGACCTTGAGTCGCTGCCCGAGGACCCGGACGAGCTGGCGGCGGCGCTTGCGGCGCTCGCCGGCCCCGCGGCCGGCCCCAACGGCGGGCAGATTACGATTGACGGCTTCGAGGGCGGGCGCATCCCCTCGCGCGACTCCATCCGCGAAGTCCGCGTCAACGACAACCCGCTCTCGGCCGAGAACGACCGCCCCGGCTTCGGCGGCATCACCATCCTGACCAAGCCCGGCACCGAGAAGCTGCGCGGCAGCTTCGGCATGACCTTCAACGACGAGAGCATGAACTCGCGGAACCCGTTCCTCCGGCAGGAGAAGCGCCCGCCCTTCCAGTTCCGCCAGTACAGCGGCAACCTCTCGGGCACCATCGTCCCGAAGAAGTCCTCCTTCTTCGTGGACTTCAACCGCGGCGAGACGGACGACAACGACCTCGTCAACGGCTTCGTGCTCGAACCCGAGACGGCCACCGGCCTCGCCGTCCCCTTCAACCTCGCGGTGCTCACGCCCCGGCGTAACTGGAACTTCAGCCCGCGCGTGGACTACGCCATCAACGACAGGCACACGCTCGTCGGCCGCTACAGCTACTTCCGCAACGAGGACCTGAACCAGGGCGTCTCGCAGTACTCGCTGCCCGAGCGCGCCTTCGACTCGCGCTTCACCTCGCACAACGTCCAGCTGACCGAGACGGCCGTCGTCAACAAGACGACCGTCAACGAGACGCGCTTCCAGTTCATCCGCAACCGCTCCGACCAGGACGCGCTCACCGACGGGCTCGCCATCAACGTCTTCGACGCCTTCTCGTCGGGCGGCGCCACCGTCGGCGACTCCTTCAACGAGAGCACGCGCTGGGAGGTGACGAACACGACGACGCAGGCGCGCGGCGCCCACTCGCTCAAGTTCGGCGCCCGCCTGCGCGGCATCCGCCTCTCGGACTTCTCCGAGAACAACTTCAACGGGACCTTCACCTTCAGCTCGCTCGAACAGTACCGCGCGGCGCTCGCCGGCCAGGCCATCGCCACGCAGTTCTCCATCGCCGGCGGCGAGCCGCTGGCCGAAATCAGCCAGGTGGACTTCGGCGGCTTCGTCCAGGACGACTGGAAGGTGCGGCCGAACCTGACGCTCGGCGCCGGGGTGCGCTACGAGCGCCAGACGAACATCAAGAGCAACCTCAACTTCGCCCCGCGCGTCTACCTCGCGTGGTCGCCCGACGGCGGCGCGGGGCGGCAGGCGAAGACCGTCATCCGCCTCGGCTTCGGCATCTTCTACGACCGCATCGGCGAGAACTTCTCGCTCCAGGCGCTCCGCTTCAACGGCCTCAACCAGCAGCAGTTCATCGTCAGCGCGCCGCTCGCCGAGGAGCAGATCAAGGCGCTCCCCTTGAGCTCCGACCAGTTGCAGGCCGAGTTGCAGCGCGCGCAGCAGGCGCGCGAGCTGCTCGCCCGGTTCACGGGCGCGCCGCCGACGGCCGCGCAGTTGAGCGCCTTCAGCGTGACGCAGACGACGCGCCAGCTCGCCCCGGACGCGGTCGCGCCCTACTCCTACATCACGGGCGCCATCGTGACGCGCCAGCTCACGAAGACCTCGACGCTCAACGTCTTCTTCTCGACCTACGACACGCGCCACGTGCTGCGCTCGCGCAACATCAACGCGCCCGTCAACGGCATCCGCCCGCGCCCCGAGCTCGGCAACATCTACCAGTACGAGACGTCGGGGACGCAGAGCATGAAGCAGCTCAACGTGAGCGTGAGCAAGCAGTTCATGCCCGGCGTCTCGCTGACGGCCAACTACACGCTCGGCAAGGCGCAGTCGGACACCGACTTCGGCGGCTTCCCGATGAACCAGTACGACCTGACGGGCGAGTACGGGCGCACTTCCTTCGACACGCGCCACCGCTTCATCCTCTTCGCAAGCTTGGGCATCCCGAAGCTGAAGCTCTCGCTCAACCCGATGGTCATCGGCAACACCGGGCGCCCCTTCAACATCATCACGGGGAACGACGACAACCGCGACGGCATCATCAACGACCGCCCGACCTTCGCCGACGCGCAGACGACCGCGGCCGACCTGCGCCACACGGCCTGGGGCGACCTCGACATCCGGCCCAAGGCCGGGCAGACCTTCATCCCGCGCAACTACGGCGAGGGCCCCGGCTTCTTCGTCGTCAACATGAGGATCGGGCGCTCGTTCGCCTTCGGCGACACGGCGGCGTCGCGCGCGGCGGCCGCGCGCCAGCAGCAGCAGCGCGAGCAGGAGCGGCAGCAGCGCCAGGGCGGCGGCAACCGCGGCGGCGACCGCACCGCGCAGGGCGGCCCCGGCGGCGGGCGCGGCCCCGGCGGCGGCCCGATTCAGGGAGGCATGGCCGGCGGCCCCATGATGATTATGATGGGCGCGCCCGGCGGCGGCGGCGAGGGGAAGAAGTACACGCTGAACTTCTCGCTCAACTTCATCAACCTGCTCAACCACACGAACCTGAGCCAGCCGGTCGGCAACCTGCGCTCGCCCAGCTTCGGGCAGTCGCTCTTCTCGGCGGGCGGCTTCGGCGGCTTCGGCGGCAACCAGGCCGCCGGCAACCGCCGCGTCCAGGCGTCCGTCAGGTTCAGCTTCTAGAACGGGCGGAAGCCCGACCGTGAGGGAGGGCGCCCGCTTCACGCAAAAGAAGGAGGATGAGAGGCAGCGTGCCTCTCATCCTCCTTCTGATTTTTGTCTCCGGTCTTTCGCCCGGGCCCACGCCCTCCCTCACGGTCGGGCTTCCGCCGCGGCGGGCTAGACGCTGAGGAGTTCCTGCTCTTTGGTCTTGGCCAGCTCGTCCACCTTGCCGATGAAGGAGTCGGTGAGCTTCTGGACTTCGGCGAGGCCGGTGCGCTCGGCGTCCTCGGAAATCTGCTTGTCCTTGAGCATCCGCTTGAGGCGGTCGTTGGCGTCGCGGCGGACGTTGCGGATGGCCGTGCGGTGCTCCTCGGCCGCCTCGTGCACCTGCTTGGCGAGCTGGCGGCGGCGCTCCTCGGTGAGCGGCGGGACGGGCACGCGGACGATCTTACCGTCGTTCGAGGGGTTGAGCCCGAGGTCGGCCGAGCGGATGGCCTTCTCGATGACGCCGAGCTGCGTCTGGTCCCACGGCTGCACCGTGAGCATGTTCGGCTCGGGCGCGTGCACCGAGGCCAGCTGGCTCAGCGGCGTCGGCGTGCCGTAGTACTCGACCATCACGTTGTCGAGCAGGCTCACGGCCGCGCGCCCCGTCCGGATGGTCGCCAGCCTCTTCCTCAGGTCCTCGACCGCCCCCTCCATCCGCGGCCGCGTCTCCTTGATTACGTCTTTTTCGCTCATGGCTTCTCCAAAGTGACGGGTGGTAAGAAAGACCGGTTAAAACTTTTTCTTATCACTTCTCACCCGCCACTGTCTACGGGCTTGTCCAGGCAGACGCGCGTGCCGACCGTCTCGCCGGAGACGACGCGGACGATGTTGCCGGGCGTGCGCATGTTGAAGACGACGATGGGGAGGTCGTTGTCCATGCAGAGCGAGATGGCCGAGGCGTCCATCACCTTCAACTGCTTCTCCAGCACCTCCTGGTAGGTGATGCAGTCGTAGCGCGTCGCCGTCGAGTCCTTGACGGGGTCGGCCGTGTAGACGCCGTCCACCTTCGTCGCCTTGAGGATGACGTCCGCCCTGATTTCGAGGGCGCGGAGCGCCGCGGCCGAGTCGGTCGTGAAGTACGGGTTGCCGGTGCCGGCGGCGAAGATGACGACGCGCCCCTTCTCCAGGTGGCGGATGGCGCGGCGGCGGATGAAGGGCTCGGCCACCTGCGGGATGTTGATGGCCGACAGCACCCGCGTGTGGACGCCCGTCTTCTCCAGCGCGTCCTGGAGGACGACGGCGTTCATCACGGTGGCGAGCATGCCGATGTAGTCGGCGCTCGACCGGTCCATGTCGCCCGCGCTCTCCGAGACGCCGCGGAAGATGTTGCCGCCGCCCACGACGACCGCCACGTCCACGCCGAGCTCCCTGACCGCCTTGATCTCTTCCGCGATGGAGCGCGCGACCTTGACGTCCACGCCGTAGTTCTGCGCGCCCATCAGCGCCTCGCCCGACGCCTTCAGCAGGATGCGCCGGTAGGCCGGCCCGCCCCCCGCCTGTGTGTTAGCTGATGACATACGCCCCTGCGGACTGCGGGTTGCTGACCCCGCGCCGGGGATTGAAGGCGGCGACGCCCCCGTCAATCCCCGGCGCGGGGTCAGCAACCCGCAATGAAGTTACTGGTTCCCGCCGGCGAGCGCGGCGACCTCGTTGCCGAAATCATCGTCGCGCTTGGCGAGCCCCTCGCCCATCTTGTAGCGCGTGAAGCGGCGGACGGTGATGCGCTCGCCCGTCTTGGCGATCCGCTCCGTCAGCAGCTCGTTGATGGTCTTGGCCGGGTCCTTGACGAAGGGCTGGTCGAGGAGCACCGCCTCCTCGTAGAACTTGTTGAGGCGCCCCTCGACGATCTTCTCGATGACCTGCTCGGGCTTGTTCGCGTTCTTCGGGTCGTTGGCGATCTGGGCGCGCGTGATCTCGCGCTCCTTGGCGAGGACGTCGGCGGGCACCTCCTCGCGCGCGACGTAGCGCGGCTCGGCCGCGGCGACGTGCATCGCGATGTCCTTGACGAGCGCCTGGAACTCGTCGGTGCGCGCGACGAAATCGGTCTCGCAGTTGATCTCGACGAGCACGCCGACCTTGCCGCCCATGTGGATGTAGGAGCCGACCGCGCCCTCGGCGGCGACGCGCCCCGCCTTCTTGCCGGCGGTCGCCATGCCGCGCTTGCGCAGGATTTCGACGGCCTGCTCCTCGTTCCCACCGGCCTCGGTGAGCGCCTTCTTGCACTCCATCATCCCCGCGCCCGTCTTCTCCCTGAGCGCCTTGACCGCCGCCCCTGTGATTTCCGCCATGATGACTCTCCTGAAAGTACCTGTTGACTACTCAAAAAGAAGCGCAGCCCGGCGGGTTCATCCGCACCGGAGGGCTGCGCTCGCCGTCGTTTGAAAGTTGAAAGCCTGTGGCCGCCCGCGCGCGGCTACTTGGCCGCGCCGACCGTCTCGGCGCCCTTCTCGGCCCCGGGCGACTGCGGCGGCTGCGTGCCCTCGGCGTCGGGCGACCCCGTAGCGCCGCGCACGGGCGCGCCCGTGCCGACCTGCGCGTGGTCGCCGACGCTGTCGGGCTGCTGCCCCTGGCGCGCGAAACCCTGGTTGCCGGGGACGGAGACCTGCACGTCCGCCGAGACCTGCGAGACGTCCGTGCCCGCGACCTGCGAGGACTGCGCGCCGGGCTCGATCTCGCGGGTGCTGTCGACGGAAGAGGTCACGACGCGCGAGGTCGGCGCGGCGGCCGCGCCGGCGGCCGCGGCCGCCTCCTGGTCGTCGTCCTCGCCCGACTTGTTGCTCATCTGCTGGCCCTCGACCACCGCGTCGGCGATGCGCGAGGCGAAGAGGCGCACCGCCCGCAGCGCGTCGTCGTTGCCGGGGATGACGTAGTCGATCCCCTCGGGCGAGCAGTTGGTGTCCACGACCGCGATGATGGGGATGCCGAGGCGGTTCGCCTCCTTGACCGCGATGTCCTCCTTGCGCACGTCGATGATGAAGAGCGCGTCGGGGATGCGGTTCATGTTCTTGATGCCCGAGAGGTTCTTGTCGAGGATTTCGCGCTCGCGGTCGAGCTTGATGCGCTCCTTCTTGGTCATCTTCTCGTAGCGGCCGTCGGTCTGCATCGCTTCGAGGTCGCGCAGGCGCTTGATGGACTTCTGGACGGTCTGGAAGTTGGTCAGCAGGCCGCCGAGCCAGCGCTGGTTGATGTAGTACTGGCCGGCCCGCTCGGCCTCCTCGCGGATGGCGTCCTGCGCCTGGCGCTTGGTGCCGACGAAGAGGATGTTGCGGCCGCGCTCCTCGCCCATCATCGCGGTGACGAAGGCGATGGCGTCGCGGAACATCTTCTGCGTCTTCTGGAGGTCGATGATGTTAATGCCGTTGCGCTCGCCGAAGATGAACTCCTTCATCTTCGGGTTCCAGCGCCGGACCTGGTGGCCGAAATGGACGCCGGCCTCCAGAAGTTCCTTCATCGTAACGGTGACTGCCAAACTGCTCCTCCTTCAGGTGATTGGTTTAGTGTACTCGCCGCGCCGCCAAGCGACCCCCGAACGGGGGCCAACCAACCGGGGCGCGGCAATGGAATGTGCAAAGAACGTAAACCGTGAACCGTAAACCGTGACGAGAGAAAGCGAGTTCTTTCCTATCACGGTTCACGGTTTACGGTTCACGGCTGTTATCTCTTCGAGAACTGGAAGCGCTTGCGCGCGCCCTTCTGGCCGTACTTCTTGCGCTCCTTGGCGCGCGGGTCGCGCGTGACGAGGCCAGCGTCCTTGAGCGCGGGGCGGAGGTCTGAGTTAAACACCATCAGCGCGCGCGTGATGCCGTGGCGCAGCGCGCCGGCCTGGCCCGCCGGGCCGCCGCCCGCGACGTTGACGACGATGTCGAACTTGCTGGCGGTGTCGGTGAGCGTCAGCGGCTGGCGGATGACCATGCGGAGCGCCTGGTTGGGGAAGTACTCCTCGAAGGTCTTGCGGTTGACGCGGATTTCGCCGGTGCCCGGCCGGAGGTAGACGCGCGCGGTCGCCGTCTTGCGCCGCCCCGTCCCGTAATACTGGATGTCTGCCACAGCTTCCTCTTCCTTACCTTAAAAACTAGCGTTTAAGCCTTCTGCGCCGCGGTCTTGGGGCTCAGGGCCAGGGGCTCCGGCTTCTGCGCGGCGTGCCGCGTGAGCCCCTCGTCGTCGCCGTAAACCTTGAGCTTCTTCGCCATCGCCTTGCCGAGCTTGGTCTTCGGGAGCATCCCCTTGACGGCCAGCTCGATGACGCGCTCGGGGTGGCGCTCGAACTGATCCCTGACCGAGATCGAGCGCAGGCCGCCCGGGTAGAGCGTGTGGTGGTGGTACATCTTCTGGTCGTTCTTCGAGCCCTTGAAGACCGCCTGCTTGGCGTTGATGACGATGACGTGGTCGCCCGTGTCGAGGAAGGGCGTGTACTGCGGCTTGTTCTTGCCGGTCAGGACGCGGGCCACCTCGGTCGCCAGGCGGCCGACGGTCTGGCCCGCCGCGTCCACCACGTACCACTTGCGATTCTCAGCGAGCCCGTCGCCGCTGGGGAAATAGGTTGACATAGGATAACTCTCTCTATCTTAAGCGTCTAAAACGCGAACGGGTAGAATACGAAACGGCCTTTTTGTTGTCAAGCCGCGGCGGCGCGGCTCCCGCACCCCACGCCGCGCCGGCGGCCTTATTCGCCCGCCTTCAGCGTCTTCATCCTGAAAATCAGCACGCTCCAGGTCAACCCCATCAGTACGAGAATCAGCTCCAGCCAGGGCAGGTCGAGCCGGTAGACGGAGTAGAGGAGCGGGAGCCAGAGGAGGACGACGGTCGTGACTTTGGCGCGGAGGGGGACGCCGCGGCGCTCCTTGAAATTTCGGATGTAGCCGCCGAGCAGGCGGTTCCCCATCAGCCATCGGTGGAGGCGCTCCGAGCTGCGGACGTAGCAGGCGGAGGCGAGCAGCAGGAAGGGCGTCGTCGGCAGGAGCGGGAGGAAGACGCCGAGCACCGCGAGCACGACGCAGAGGCTCCCGGCCGCGATGAGCGCCGCTTTTTTCGCCGAATTCAAACGTTTCCCTCACACGTAAGGCTCCCAGTCCCCGCGGGGACTGAGAGCCTTCGCCGGCCTTTCCGAGCCGTCTAAAACCCCCAGCCTTACTCGGGCGGGGTCTGCTGCTGCTGGTCGGTGTCGCGGCGCTTGAGCTGCGGCTTGTCGTCCTTCTTCTCGGGCGCGGTCGTGTCGGTCGGCGTCCCCGTGTCGTCGGCGGTCGGCGAGCGGCGCTTGAGGGTCGGGCGGCCGGGGGCGCCGTCGTCGCCGGGGCCGATGTCGCCGGCCGAGGAGGCGCGGGCGTTCGAGAGCCGGAGCAGGCGGTTCTTGACGCGCTGGAATTCCGAGGTCGAGAGGACGTACTCCTCCTTGTCGGGGAAGCGCGCGACGAGCTGGCGCGTCGCCTCCATGCGGTCCACCGACTGCGGGTGCGACTCGAAGAGCTTCGAGAAGGTGCCCGGCTTCTTCTTGTTCTTCGCCGCCAGCTTCTCGAACATCGTGGACATCGCGTTCGGGTCGTAGCCGGCCGCCCAGAGGTACTGGACGCCGAGCAAATCGGCCTCCGACTCGGCGCTGCGGCTGAACTTCATGAAGCCGAGGAGCGCGCCGAACTGCGCGCCCTGGTTGATGAGCATCCCGCCGAGGCCGCCCAGGAAGATCGAGCCGGCGAGCAGGCCGATTTCGGCGAGCATGCCCTTGGCCTGATTCTCCATCGCGTGGCGGGCGGTGACGTGCGCGATCTCGTGCGCCATCACGCCGGCCACCTCGGCCTCGTTGTCGGCGGCGAGGATTAGCCCCTTGTTGACGTAGAAGAAGCCGCCCGGCAGGGCGAAGGCGTTGACCTCGTCCGAGTCGATGACCTTGATGGTGAAGGGGAGCCGTGCGTCGGAGTGGAGGACGACGTTCTGGCCGACGCGGTTGATGTACTCGGTGATGACGGGGTCGTCGATGAACTTGGCCTGGCGGTCGACTTCCGCCGAGAGCTGGCGGCCGAGTGAGACCTCCTTGTCGAGCCCGCCGCTGATGCCGGCGATGAAGCCGCCGTTAATCTTGCGCTTGCCGATGAGCCGCGGGTCCTCCTTTTCGGAGAGCGGCTTGCCGGGGTTCGAGGGGAGGCTCGCGGAGGCGACCTCCTGACCCTCCTTGTCGCCGGCCTTCTTGTCCTTCTTATTCTTGTCCGAAGAGTCCTGCCTGGCGGCCGGCTTCTGCGCGTCCTGCCGCCGGGCAGGCGCGGCCACGGCGGTGAGCGAGCCCGCCCACAGGCTGAAGATGAGCCCGAGCGCGGCGAGCGACCGGAAGAATCTGTAGTGCATCACGTGTGCCTCCAAAAAACTTTTCAACGCCTGTGGCCGGAAGGAAAATGAAACCTCTTTTAACTTGGCCTTCGCGCGGGCGCCCCCGGCCGTCGTCCCCGCGTGCGGGGCGCCGTCGAGGGGTGAGCCGGACGGTCGGCGAAAGGGAGCACGGAAAGGCGCGAATCTTTGATGCAGCGCCCCGCGCCGTTGGTTGTGTCGGCGCGCGGCCGCCGAAGGGTGCGCGCCGGGCGGCCTTTTACGAGGGGAAACGCGACGGATTATAGCAGCCCCGGCGAGCGCGCCGCAGCAAAAAGTTAAACGTTGCCACGGCCGCGCGCCGCGTGCTAGATTCGAAATGCCCCTCCTTCCTCAGCCGCCTGAGGGCCGGCCACAGTTTTTTCCCGCCGGGTGCGCATGAAACGGATACAGGACAAGATTAAAGACCTGGTCGAACCGCAGTCGTTCGAGCAGGTGGGGAACTACGCCGAGGACCCCGCGCAGGCGCTCGCCGCCTACCGCTTCACGGACGTCACCTCCGACCTGCTCGCGCGCTGGCTCGACGCCTTAGCCGAGCTGCCGCCGGGGACGGGCGTGGCGCGCGCGCTGGCGGGCGCGCGGGGCGTCGGCAAGAGTCACACGCTGGCCGTCTTCGGCGCGCTGGCCGGGGCCGAGCGCCTGCGGCAGTCGGTCGAGGACTCGCACGTCCTTGCGAGCGCGCATCGCCTGGCGGGGCGGCGCTACCTCGTCACGCGCGTCGAGCGCGGGACGCGCCCCTCCCTGGGAGACGAGCTGGCGGCCAGCTTCGCCGCCTTCTTCGGCGGGAGCGAGGCGCAGTGGGGCGGGCGCGAGCCGGCCGAGGTGCTGGCGGTCGCGGCCTCGCGCGCGGGCGAGGAGACGTTGGTCGTCGTCATCGACACGGCCTTCAACCGGCCGGCGCGCGTCTCGCGCGACGACGGCCCTTACCTCGGCTCTCTGGCCGCGGCGGCGCGCGACCTCAACGTCTTCGTGGCGCTCGCGCTCGACGACGACATCGCCGACGCCGACGGCGCGAACGTCGCCGTCGCCGGCACCTACCGGATAGACTACCTCGACCCCGAGAACCTCTACCGCGTGGCCGACCAGTTCGTGCTGCGCAAGAAGCCGCAGGTCGGCGACACGCTGCGCGAGATTTACCAGGCGCTGCGCGCGACCGTCCACGAGTTCAACTGGAGCCAGGCGCGCTTCGCGTCCGTCTACCCCGTCCACCCGCTCGTGGCGGAGGTCGCGTCGGGCGTGCGCCTCTTCCTGCCGAGGTTCGCCTTCCTGCCTTTCGCCGCCTCGGCCGCGGCGCGCGCCACCTCGCGCCCGGCGCTCTCGCTCGTGCTGCTCGACGAGGTCTTCGACGCGACCGAGGACGAGCTGCGCCTCGCGCCCGAGCTGGCGGAAGCCTTCCGCACCTACGACGTGCTGACCGAGCGCTGCATCGGCCAGCTCCCCGTCATGCAGCGCTACCAGGCGCGGCTGATTCTGAAGAGCCTCTTCGTGCTCTCGCTCGACTCGCGCGACGCGACGCCGGGCGAGATGTGCGCGGCGCTGCTTTTGACGGACGAGGACGCGGGCGGCGACGCCCCGCGCCGCGTCGCCGAGACGCTGGCGCGCTTCGCGGCCGAGGCGCCGCCCGACAGCCTCGTGCTGGCCGACGGCCCCGGCGGCGAGAAGCGCTACCGCTTCCGCATCGCCGCGCGCGAGGCCGCGGCGCGGGACGCACAGACGGCCGCCGCGCCCGCCCCGACGGAAGAACCGCTCGGCGAGCCGGCGCCGTCCGTGCCGTCCGAGTCGGCGCCGGACGCCCCGCCAGCCGCCGCCCTCGCGGCCGGAGAGGACGACAAGGTCGAGGCCGGGGTTAAGGCCGCTGGTGTCGAGAAGGCTGAGGCTGAAGTCGAGACGGCGGCGCCCGCGCAGGCGCCCGCCGCGCCGGAACAGGCCGGGCCGGCCGTCGAGGAGGCCGTCAAGGAGAACTTCCCGCCGCCCGCCGAAGTGAGGGCCGCGCCCGAGCCGGCGGCGGAGGCCGAAGCCGAGCCGCTGTCGGCGCGGGCGCTCGAATGGGCGCGGCTGCTCTCGTCGCGGCAGTCGCTCGGGGCGGCGGACGGGGGCGACGCGCGCGCGGAGGTGCGCACGGCCCTCGGCCTCTGGCTGAAGGAGTGGCGTCTGCTGGCGCTGCCGCAGAAGTTCGAGGCGCTGCCCGACTCCTGTCTCACGACGCGCGTCTGGAAGCTGGAGGCCGAGGCGCGCAAGAGCTTCGGCCGCGCGGCCGAGGCCGTGGAGGCGGAGTCGGCCGGGAAGGTCACGCTCGAAGAGGCACTCGCGCGCGTCGCCGCCGCCTTCCGCGGCTCGCCCGAGACGTTCGCGCGCCGCACGCGCGAGCTGGAAGACCTCTGCGGCTTCGTCGAGACGGTCGGGGCGCGCGAGCGCGTCCGCGCCTACCTCGCCGCGGCCGAGCCGACCGGCGTGGACGAGCTTGAGACGGCGCGGCGTGAGCTGCTCGGCCTCGCGCACGACGCGAACAACTTCCTCGACGCCGAGCGCCGCGCGCGCTTCGAGCGTCTGTGGCGCGAGTGGCGCGCCCGCTACGGCGAGCATTACGCGGCGCTGCATGATAAAACTGTCGGCGGCGCGGGCGCGCGCGAGGCGCTACAGGACTTGAGGCGCGCCGAGCGCTGGCGCGAGTTCGAGTCGCTGGCGCGGCTGCCGGTGGTGAGCGCGCAGGTCTGGCGGCAGGCCGAAGGGCTTCTGCGCGTCGCCGACGGGACGCGCTGCCGCCTCGACGTGCGGCGCCTGCTCGCGGGTCAGCCCGCGTGCGCGTGCCAGTTCCGTTTGTCGCGCGCCGACGAACTCACCGAGCTGCCGCAGGAGCTTGAGGCTTTGATGGAGCGGGGGCTGGCGGTCTACCGCCGGACGCTCCTGATGCTGGGCACGACGCTCGCCATCTCGCTCGACGGGCTCGCGCGGCGCGAGGCGCAGGCCGAAGCGTCGCGGCGCGCGCGCAACCTCTCGGCGGCCTTCGCGCAGGGGCGCCTGCCGGGGCACTTCACGCGGCAGGACGTGCGGCTGATAGAGCGCGCGCTCCGCAGGATGCCGGCGGCGCCGCCCGTCAAGGTCGTCGCGCCGGACGGGGAGACGGGGCTGCTCACGCGCGACGAACTGCGCGCGCGCTTCGAGCAGTGGCTCGACGAGCTGCCCGAACAGCCCGTGCTCATCGAAATCGTCTCGAAGGGCGAAATCAACGCACCCTAAAGTGAAGGAAAAAGGCACAAGGCGAAGCGGAAGCCCGGCCGTCAGGGAGGGCTCAGGCCGCAGCAGAAGGGGGGACGAAGGCGCGGGCGCTTCCGTCTCCCCTTCGTCGCGTGCGGAGTCTCAGCGCAGCGTCGTCATCGTCGGCGCGGGGCGCCTCGGGACGGCGCTGGCGCGCGCGCTCGACGCGTGCGGCTACGAGGTGCGCGCGCTCGTCTGCCGCACGGCGGTGAGCGCGCGGCGCGCGGCCGCGCGCGCCGAACTGAAGACGCTCGCGCTCGGCGCCGGGCAGTTGGACGGCCTGCCCGCGGCCGGGCTCCTCTTCGTCACGACGCCGGACGGGCACATCGCGGAGACGGCCGGGAGGCTGGCGGCGCTGTCGGCGTCGCGCGCGGGCGTCGCGCTGCACGCGAGCGGCGCGCTCTCGTCCGCGGAACTGGAACCGCTGCGCGCGCGCGGCTACGCCGTCGGCTCGATGCACCCGCTGGCGGCCGTGAGCGAAGCGGAGGCCGGCGCCGAGAGCCTGCGGCGCGCCTTCTACTGCGTCGAGGGCGAGCCGCGCGCGGCGCGCGCCGCGCGCCGCGTCGTCCGCGACCTCGGCGGCCGCGGCTTCACCGTCGAGCCTTCGGCCAAGGCGCTCTACCACGCCTCGGCCGTGATGGCGGCCGGGCACGTCGTCGCGCTCTTCGACGTGGCGGCCGACACGCTGAAGCGCTGCGGGCTGCCGGAGTCCCGCGCGCGGAAAATCCTGCTGCCGCTCGTGCGGAGCGCGGTCGAGAACCTCTCGGCGCTCCCGCCCGCGCGCGCGCTCACGGGGAGCTTCGCGCGCGCCGACGTCGAGACGGTGCGCAGGCACCTGCGCGCCCTCGGCGGGCTCGAAGGGTCGGACGCGCTCGCCGTCTACAAGCTGCTCGGCGAGCACTCGCTCAAGCTGGCGGAGAGTGCGGGCGCCGACCCCGCCCTCGTGGAGGCGATTCGCCGGCGGGTGAGGGAGGCGTGACCGCTTTGCACTCTGCTTGCGCCTCGCCCGTGTTGGCGCTAGAGTAAAACCCACGCCCAACGAAGTCGCACTTGATAAAGAGAAGCGAAAGGATACTGCCGCCTTGCCTTCGACCCCGAACACTCCCAGCGCGAGCTACAGCCTGACCCTGCGCGTGAAGCTCTCTTCGCGCGCGGGCACGCTCGGGGAACTGACGACCGCCATCGGGCACGCGGGCGGCGACATCGGCGCCATCGACATCGTCAGCGTCGGGCGCGACGCCATCATCCGCGACCTGACGGTCAACGCCGCCTCGGCCGACCACGGCAAATCAATCGTGGACGCGGCGCGCGCGGTGGACGGCGTCGAGGTCATCAACGTCAGCGACCGCGTCTTCCTGATGCACCTCGGCGGCAAGATAGAGGTCGTCTCGAAGGCGCCGCTGAAGACGCGCGCCGACCTCTCGATGGCCTACACGCCCGGCGTGGCGCGCGTCTGCGAGGCCATCGCGCGCGACCCCGAGAAGGCTTTCACGCTGACCATCAAGAAGAACACCGTCGCCGTCGTCACCGACGGGACGGCCGTCCTCGGCCTGGGCGACATCGGCCCCGCGGCGGCGCTCCCCGTGATGGAGGGGAAGGCGATGCTCTTCAAAGAGTTCGCGGGCGTGGACGCCTTCCCCATCTGCCTCTCGACGAAAGACCCGAACGAGATCGTCAACACCGTCAAGCGCATCTCGGTCGCCTTCGGCGGCATCAACCTCGAAGACATCTCCGCCCCGCGCTGCTTCGAGATCGAGGAGCGGCTGAAGGAGGAGCTGGACATCCCCGTCTTCCACGACGACCAGCACGGCACGGCCGTCGTCGTCATGGCGGCGCTCTTCAACGCGACGAAGCTGGTCGGGAAGCGGATGGAGGATTTGAAGGTCGTCGTCAACGGCGTGGGCGCGGCGGGCGTGGCCTGCTCGAAGATAATCTTGAACGCGGGGGTGCGCAACGTCATCGGCTGCGACCAGACGGGGGCCATCTACGAGGGGCGCACCGAGCACATGAACTGGGTCAAGGACCACTACGCCCGCATCACCAACCCGGCGGGCGAGCGCGGCTCGGTGCACGACGTCATCAAGGGGGCGGACGTCTTCTTCGGCCTCTCGGCGCCGGGCGTCATCGACGTGGAGGACGTGAGGCGGATGGCGAAAGACCCCGTCATCTTTGCGATGGCGAACCCGACGCCCGAGATCATGCCCGAGGAGGTCGCGGGCGTGGCGGCGGTGATGGCGACGGGGCGGAGCGACTACCCGAACCAGATCAACAACGTGCTCTGCTTCCCCGGCATCTTCCGCGGCGCCTTGCAGTGCCGCGCCTCGCGCATCAACGAGGAGATGAAGCTGGCCGCCGCGCAGGCCATCGCCTCCATCATCAGCCCCGAGGAGCTGCACCCCGAGTACATCGTCCCCTCCGTCTTCGACAAGCGCGTCGCCGAGGCCGTCGCCCGCGAGGTCGAGGAGGCCGCCTACCGTACCGGCGTCGCCCGCCGCGAGCGCGCGACGCTGGAGGCGTTCTTCTAAAACGAGCGGGCGGCGGGACGACCGCCGCCCCGCCGCCCGCCGAGCCCGCCCCGCCCGCTACTGGGTGCCGCCCTGCACCGTGCCGCGCTTGGTGATGATCGCCACCTGAACCTTAAAGTAGAAGGGGCAGACCTCGCTGATTCTCGTGTCGTGCCCGCGGATGAGCCCGCGGATGTTCCGCTTCGGGATGAAGATGACGCGGGTCACGTCCGAGCCGAAGGGTATCTCCTCGATCTCCTTCATCGCCTGCGAGACGATGTTCTGCCGCCACTGCTCCTTGAAGTTCGGGTAGAGCTTGTCTATGCCCGGTATCAGGAGGTTCCCGAACTTCTCAAGCCCCAGGGGCAGGTCGCTGCCGCTGCCCGGCACCGCGATGGAGGTGACGAAGGAGGTGCCCGTCCCGATGCCTTCGAGGATTTGGAAGAGCCGGCTGCGCCGCGACCTCTCGTCGCGCCTGTCCACCGTGTTGACCATCATCTCGAAGGTGAACGGGCGGTAGGTAATCACGCCGCGGCACAGGGGGTCGGGCGGCCCGTCGTCGGAGGAGAACTCCTCGACGCCCGGCGTGGGCGAGGGGGACGCCAGCGCGTTCCGGGTGCGCGCCTCGCTCTCGGATATCGTCGCGGCCGGCGCGAGGTCGGCCGAGGATTGGAGCTCGGGCAGCGACGCGAGGGGCTCTTCCTCGGGCGGCTTCGTCTCGCTGATGCGGTAGAGGTCGGCGCGGCTCACGGGGTGCCAGCGGCCGTCGTCAATCGCCGTGTCGGGGTCGCCGAGGCCGCTCTGGCCGAGGGTGACGCGGTTGGCGGCCGAGCGCGCCACCGAGGCGCGCACGTGGTCGGCGTAGTCGGCGGCTTCCCGCATGCCCGCGATCTTTGTGTTGGCGTCGATGATAGCCGTGCGCGCCGCGCCGTAGGCGGCCTCGTACTCGACATCGGCGGTCTTGGCCTTCTGCGTCAGCGCGACCTTGTCACGCGCTCCGGCCGCGTTCGCCTTACTCCACTCCGCGTCCTTCTTCCTGAGTTGCTTGAGCGCCTCGCCCTTCAGCCTGTTGGCCTCGGCGATGGCCGCCCTCGCCGCAGCCCGTGCGTCGGCCTCGGCCTTGATGGCGCCGGAGAGCGCCGCTTGGTCGGCCTTTGCGGTGCTGATGTCGGCCTGAGTCTGCTGTTCGGCGAGCTCGATGGCCCCGTCACGCCTCGCCTTCGCTATCCGGTTGGCGGCGTCCTTGCCGATGACGTTGGCGAAGTCGCTGCCGCGGCTGCGGTCGAACTTCTTCTCCATCCCGACGGCCAGCTCGATGGAGGAGCTGTAGGCGAGGATGGAGTCGCCGGTGAACTGGCCCGTGGTGTCGTCCTTGAGGTTGTTGAAGAGGCGGACGGTCAGCACGTAGTACTCGTCGCTCATGACCTTGCCGTAGAGGTCCGTGGCCGTGAGCGTGTCCATGATGTTCATCTTGACGCGCAGCGGCATGAACTTGCTGACGCTGCCCATGCGCACTATGACTTTCCCGTCGATCTGCTCGCCCTGCCCGATGCCGCGCGCGGTGGCCGTTATCGTGACCTGCGCGGGGCGCTGCCTCTGCGCGGCGGGGAGACTTTCGATCTCGTCGGGCGAGGGGTCGTTCCAGATGACGGTGAGCTTGTTGCCCTCGGGTGCGATGGCGACCCACTTCTCGTCGCCGGGCTTGGCGAACGTGTACTCCACGCCGAACGCGCTGTTGGGAGAGCCGTCCCGGTTGCGCACGATGGCGAGCGTCGTGAAGCTGCCGCCGGGCAGGAGGAAGCCCTTCGGCGGCGGCTCGAAGGTGATGTAGCCGAACTTCCGCGTGATGCTGACGTTGAGCGAGAGCGGCGCCCCGGACACGTTGCCGAGCCCGCGCTCGGGCGTGATGATGAGCTGGCCGGTCGTCGGGTTCGGGCTGCCGGCGGGCAGCGCGTGCGCCGTGAGTGTGTAGCCGCCCGTTGTCTTATCCCTGTCCACGGCCAGAAGCGTACCGAGGGCGGGGTTGTCCACCCGGAACTTGAGGTCGGCGGCGTTGAGGGACGTGTCCTGCTGCCCGGTCACGTTGAGCTTGATGGGGAGGCTGTTGCCCTCGGCGATGCTGATGTTGTTGCCCCTGTCGGACGTGACGGCCTTGACCGCTTCGAGCACGCTCACGCTGAACTTCGCCTCGGGGCGCTCGGCGCCGTTGACCAGCACCTTGACGGGCGTCGAGTCCTGCGCCTTAACGCCGAGCGCGGTGAGTGTGTACTCATTCTTATTCACCGGGTCGGGGTCAATTTTGACGACGCCGGTCTTCTCCGGCGTCACCTCGGAGGTGAAGGTCGCGATGCTGGAGTTGTCGGCCGCCAGCGCCTTGACGTGAATCTTCTTCGTCTCGCCCTGCACGAGCTCGACCGTCTGATTCTGCTTGAAGTCCTCGACCTGCACCTTCGCCACCTCGGGCGGCGGGGTGGGCGTTTGGGTCGCCGACGGGGCGGGCGACGGCGTCTGTTGGGGCAGCGCCGGCGAGCCCGCGCCGTCAGTCGCCGTCCCCCGTGTCGGACGGGGCCGCGAGTCGCGCGGAGGCAGCAGCCGGCCCCCGCGCGCGAGGGCGGCGGCCGGGGCGAGCGCCTGGGAGGCTAAGAGGACGAAGGTCAAAACTCGGAGGCGGCCGGCGGGCCGCGACTGACTGGGCATGGCTCGTGAATCCTTTCGAGGGCTAAAGGCGTTGTTTGGCGCGCACGCCCGCGCCCCGCTAAAGACGTTTCGCGTCCTCGGCCTGCGCGCGAGCGTGAAAATTTTGATTAAGGTGCGCTCTTAGAACGGCAGAACGACCGCGTCAGAATGCTATGGGGATGTGGGCCGCACCCACCCATCCCCCGAATGGCCGTGAGCCTAACGAGGTAAAGATGTCGTTAGCTGAAGAATTTTTTATCGAGAGGCAATCACTTAGTCGTGCCGGCCGCGGGCGGTATGTTCCGCCGGTCGGGAACGCCCAGGTAATTTAATCGCGGAAGCCGGATGAATATAGTTAACGCTGCGGGCCCTGTCAATATTTTTATGCCGCAGCGGGCCCGGGCGCGTCCACCCTTAAAGCCCCTCGACGCCGACCGGCCGGCGCGCCGGGGCGAGGAAATTTTTCTCCGCCCGGCCGCCCCACACATGTATGCGCGGCGGCTGGATTTCGTTTCGGCTCCTGCGCGGCGGGGTGACGCACACCTGAACGAGATACGCCAGCCCATCGGCGCGCTCGACGACGCGAAGTACGGCCGGATGGCGTGCGGCCTCTACGCCGCCCACGCCTAACCGCTACTCATGCAGCGTCCGTTCAGAGGCGGCCCACGCCTGCCGGAGCCCGAGCCCGTGGAGGGCGCCGAGGGCGAGGCAGACGGAAGAACTCCACAGCCAGAAGGCCGCACTCCGCCCCGTCGGCATGAACATCAACGGAATTCCGGCGACGCCGCGCAGCAGGTAGACGCCCGTCACGACGCACAGGACGCCGCGCACGTACGGCAGTCTGACGACGGCGCCCGCCCCCGACAGCGCGTAGAGCGACCAGACGAGCAGCACCGCGGTGATGCCCGAGGTGACGAGGGTCGGGTACCAGTGGCCCGCGGCCGCCATGTGTGCCATGCGCTCCCCGGCCCCGAAGAAGCGATACCACGGCGCCCCGAACACGATGCACCCGACGTGGAGGGCCGCGGCCGCGGCGTTCATCGCCGCCCCGACGAGTAGGCACGTGCTTCCGGTTTCAGTCATGGCCCTCACAAGCGTACGCCACCGAGTTGCCTATATGCGAGTGTCATTCCGGTGTGCTGCCCTTTCATCGTCCACCCTCCCGCCGCCCCTTAGAGACGTCCGCCCCGATTAAATAACTTCTCAAGCCCCGGCCTCGGAGACAACCTCTCAGGGCGCGGGCGCCATGGCTTCGGCGGCCTGCCGCGAGGTGACGACGGGCACGATCTCGAACTCCACGAGGTCGTCCCAGCGCTCGACCCACTGCGGGAAGAGGGCCGGGTCGTCGCACTCCATCAACTGGAAGCACCTCCCGAAGCCGGGCTCCACCCAACTGTCCACGTACCTCAGCCCGTCCGGCGTCATCCGCCCGCGCTCGCGGAAGCGCCGGTAGACGGCCGCCGCCGCCTCGCTGTCCCTGAAACGCTCGATGACCATGTAGAGCATGACGACAGGCTCTCCTCTCGCGCGAAGACTCTCAGGCGGCGCCCGCGCCGTCGCGGCGCGCGAGCCAGTCCGCCCAGCCCGTCACGCCGCGCTCGCCCTCGGGCGCGGTGTTCTTCCCGGCGCGGAAGGCCGCCGCGAGCGCGCCCGGTATTGGCAGGTGAATAATTCTTTTGCCGACGTTCTTCGCGCGCGCCCACGCCCGCGCCATCTCGCCGAGCGTCAGCACCTCCGGCCCGCCGAAGTCCGGCAGGCGCCCGCGCGGCCCCGCGGCGACGCAGGCCGAGAGGCGCGCGGCCACCTCCGCCTCGTCCACGCTCCTGAACTTGAAGTCGGTCGGCAGCGGCATCAGCAGCGGCACGCGCGCGGCCTGCGCGAGCAGAAAGTCCACGAGCGAGTGGAACTGCGTGGCGCGCAGGACGGAGAAGGGGACGCCGGACGACTGAATAATCCCCTCGGCCGCGAGCTTCCGCCGGTAGTAGCCGAAGGGTATGACGTCGACGCCGACGATGGAGATGTAGACGAGGTGCGCGCAGCCGGCCGCGCGCGCCGCCTCCGTCAGGCGCCGCGTGCCCCCGACGTCCACGGCCTCCGCGCGGCGCGGGTCGGAGGCGGCGTGGACGACCGCGTGCGCGCCCTCGACCGCCGCGGCCAGCCCCTCGCCCGTGAGGAGGTCGGCGCGCGCCCACTCGACGCCGTCCGGCGCCGACTCGGCGCGCCCGCGCCGGCTCATCACGCGCGGGGCGTGCCCCTCGCGCGCCAGCACGCGCACCAGCGCACGTCCGAGCGAGCCCGCGCCGCCTGTGACGAGTACCTTCATCCCCATCTCAGCCGACCCAACTGGTCAGCCACCCCGCGAACGAGAGCCAGGCTTGCGTGCCCCCGACGACTGGGCGCAAAAGGTGCGACACGATTATCAGGAGTCCACCCAGGAGCGTCGCGCGGTGAAAGTTGCGGCGGGCGTAGACGTCGTAGAGGAGGCAGACGACGATGAAGAGGTCGGCCACTCCGAAGAAGACCAGCGGCCCCCCCTGCTGGATGAAGGCGAAGGGCAGGCGCGCGGTGGCCGCCGGCAGGATGGCGACGGTCGCCAGCAGCATCAGCCGCTTGTGGAAGTCGGCCCGCCGGCGGTAGTAGAAGCCCGCCCCGACCAGGACAGCGAACACGAGCATGTCGCCCAGCGGCACCGTCAGGAAGGCGAGCGGGCCGGGCGACCCGGGCGGCGCCGCCCCCTGCTTCGCCCTGATGACGGCCGTCGCCGTGCCGACGACGACCATCAGCGCGGCGAGCGCCCCGCCCGCCACCCCGAGGCGGCGGTGCAGGCGCGTCCGGTTCGCCGCGACGAGCGCGGTCTGCGCCAGCAGGAGGACGAGCCACGAGGTGAAGACGACGCCGTGCAGATGGAGCAGCGGCGCGAGCGCGGGCGTGCCGAAGTAGGGCCTGAGGTAGTAAGTCCGCGAGAAGCCGGCGAAGACGGTGAGCACGCACACGACCGCCATGCCGGTGTAGAAAAGGCGCTCGCGCCGCCTCCTACCGCGCGCCGCGTCTAGTGCCGCGCCGCTACTCTCGACTGTCAGCGTTTTCATCGGAGGAGTCCTCGGGGTTATGCCGCCCGCCAGCTTCGCGGGGCGCGGTCAGACCGGCGGACGTGCGGGGCGTACAAGGGAAGGGGATGCCGCGCCTCCGCGCTCACGCGGCGGAGAATATACATCGCCGCGCGACCCGCGGGAAGGATGAAACGTGTCAGCCCTCCGGCCCGTCCGCGCGCGCCGCGGCGCGCTTCCGTAGGAGCAGGACGAGGACGAGCGGCGGCGCGAAGAGAGCGAACTCCGCGCAGAGGGCCGTGAGGATTTCGGCGGGCGGGAGCCGCGAGGGGATTTCGGAGAGCCCGCGCCACCCGAGCGCGAACCTCCCCGCGCTGAAGGGCCAGAGCAGTTCGACCCCGCCGCCGAACTTCGTCGTCGCGAAGTCGAGCAACGCGTGCGAGGCGTAGGCCAGCCCGAAGCCGGCCGCCGCCCGCGCGCGCCGCCGCCCGAGCACCAAGAGGAGGACGAGGAAGACGACGAGCGCGAAGGCGAAGGAGTGCGTAAACCCCCGGTGCCACGCGCGCGAGTGGAGCGCGAAGACGAGGCCGAAGTCGAGGTCGGCGGCGTTGGCGAGCAGCGCGCCGGCGGCGAGCGCCAGACGGTGGCGGCGCCCGCCCGCGCGCGGGCCGACCGCGGCCACGAGGCTCGCGCCCAAAAGGCCGTGCGCGACGGGCATGGGCATAAGCTCTAGACCGCGGCGCGGAGGGACTGGGCGATGAGGGGGACGACGCGGCGGGGGACGGCGATGGCCTCTTTGATGTGGCGGGCGTGGGTGAAGTGGCCGGCGACGTAGAGGCCGGGGACGTTGGTCTCGAAGGTCTCGGGGTCGTAGGCGGGGACTTGCGTGAGCCCGGCGCGCTCGGTGCGGACGCCCGCCGCGCGCAGCAGCGAGAGGTCGGCGTCGCTGCCGATGAGGACGAAGACGGCGTCGTTCGGGAGCGCGTGGCCGCGGCCCTCGTCGTCCCTGATGAGCACTTCGGTCTCGCGTATCTCCTCGACCTCGGAGAAGAGGAAGAGGCGGAGGCGGCCTTCCTCGATCTCGCGTTCGAGCGGAGCGCGCACCCAGTGCTTGATGCAGCCCCGCTTCGGGTCGCGGTTCTCCCAGTCCGAGCGCCAGATGGCGAAGGTCGTGCGCGCGCCGCCCTCGGAGAGGAAGAGCGCGGCCTCGGCCGCGGAGTTGCCGCCGCCGACGACGAGCGCCTCCTTGCGCACGTAGGGGAAGGGCTCGACGAAGCGGTGCTTGACCTTCGGCAGTTCCTCGCCGGGGACGCCGAGCAGGCGCGGCCGCGCCATCCCGCCGAGGCAGGCGAGCACGCGCGCGGCCCCGTAGGTCGCGCGCGACGTGGTGACGCGGAAGCCGCCGGCGCCGAGTAGTTCAAGGCGCGTCACCTCCTCCTCGGTGTTGATGCGCAGGTCGTGTTCGAGCGCGAAGCGGACGTAGTAGGAGAGCAGCTCCTCGCGCGTCGGCTTCTCGCGGCAGGGGCGAAGCTCGCCCTCCCTCAGCTCAAGCTCGTTGGTGGTGGAGAAGACCGTCAGCCCGACGGGGTAGTGGTAGACGGTGTGGGCGATGAGCCCCTTCTCGACGACGAGGTAGGAGAGGCCCTCGCGCGCGGCGGCGTCGGCCGCGGAGAGCCCGGCCGGCCCCGCGCCGATAATCAGCAGATCGAGTTGTTCGCCCGCGCGTGTCATGGAGTGGCGACATCGTCGCACGCGCGCGCGCCTGTTTTCAACCCGGGGCGCGGCTCACGAAGGGTTGAGCCCGGCCGCGGGGCCGGCGTCGCCCCCGTCGCCGGCCAGCCGCCCGAGCCACTCGGCGAAATCGGCGTCCGGGTTCGGGCAGTGCTTGAGCATCTCGGCGCGCGCGCGGGCTACGACTTGGGCGAAGTCGAGGCGCTCGGGGTCTTTGCCGCCGCCGCCGCAGAGCCGCTCCATGATGTGCGAGCCGAGCGCGCGGTAGCTCTCGAACTGCGGCTCGTCGAAGAACTGGTCGCCGGTGGACTGGTGCGGGAAGGCCGGGAAGCTGCTCTTGTACTCGACGACGTCGCGCGGCTCGTCGCCGTAGACGGCCGGCTTGATGTAGAGCAGGAGGCCGTCGTCGGCCTTGGGTGTGCCGTCCACGCACGAGTAGCGGATGCGGCCGATGGCCCAGTACATGCCCGGCCCGCGCTTGTCGGCCTCCTCCCGGCCGTAGATGGCGATGCAGGGGAAGTCGATGGGCACGCCGAGGTCGATGCGAATCTTGCGCACGGCGTTACCCAGGTCGCCGAAGCGGTACTCCTCGTCCTGCGCGCCGTCGGCCACGACGACGAAGCGGCAGCGGCGCAAGACCATCTCGTAGACGGCGAGGTTCTCGAAGTGGCCGCCGTCGGTGAGGTAGACGTACTTGTAGCGGTCGTTCGTCAGCCCGAACGCCTCGTGGAGGATGGGCGTGACGGCCGACTCGGGCCGGTAGCTGCGGTAGGTGTGCGCGCCGGCCGGGCCGGGGTTGCCGAGCCACCAGCCGAGCCGCACGTTGAAGAGCGTGAGCAGCAGCGAGATGACCGGCGAGGTCGTGTAGTAGCCCATGTTCGAGCTGGCCGCGGCGCCCGAGATGGCGGCGGCCGTGCCGATGGAGATGCCGCCCGTCTCGCTCCCGCCGTAGTCGCGCGAGCGGCGGTAGCCGAGGCGGAAGCAGCCCGCGTGCAGCGGGCTCACGCTGAAGGGCTCGGCCTTGCGCTGCTGCCACGCCAGCTTGTCGCCGCCGACGAGGTTGAGCGAGGTGTTGACGACGTGCAGGAGCCGGTAGGGCGGCGGCGGCCCGGGCCTCAGCATCCCCGGGTACGCCTCCTCCAGCACGAGCCGGTTAAGGAGGAAGTGGTAGTCGCCGAACTGCACGTCCTCCGCCGAGTCGTCGGCCGGCGGCTGCCTGAACGCCCTCCTGATTTCGTCGCGCGTCCGCCTGCCCCGCTCGGTCTCCAGGTAGCGCGCGAAGTCCACGTAAAGGCGCTCGCGCTGGAGCACGCCGTTGAGGTCGGAGCGCAGCGTCTCGACCCTGCGCGGCGCGTCGGCCTCGGCCGCCTCGCGCAGCGCGTTATCGACGAGGCCCTTGTTGCGCAGGTAGTTCGAGAGCGGGTCGGTGCCCTCGCGCAGACGCTTCGCCAGCTCGCCGGGCGCGAGGAAGTCGCCCTCGTCGAAGAGCGCCCAGCGCAGCTCGTGCATGTGAATGTTGTCGGCCGGGTCGAAGCCGGTGAAGGGGTTCGGGCGGCGCTCGCGCGGCGGGCGCGACGCGCCGAGGAAGGCGCGGATGAGGCGGTTGCGGTAGCCGCCGTGGAGCGAGAAGACGTTGAGGTTGACCTTGCGCGAGAGGAAGCGCCCGGTGAGGAAGAGCAGCCCGCCGAGCGCGAGCGTGAGCCACACGGAGGTGTGGTGCAGCACGTTGAGGTGGACTATCTGCGCGCCCCTGAACGAGTCGGCGACCTCCGGCCCCGCGTCCCCCTTTTCGTCGAGGCCGCCGACGCAGACGGGCTGGCACGGCGTCGCGCCCGGGCGCGGCGTCGGCGCGGGGCGCACGAGCGTCGGCACCACCGGCGTCACGTGGCGGACGTAATCGTCGAAGCCCCTGTTCGGCCCGACCCACGCGCCGCCCTCCGCGTCGAGCGGCACGTTGGTCAAAGCCTGCACGGCCGACTCCCGGAGGCCGCCGCCGGGCGGGGCGTCGGCCGCCCCGGCCGCCCCGGCCGCGGGCAGGGCGCGCGGCGCGAAGGCGCCGGCCGTCAGGACGAGCTGGCGCGTGAGCCCCGTCAGCCCGAGCGAGACGAGCGCGACGAACGCGCCGAGGAAGACGGCGCCGAAGAGCGGCAGCAGGCCGAAGAGCAGGCCCGCGGCCTTCGACCCCTTCTTCCCCGCCTCGCCCCCCTCGCCGCCCGCGGGCGTCTTCGAGCTGCGCCCGAGCAGCACCGCGAGCAGCCCCGAGAGCCCGCCGACCGACGCCAGCAGCTTCGGCGATTCGAGCAGCGCCAGCGGCCCGAAGATGACGAGCGCCGTCAGCACCAGCCACCCGAGCGCCGCGATGAGCAGCCACGCGCCGAAGCGCGCCCACCACTCCCGGTCCTCGTCGTCGATGCTCTGGTCGGCGCTGGAGATGCCGACGTAGGTGGTCAGCGACGCCCAGTAGATGAGCAGGAAGATGGGCACGCCGGCGCACACGTAAAGCTCCGTCGTCCACGAGTCCCACCACGCCCAGCCCGTCCAGTCCGTCCACGCGAACGGCGCCCGGACGACGCGGCCGTCGCGCACCGAGGCGCCGTAGCCGACCACGGGGTCGCCGATGGGGAAGAGCGAGACGAGCCAGAAGAGCAGCCCCGCCACCGTCGCCGCCGCGCCGACGGCCAGCCACCAGCCGGACGCCCGCGCGCCCCCGCGCGCCTTCATCTCCGGCACCGCCGCGCCCGCCTCCGCCGCGCCGCCCTCCGGCCCGCGCTCGCGCAGGACGTAGCGCGCGACGAGCTTCGCGCCGCCGGTGAAGAGCGCGCCGAAGATGACGAAGGAGACGACCTCCCGCGTCACGTCCGCCCCCTCCTGCGACCAGGCCCAGTAGACCGTCAGCAGCGCGGCCGAGACGAGCAGCGGCGTCAGGCAGTATTTGAGGAACGAGCGCTGGTCGGCGCGGCCGTACCAGCGCGGGTTGCGCCGCTTGAGCAGGCCGCGCATGCCGGGGCGGTTGAAGATGACGAAGCCGAGCGCCCAGACGCCGAAGGCGTAGCCGGGCAGCAGCAGCAGGTGGCGCCAGTAGAGGTGCCTGCCCTCGCCGAAGAGCGAGACCCAGACCCGGCCCAGCACCGGCAGGCCGGCGAGCCGGCCGAAGAAGTTTGGGACGAGCGGCGCGGGCTCGTACCTCACGCGCCGCCCCTCCGGCACCGACGCGAGCAGCGCCGCCCCGGTCGCGTCCCCGGCGGAGGCGGCGACGGGGACGGGGCCGCCGGTCGGCTGCATGAGCGTGACGTTCAGCATCAGGCGCGGGAGCGTCAGCACGGCCGCCAGCAGCGGGATGAAGACCAGCCAGTTGAGCAGCAGGTTCCGCAGGTAGATGCCCGCGAACGCCCACGTGTCGGCGGTCAGCAGCCCCGCCTTCGGCGTGATGAAGTTGCTGTACTCGCGCAGGTTCTGGATGGCCTTCGGGTCGGGGTCGATGCGCGAGGCGGGCGCGCTGTTCTTCAGCTCGCGGGCGACGCCCCGCAAGCCCTCGGGGTGGCGGTGGAGCCACGCCGTCAGCCAGCTCCCGACGTAGCCGCCGCCCGAGACGGTCGAGAGGTAGTCGAAGCGTTCGAGCAGGTCGTGACGCGCCAGCCCTTGCAGCAGCCCGAGCGCGAAGGTGCCCGAGCGGATGCCGCCGCCCGACAGGCACAGCGCGCTCTGGTCGGCGTCGTGCAGCCGCCTGAACATCGCCGCCAGCCGGATGTCGTAGGCGTGCAGGAGGTGCCGGGGGAAGGCGTCCTCCAGCAGCAGGCGGTTCAGCCGCGCCCACCACCTGTCGGACTCCGGCGACGCGTCGGCCGCCGCCCCGCCCCCCGCGGCGGGCGGGCCGTCCGAGAGCCTTCGCCCGGGGCACGCGCCCGGCCTGAGCTGCTGGAGCAGCTCGACCGTCGAGACGCGCAGGGACTCGCAGGGGAAACGCTCCTCGGAGTAGAGCCCGCGGTCCTTGAGCACGACGTCGTTGAGCTTCTCTTCGAGCCGCCCGACCCCCTCGCGCGCGCCCGTCAGGCTCGGCGCCAGCTTCTCTAAGAACTCTCGGCCGAGCAGCCCGACCACGTATTCGCGCACCGCCCGCCCGCCGCCTTTCGCGTCGCCGGACGCCGCGGCGGGCGACGGCCCCCCCTCCCCGAGCAGTTCGGCGACGAAGTCGGAAGGGTCTTTGATGTGGCCGAGGCCGAAGTCCCACCCGAGGTTGGCTTCGACGTCGCGCAGGCCGCCGCCGTCGCCCGTCGGCATCCGGAACGGGAAGGGCGCGGGGTCAATCGAGCCGTGCTGCGCGACGTACTCCTCCTCAAGTATCTGGTAGACGTGGAGCGTGACGTCAGGGGTCTTGTGCATGAAGGGCACCTGCAGGTGGGCGACTCGCGCCGGCCGAGAACAGGCTAGTAAGCGACGGCAGAAAATAGTCTCGCGGCGGCGACGTTGTCAACAACTATCTTCCACGGCCCCGGTCGCGCGCGCGGCGCCCCGGCGGCTGGTGTTTGCGCGCGCTCGGAGCCGGTCGGTATAATGACGCGGCAAAAGAGACTCTTACCGGGGGCGCGCCCGCGCGACAGGAGCCGAGAAGCGTGTGACCACGACCGAATCCGCATGTCACGGCACGCCGGAAGGCGCGGCCCTCCGCGTCGAGCGGCTGGCGTTCCGCGACGTCCCGCACCAGTCGCGCCTCTTCCTCGAATACCTCGCCGACCCCGCCTCGCTCCGGCGCTTCTACCCCGAGGCCGTCCGCTTCCACTTCGAGCTGTCCGAGCGCCGCCGGCGCGTGCTCGACGCGCACGAGTCGGACCGCGGCGCGCTCTGCGACGCGCTCGCCGCGGCGAACGCGCGCTGGGGCGCGTCCGAGGCGACGCTCGAAAACGTCCGCCGCCTGCGCTCGCCCGAGTCGGTCGCCGTCGTCACGGGGCAGCAGACCGGACTCTTCACGGGGCCGCTCTACACGCTCTACAAGGCGCTCTCGGCGGTGAAGCTCGCGGCCTGCCTGACGGCGCGCGGCACCGACGCCGTGCCCGTCTTCTGGATGGCGACCGAGGACCACGACTGGGAGGAGGTGCAGTCGGCGCAGGTCATCGCCTGCGACGGGCGGCTGGCCGACGTCGCCGTCCCGTCGGCGCTGCACCGCGAGGGCGAGCCCGTGGGCGGCGTCACGCTCGACGCGAGCGTCGAGGAGGCGACCCGGAGGCTCTTCGACCTCGTCCCTTCGAGCGAGTTTCTGCCCGAGCTGGAGCGCGTCGTGCGCGACGCTTACCGGCCGGGGCGCACGCACGGCGAGGCGTTCGCGCGGATGCTCGCCGCGCTGACGGGCGAGTACGGCCTCGTCCTCCTCGACCCGACCGACGCCGCGCTCAAGCGTCTGGCGGCGCCGCTCTACGCGGAGGCGGCGCGGCGCGGCGCCGAGATAGCCGCGGCGACCGACGCGCGCACGCGCGAGCTTGAGGCGGCCGGCTACCACGCGCAGGTGCACACCTCGCCCGACTCGTTCCCGCTCTTCCTCATCGGCGACGACGGCGCGCGCCGCGCGCTCGCGCGCACGGCCGACGGGCTCTACCGCGCGAAGGGGACCAAACACGAGTGGGCGGCCGACGAGCTCGCGGCGCTCGCGCTACGCGAGCCCGAGCGGCTGAGCCCGAACGTCACGCTGCGCGCGGTCGTGCAGGACTACCTCCTGCCGACCATCGCCTACTTCGGCGGCGCGGCCGAGGTCGCCTACTTCGCGCAGACGGCCGAGAGCTACCGCGTGCTCGGCCGCCCGGCGACGCCCATCCTCCACCGCGCGAGCCTGACGGTCGTGGAGCGGCGCGCGGGGCGCACGCTCGAACGCTACGGCCTGCGGCTCGAAGACTTCTTCGGCGGGCTCGACCCCGTCATCGCGCGCGTCGTCGAGGAGCACCTGGGGCGGGAGCTGGCCGGCGCGTTCGACGAGACGGGCGCGGACGTGGGGCGCGCGCTCGACGAGCTGCAAGCGCGGCTGCGCGACTTCGACCCGACGCTGGCCGACGCGCTCGACGGCGGCCGCCGCAAGATAGCCCACCAGCTCGAAGGCTTGCGCGCGCGCTTCCACCGCGCGCAGATGCGCCGCGACCGCGCTATCTTCCGCCAGCTTGAGCGCGCCGCCACCGCGCTCTACCCCGAGAAGAGCTTGCAGGAGCGGCACGTCAACGTCGCCTCCTTCCTCGCGCGCCACGGCCGCTACTTCGTCAAGTGGGTTCACGACGCAATAGACCTCTCGACCAACGACCACCAAATCGTCTACCTCTGACGCGGCGCGACCCGAACCGCGCGCCCGCGCCGCCCGTATAAACACTCGACACGCCGAGAGGAGACGCCCCCTTATGCTCTGCCCGAACTGCGGAACGCGGACGACGAACGAGCACAAGTTCTGCCGCAACTGCGGCATGAATCTGGAGCCCGTCGCGCGCGCTCTGGCGGCGCACCTCTCGCTCGGCGGCGCGGCGGCGGCGGCGGCCGCGCGAGAGGCCGAGCGCCTCGCCGTGCGGCGGATGGCGAGCGGCCTCATCGCGGGCGTCGTCGTCGTCCTGTTCGGCGTGCTGCTGATGGCCCTCCTGCCGGGCAAGGGCTTCAAGGTTCTGGGCGTCGCCGCGGCGTTCATCGGCCTCGTCGCCGCGCTGGTCTCCGTCCTCTCGCCGATGCTCTCGGCGGGTCGCGCCGGCAGACAGGCGCCGCCGCCCGCGCTCGACGGCGCGGCGGCGCCCACGGGCCGGCGGCTGCACGGGCGGGCGTTCGAGCCCGTGTCGAGCGTCACCGACCACACGACCGAGCTGCTCGGCGTCGAGGTCGAAGACCGTAAATCGAGGGAGTGAGCCCGCAGCTTTTGCCCGAACCCCCGCCGAGTCGTTACACTGCAAGCCGCACCGGCGGCCAGCCGCGGGGCTGACCGCCGGGAGCCGAAAGCCGACCGCTTCCCATGTCAAAAATCCGCGTCCTCTCCGACCACGTCGCCAACCAGATCGCCGCGGGCGAGGTCGTCGAGCGCCCGGCGTCGGTCGCCAAAGAACTCGTCGAGAACTCGATTGACGCCGGGGCGCTGCGCGTCGAGCTGGACGTCGAGGCGGGTGGGCGCCGCCTGCTCCGCGTCTCGGACGACGGCGAGGGGATGACGCGCGACGACGCGGTGCTCGCCTTCGAGCGCCACGCCACCTCGAAGATCGCCTCGGCCGAAGACCTGGAGCGCGTCGAGACGCTCGGCTTCCGCGGCGAGGCGCTGGCCTCCATCGCCTCGGTCGCGCGCGTCGAGCTGGTCACGCAGAGGGAGGGTGAGACCGAAGGGACGCGCGTCCTCATCGAGGGCGGCCGGATGCGCGACGTCTCGCCCGCGGCCCGCCCGCGGGGGACGACCATCACCGTGCGCGACCTCTTCTTCAACGTCCCCGCGCGGCGCAAGTTCCTGCGCTCCGAGGCGACCGAGAGCTTCCACCTGACGAACCTCGTCACGCACTACGCGCTGGCGCACCCGGAGATAAGCTTCGCGCTCGTGAACAACGGGCGCGAGGTCCTGCGCGCGGCGCCGGCCGCGAACTTGCGCGAGCGCGCGTACCAGGTTTTCGGCGCGGAGTTCATCGAGAGCCTGCTGGCGGTTGGGGGCGCGGCGGAGGGCGTGGCGCGCGTCTCGGGCTACGTCTCGGCGCCGCGCGCGCGGCGGACGAACCGCGACGCGCAGTACCTTTTCGTCAACGGCCGCTTCGTGCGCGACCGCCTCGTCGCGCGCGCGCTGACCGAGGGCTTCCGCACGGTGCTCCCGCACGGCGTCTACCCCTCGGCGCTGCTCTTCCTCGAAGTCCCGCCCGGCGAGGTGGACGTCAACGTCCACCCTGCGAAGACCGAGGTGCGCTTCCGCCGCTCGGGCGCGGTCGCCGAAGTCCTGCGCGAGGCCGTGCGCGCCGCGCTCGCCACGAACGGCTACCTGCGGGCCGAAGAGATTTCGGCGGGCTCCCCGCCCGCGGAAGATGTTGCGGCCGGCCCCGGCGGGAACGCCGACGAGGGCGCGGCGTGGGACGCCCCGGCGCGCGAGGTGACGGGGCCGAGGCAGGAGGCCATCGAGTTCGGCCTGGCGCCCGCGCCGGGCGAGTCGCCCCCGAACCGGGACGCGCCCGCGGAGTCCGCGCGGCCCGGCGCGGAGGCGCGGGACGAGTGGCAGGCGCCGTCGGCCTCCGCGCTCGGGGCGGTCGCGCGCAGCGCCGGAGTTGCGCCGGAGCCGGCCGCGCGTCCGCGCGTCGAAGATGAGGGCGTCGCCGAATTACGTCAGGAGGAGGGCGGGCGGCCCGAGGCTCGGCGGGCGGGGGGCGCAACGCTCCCGCCGCTCAACTCGGCGGCGGGGATAGTGCGCGAGGTCGCGGCCGAGTCGCTGACGAACGGCATCCGCCCGATGGGTCAGCTCGAAGAGAGCTTCATCCTCGCGGCGGACGCCGAGGGGCTTCTGCTCATCGACCAGCACGCCGCGCACGAGCGCGTCCTCTTCGACAAGTACCGCCGACTCGAAGAAGCACGCCGCCCCGAGTCGCAGAGTTTGCTCGTCCCCGAGACCTTCGACCTGAGCCCGGCGCAGGCCGCGAGCTTCGACGAGGTCTCCGACGAGCTGGAGCGGCTCGGCTTCTCGCTGACGCGCCTGTCGGGGCGGACGGTCGCGGTGCGCGCCGTGCCCGCCGACCTGCCGCCGGCGGAGGCGCGCAACCTCCTCGCCGAAATCCTCGACACGGTGGACGCGGAGAAGCGCGGGCGCGCGCGGGAGACGCTGCGCGACGAGATGGCGGCCTCGCTCGCCTGCCACGCCGCCATCAAGATCAACACGGCGCTCACGCAGGAGAAGATGCGCTGGCTCATCGACCGCCTGCTGCTCACCTCCTCGCCCACCACCTGCCCCCACGGCCGCCCCGCCATCCTCCGCCTCACGCGCCGCGACATCGAGCGCGGCTTCCACCGCCCCTGAGCGCCGCCCCTTAAGAACTATTAGCCACGGAGACACGGAGGCACAGAGATTTAAGAAAGGGCTCGGACTATCCCCTCTTAAACTCTGTGCCTCCGTGTCTCCGTGGCTGAATGTTTAGCGCCGGTTCAGCCGCCCTGGCCGAGCATGGCGAGGGCGTCGCGCTGCTCGTCCTTGAAGCGTTGGGCGACGCCCTGCTGCACTTTGGGCGAGTTGCGGGAGAAGCGCGCGAGGCTGCCGTCGGGGTTCTTCCGCCCGCGCTCGGCGTAGATGGCCTTGATGAAGTCGCTGTCGAAGGAGGGGTCGCCGGGGCGCGTGCTGATGCGCGAGAGCGCGACGTGCGGGACGTTGGTGCCGGGGCCGTGCTGCACGGCCGTGGACCAGATGACGTCCTGGAGCGCGTTCGAGCGCGTGAGGACGTTCACCCCGTCCTCGTCCATGATCTTCTTGACGAGCGGGTCGAAGTGCGTCCGCTTGATGAAGTCGTGCTGCGCGTTCTGGAACTCGTCGCGGTTCGTCTGCGCGAGCTGCTTCCAGACGCTGGTGAACTGCGCGGAGCCCGGGGCGAGGCCCGCGAACTGGGCGCGGAAGGGGAAGTCGGGCTGCGCGACGAAGCGGGCGACCGTCCCGCCGCCCGGCTTGCTCGTCATCTGGTAGGAGCCGTAAGAGGCGCCGCCCGCGTCGCCCGCGCCCGTCGAGACGACGCCCGGCCCGCGCCCGCCCGTCTCGAACTTCTCGGAGAGCTTGCCCAGCACGTGCGTGGACGTGGGCTGCGGCTGCGGCGGGAGGGGGGGCGTGCCCCCGGCCGGGGCGGCGGTCGGGTCGGGCTGGGCCGGCGTCGGCTCCGGCGCCGACTCCGTCTGCTGGCCCGCGCCGGCGTCGCCGTTCGGGATGTTGAGCACGTCGCCGACGCGGACGTTGTTGGGGTTGGCCTTGAACTTGGGGTTGGCGTCGAGCAACTGGGCCAGCGAGATGCCGTTGGCCTTTGCTATCTTCGACAGCGTCTCGCCCGACTTGACTGTGTGGGTCATGGGGGTTTCCTTTCTGGGGTGAATCTCTCGGGCGCCGGCCGCGCCCGACCTCTACGTGAGGCTCACGAACTCAATCTCCCGTGAGCGCGGACGCGGCGGCATTCAGGGCGCGGGTAACATAGGTCAGCCGTGCGTTGATGTCAATGGCCTGCCGCGCCGGGCGCGGGGGGCGGCGGGCCGCGCGGTTATTTTCGTTGACACGGCCGAGCGGCCCGCCTTACTCTTGCGGCAGCTCGCAGCAGCTTCCTTTTTTCTTCAGCTCACAGTCTTTTCTTGAACACGGGTTTTCAGGCCGCAACCCCGTAGCGCCTCGTAGCGCCCACGCCCGGCGGACACGCCGCCGGCACGAAAGGAGATTGCGAATGAGATTCGGGACGACGCCCCGCCTCCTGCTGGTTCTGGCCTTCCTGACCTTCGGCGCCCTCTGCGCGCTCGTCACGCCCGACGGCCCGCGCGGGGCGAGCGCCGCCGCGACGCAGGGCGCATCGGGGCAGCAGCAGTGCGCGCGCCTCCCCGTCCCGAGCGCGGTGGGCGTCGCGGAGTTCGAGCGCCGTCTCATCACGTTCCTCAAGGGGCGCTGCTACGAGAAGTGGGTGGCCGACCGCGAGGTGCGCGACACCGGCCCGTTCGTCGGCGGCGTCTACTACGGCACGCACCCGGCGGTGAAGGTCTTCTACTCGCCCGAGATGTGGGACTGGCTGAAGAAGCGCAACCGGCGCGGCGACGCGCCCGACGGCGCCGTCGTCGTCAAGGAGCAGTTCACGCCGCCCGCGGCCGAGGACTCGCCGCTCACCGGCTGGTCCGTCATGGTGCGCGACGCGAAGGGCTCGTGGGACGGCTGGTACTGGTCGGGCCACTCCGTGGACCCGAGGTACGACCCGCAGATGGCGGAGTTCGACCCGCTCAAGATTGACTACAAGGGCCAGGGCTTCGGCACCTACTGTCTGCGCTGCCACGCCTCGGCCGTCGAGAAGTCGTCCACCTTCTCGACGGCGCGCAACGTCGAGGACGACCCCATCTCCTACGCCGTCCAAGTGCCGACCTTCAACCTGCCGCCCGCCAACACGCAGCTCACGCAGCCGCTCGCCGCGCACGACGCGGGCCAGAAGACGGCGCGCTCGCCCCACGACGACGCGCACCCGACCCTGCCCTCGCCCGACGCCGTGCAGACGGCCGCCGAGAAGCCGGCCGCCTTCCCCTCGGAGAACTTCGACCACGTCTACCCGGGCGCCGGGGGGCCGCCGCAGTTCGTCACCTCCGACCAGTGCGTCGGCTGCCACACGGCGAGCGACGTCAACATGTCGGCGCTCTTCATGACGCCGCCCGTCAACCTCTCGCCCTACACCGAGTGGCGCTCCTCGATGATGGGGCTCGCCGGGCGCGACCCGGTCTTCCACGCGCAGGTCGAGTCGGAGCGCGGGCAGTTCGCCGACTCGCCGCTGGGCGACAAGGACGACTTCCTCGACACGACCTGCTTCCACTGCCACGGCGTGATGGGGCAGCGCCAGCTCGTCATAGACAACCTCAAGCCGGGGCAGCCCGTCCCGCCGGGCGGAGGCACCTCGCCCGCCTTCAGGCACGAGTACGTCTACGCCATGCCGGGCGACCCGCAGGAGAAGTACGGGGCCTTGGCGCGCGACGGCATCTCGTGCGCCGTCTGCCACCAGATGGCCGACCAGAACCCGAAGCTCGGCACCGCGCCGAGCTTCACCGGCAACTTCAGCCTCGACAAGCCGGGCACGATGAACGGCCCCTACAAGGACGTGCAGACGGCGCCGATGAAGCAGGCGCTTGGGCTTACGCCCGAGCACGCGCCGCAGATAGGCTCGTCGGCGCTCTGCGGCACCTGCCACACGGTCGTCCTCCCCGTCTTCGACCGCGAGGGGCGCCGGCTCAAGGACCGCGCGGGCAAGCCGCTGGAGTTCCACGAGCAGACGACCTACCTCGAATGGCTCAACAGCGACTACCAGAACGAGCCCGAGCTGTCGAAGCGGCCCGTCAGGATTTCCGAGGTGCAGTCCTGCCAGGACTGCCACATGCCGAAGACCTACGCGGGGCAGCGCGTCACGACGCGCGTCGCCAACATCGAGGACAACACCTACCCGTTCGTCGACTTCCGCCTGCCCGACAAGGACTTGCGTCTCAAGGTGCGCGACGACTTCTCGCGCCACACGCTGGTCGCGCTCAACGTCTTCGTCAACCAGATGTTCCAGCAGTTCAGCGGCACGCTCGGGATAGCGACGGGCGACTACATGTACCCGTCCTCGGCCGGCGGCGTGACCCCCGTCGCCGGGCTCGTCACGACCGAGAACTCGATGCTGGAGATGGCGCGGCAGACGGTCAAGCTCGACGTGGTCTCAATCGAGCGCAAGACGGACGCGCTCGAAGTCGCCGTCAAGGTCACCAACCTCGCCGGCCACGGCTTCCCCTCGGGCGTGGAGTTCCGCCGCGGCTTCCTCGAATTCGTCGTCCTCGACGCGCAGGGCCGACCGCTCTGGGCCTCGGGGCGCACGAACGCGAAAGGCGAGATAGTCGAGGGGCTGACCGGCCGCGTGCTGCCGACCGAGTTCTTCGACTTCGCCTGCAAAGACCCGCGCCTGCCGCCCGCGCAGTGCCGGGAGGCGTGCGCGCAGAAGTTCGACCCGGCGCGCTGCGTCCAGCAAATCCAGCCGCACTTCTTCGGCACGCGCTACCCCATCACGCGGCCGGACGAGGTGCAGATTTACGAGGAGCTGGTGAAGGACAACGACGGCCTCCTGACGAACAGCTTCGTGCGGCTCTACGAGGACGTGAAGGACAACCGCCTGCTCCCGAAGGGCTGGACGCCCGACGGCCCCGGGGCCGAGCACACCGAGCCGTTCGGCCGCGCCGCCGAAGACCCCGGCTTCATCGCGCCCGACTTCGCGCGCACGCGGCGCGGCTCCGAGGGCTCGAACACGGTGGTCTACCGCGTGCCCTTAGCGGCGCTCGGCGGCGAGCCCGCGTCCGTGCAGGCGACGCTCCAGTACCAGACCATCCCGCCCTACTACCTGCGCGACCGCTTCTCGCTCCTCGGCCGCGGCCTCTCCCCCGACCGCACGCGCGAGACGCGCCGCCTCAAGTACCTCACCGACTACCTCAACGTCGCTGACACGCCCGTCCGGGACTGGAAGCTGCCCGTCAACTGCGCCCGCCGCGCCGTCCCCGACGGCGCCGCGCAGCCCTGCGCCGCGCCGCGATAGACGGCGGGGAGCATATGGACGGAGAGGCGGGCGCGGACACTTGAT
>DASVTS010000209.1:0-28164 GCA_036387455.1 Pyrinomonadaceae bacterium | reverse complement strand
GACCTGCGTGCCGGCCTCGCGGTGGCCGTTGCCCGTGGCCTTGGTGCCGCCGAAGGGGAGGTGGACTTCGGCGCCGATGGTCGAGGAGTTGACGTAGAAGATGCCGGTGTACATCTCCTGCATCGCGCGGAAGGCGCGGTTGACGTCGGCCGTGTAGACGGACGCCGAGAGCCCGTAGCGCACGCCGTTGCCGATTTCGACCGCCTCTTCGAGCGAGCCGGCCGGGATGACGGTCGTGACGGGGCCGAAAATCTCCTCCTGCGCGATGCGCATGCCGGGCGCGGCGTCGGCGAAGACCGTCGGCTCGACGAAGTAGCCGTTGGCGTGCTCGCCCTTGTCCAGACGACCGCCGCCGCAGGCGAGGCGCGCGCCGTCCTCCTTCTGCCCGACCTCGACGTAGCCGAGAATCCGGTGCAGCGCGTCGGCGTTGATGACGGGGCCGACGTCCGTCCCCTCGTCCAGCCCGCTCCCGACCCTCAAGCCCTTCGCGCGCTCGACGAGCATCTGCGTGAACCGCTTGTAGACCTTCTTGTGGACGACGATGCGCGAGGAGGCCGTGCAGCGCTGGCCCGAGGTGCCGAACGCGCCCCAGACCGCGCCCTCGACGGCGAGGTCGAGGTCGGCGTCCTCCATCACCATGATGACGTTCTTGCCGCCCATCTCAAGCGAGCAGATGGCGTTGCGCTCGGCGCACGACGAGGCGACGAGGCGGCCGACCTCGGTCGAGCCCGTGAACGAGACGAGGCGGACGTCCCTGTGCCCGACGAGCGCGGCGCCCGCCGTCTCGCCGTAGCCCGTCACGAGGTTGACGACGCCCGCGGGCACGCCCGCCTCCTCGCAGGCTTTGACTAGATTGTAGGTCGAGAGCGGCGTGTCCTCGGCCGGCTTGATGACGACGGTGTTGCCGCACACCAGGGCCGGGATGAGCTTCCAAGAGGGAATCGCCATCGGGAAGTTCCACGGCGTGACGAGCCCGCACAGGCCGACGGGCTGGCGCACGCACATGGCGAACTTGTCGGGCATCTCGGCGGGCGTGGTGAAGCCGTGGAGGCGCCGCCCCTCGCCGGCCGTGTAGTACGTGCAGTCGATGGCCTCCTGCACGTCGCCGCCGGCCTCCTTCAGGACCTTGCCCATCTCGCGCGTCATCTCGCGCGTGAACCTGTCCTTGTTGCGGATGAGAATTTCGCCGAGGCGGAAGAGGATTTCCGCGCGGCGCGGCGCGGGCAGGCGGCGCCAGCGGTCGGCCGCGCCGCGCGCCGCCGCGACGGCCGCCTCGACGTCCTCCGCGCCTGAGGCGGGGAAGCGCCCGATCGGCTCGCGCGTGTCCGCCGGGTTCGTGTTCTCGAACCACTCGCCCGTGCGCGACGCCACCCACTCGCCGCCGATGTAGTTCGGGTACTTCTTCGCGGCGGCGCGCGCCGCCGCGCCTCCGCCGTTCTTCTGACCCTTCCCGACTGCCTTTTTCGCCTGTGCCATTTTTTCTTTGAGCGTAAACCGTGAACCGTAAACCGTGACGAGATTAAAACCTGTTCCTTCTCGTCACGGTTTACGGTTCACGGTTTACGGCTTTCATTGGTACGTGAACTGGACGATGGACTGCGTGACGCGCTCGCCGTTGAAGGCCGAGACGTGGAGGACGATGGGGTCGCCGGCCTTGAGCGCGTTGATGACGCGCTCGAAGTCTTCGATGGTCGAGACCGGCTGGCGGTTGACGCGCTGGATGACCATGAACTTCTGGACGCCGGCGTCGAAGGCGATGCCGGCCTGGTCGACGTCCTGCACGAAGAGGCCGCGGACGCCCTTCAGGCTGCGCTCGTTGGCGATCTGCGGCGTCAGCTCGCTCAGCTTGAGCCCGAGGGTCGGGCGGCCGCTCGCGGGCGCCGGCTCGTCGGCCTTCGGCTTGACGGTCTTCGGCTCGCCGCCGCGCTCGGTCTCGGGGCCCGCGCCGTCCCTGCGCGGCGGGCGCTCGCCGACCGTGACGCTCGTGGAGCGGCGCTCGAGCTTGTCGCCGCTCTCGCGCAGGTAGGTCACGGGGACGCTCTGGCCGACCGGCGTCGAGGCGACCTTGTTGATGAGGTCCTGCGCGTTCTCGACCGGCTGGCCGTTGAACTCGACGACGACGTCGTTGGTCTGGATGCCGGCGGTGGCCGCCGGCCCCTTGCCGTCGGCGACGTCGCGGATGATGGCGCCCTTCGCGGCCGGGAGCTGGTAGACGCGCGCGAACTCCGGCTTGACGGAGTCGAGGAAGACGCCGAGGTAGCCGCGCCTGACCTTCCCCGTCGTCATCAGCTGCTTGTAGACGCTCGAAGCGATGTTGGTCGGGAGCGCGAAGCCGATGCCGTTGTAGTCGCCGGTCGAGGTCGCTATCTGCGAGTTGATGCCGATGACCTCGCCGCGCATGTTGACGAGCGGGCCGCCCGAGTTGCCGCGGTTAATCGCCGCGTCGGTCTGGATGAAGCGGCGGAAGCTGGCGCCCGGGTCGGTCTGCCGCTCCTTCGTCGAGATGATGCCGGCCGTCACCGTCTGCTCCAGGCCGAACGGCGAGCCGATGGCGAGCACCCAGTCGCCGACCTGCATCTCGTCGGAGTTGCCGAAGCTGACCGCGGGCAGGTCGCGCCCCGCGTTGACCTTGATGACGGCGATGTCGGTCTCCTCGTCCATCCCGACCACGGTGCCGCGGAGCTGCTCGCCCGTCTGGAGCTTGACCATGATGCCGGTCATGTTCTCGACGACGTGGTAGTTGGTGAGGATGACGCCCTTCGGGTCGATGACGAAGCCGGAGCCGACGCCGCGCGAGGGGCGCCGCGCGTGGCGGCGCAGCATGTCGAGGAGCGGGTTGTCGCCGCCCTCCGCGCCGTCCTCGTCCTCGTCGCCGTCCTTGTCGGCCACCTGCGGGGCGGCCGAGACCGTGTCGATGTTGACGACGGCCGGCTCGACGCGGCGCGCGATCTCGGCGAACGAGGCCGAGAGGGCTTCGGGCGCGCGCGCGATGGCGGCGGGGCTGGCCGCGGGCTGGTCTTCGCCGGCGAAGACGCTCGTGCGGCTGAGCATCGCGCCGACGCCGACGCCGACGAGGAGGCAGGCCGCCGCCAGCGCCGCGATCCAGACGCGCAGGTGGCGGAGGATGGCGCGCTCCGTTTCAGTCGTATGGCCCTTCGGGATTTGCAACATAAAACTCTTCACCTTCTAAATTCAAAGGAGCCTGGAGGGGCACGCGGCGGCCCCGCGCGCGTGGCGGGGCGCCGCCTGTTCTGTGCGCCGGGACGAGGGAGACTTTGGGCGACAGAGGCGAGCCCAGAGTATAACTAATGCCGCCACCCGTCGCAAAGACCGGGCCGCCGGGCGGCGGCCTTTAAAATTATATGACGGCGCGGGGCACGGCTCGCCTATAATTTCGGCGGCCGAACAAACCGCGCCGGCTCTTTAAGGGCGGCGGCCGTCCGGGCCGGAGGGCTTGCCATGAGAAGCGACCTGTTGGAATTCGACGCCGCGACCCGCGCGGCCGTCTGCGCCGCGGCGCTCACGCTGGCGGCGCTCGCGCAGGGGTGCGCGCAGACCTCCTCGAACGGCGGCGGGCCGGCCGCGCGGCCGCCGGCGCAGTCCGCCTTCGCGCAGCCTTCGCCCGCCCGTGCGGCGCAGCCCGCGGGCGAGAGCCCGCTCCCGGCGCCGAAGGGCTTCGTCAGCGACTTTGCCGACGTCATAGACGGGCCGGCGGAGGGCCGGTTGGAGGCGAGGCTCCGGCGCCTGAAGGAGCGCACGAAGATAGAGATTGCCGTGGCGACGGTCGGGACGACGGGCGGGCGGAGCATCTACGAATACTCTCTGGCGGTCGCGCGCGGCTGGGGCATCGGCCCGCCCGCGGGCGAGGAGGGCGGGGGCGTCCTGCTGCTGCTCGCGTCCGAAGACCGCAAGTGGCGGGTTCAGGTGTCGCGCAGCCTTGAGGCGGACCTGCCCGACGAGGTGGTCGGCCAGATAGGCAGCCGCATGGCGCCCACGCTGCGCGAGGGCCGCTACGCCGACGCCGTCAACGGCTGCGTGGACGAAATCGTCAAACGTCTCGCCGAGCGCCGCGGCTTTTCGACGGAGGAGGACGGGCGGCTTCCGCAACCCCCGCCCGAAGCGAGTCCGAAGCCGGCCGCGCGGCCGAACGCCGGCGACACGCGAAAGTCCGCGGCGGCCGGCAAGCCTTAGCCCTCGTCCGCCAGGCCCTCGCCCCCCTCGCCCGCCGCCGCGCGCCGGCCTTCCCCTCCCCAGCGCAGCTCCGAGACGATGACGCCCGCGAGGACGAGGAGCGCGCCGAACGTCGCGCGCGCGCCCGTCCACTCGGCCGAGCCGCGCAGCAGCACGGCGAAGGCCGTGGCGAAGACCGGCTCCAGACTGAAGATGACGGCGGCGTGCGTGGCCGACATCCGCGCCTGCCCCCACGTCCACAGCAGGAAGGTCGCCACCGTGGCGACGAGCGCGAGGTAGACGAGCTGCCACGCGACGGCCGCGCCCCAGACGAGCGGCGCCGCCTCGCGCGCGAGCCCCGGCGGCAGCGACCCCGCGCCGGCGAACGCCGCGAAGGCGCGCAGGAGCAGCCACGCGGCGACGACGAGCGCGGCGGCCGTCGTCACCTGCAAGGCGCTCAACTGCCCCACGTCGAAGCGGCGCGTGTAGATACTCATCAGCGTGATGTGCGCGGCGAAGAGGAGCGTGGTCGAGAGCGTGACGAGGTCGCCGAGGTTGACGCCCGAGGCGCCCGCGGGCGCGAGGATGAGCGCGCCGCCGACCGTGGCGAGCACGATGCCCGCGAGGTTCTCGCGGCTCGGGCGCGAGCGCCAGACGGCGTAGGCGACGACGGGCACGAGCGGCGTCGTGATGCCCGTGATAAAGGCCGACTTGGCGGGCGTGGTGTAGAGCAGCCCGATTGTCTGCCCGATGAAGCCGAGGCCCATGAGCGCGCCGAGCGTGCCGCCCGCGCGCCACGCCGCGCGCGGCGCCCGCAAGACCGCGCGCGGGAAGAGCGCGGCGAAGACGAGCGCCGCCAGCGGCATCCGCACCGCGAGGTACGTCAGCGGCGGCCAGTGGTCGAGCACGCCGCGCGCGATCGCGAAGGTCGAGCCCCAGATGAGCGTCGTCAGAAGTATCGCGCCGTCGGCGGCGAGGTTCGTCTTGAGCTTCACATTCTGAGGAGGACTTTGAGGACGCCGGGCTCGGCGGCGCGCCCCAGCGCGCGGACGCCCTCCGAGAGCGGGAACTCTTCGGTGACGAGCGCGTCCACCTCGACGGCGTTGCGGCGGAGCAGTTCGAGCGCCGCGGGGAAGCGGCCGCAGCGCGAGCCGACGATGCTGATTTCGTCCACGACGACGGGCGCCGCGTTCAGCTCGGTCGTGCCGTGGAAGGTGGACTTGAGGACGAGCGTGCCGCGCGGCCGGAGGAGTTTGAGCGCCGTCCCCAGCCCCGCGGCCGAGCCCGACGCCTCGACCGCCACGTCGAAGGCGCGCTCGTAGGAGGCGGGAATCTCGTCCGCCTTCAGCGCGCGCACGCCGCGGCCGCGCGCTATCTCCAGCTTCGGGTCGTGGCGCCCGACGAGCGTGACGCCCGCGCCCGTCGTCGCCTTCAAAGCCTGCGCGCAGAGCAGCCCGAGCTTGCCGTCGCCGACGACCGCCACGCGCGTCTCGGGCTCGAACCTCACGCGCTCGACGACGGCGCAGGCGGCGGCCAGCGGCTCGGTGAAGACGGCGCGCTCGTCCGGCAGCTCGTCGGGGACGGGCAGGAGGTTCGAGACGGGCAGTTGCAGGTACTCGGCGAAGGCGCCGTCGCGGCCGACGATGCCGAGGACGGTGCGTTCGGGGCAGTGGCGCGGGTCGCCCGCGCGGCACCAGTGGCAGCGCCCGCAGCCCGCGTTAATCTCGCCGACGACGCGCCGCCCCTCAAGCTCCGGCGCCCCCGGCGCCCGCTCGGCCACGCCCACGAACTCGTGCCCCAGCGTCCCCTCGAAGCCCGCGTACCCGCGCGCAATCTCCAAATCCGTGTTGCACACGCCCGCCAGCCGCACCCGCACCAGCGCCTCGCCCGCGCGCGCCGGCGCGTCCACGTCCGCCAGACCGAGCTTTCCGTTCTCGAACCTGAGAGCCTTCATGCCTTGAAAGGCCGTGAACCGTGAACCGTAAACCGTGACGAGAGAAGAACGGGTTTTATCTCGTCACAGTTCACGGTTCACGGTTCACGGCTTTAAAACCTTTTCGCGCGGAGGTAGGCGTTCTCCTTCGTGAGTTCGACCGTCTTCTCGCGGCCGGAGACGTTGACGGCGAGGCGCCAGGCCAGCTCGCGCTCGCCCTCGACGGTGGCGTGCACCCACCACTTGCCGGGCGGGACGGCGACGACGGCCTCGCCGCCCTCGTCCAGCTCGACGCCGAGCGGCTGGCGGCCGCCCATCAGGCGCGTGGCGAAATCCTCGAAGCGCTGACCCGGACGGCGCTCGGAGTCGAACTCGTTGCGCGCGGCCGTCATGTTGATGGGGTAGAGCTGGACGGGAATCCTCTTGGCCGAGACGGGGAAGCCGACCTCCTCGCGCCGCAGCCGTAGCCGCAGGAGCGTCGTGCGCTGCCGCCCCTGCACGGCGGCGCGGCCCGCGGGGCGCTCGCCCTCCGGCAGCCGCCGGTAGACGCCCCAGACCGCCCCGAACAGGGCCGCGACGAGCGCCACCCTCAGGCAGACCGCCGCGAGCCTGCGTGTGAAGCCGTGTCCTTCCTCGCGCATCTGTGTAACGGGTCGTGCCCCCTTCAGGCCGGCCGTCTCAGGCCATCAGGCCGCGCTCGCGCAGCGCGCTCGTCAGCTCGTGGTCGGTCGGCACGGAGAGCACCTGCCCGGCCACATCCACGGTCGGCTTCCGCTCCTTGCCGCCGTTGTGCTCCCGCACCCACGCGGCCCCCGCCTCGTCCCGCTCGATGTCGACGTACTGGTACTTCACGCCGAGCCCGTCAAGGAACTCGCGGGCGTGCCGCGTGTCCTCGCACCAGTCCGCGCCGTAGACCTTCACTCCGAACACGGGCGTCACCTCCGCCTTCCGAAATCCCGAGCAGACATCATACAGTAGACGGTAGACAGTAGTCAGCAGCCGGTGGAAAAACCTTCATGAGCCGGGCGGGCGGAGCGCTACTGTCTGCTGTCCACTGCTGCTACAATGTCGCTTCGAACCCGTTCAAGGTCAGTACGGTCGGCCACATGATTCCAGACGAGGGCGGCGCGAGCGAAATCCTGAGGGGCGGCTTCCGCGACGAGTGCGGCGTGTTCGGCATCTACGGGCACGACGACGCGGCGCGGCTCACCTACCTCGGCCTCTACCAGTTGCAGCACCGCGGGCAGGAGTCGTGCGGCATCGTCGCCAACGACGGCTCGGTGCTCCGTCAAGAGCGCGCGATGGGGCTCGTCTCCGAGGTCTTCGACGGGGAGCGCCTCGACCGCCTGCCCGGCGTCTCGGCCATCGGCCACACGCGCTACTCGACCGCCGGCGAGGTCTCGGTGCGCGAGGCGCAGCCCTTCCTCGTCAACGCCGGGCCGCACGGGCAGGTCGCCGTCTGCCACAACGGGAACCTCCCCTTCGCCACCGAGGCGCGCAAGCGGCTCCAGCGCCACGGCGCCATCTTCACCTCGACCTCCGACACCGAGGTCGTCCTCCACGGCATCGCGCAGTCCGCGGCCCCCTCCGTGCTCGAAGCCATCCCCGAAGTGCTCCGCGAGACCGAGGGCGCCTTCTCGATGCTCTTCCTGACGACGGAGGCGCTCGTCGCCGTGCGCGACCCGCGGGGTTTTCGCCCGCTCGCGCTCGGCCGCCTCGACGGCGCCTGGGTCGTCGCCTCCGAGACGTGCGCCTTCGACCTCATCGGCGCCGAGTACGTCCGCGACGTCGAGCCGGGCGAGATGGTGGTCATCACGGACGGCGGCCTCCGCTCCACGTTCCCGCTCCCCGAGCGCCGCCGCTCCTTCTGCGTCTTCGAGCACGTCTACTTCTCGCGCCCCGACTCGATGGTCTACGGCCGCTCGGTCAACGAGTCGCGCCACAAGATGGGCAAGCGGCTCGCCGTCGAGCAGCCCGCGCCCGGCGACCTCGTCGTCCCCGTCCCCGACTCGGGCGTCGCCGCCGCCATCGGCTACGCCGCCGAGAGCGGCATCAACTTCCGCTTCGGGCTGGTGCGCAACCACTACATCGGGCGCACCTTCATCGAGCCCAAGCAGTCCATCCGGAGTTTCGGCGTCCGGCTCAAGCTCAACCCCGTGCGCGACCTCATCCGCGGCCGTTCGGTCGTCCTGATTGACGACTCCATCGTGCGCGGCACGACCTCGAAGAAGATCGTGCGGCTCGTGCGCGAGGCGGGCGCCGCGGCCGTCCACGTCAGGATTAGCTGCCCGCCGACGGTGAGCCCCTGCTACTACGGCGTGGACACGCCGAGCAGGGAGGAGCTCATCGCGGCGCGGATGTCGGTCGAGGAGGTCTGCCGCTTCATCGAGGCCGACTCGCTCGGCTACCTCTCGATGGAGGGGATGCTCGAAGCCTGCGGCCTGCCCGCCGACACCTCCTGCGTCGCCTGCTGGACGGGCCGCTACCCGACCCGCATCTCCCCCCAGGCCGAGACCCAGTACGCGCGCGAGCACGAGCCCGTCCCGTCGGACTGAGTTCCTACGAATCCGGACACAGAGGAGAGGCTGAGATGGCGACGAGCAAGAAGAAACCCGTCAGGAAACACAGGGTGACGGCGCAAGTCCAAATACCGGACCTGACGAAGGCCGGCAGCTCGATGGAGTTCGAGATTTACGCCAGCGAGGAGAAGATAGGCACCATCGTCATCGGGCGGGGCTCGCTGACGTGGCGGGGCGGGAGACGCCAGAAGGATAAGAGGCTGACGTGGTCGCAGTTCGCCGACCTGATGGACAGGGAAGCCTACGGCGAGTGAGCGCGGGAGGTCATCCGAGTGGCAGGGAGTAGAAAAGGGTGCGGGTGCGCGCTGCTGGCGGTGGCGGTCGTGGCCCTCGTCGGCGGGCTGGCCGCCTATCAGTTTTTGTATAAGCCCTGGTCGGAGCGGCGCGCGGCCGAGGCGCCGCCGCCGGCCTCGGGCGACGAGACGAAGGTCGTCGTCCTGGACGTCGGGCAGGGCGACTCCATCCTCGTCGTCACGCCGGGCGGCAAGACCGCGCTCGTGGACGCGGGCGAGCCGGGCGACGGCAAAATCATCCTCGCGGCCCTGAAGAAGTACGGCGTCGACCACATCGACCTGCTCGTCGCCACGCACGCGCACGCCGACCACATCGGCGCCGCCGACGAGGTCATCAAGGGCACGAACGTCGGCCGCGTCCTCTACTCCGGCGTCCCGAACACGACGAAGAACTACGAGGACTTCCTCAAGGCGGTGGACGAGAAGAAGATTGACCTCATCCGCGCCGAGCCCGGCCAGTCGTTCGAGCTGGGCGGCGGCGCGGTGATGCGTGTGCTCGCGCCCATCGCGCCGCTCTTCACGAAGGAGGACCTCCGCGCGGGCGGCAACGAGCCCAACGCCAACTCGGTCGTCACCCGCCTCGACTACGGCGAGTTCTCGATGCTCCTGACGGGCGACGCGGAGGAGCAGACCGAGCGCGAGCGCCTGATTAAGAACGGCGCCAACATCCGCGCCACGGTGCTCAAGGTCGGCCACCACGGCTCGAAGTACGCCACCTCCGAAGACTTCCTCAAGCGCGGCGAGTTCAAAATCGCGGTCATCTCCGCCGGCATGGACAACCGCTACGGCCACCCCTCGCCCGAGGCGCTCGCCCGCCTGAAGGCCGCCGGCGTCAAGGTCTACCGGACGGACTTTCAGGGCGAGATCGTCATCTCGACGCGCGGCCAAGAGTCGGACGCGAAGGTTTCGACCGCGCGCGAGCCGAAGCCCAACGAAGACCTCTGGGCCGGCCGGCAGGCCATCAGGGACGACTCGGCCCGGCGCGGCTTCATAGACTTCGGCGACCTCCCGCCCGCGCCGAAGCCTAAGGACGAGGCGCGCTCGAACTCGAACCGGAACGCCAACGCGAACCGCCCCGCCGGGAGGTGAACCCGAGATGTCCGACGAGAAGAAGACGGCCAGGTCGAAACGCACGCGCGCCGTCGTCGACCGCATCGAGGACGGCGGCGTGGCCGTCCTCCACGCCGGCGACGACGAGGGGACGAAAGTCGAGCTGCCCGCCTCGCTCCTCCCCGAGGGGGCGGAGTCGGGCAGCCACCTCGTCATCAACGTCTCCCTCGACGAGACCTCGCGCAAAGAATCCGAAGACCGCGTCAAAGCTCTCCAGGAGCGCCTCGAAAAGCGCGCCGGCGGCGGCGACGGGCCGAAGAACTTCAAGCTCTGACGCGCGACGCGCGCCAAAAAGAGATGACCAAATCAATCACCTACTCCGACGCGGGCGTCTCGATTGACGCGGCGAACGCGGCGGTCGAGAAGATCAAGGGGCTGGCGCGCTCGACCTTCAACGCGCGGACGCTCTCGGAGATAGGCACGTTCGGCGGGATGTTCGACGGCGCCTTCCCCGGCATGGGCGAGCCGGTGCTCGTCGCCTCGGCCGACGGCGTCGGCACCAAGCTCAAGATCGCCTTCATGACCGGCGTCCACGACACCGTGGGGCGCGACCTCGTCAACCACTGCACGAACGACATCCTCGTGCAGGGCGCACGGCCCCTCTTCTTCCTCGACTACGTGGCGGCGGGCGTGCTCGCGCCCGAGACGGTCGTCTCGGTCGTGGACGGCATCTCGCGCGGGTGCCGCGAGAACGGGTGCGTGCTCCTCGGCGGCGAGACGGCCGAGATGCCGGGCTTCTACGCCGAGGGCGAGTACGACGTGGCGGGCTTCATCGTCGGCGTCGTGGACCGCGCGAAGGTCATCGACGGGGGCCGCGTCGCGCCGGGCGACGTGCTGCTCGGGCTGCCCTCGGCGGGCCTGCACACCAACGGCTACTCGCTCGCGCGCAAGCTCTTCTTCGAGGTCGCGGGCTACGCGGCGGACACGCGCCTCGACGCGCTCGGCGAGACCGTCGGCGAGGCGCTCCTGCGCCCGCACCTGAGCTACCTCCGCCCGCTCGAAGGCTTACTCGACACCGGCGCCGTCAAGGCGCTCGCGCACATCACGGGCGGCGGCCTGCTGGAGAACATCCCGCGCGTCCTGCCCGAGGGCACGGCCGCCGAAATCGACCGCGGGTCGTGGCCCGTGCCGCCCGTCTTCAAACTGATGCAGGAGATAGGCAACGTGGCCGAGGCCGAGATGTACCGCACCTTCAACATGGGCGTCGGCATGGTCGTCATCTGCTCGCCCGCGGACGCGGAGGCCGTCCGCTACCACTTCGACAGCCCCGGCCAGTGCTTCCCCATCGGCCGCGTCGTCGCAGGCCCGCGTGACGTCAGGATGGTATGAGGGTCGGCATCCTCATCTCGGGGCGCGGGTCGAACATGGTGGCGCTGGCCGACGCGGCGGGCGCGGGGCGCGTCCCCGGCGCGCGGGTCGTGCTGGTCCTGAGCGACAAGGCGGGCGCGCCGGGCCTCGAACACGCGGCGGAGCGGGGGATTGAGACGGCGGTCGTCGAGCGGCGCGGCCGGACGCGCGAGGAGCACGAGCGCGAGGTCGCCGGGCACCTGAAAGAGCGCGGCGTCGAGCTGGTCTGCCTCGCGGGCTACATGCGGTTGCTCTCGCCCTACTTCGTCGGAGAGTTCCGCGGCCGCGTGCTCAACGTCCACCCCTCGCTGCTGCCCGCCTTCCCCGGCCTCGACGCGCAGCGCCAGGCCGTCGAGCACGGCGTCCGCGTCTCCGGCTGCACCGTCCACTTCGTCGACGAGACGCTCGACGGCGGCCCCATCGTCGCGCAGCGCGTCGTCCCCGTCCTCGACACCGACACGCCCGACACGCTCTCCGCGCGCATCCTCGTCGAAGAGCACGCCGCCTACCCCGAAGCGCTCGCACTCGTCTGCTCCGGCCGCTACCGCGTCGCCGGCCGCCGCGTCGTCAGGACGTAGAGGCGCCCGCCCGCCCCGGCCGCGCCGAAACGTTTGCCCGCCCCGGCTCATACCTTTATAGAACCGGGGGCGGCGGGCGCCGCGGCGCGGCCCGGAAACAAATCCCGAAAGGACGAGATAAATGACTACACCCTTCGCCAAGCGAGTGGCCACCGTCGCGCAGGCGCAGCACAGCAGGTTCCAGTTCGTCAACGAGGCCGAGCCGGAGTTGTGCACGCAAATCAAGAAGTGGACGCAGGACATCGGCTTCTCCTTCCAGAGCTGCACGGCGGTGGCCTGGTCGGCGGTCTTCGTCTCGTGGTGCATCAAGAAGGCCGGCGCCACCAAGCAGGAGTTCGAGTTCTCGATGGCCCACTCGGTCTTCGTCCACAAGGCGATTCAGAACGCCATCAACGGCGCCGGCGTCTTCCAGGGCTTCGACATCACCGCGCAGAAGCCCGACGTCGGCGACATCATCCAGAACAACCGCGGCGGGACGCACCACGACTTCGCCTTCGCGCGCACGCACAAGAACTACAACTCCCACTCGGTCATCGTCATCGAGACCGGGACGGACTCGCAGGGGCGCTTCGCCTTCTGCGTCGGCGGCAACGAGAGCGACTCGGTGCGCCGCACGACCGTGCGCCTGAACGCGCAGGGCTTCATCAAGCCGCGCACCGACAACCCCTTCATCTGCATCGTCAAGAACCTGAAGTGAGGGGTGGCCGCGCGGGGCCGCGTCCCCTCCCCGGGCGCGGCCCCGAAAGTGAGGAACCCATGCCCGAACCCACGGCGCTCGCCCGGAGAATCGCCGCCGTCGCGCAGGCGCAGCACGACCGTTTTCGCTTCGTCAACGAGGCCGACCCGGAGCTGTGCGCACAAATCAGGAAGTGGACGCAGGAGATAGGCTTCCCCTTCCAGAGCTGCACGGCGGTGCCCTGGGCGCCCCAGTTCGTCTCCTGGTGCGTCAAAAAGGCCGGCGCCACCCGCGCCGACTTCGAGTTCTCGATGGCCACGTCCGTCTTCACGCACAGCGCGATTCGGAAGGCCGAGAGCGGGGCCACCGGCTTCCGCGGCTTCGACCCCGCGGCCCACGCCCCTCACGTCGGCGACATCATCGTCCACAACCGCGGCGGGGGGAGCCACGACTTCGCCTTCGCGCGGACGCACAGGAACTACAAGTCTCACCCGGTCATCGTCGTCGAGGTCGGCCAGGACGCCGACGGCGCCTACGCGTTCTGCGTCGGCGGCAACGAGGGCGACTCCGTCCGCCAGACGACGGTGCGCCTCGGCCCCGACGGGCTCCTCCTCCCGCGCGAGGAGAGCCCGTTCATCTGCGTCATTCACCCGCCGGGGTAGCGCCGCCGGGCGGCCCCCGACAAAATCGTTGACAACCCCGCCGCGCGGACATATCTTTCCCCCGCCCTCTAGGCAGCGACCGCCCCGCCGGGACGTCTCGGCCGTCCCGGCGGACTCGACCGTCACTCACAAGCGCCTTCTTCAAACAGCCGCCGCCCGCGGCGCGCGGGCACACGGAGCCCCGGCCGATGACAGACCAGACGGCAAACACGGCAGCGCAGGCCGGCCCGGACTTCGGCTGGGACTTCTTCCTCGCGCACGCCGGGGCCGACCTGGAGGCGGCGCGCACGCTCAGGCGCCAGCTCGAGCCGCCCGCGCGCGTCTTCCTCGACGACGAGTGCATCTCGCTCGGCGAGAACTGGGACCGCGTGCTGTCCGAGGCGCTGCGCTCGTCGCTCATCCACATCATCATCGTCTCGCCGAACACGGAGGACGCCTACTACCAGTGCGAGGAGATAGCCGTCGCCATCCAGATGGCGCGCGAAGACCCGCACACGCGCCGCGTCGTCCCGCTCTACCTCAACTCGCGGGGCGTGCCGAAGTCCGTCCCCTACGGCCTCAAGACGCGCCACGGCCTGAGCGTGGCCGACGAGAAAGACCTCGCGGCGGCGAAGGAGCGGCTGCTGCGGACGCTCTCGGAGATCAGGCGGCTGGAGGAGAAGAAGGGCGAGGTCGTGGCCGTACAGCGCGAGGCGGTCGGGAAGATAGCGGACGGCTCGAACGCCGACCTGCTCTCGGGGCTCAACGAGGTGACGCGGTTCGTGCGCCCGCTCTTAAAGACGCTGCTCGCGCTCTTCGCGCTGGCGCTCGCGGGGCTCGTCGTCTCGCTGCTCGTGCCCTCGCTCGCGGAGGAGCGGGCGCTGCTCGCCACGGTCTTGGGGAGCATCTGCGCGCTGCTCCTCGCGGCGGTGCTCTGGCTCACCGCGCGCTCGCTCAGCTACGCCCAGCAGATAGCGCAGGGGCGCATCAACGGAGGGTGAACGTCATGACACGGCCGGCGACGACTGAGGCGCCCGCGCGCAAGCTCAACCTCGGCAGGCTCGAAAGGCTCCAGCGCCTCCTCCAGTACGGCGCGGCGCTGGTGCTCCTCGTCTTCGTCGCCCTCATCGCGCTCGCGTGGACGGAGCTGCGCGACCTCGACGCGCGCAGGGACAGGGCGCGCGAGGCTTTGACGAAGGCGGAGCGCGAACTGGCCGCCGTCAACGGCGAGCTGGCGCTGAAGCAGTCGGCGCTCGCCGCGTCGCAGAAGGCCAACACCGTCCTGTCGGGCTACGCGGGCGCCTACGCGGACGAGCACCCGGACAAGGCCGAGACGGTCAGCAGGGCGCTGCGCGAGGCGGTCGAGACCAGCATCGCGCAGGCGGACGCCGGCGGCGGGCAGCAGGCCGCCGCGCAGGTGCCGCCGCGCGTCTACGTCCAGATCGTGAACGCCGGGCAGAGGGCGCGCGCGGGCGAGGTGGTGCGCAAGCTCCAGGCGGCGGGCTTCCTCGTGCCCGGCGTCGAGAACGTGGAGCGCAGGGGGATTCGCCAGTCCGGGTCGGACGTGAGGTTCTACGGGGACGCACAGGCGGCACAGCCGGACGTCGAGAACATTCGCGCCGTCCTCGGCGGCTTCGGCGTCAACCTCAAGACGGTCGCGCTCGCCGCATCGGGCGCCGTCCGCCCGCGCCACTATGAGCTGTGGCTCGGCGACGACTTCGCCGCGCCGGAGGAGGCGGCGACGCGCCCCGGCGCGGGCACCCTCGTCGGCCCGCTCGTCACGCGCCCCGCCCGCCCGAACGCCGACGCCCTGCCCCGGCCCGACCGCAGCCCGCAGCAGTCGAACCAGAAGCCCCGCGAGCGCAACGACCCGCGCCGCACTTCGCCCTGAGAGCCGCCGCTCGGCCCGCGCACAAAATCATTCCCCGCCCGCGCCGCCCGGCCGCAAGGTGGACTTTTCCCACGTCTCTATTTATCGTTTGGCGATGATGACGATTGACGAGCAGCTCGCATTTTTAAGGAAGGGCGCGGTCGAACTCATCCGCGAGGACGACCTCCGCGCCAAGCTGGAAAGGAGCGCGCGGGCGGGCAAGCCCCTGCGCGTCAAGCTCGGCGCCGACCCGACCGCCCCCGACATCCACCTCGGCCACACGGTCGTCATCCGCAAGCTCCGCCACTTCCAGGAGCTCGGGCACACCGTCATCTTCCTCATCGGCGACTTCACCGGGATGATAGGCGACCCCTCGGGCAAGTCCGCCACCCGCCCGCAGCTCACGCGCGAGGAGATAGACGCCAACGCCGAGACCTACAAGAAGCAGATTTTCAAGCTGCTCGACCCGGAGAAGACCGAGGTGCGCTTCAACTCCGAGTGGATGAGCCGGCTCGGCTCCGACGGCTTCGTCCGCCTCGCCTCGCACGTCACGGTCAAGCAGATTCTAGAGCGCGACGACTTCCAGAAGCGGCTCGCCGAGGAGCGCCCCGTCGCGCTCCACGAGCTGCTCTACCCCCTGACGCAAGGGTACGACTCGGTCGCGCTCGAAGCCGACGTGGAGCTGGGCGGCACCGACCAGAAGTTCAACCTGCTCGTCGGCCGCAACCTCCAGCGCGAGTACGGGCAGGAGCCGCAGGTCGTCCTCACCACGCCCCTCCTCGAAGGCACCGACGGCGTGCAGAAGATGTCGAAGTCGCTCGGCAACTACATCGGCATCGACGACCCGCCGCAGGAGATGTTCGGCAAGGTCATGTCCATCAGCGACGCCCTCATGTGGCGCTACTACGAGCTGCTGACCGACCTCCCGGTCGCCGACATCGCTCGTCTGCGCGAGCGCGCCGAATCGGGCGCGGCCAACCCGCGCGACTTCAAAGTCGCCCTCGCCAAGCGCGTCATCGCCGACTTCCACTCGCCCGAAGCCGCCACGGCCGCCGAGGAGGAGTTCGTCCGCCGCTTCCGCAACAAGGAGACGCCCGACGACGTCGAGGAGCGCGCCGTCGCACGCCAGACGTGGAAGCTCCCGCGCCTGCTCGTCGAGACGGGCCTCGCGCCCTCGATGGCCGAGGCGCGCCGCCTCATCGAGCAGGGCGGCGTCCGCGTGGACGGCGAGCGCGCCGCCGGCGCCGAGACGGAGGTCGAAGTCAGCGCCGAACGCTCGCCGCTCATCCAGGTCGGCAAGCGCCGCTTTCTGCGCGTCCGCGGGGCCTGACGCGCGGCCCAAAGGAGGAAGTGAGATGAAGGAAGGTTACGACGCTTCGGGGAACGCGGCCATAGTCCGCCGCTGGTTCGAGGAGGTCTGGAACAGGGGGCGCGAGGAGGCGATTGACGAGCTGTTCGCCGAGGGCGGCGTGGCGCACGGGCTGGCCGGCGAGGCGGGCGAGCCGCTGCGCGGCCCCGCCGGCTTCAAGCCCTTCTTCCGCCAGTTCCGCGAGGCGTTCCCCGACATCGAGGTCGTCGTCGAGGACACCATCTCGGAGGGCGACCGGGTGGCGGCGCGCTGCACCGTGCGCGGGCGCCACCGCGGCCACACGCTCGGCTTCGCGGCCACCGAAAAGCCGGTCGAGTTCACCGGCATCAGCATCGTCCGCATCTCCGGCGGCCAGATAACGGAGTCGTGGAACAACTTCGACTTCATGTCCATGTTCCGGCAGCTCGGCGCCCTGCGGCTCGACGCGGCCGCCGGCCCGCCCGACCCGGACGACGCGCTGCCGTCGCTGGATTGAAGCAGGCGGTAGAAACACCTTCGTTCATCTACTGACTACTGGCTGCCGCCACGCCTCTAAATGTCCGCCGCCCCCACAGACGAGACGCTGGTCATCGAGACGCCGGAGCGCGTGCCGCTGCACTTCGCGCTGGCCTCGACGGGCAACCGCTTCCTCGCGTGCGCCTTCGACCACTTCCTGCAAATCCTGCTCATCGCGGTCGTGGCGTTCGCCGTCATCTGGTGGATAGGCTTCTCGGACCTCGGCCGCTGGGTGGCGGACGCGCCCAAGTGGCTCCTCGCGCTCCTCGTCGTCGCCGTCTTCCTGATGTGGTCGGGCTACTTCGCGCTCTTCGAGTGGGCGTGGTCGGGGCAGACGCCGGGCAAGCGTTGGCTGCGGCTGCGCGTGATACGCGAGGACGGGCGCCCGGTCACCTTCTGGGAGGCGGCGGCCAGGAACCTCGTCCGCATCCTCGACATGGAGCCCTTCCCCTTCTACTCCGTGGGCCTCGTCTCGGTCTTCGTCAGCAGCCGCGACCAACGCCTCGGCGACCTCGTCGCCGGCACGGTCGTCGTCCGCGAGCGCGAGGCGCAGGCGCCCTCCTTCGAGCAGGTCTTCTCCGCGCCCACGGCCGACGCGGCGCTCCGCCGCTCCTTCAAGCCCGTCCCCTTCCGCGCCGACCTCGGCGCGCTCGCCGAGCGCGAGGTCGAGGTGGTCGAGGCGTTCCTCCGGCGCCGCTGGGACATGGAAGATATGCTGCGGCAGTGGATGGCCTGGCGCGTCGCCACGCCCCTGCTCTACAAGCTCCGCCCCGACTACGACCCCGCCGGCTTCACCTACGAGGGCTTCCTCGAAGAACTCCTCCACCGCTACCGCGCCACGCACCGCTTCGAGGCGTGAACCGCAAACCGTGAACCGTGACAAGAAGGAATTGCCTTCCTCTTGTCACGGTTCACGGTTTACGGTTCACGGCTTTTTCGGCTACACTGCCGGGTTATTTCGGCGGGCAGATTTTCGACAGAGAGGTACATCTAACAGTCATGAGTACAGAAATCTTCATCCTCGGCGGCAGGCGCACGCCGATGACAGAGTACGTCGGGGCGCTCAAGGACGTGAAGGCCATCGACCTCGGCGCGGCGGCGGCGCGCGGCGCGCTCGAAGCCTCGGGCGTCGCGGCCGAAGACATCGACCACACAATCGTCGGCAACGCCTTGCAGACCTCGGGCGACGCCATCTACGGCGCGCGCCACGTCGCGCTAAAGGCGGGCGTGCCCGCCGAACGGCCGGCGCTCACCGTCAACCGCCTCTGCGGCAGCGGCATCCAGTCCGTCGTCTCCGGCGCGCAGATGATTATGCTGGGCGAGGCGCGCACGGCGCTCGTCGGCGGGATGGAGTCCATGTCCATGGCGCCGCACGTCGTCTACGGCGCGCGCTCGGGCTTCGGGTTGGGCCAGGGCAAGATGGAAGACTCGCTGATGGTCGCGCTCCTCGACACCTACTGCAACACGACGATGGCGGGCACGGCCGAGAACCTCGCGCGCCGCTACGAAATCTCGCGCGAGGAGCAGGACGCCTACGCCCTGCGCTCGCAGCGGGAGGCCAAGCGCGCGCAGGACGCCGGCGTCTTCGCCGAGGAGATCGTCCCCGTCGAGGTCAAGACGCGCAAGGGCACGAAGGTCGTGGACAGGGACGACCACCTGCGCCCGGACACCACGCTCGAAGTCCTCGCCAAACTCCCGACGGCGTTCAGCAAGGACGGCTTCGTCACCGCCGGCAACGCCTCCGGCATCGTGGACGGCGCGGCGGCGCTCGTCATCGCCGGCGAAGACTACGTGAAGGAGAAGGGCGTCACGCCGGCCGGCCGCGTCGTCTCGTGGGCCTACGCGGGCGTCGAGCCCGACGTGATGGGCATCGGCCCCGTCCCGGCCATCCGCAAGGCGCTGGAGAAGGCGGGCCTGAAGCTCTCGGACATCGACGTCGTCGAGGTCAACGAGGCTTTCGCCGGCCAGTACCTCGCCGTCGAGAAGGAGCTGGGGCTCGACCGCTCGAAGACGAACGTCAACGGCGGCGCCATCGCGCTGGGCCACCCGCTCGGCGCCTCGGGCACGCGCCTCGTGCTGACGGCGCTCAACGAACTCCGGCGGCGCGGCGGCCGCTACGGCCTCGCCTCGGCCTGCATCGGCGGCGGCCAGGGCATCGCCATCGTCTTCGAGCGCGTCTAGCAGCTTTCGGACGGGCGCGACAACAAAAGCCGCCAGCCCGCGCGGGCCGCCCCGGCAGACTCCGACCCACTCTGCCGGGGCGGCCCGCGCCTTTTCTGGATACCCGCCGCCAATGCTGATTTATCTGCTATTTAAGCCCGTTCCGGGGGCAACCGTGGGCTGGCGGGCCGCATCTTAAGCGGGCTCCTATCTAGCGGGTTGACCTGACGGCGAAAATCGAGTAAAAGCATCGCCTCGATTCTTCGCGCTTACGCGCCCTCCCGGCTGCCCCCAGGACGGTGCCAACCTAAACCCCCTTATCCACGAAAGGATTGTTCATGTACCCACCCGCCAGTGGGCAGAAGTACGTGCCCGTGCGCTTCCGCCTTGTCGCCCTCTTGCTCGTCTTTTCCCTCCTTGCCCTTGCCGTACCGACACAATTCATACGCATTATTCCGACGGCCCAAGCCGCGCCTTTTTTCGCGGACCCGGTGCCGAGCGTAGCTGTCAATAAGTATTTCAACTCCGGCACGGCGGCGGGGGATGTCGTCGAGCTGCTAGTCATTCAGAATAATCTCGACATGCGGGGGATGATAATCAAGGATTTCTCCTCAAGCATGGATAACGACGGGGGCGGCAAGTTCACGTTCACCAACAACGCGCTCTGGGCCGCCGTCCCCGCGGGCACTCTCATCGTCCTGCGCAACAACAACACCGCGGCCGACGTGACAGTCGGCGGCGGCGATTTCAACCTCGACCTCGGCCTCACGAATACTACTTATTTCACCTCCGGCGGCGGCTCGTTCGACATCGCCGGCATCGAAATGGTGATGATTAAGGCCGCGGGCAGCGGCACGGCGCTCGTCGCCGGCAGCATCCATGCGCTGGCGGGCGGCACCGCGGGCGCGCAGTTCACGGCCGCCCCGACGCCGAAGCTGCGCGCCACGGGCCAGTCCGGCACGAACCAGTTCGTCTACGCCAACAACAGCACGCAGTCCATCGCCGACTTCAACGGCACGGACGCGACGGGCGCGGCCACCGGTCTCACCTTCGGCTCCGGCAACAACGCCAACAACACGGCCTACATCAACTCGCTGCGTAGCACCCCGACTCCAACCCCCACGGCCACGCCGACTCCGACCCCCACGGCCACGCCTACTCCGACGCCCACGCCGACCCCGACTCCGAGCCCCACGGCGACCCCGACCCCGAACCCGACTCCCGTCCCGGGGACGAACATCATCATCAACGAGCTTGACTCGGACACGCCGGGCGCCGACGCGGCCGAGTTCATCGAGTTGTACGACGGCGGCGTCGGTAACACCTCGCTCAACGGGCTGACCCTCGTCCTCTACACCGGCAGCAGCGACACCTCCTACGCGGCCTTCGACCTCGACGGCTTCACGACCAACGCCGCTGGCTACTTCACCATCGGCAACCCCGGCGTGCCCGGCGTCGATTTGACCTTCAACCCCGGCACGTCCGGCTTCCTGCAGAACGGCGAGGACGCCGCAGCCCTCTACGCCGCGAGCGCTTCAGACTTCCCGAACGGCACCGCCGTCACGGCGTCCAACCTGATTGACGCCGTCGTCTACGACACGAACGACCCGGACGACCCCGGCCTGCTCGGCACGCTGACGCCGGGGCAGCCGCAGATTAACGAAGGCGCGGGCGGCGGCAACGAGACGAACTCCATCCAGCGCTGCCCCAACGGCTCCGGCGGCGCGCTCAACACCTCGACCTACACGACGGCCGCGCCCTCGTCCGACGGCGTCAACGTCTGCATCCCGCCGACGCCCACGCCGACCCCGACCCCGACGCCCACGCCGACGCCCGCCGGCGAGGTCGGCCCTTCGGTGACCTTCACTTCGCCGTCCGCCAACAACACGACGGCGCCGCGCGACGCGAGTCTGACCGTCGGCTTCAACGAGCCCGTCGACCTCGCGCCCGTCTGGTTCGACATCACCTGCGCGACGACGGGCCAGCACAACAGCGCCACCGTCGCCGGCGGCCCGACGACCTGGATAGTCACGCCGAACGTCAACTTCGTCGCCGGCGAGACCTGCACGGCCACCGTCCTCAAGGACGCCGTCGCCGACTCCGATTCGGACGACAGCGCCCCCGGCACCAACAACATGGCGGCCAACTACGTCTGGTCGTTCTCCATCGCCACGGGCAACGCGCCCGTCTACCCGCCGTCGGTGCACCTGACGATGGGCAACCCGAGCGGCGCGGTTGAAGACTACAACCAGCCGAACAACTTCCTGATGGAGAAGCCGGAGTTCTCGCTCTCCTACAACCGCGACCGCGGCACGCCCAACTGGGTGAGCTGGCACCTCTCGGACGACTGGGTCGGCAGCCTCGCGCGCGTCGACACCTTCCGCCCCGACCCGCAGGTTCCGCCCTTCTGGTACCGCGTGCTGCACACGGACTACTCCGGCTCCGGCTTTGACCGCGGCCACATGACCCCGAACGCCGACCGCGACGAGCAGAATTCGCGCCCCATCAACCAGGCGACGTTCCTGATGTCGAACATGGTGCCGCAGGCCCCCGACAACAACCAGGGGCCCTGGGCGGCCATGGAGAACGACCTGCGCAACACGTACCTGCCGGCCAACGAGATGTACATCATCTCGGGCCCGCATGGCGTCGGCGGCACGGGCAGCAACGGCGGCCTCACCACGACCCTCGCCAACGGCCACGTCACCGTCCCGGCGCAGACGTGGAAGGTGGTGCTGGTACTGCCGAAGGCCGCGGGCGATGACATCTCGCGCGTGACCTGCGCGACGAGAACCATCGCCGTCATCATGCCCAACGTCCAGGGCATCCGTAACAACGACTGGCACAGCTACATCACGACCGTTGACGCGGTCGAGGCGCTGACCGGCTACGACTTCTACTCGAACCTGCCCGACCCTATCGAGCAGTGCGTCGAGGCCGGCACCAACGGCGTCAACCCGCCGCTCGACTCCGACGCCGACGGCGTGCCCGACAGCACGGATAACTGTGACTTCGCCGCCAACGCCAATCAGGCCAACTTCGACGGCGACGCCGAGGGCGACGCCTGCGACGCCGACGACGACAACGACGGCGCAACAGACGAAGCCGAGACGGCCGCGGGCTCGAACCCGCTCAACCCCAACTCGAAGCCTGAGGTCTGCGACGGCGTGGACAACGACCTCAACGAGGGCATCGACGAGGGATTCCCCAATACGGATAACGATGCGCAGGCCAACTGCGTCGACGCCGACGACGACAACGACGGCGCGACCGACGCCGCCGAGACGGCGGCCGGTTCCGACCCGCTCAACGCGGCTTCCAGGCCGGAAGTTTGCGACGGTGTGGACAACGACCTGAATGAAGGCGTTGACGAGGGCTTCGCCAACACCGACAACGACGGCCAAGCCGATTGCGTCGATGCGGACGACGACAACGACGGCGTCTCGGACGCGGCCGAGGTCACAGCCGGCTCCGACCCGCTTAACGCCAACTCGAAGCCCGAGGTCTGCGACGGGCTTGATAACGACCTCAACGAGGGCGTGGACGAGGGCTTCGTCAACACGGACGGGGATGCGCAGGCCAACTGCGTTGACACGGACGACGACGGCGACGGCGTCACGGACACCGCCGAGACGGCCGCAGGCAGCGACCCGCTCAACTCCAACTCCACCCCCGAGGTCTGCGACGGCGTGGACAACGACCTGAACGACGGGGTTGACGAAGGTTTCGCCAACACCGATAACGACGGCCAGGCCGACTGCGTTGACACCGACGACGACGGCGACGGAGTCTCCGACGCCGCCGAAACCGACGCCGGCTCCGACCCCCTGAACGCCAATTCGAAGCCCGAAGTCTGCGACGGCCTGGACAACGACTTGAACGAAGGCGTGGACGAAGGCTTCACCAACACCGACGGCGACACGCAGGCAGACTGCGTTGACGCGGACGACGACAACGACGGCGCCTCTGACGCCATCGAGATAGCCGCCGGCAGCGACCCGCTCAACTCCAACTCGAAGCCTGAGGTCTGCGACGGGGTTGATAACGACCTGAACGAAGGCGTTGACGAGGGCTTTGCTAACACCGACGGCGACGCGCAGGCCAACTGCGTTGACGCCGACGACGACAACGACGGGCAGACGGACGCGGACGAACTCGCGTGCGGCTCCGACCCGCTCTCGGCCGCCAGCAAGGCGACGGACGCCGACGGCGACAACAGTCCTAACTGCGTTGACAACGACGACGACGGCGACGGCGTGGCCGACGCCCAGGACGCCTTCCCGCTCGACCCGAACGAGTCGGTGGACACCGACGGCGACCACGTCGGCAACAACGCCGACACCGACGACGACGGCGACGGGCAGAGCGACGTGAACGAGAACGCCTGCGGCTCGAACCCTCTGAGCGCCGCGAGCAAGGCGACCGACACGGACTCGGATCACAGCCCCGACTGCGTTGACGCGGACGACGACAACGACGGCGTCTCCGACGCCCAGGATGCCTTCCCGCTCGACGCCGGCGAGACCGTAGACACCGACGGCGACCACATCGGCAATAACGCCGACACCGACGACGACGGCGACGGCGTGGCCGACGCTCAGGACGCCTTCCCCCTTAACCCGAACGAGTCGGTGGACACGGACGGCGACCACATCGGCAACAACGCCGACACCGACGACGACAACGACAACGTGCTCGACGGGGTGGACAACTGCCCGCTCGTCGCCAATCCCGGCCAGGAGGACTTCGACCAGGACGGCATCGGCGACACCTGCGACACCGTGACCAACGCGCCCAAGAGCAAGGACCAGTGCATGAACGACGGCTGGCGGCGGTTCCAGGCCCCGCGCCCCTTCGAGAACCAGGGTGATTGCATCCAGTTCGTGAACACCGGGAAGTAATTTCCGGGCCGACGGACGGACAAACGGGGGCGGGACTCTTTACCAACAGAGTCCCGCCCTCTTTTTCGCGCCGCCCTTCGTGGGCCGCATGAGTCTCGTAATGAAAAGCGACCAACAGATTTTGGAAGAGATCGGCGGGGCCGCGCGCGGGCTCTTCCGCATGAGCGAGTCCGACTACCCGGTCGAGCCTTTCCGCCTCGGCGCGGGTGAAGCGCCCGACGCTGCGACCCTGCGCCGCGCGGCGGGCGCGGCGGCGGACTCGGAGGTCACGACGCGCGGGCCGGAAGAGTTCTTCAGCCCCGCGTCCTTCGTCGAGGAGGCGAAGGGCTCTTTCAGCCCCGCCCCCGCGGGCCGCGTCCTTGAACTCTCGCGCGTGCTGGCGGCGAACCTCTCGGGGGTCGCCGTCTACCGCGTCGGCGCGGTCAACATCGCCGTCTACGTGCTGGGCCGGAGCGCTTCGGGAGGCTGGCTCGGCGTCTCGACGCGCGTGGTCGAGACCTGAGCCGCCCGGCCCCCCGCCGCCTCCTTCGGAGAGCAATCATGTCCATTTCACTCACGGGAGCGAACGTTCGCCGCCCCGCCTGTCGCAACGTCGCCGCGCTCGTGACGGCCGCCGCGGCGTTTCTCGCCTTCTCCCTCCTCGCGCCTGTGCCCGCGCGCGCGCAGTCGCAGACCGGCTCGCGCGACCTCGTCATCAGTCAGGTCTACACGCGCGGCGGCGAGGCGGGCGCGACGTTCCAGAACGACTTCGTCGAAATCTTCAACCGCGGCAACGTGACGGTGAACCTCTCGGACTACACGCTCCAGGTGCTCGTCAACGCGCCGCCCGCGCCGGGCTTCCCCGGCGGCCTCGTCCCCGTCGGCATCAGGGTCGTCTCCTCGAACGGCTTCGTCGGGCTTAACCCCGGCAAGTATTTCCTCTATCAGTTCGCCGGCGGCGGCGGCGGCGGCGCGCCGCTCCCCGCGCCCGACGCCGGAGGCGGCTTCTTCCCCTCCGGCTTCGACCTCCCGGCGGCGACCGGCCGCGTCGCGCTCGTCAAGGGCTCGCCGACGCACCCCTACGCGCAGTACGGCTGCTCGGTCGGCGTGGACGCGGCGCTCGCCGACTTCTTCGCCTACGGCCCCGCGACCTGCGTCGAGGGCGGCGCGAACTTCCCCGCCCCGTCCCCGACGACCGCCGCGCTGAGGAACGCCGACGGCTGTGCCGACGCGGACAACAACGCCGCCGACTTCTCGACGGCCGCGCCCGCCCCGCGCAACAGCGCCACGGCCCAACGCCTCTGCCCCTCCCCCTCATCAACCAGCAGCTTGCAGTTCGCGCTCTCGGCCGCCTCGGTGGGCGAGGGCGCGGGCTTCGCGGAAATCCTCGTCACGCGCGCCGGCTCCGTCGGCCCCACCTCCGTCCAGTACGCCACCACCGACGAGACGGCGACCGAGCGCTCCGACTACACGACGGCGCTGGGCACGCTCGAATTCGCGGCGGGCGAGGCGAGCAAGAGCTTCCGCGTGCTCATCACCGACGACGCGCGGCCGGAGGGGGGCGAGAGTTTGACCGTCTCGCTCAACCACCCGACGAACGGCGTCACGCTCGACACGCGGCACATCATGCGGCTGAGCATCACGGACGACGACGCGGCCGCGGGCGCCAACCCCGTCGAGGCGACCGACTTCTTCGTCCGCCAGCACTACTTCGACTTCCTCGCGCGCACGCCCGACACGCCCGGCTTCCAGTTCTGGACGGCGCAGGTTGAAGGCTGCGGCACCGACGCGCAATGCCGCGAGGTCAGGCGCGTCAACGTCTCGGCGGCCTTCTTCCTTTCGATTGAGTTCCAGCAGACGGGCTACTTCGCCTACCGCGCCTTCAAGGCTTCGTTCCCCGACAGCGAATCGCGCCCGCGCGGCTTCCCGCTCTACCGCGAGCTTTGGCGCGACGCGCGGCAGCTCGGCCGCAACGTCGTCGTCCTCCAGCCCGGCTGGGAGCAGCAGCTCGAAGCGAACCGTCAGGCTTACGCGGCGGACTTCGTCACGCGGCCCGAGTTTCTCCTCACCCACCCCGCCTCGCAGACGCCCGCGCAGTTCGTGGACTCGCTCAACGCGGCGTCCGGCAACTCGCTCTCGCCGTCGGAGCGCGACCAGCAGGTGGCGGCGCTGACCGCCGCGGGCAACGGCCCGGCCGGCCGCGCCTCCGTGCTCACGAGGGTCGCGGAGGACGAAGACTTCAAGCGCGCCGAGTTGAACCGCGCCTTCGTCCTGATGCAATACTTCGGCTACCTCAGAAGGAACCCGGACGACGCGCCCGAGCCGAACCGCGACTTCGAAGGCTACGACTTCTGGTTCTCCAAGCTCGTCGAGTTCAACGGCGACTACGTCCGCGCCGAGATGGTCAAAGCCTTCATCTCCTCCGACGAATACCGCGCGCGCTTCCTCACGCCCTGAAACGCCGCGCCGGGGGGCCGCGAGCGAGAGGCCGCGGCGGGGCTTTTTGCTGGCATGCTTTTTGTTTCGTTTTAAGGCGCAGGTGGGCGTCAGTCTCGGGCCCCCGCGGGGGCCGCGGCGCGCGGGTGGTGAAACCCTTCGCGCCCTTCTAGTTAAGTTGGAGAGTCGGCGGAGCCTCCCCGCCCCCGTTACAAAGGGCGGCCGCGAACATCCGATTTTTTGGACTTTTTTTATTCAGGTTTTTGGACGGATACTTAACGCCCCGTGACGGTTTCGGTCGCACCCAACTCCCCCTCAGACTCTTTTGCCCGCGGCGCCCGGAGGCGTCTGCCGGCAGGTTCGACGGGGGAACGGCGTGCGGCCTTTTTCGTCTTGCGCCGCGGCCGGAAGTGTAGTATTTAACACCGCGTTTCCGCGCCCGTAACGGTCGCGTAACTTTCTTCCCGTATGGTATAAGTTTCCGTTCTCTTTCTAGCCATTCTTTCAACCAGACGGGTCGGCCGACACCCTCGGGAGACGTCGGGAAAGCATGGCACCCGAATCCCGAACCACCGCAACATCTAAAGCAGGAAAAGGAAGAAATATGCCGAAAAATCCCCTCAGCAAGACAGCCTGCGCGCTGGCCTTGCTCATCTTCTGCCTCGCCTTCGGCCCGGCCGTCGCGCTGGCGCAGTCCACGACCCAGGGCGCCGTCGGCGGCATGGTTAAGGACCCGCAGGGCGCGGTCGTGAAGGGCGCCGCGGTCACCGTCAAGAACGAGGAGACGAACAAGGAGTTCTCCGCCACCACCGACGACGAGGGGCGCTTCCGCGTCGTGCAGCTCGACCCGGGCAACTACGTCGTCACCATCAACGCCTCGGGCTTCGCCGCCTACACGCAGCAGAAGGTGGTCGTCGAGGTCGGGCGCGTCACGCCGCTCGACGTCGACCTCTCCATCACCGGCGCGCAGGAGACCGTCCAGGTGACGAGCGAGGCGCCGGTCATCAACACCGAGCAGCAGGACTTCTCGACGAACATCAACCAGACGTCGATCAACAACCTGCCGATCAACGGCCGCCGCTGGTCGAACTTCGCCATCCTCACGCCCGGCGCGGTGCCCGACGGCACCTTCGGCCTCATCAGCTTCCGCGGCATCTCCGGCCTGCTCAACAACAACACGATTGACGGCGGCGACAACAATCAGGCGTTCTTCTCCGAGGAGCGCGGGCGCACCCGCCTCAGCTACTCCATCAGCCAGGACGCGGTGCGCGAGTTCCAGGTCAACACCTCGAACTACTCGTCCGAGTACGGGCGCGCCGCCGGCGCCGTCACCAACGCCGTCACCAAGAGCGGCACCAACGAGTTCCACGGCAACGCCTTCTTCTACGTGCGCGACGACAAGTTCAACGCGCGCAACCCGCAGCTGACGACCAAGCCCGAGGACAACCGCAAGCAGTTCGGCGGCACCATCGGCGGCCCCATCGTGAAGGATCGCCTCTTCTTCTTCTTCAGCTACGATCAGCAGAAGCGCAACTTCCCCGGCATCTCCACCTTCGGCACGACCACCTTCAGCTCGACTAACTTCAACAACGCGACCCTGCTCGCGCGCGGGCTGTCGCAGGCGCAG
>DASVTS010000208.1:0-19786 GCA_036387455.1 Pyrinomonadaceae bacterium | reverse complement strand
GACGCCCTCCCTCACGGTCGGGCCGCTGCCGGGCTACTTGTGGACGAGCACGATCTCCGTGACGAGCAGGTCGTCGGCGGGGGAGTTGTTGACGCGGACGACCGCGGGCCTGGGGTCTTCCCTTTTGACCTTGAGGCCGCGCTGGAGCGTCTGCGGCGTGAGCGGCTGCGGGGCCGCCTGCGCGGGCTGCGCGCCGGCGCGCGCCTCGGTCACGCCGCGCGCGCGCGCGCCGGCGCGGATGCGCTCCCACAGCGAGGCCGAAGGCTTCCAGGCGCAGTCCTCGACGTTCGAGCCGCAGAACTCGACGAGCGCCGCGCCCGTGGGGACTTCCGCGAGCGGCTCGCGCGCGAGGACGACGAAGAGGTGCTCCTTCGCGGGCGGGTCGGTGAAGCTGAAGTCGTAGGAGAGGTCGGCGGGGAAGGTCGCGCGCGCGTGCGCCATGAGCCAGTTCGCGCCGCCGTCGAGCTGCGCGTTCGGGAAGAGCAGCTCGGGGTTCTTCCCGTCCGACGCGTTGAACATGTAGAGGTAGCCGTCGGCGTTCGACTCCAGCGCGACGGCGATGCTGTCGCCGGTCTTGAACTCGTGCGCGCCGTCCACCGGCGAGAGCCGCCCCGCCCCGTCCTTCAAAAGAATCGTGTAGCCGAGCGCGAGCGCCCCCGGCGCCATCGCGCCGGCCTTGAGCGTCTGCGCGCCCGCGCCGCCCGAAGCCTGCGCGCCGCCCTGCGCCGCCGTGCCGCCCGCGCCGCCCGCGCCCGGCCGCGAAGTCGTCTTGTTCGACTTGCCCGCGGCGGCGGCGCCCTTGCCGGCCGCGCCCTTACCCTGCGCCGCGCCCGAAGGAGGCGGCGCGGACGGAGACTTGCCCGTCGCGCCCTTCCGGCGCGGCGGCGCGGGCTTCTTCTGCGTCTTCTCGTCCGGCCCGTCGAAGCTCACGCCGCGCGTGGCGGTGAACTCCTCGATGACCCGCTCGTCCTTCTGTTCGTCCTTCTGCTGTCCCTGCGCGTGCGCGGCGCCGGCGCACGCCAGCAGCGCGAGGGCGGCGACCGCCGGGAGCGTTCTCAAGCGCATGTGCGTCTCTCCTGAATTGTGCGGCGAGGGCGGTTGAAGGGTGGAGGGTGAAGATGTCGCTGACTGCCGTCACCTCATCCTTCACCCTTTTAACGGTGGTCTATCCTGACGTCGAAGATGAGGGGCTTGCCCGCGCCGGTTGCGGGCTCGGGCGCGAGCACGACGACCTGCCGGTCGGCGCCCTCGCCCCTCACGGACAGCTCGGGCGCGTCCTGCCTGAACTGCGCGCGGAACCGCTCCCACTCGGCTATCTCCGCCGGCGTCAGCTCGCGCTCGTTCTCGCCCGACAGGAACGACGGCGCCGCGTGCGGCGGCCCCGGCATGAGCGGCGTCGGCGAGAAGATGAAGGTGAAGTCCTCGGCACCCGGCTTCGCGTCGAGGTGAAACTTCTTCAGGCCGAACGGGAACGAGAAATCGGCGCCCGCGCCGACGAGGTTCGACTTCAAATCGCGCGCCCCCTTCGCGGTCAGCAGCGTCATCTGCGCGTTGCCGTCGGCGGCCGGGCCGATGATGTAGAGGTAGCCGCGCTGCCGCGTCACGAAGTGGAACTTGAACCACTTGCCCGAGGCGAGCGCCGGCGCCAGTTCGGCGACGTGCCGGCCCGAAGAGTCGTTCCTGTTCTCGAACGCCTCGAACCAGTAGCTCGCCGCCTCGACCCTCGGCACGGCCGGCGGCGGCGCGGGCTGCGGGGTCTCCGCCGCGGGCGTCTGGGGCTTCGCGGGCCAGCCCCTCCACGCGAGCCAGCCGCCCGCGCCCGCCAGCAGAAGCAGCGCGAGCGCCCCGCCCGCCGCGAGCGGCGCCAGAGAGCGCCGCCCCATGGGCGCCGCGGCCGGCACGCCCGACGCCCGCTCGGCCATCTCGTACTCGCCCGCGGTTTGCAGGCCGCGCCCCGGCCCGGCCGGCGTGCGGCGCCCGAAGTCGGACGCCCCGCCCTGCGCGGCCCCGGCGGCGACGACCGTCTCGCGCACGGCCTCGCGCCCCGCGCGCGCGTTCCCGCTCGTGAAGTTGTTGCGCCTCTGCGCGTCGGTCTCGCGCCCCGCGGCCGGCGACTCGAACCCCCCCGTGAGAATCGTGTCGGCGGTGACGCCGTCGCCCACGCCCGTGCCGCGCGCGAGCTCCGCCGTGTCGGCCTCGCTCGGGGCCGCCCCGCGCGCCGCGTCCACGGTGACGACCGACTCGGAGCCGCCCGCCCGCAGCCCGCGCGCGGGACTGCGCGGGGAGAGGCCGAGCGCCGCGCGCAGCTCTTCGACGAAGGCGCCCGCGCTCCGCGGCCGGTCGGCGCGGTCCTTCGACATCGCGCGCGCCACGGCGCGGCCGAAGTCCGCCGTGACGCCCGGCGCCACCTCGCCCAGCAGCGGCAGCGGCGCCGCGACGTGCTTCTGCCGCAGCTCCGAGAGCGTGCTCCCGCCCAGAGGCTTCCGCCCCGCGACCAGCTCGAAGAAGATGACGCCGAGGCTGTAGACGTCCGTCCGCCCGTCCACCTCCGGGTTGCCGTCGCGCGGCAGCTCGCCCCACTGCTCGGGCGACATGTAGTAGGGCGTGCCGAGAATCTGGCCCGCCATCGTGAGCGAGGTCGTGACGCGCGTCGAGTGCAGGTCGCCGACGCCCGTGAGCTTGGCGATGCCGAGGTCCAGCACCTTGACGACCGTGCCGCCGCGCCCGTCCGAGCCGAGCATGATGTTCTCGGGCTTGAGGTCGCGGTGGACGACGCCGCGCGCGTGCGCCGCGTCGAGCACGTCGGCGACGGGCTCAAGGACTTCGAGCGCCTCCGAGGGCGTGAAGCGGCCCCGGCGCTTCAGCTCGCGGTCGAGCGTGTGGCCCTCGACGTACTCCATGACCATGTAGATCATGCCGCCGCTGTCGGAGGAGAGGTCGTAGACGGTGACGGAGTTCGGGTGGCGGAAGGCGCGCGCGGCCTTGCCCTCGCGCTGGAAGCGCTTGAGCCACTCGGCGTTGTTGCGCATCTCGGAGCGCAGGGTCTTGATGACGACCTCGTCGCCTAAGAGGATGTGGCGCGCGCGGTAGACGGCGCCCATCCCGCCCTGCGCGATGAAGCCCTCGATCTTGTACTTGCCGTCGATGACGCGGCCGACGAACGACTCGGGCGACTCCTGCAACACCTCGCCGTCCTCGGGGCAGAAGGTCTGGCCTTCGGGGTAGGTCTTATTACAACTGGGGCAGAACTTCATCTGGGGTTTATCTTCGCTTCTTCGTTCCCGCGGAGTCCCTGACAGGTTGACTAGAGCGTCCGGCGCTGGCGCCCGGCGTGAGCGCAGAAGTCTAGCACGAAGAGTAGTCAGTAGACAGTAGTCGGTAGAAAAACCGTCCGCGGCCCCGGCCGGCGCGCGCGGCCGGAAACCGAAAACCGGAACCGGCCTCGCGCGTCGGCCGTTTAATCACCGGGGGCAACCAACCGCCAACGTCGTTAATCAAATTGGCACGCCGCGCCCCCGGCGCGCGGCTCTTTCGACGGACGTAGTACCCTCGCAAGGCTCCCCGCGAAAGTGACCCTGCCGGCCCCGCGCGACTGCGCTAAAACCATGTGGCTCGACAGATTCATGGAACGCCGCTCCCGGCCCTTCGTCCTGACGACGGCGCTGCTGTTCGTCTCGCTGCTCGGCGGGCTGGACTACCTCAACGGGCCGGACGTCTCGCTGCTGCTCTTCTACTGCGTGCCGGTCTTCGTCGCGGCGTGGTACGCGGGGCGCGGCGCGGGCTTCCTCGCGTGCGCGGCGAGCGGGCTGGCCTGGTTCGCCGTGGCGCACGCCACCGCCGAGCACTACACGAGCCCGCTCATCGCCTACTGGAACGCGTTCGTGCGGCTGGGCTCCATCGTCATCCTCGCGCACCTCGTCGCCTCGTTCCGCCGCTCGCTCTCGCAGGAGCGTGAGCTGGCGCGCACCGACTACCTGACCGGCGCCTTCAACGGCCGCTCGTTCGCCGAGGCGGCCGTCGGCGAGATTAACCGCGCGCGCCGCCACGGGCACACCTTCAGCGTCGCCTTCATGGACGTGGACGACTTCAAGCTGGTCAACGACCGGCTCGGGCACAGCGCGGGCGACCGGCTGCTGACGCTCGTCGCCGACACGCTGCGCGCCAACGTGCGCGCCGTGGACGTGGTGGCGCGGCTCGGCGGCGACGAGTTCGCGGTGCTGATGCCGGAGACCGACGACCGCTCGGCGCAGGTCGTGCTGCGCCGCGTGCGCCGCCAGCTCCTCGAAGCGGCGCGGCTCAAGGGCTGGCCCGTCACCTTCAGCGCGGGGCTCATCACGTGGGTCGAGCCGCCCGCGGGCGTGGACGAGATGCTGCGCGCCGCCGACGAGCTGATGTACGCGGCCAAGCGCCACGGCAAGAACTCCGTCCGCCACGCCGTCTCGCCGCGCCCCGCCCACGCCGCCTGAAGGGCGCGCGGGCGGGCGCTCAGGGGAGCGGCTTGGGATGCGTCCCCTCGACGACCTGCCACAAGTAGTTGCTGAACTCCTTGACCTCCATCGAGAACGCCTGATTGGTGGAGAACTGGAACTCGCCGCTGGCCAGGTACGTATCGTTGGCGACTACTGCGCCGCCTTTCCTTATCACCGACCTGTAAATCTGGAAGCGGTTCAACTGGAATAAGACCGCGGGCGGGTCGGACGCGTTCATCAGGCGGTGCGTGAAGCCGCAGGTGCCGAGCAGGACGTTGGAGCCGTCGGGCTTGGCCTGCTCCGCGCTCTTCGCGAACCGAAGCTCCTCGAAGGCGCTTATGATGACCGGCACTCTCACCTTCTGCCCCTCCAACTGCGCCGGCATGACGCCGAAATCGGCGGTGGTCGTCCAAATCATGTCGCCGCCCATGCGGCAGACGAGCGTGAACGTGTCCCGCCGGGCAGGCAGCTTCAGCACGCCGGGCGGGCGCCCGGACGGCCCGGGGGTCGGCGTCGGCGTCTGGGCGGCCGAAGCAACTGCGCAGAGCGCGAGCAGGCATGCGGCGGAGAAAGTTCTGAAAGTCATCCGGGTCACCTCCTTTGCGGGTCTTCGGCCCGCGTCACTTCTCGTTGGTCGCCTCCGCGGCGGAAGGAGTCAGCCGTCGCAAACCCCTTCGGCCGCGGCCGTGAGTAAAAGCGCGCGGGGCCCCGAGCCGTGCCCCGCGTCCCCTGGCCGGCGTCCCGCGCCGGGCGGGCGCGGGCGGGAAGGAAGGTATCACCTCTCGTCGCCGGGCGGTGTAGAATCGCGCGCGTGGACGACGCCGCGGAGAGACCTTTCTACGACGAATACGCCTGGGCCTACGACCTCCTGACCCGGCCCCCCGCCGACGAACAACTCGACTTCATCGCGGGGGCGTTCGCGCGCCGCGGCGCGGGGGCGGGCGCGTTCGTGCTCGACGCGGGCTGCGGCGCGGGCGCCTACGCGCTGGGGCTCGCGCGTCGCGGCTACGCCGTCGAGGGCGTTGACCGCTCGCCGGGCTTAATCGCCGAGGCGCGGCGCCGGGCCGAGGCGGCGCGCGCGTCCGGCGGGCAGAGCCTCGAAGTCTCCTTCGAAGTCGGCGACATACTGAATCTGACCGCGGCCGGTCGTTACGACGGACTGCTGTGCCGCGGCGTGCTCAACGACCTGCTCGACGGGCGGAGCCGCGACGCGGCCTTCGGTTCGTTCGCGGGCGCTCTGCGCAGCGGCGGGGCGCTGGTGCTGGACGTGCGCGAGTGGGAGGCGACGGCGCGGAGGAAGATTCGGGAGCCCGTCTTCGAGCGGACGGCGGAGACGCCGCGCGGCTCGCTCACCTTCCGCAGCGTGACGCGGGTTGACCCGGGGACGCGCCGGCTCCTCGTGGAGGAGCGGCACACGCTCCGAGGGGGCGGGGGCGAAAAGGCTTCGGCCTACGACTTCCAGATGCGATGCTGGACGCCGGAGGAGCTTTCGGCGCGGCTGGCGCGCGCGGGGTTCGGGGGGTTGGAGTTTTACGGCGGCTATGACCGCGGGACGCCGGCCGGCGCGGCCGACCGCCTGGTGTGCGTCGCCACGCGCTCGGGCTCCGACAAACTCATGTGAAGGGGATTCACCCGTTTCACAACTCTTTCGCTGTAGAAGCCTCCCGAGTTACCTCGCGCATTAAGTACGCTGACGGGAGGGGAAATCTATGCAAGGGCCTTTGCGGGCGATTCTGGCGGGGGCGGCGGCGTGGAAGTTGGGCGGCGGCTGCATCTCCACCATCCTGATTTTCATCATCGTGTTCTGGGCGCTCGGCTACGTCAACTGCTGACGGGGGTAGGCGGTAGCCGGCAGCCGGCGGGAATACGAAGCGGCGCGTCCTGCCCGAAGGCCGGGACGCGCCGCCTGTTCTTTTACCTGCTACTGTCTGCCGCCTACTGCCCCCCGAGGTAGACGCGCTGCGCGTAGTCGCGCACCATGCGGTCGCTGTTGAAGGCGGGGGCGAGCGTCTGGATGGCGTGGCGCGTCATCTCGACCCAGCGGCGCGGCACGCCCCGCTCGTCGCGCTCGTAGAAGGTCGGCACGACCTCCGTCTCCAGCACCTTATAAAGCGACTCGGCGTCGCGCGCGTCCATCTCCTCGACCGTCTCGCTGAGCCTGTCGTCGCCCACCGCCCAGCCGTTCTGCCCGTCGTAGCCTTCGAGCCACCAGCCGTCCAGGACCGACAGGTTCAGCCCGCCGTTGATCGCCACCTTCTCGCCGCTCGTCCCCGAAGCCTCCAGCGGCCGGCGCGGGACGTTCATCCACACGTCGACCGACTGCACGAGCTGGCGCGCGATCTCCTGGTCGTAGTCCTGAATGAAGACCGCGCGCTGCATGATCTCGGGGTCGAGCTTCCACTGCGCTATCTGCTGGAGGATGAGCTTCGCGCCCTGATCCTGCGGGTGCGCCTTGCCGGCGAAGACGAGCTGCACGGGCCGCCCCGTGTCGAGGAGCATCCGGCGCAGGCGCTCCGGCTCGGCGAGGATGAGCCCCCAGCGTTTGTAGGCCGCGACGCGGCGCGCGAAGCCGATGGTCAGCGCGTCGGGGTCGAACATCCCCAGGGCCGCCTCGGCGTAGGAGCGCGCCTCGTGGTGCTGGAGGCGCGTCTGGAAGAGGCGCTCGCGGATGAAGGCGACGAGGCGCTTGCGCTGGAGCCGCCGCACCTTCCACAGCTCCTCGTCCGGGATGCGCGCGACGGCCTGCGACCACGCCTCGGCGTCGTGCAGGACGTCGGCCCAGTCGGCGCCCACGCGCTCCTCGAAGAGCGCGCGCAGCAGCGGCGAGACCCACGTGCGCGCGTGCACGCCGTTCGTCACCGAGGTGATGGGCACGTCCTCGACGCGGCGCTCGGGCCACATCTTGTTCCACAGCTCGCGCGAGACCTCGCCGTGCTTGCGGCTGACGCCGTTCGACGAGCGGCACATGCGCAGGGCGAGCGGCGTCAGTCCGAACAGCTCGTCCTCGTCGGCCTCGTTGACGCGCCCGAGCGCCAGGAACTCCTCGCGCGAGAGCCCGAGCTGCCGCCAGTAGCCCTCGCCGAAACACTTCTCGATGAGCGAGGCGAGGAACTCGTCGTGCCCGGCGGCCACCGGCGTGTGCGTCGTGAACGCGCAGCGCGCGCGCACGCCCGCGGCGGCCTCCGCGAACCCGACGCCCGCCTCGGTCTGCTCGCGCGCCAGCTCCAGCGTCAGGAAGGCCGAGTGGCCCTCGTTCAGGTGGAAGACGTGCGGCTCGACGCCGAGCCGGCGCAGCAGGCGCACGCCGCCGACGCCCAGGACCATCTCCTGCACGCAGCGCGTCTCGCGGTCGCCGCCGTAGAGGTGGCCCGTAATCAGCCGGTCAATCTCGTTGTTGCCCTCGACGTTCGTGTCGAGCAGGTAGAGCGTCACGCGCCCGACCTCGACGCGCCACGCCTGCACGCGCACGGTGCGGCCGCGCATGTCCAGCTCGATGACGGCGGGCTGGCCGTCGCCGTCGCGGACGAGCCGCATCGGCAAATCGCCGACGGTGATCTGCTGGTACGCCTCCTCCTGCCAGCCGTCGCGCCGGAGGTGCTGGCGGAAGTAGCCGTGGTGGTAGAGCAGGCCGACGGCGATGAGCGGCAGGCCGAGGTCGCTCGCGGACTTGAGGTGGTCGCCGGCGAGGATGCCGAGGCCCCCCGAGTAGAGCGGCAGCGAGTGGTGCACGCCGAACTCCGCGCAGAAGTAGGCGACGGGGCGCGCGGCCGACAGCGCCGCCGCCTCGCGCGCGGCCCACGTCTCGGCGCCCGCGGCCATGTACTCGTCGAAGGCGCGCGCGAGGCGCGCGACGCGCTCGATGTAGACGGGGTCGGTCGCCATCCGCATCAGGCTGTACTGCGGCACCTCCTTGAGCAGGCGGCGCGGGTTGTGCTCGCACAAGTCCCACACCTCCTGGTCGAGGTCGCGGAAGACGGCGTGCCCGTCCGGGTTCCAGCTCCACCAGTAGTTGCGCGAGAGCCGTTCGAGCGCCGCTATCGTCTCGGGGAGCGACGTCGGCCCCCCGGCATCTTCCTTGACCGCCTCGACCTCTCTAATCATTTGAACCATTTTCCACCCTGTTCATACGGAACCGCCCGGCGGCAAAAAAAGGCCGCCGGCCGCGAAAGATTTTCGTGCCGCGCGGCGGGCGGTTCACCGGTCAACTTCCGAATTGATGGTTGCTCAGAAAGACTTCCATGTCGCCCTTCGAGAAGAAGACGAGGCGGACTTCCCTGACCGTCTCGTCGCCCCGGAGGAAACCGTCCACGGCGCGCGAGGCGACGCCCGCCGCCTCCTCGCGCGGGTAACCGTAGGCGCCCGTCGAGATGGAGGGGAAGGCCACCGAACGGAGGCCGCGCGACGCGGCCAGCGCCAGCGAGTTGCGGTAGGCCGAGCCGAGCAGCTCGGCCTCGCGCCCGCCCTCCTGGCCGTAGACGGGGCCGACCGTGTGAATCACGAAGCGCGCCGGCAGGAGCCCGCCGCCGGTGACGACGGCCTCGCCCGCGGGGAGCCCCGACGGGTGGAGCGTCCGCCGAATCTCGCGGCACTCTTCGAGTATCGAGGGGCCGCCCGCGCGGTGGATGGCGCCGTCCACGCCGCCGCCGCCGAGCAGCGTCGAGTTGGCGGCGTTGACGACGGCGTCCACCTCCTCGCGCGTGATGTCGCCGACCGAGACGCGGACGCGCCCGCCCAGAAAGCTCGTCTTAGTTTGTTCGGGAAACAAAGACAGACCCCCGCCAGCCGGCAAAGATACACGCCGGGGGCGTCCACGGCAAGGAGCGAGAGCGGCAGCGGCCGGAAACGCCGGCAAAAACGGCGTCCGTGCCGGCGCCGGACGCCCCCGCGGCCTCCTCTAATCCGACGCGCGGCGGCGTGTTCTACACGGCCTCGTCGCCCCCTGCGTCGCCGTCCGCGTCGCCGTCGTCGGGCCAGCGGGGCTCGACCGAAATCTCTTCGAACATGTCCTGGCGCCTGAGCGCCTCGGCGACGCCCTCGGCCTTCCGCTCGGTGAGCGGGTGCTTGGGGTCGAGGCTGTAGAGGCGGAAGAGGCCGTCGTCCACCTCTTCGAGGCCGAGCTGCCCGAGCGGGACGCCGGGCACGACCATCATCTCGTTGAGGTTGTGGATGCGGAAGCGGCCCGTCTGCTCGACCCAGTCCTCGATGAAGGGGTCGCGCAGCGCGTGCTCGGCCTCCGAGACGTCGAGGTACGAGCCTTCGAGCAGCAGGCAGTATTCGCCGGGGTGTTGTTCTTTCATGGCGTGAGCAGGACGCCGGCTCGCGCGCATGAGCGAGGGGGCGCGCGCCGGCCGCCGTGCACTTTAACACCGCCGCGCGCGGCCGGGCAAAGATTTTCCGCGCCCAAAAGTAGGGCGCCGCGGGAGACTTTCGTCCCCGCGGCGCCCTCGTGTTCGGGTCTTCGGTGTTCGCCCGCCCGCTTAGTAGGCCCTGCCGGCCTGCTCGTTGATGGTCTTCGCCAGCCGCTCGAAGTAGGCGTTGAAGGTGACGAAGTCCGTGCCCTGGAAGAAGGCGCGGCCGCCGGTCTCGTCCGAGACGCGGTTGAGCGCGCTCTGGCCGAAGCTGACGGCGCGGCCGTTCCAGCTCGTCAGGCCCGCCGAGGGGGCGTAGAAGGAATAGACCGAGACGCCGCGGCTCTTGGCCTCGCGCACGGCGCGGTTCAGGTCAACCGAGTCCACCGAGGAGGAGAAGTCGAACCCGCGCGAGGTGTCGAGGCCGTCCGAGACGAGCAGCAGCGCGTTGCGGTTCTCGCCGCCCGCGGGGAACTGCCTGACGGCGTCGCGCACCTGAGTGTAAGGGTTGTAAGGCGACACGGCGGTCGAGCCCGCGGGGACGCGCAGGGCGCGCGACGCGGCTTCGAGGTCGGCCGTGAAGGGCTGGCGCACCTGCAAGGAGCCGGAGCGGATGTAACCGACCATCACCTGCGAGCCCTCGGGGAGCGCGCGGATGAAGCCGGCCGTCTCGCGCAGCTCGTTGCCGACGCGGGAGACGAGGTCGTCCTGGATGAGCACAGCGAGGTTGAGGGGCACGCGGACGCGCTCGCCCGAGCGCGCCTGAGTCCCCTTCTTCGTCTGCGCGTTGACGCTAACTGCCGGCGCGGCGAGCGTGGCGCCGACGAGCAGAATGGCCGCGAGAAAAGTGGTTATTTTATTCATCATAATTGCCCCCGAAAGGCCCGGCTCAGACTGACGGGAGAGCTTCTAAAAGCGTCGTCCGTCGCCGGGTTTTTCGTGTCAATTTTGATGCCCTGCCCCTTCCTTTGGTTGGCCTCTCGCGCGGCCCCGAACGGCGCCGCCCGCGCCGCCGGCCCGCGCGAGTTGACGCCGTGGGCCGGCGGAGAGAAGCTTGGAGCAACGCGCGCGTGACCCGCCGGCTCAAAGTCTGAAAGCGCGCGCGCAATCCGCCGCGGGAGGCGCGCACGTAACTTCGGCGGGGAAAGTTCGGACGGGGCGTGCCTTATGCTGATAAAGAAGCCGGACGGCATCAAGTCGAGCGAGATAACAGATAAGAAGACCTATCTCAGCCGCCGCGGCTTCATGCGCGGCGCGGCGCTCGCCGCCTCGACCGTCGCCACGGGGCTCGTCTACCGGCGGCTCCTCGCGCCGGAGGTCGAGCTGCCGACGCCCGCCCCCAAGGCCGCGCCCGGCGCGCAGCCCGCGCCGAAGCAGTGGGGGCTTCCCGGCGAGGAGGCGACGCCCTACCACGACGTCACGCACTACAACAACTTCTACGAGTTCGGCACTGACAAGTACAGCCCCGCGCGGCGTGCGCAGGCGCTCGTCACGCGCCCCTGGACGGTCGCTGTAGGCGGGCTGGTCAACAAGCCCAAAGTCTTCGACGTGGACGAGCTGACGCGGCTCTTCCCGCCCGCGGACAGAATCTACCGCTTCCGCTGTGTCGAGGCGTGGTCGATGGTCATCCCGTGGCTCGGCTTCCCGCTCGGCGACCTGATTAAGCTGGTCGAGCCGCAGGGCAACGCGAAGTACGTCGCCTTCGAGACGGCCAACGACCCCGCGCGCAAAATCCCCGCGCTGAGCGAGTACGAGGCGGGGCTCGACTGGCCCTACGTCGAGGGCCTGCGCCTCGACGAGGCGCTGCACCCGCTGGCGACGCTCGCCGTCGGCATCTACGGCGAGCCGCTGCTGCCGCAGAACGGCGCGCCCGTCCGGCTGGTCGTGCCGTGGAAGTACGGCTTCAAGAGCATCAAGTCGGTCGTGCGTCTCACGCTCACCGAGCGGATGCCGCCGACCTCCTGGAACCGCGCGAACTCCGAGGAGTACGGCTTCTTCTCCAACGTCAACCCCGCCGTGCCGCACCCGCGCTGGAGCCAGGGCACCGAGCAGCGCATCGGCGAGTGGGGACGCAGGAAGACGCTCCCCTTCAACGGCTACGCCGACGAGGTCGCGGGCCTCTACGGCGGGATGGATTTGAAGTATTACTTCTGAGTGGACGGTGGTCAGTAGTCTACGGCTCCTATGCCCGACATCAAATTTTACAGACTGGTCTTGTTCGTCAACGCGCTGGTGCCGCTCGCGCTGCTGGGGTGGGACTGGCGGGGCGGGCGGCTGGGGGCGAACCCCCTGGACTTTTTGACGCGGACGACGGGGACGCTGACGCTCGTCTTCCTCGCGCTGACGCTCGCCGTCACGCCGCTGAGGAAGTTGACGGGGGCGAACTGGCTCGTCCGGCTGCGGCGGATGCTGGGGCTCTACGCCTTCTTCTACGGCTCGCTGCACCTGACAGCTTACGTCTGGTTCGACAAGGCGTTCGACGCCTCGGCCATCGCGCAGGACGTCGCGCGCCGCCGGTTCATCCTCGTCGGCGTGCTGGCCTTCACCTCGATGGTGCCGCTCGCGGTCACCTCGACCGACAGGATGATTAAGCGGCTCGGCGGCAAGCGCTGGCAGAAACTCCACCGCCTCGCCTACCTCTCGGCCGCCGCCGGCGTCTTCCACTACTACCTGCTCGTCAAGTCCGACGTGCGCAAGCCGCTCGCCTTCGCCGCCGTCGTGGCCGCGCTGCTCGCCTACCGCGCCTACGTCTCCTACACGAAGGGGGCGGCCCCGCTCTCGCTCAAGCCGCAGCCGCCCGCGCGTTAGCCCGCCCCGCCGAACGCCGCCCGCGCGCTCGGCCTTACTTATAAAGTTGTAGAACAGGCCGCGCCCTCCGCCGGGGCGTGCGCCCGGCGTAATTGTGAAGCCCGGCGCCCGTCCTGACGAAAATAGTTCACTATCTCAAGAAATACACAAGATACTCAGGCTATCTTGTGGCCCTTGTCTCTCCCGACATCAAATCTTTAGGAGGACCACCTTGAAGTTCCAGACTACCGCGGGGCGCCTCTGCGCCCTGTTACTCGCTGCCCTGTCCACGGCCTTCGGCTTCGCGGGCTCGCCCGCGTTCGCGCAGACCACGGCGACGACGACGAGCGAAAACATCCCGTTCACCGACACGCGGCCCAACCCCTGCAACGGCGACCTGGTGACCTTCCAGGGCACCATGCACATCACCAACAGCGTGACGACCGACGCCAGCGGCGGCCTCCACCTGAGGACACACGTCAACTACCAGGACGTGAGCGGGACGGGGGTGCCGAGCGGGCTCAACTACCGCGTCATGACGACGGTCAACGACACGCTGAACGACAACGACGCCGGGCAGTTCGAGACGACCGTCATCCAGACGGTCAAGCTCAACTCGCAGGGGCCGGCTCTGAACTACTTCCTCCACATGGTCTTCCACATCACCATCAACGCCAACGGGGAGACGACGAGCACCGTCACCGAGACCCGCATCGAGTGCCGCGGCCGTAGCTGACGGCGGCGCCTTTAACCAACGCCCTCCACCGCGCGCGCGGCGGCCCGGCCCCCGCGTAAACCCTTGTCGGGCTCCGACCTAACCTCGGGGCCATCTCCCCGCTCTCCCCGCCCGTCCCGCCCCCGCCTCCCGACACGCCAGACTGACCGACTAGAACCTTTCACCCTGACTTGGCCTGACCGGTGCGCCCGCGCCGCGACGCCTCGGGGCCGCCCGAGACGGCGCTTTTCCGGCCGTTTCCGCCGCGCCGGCGGCGGCACGGGGGTTGAAAGAACGACGGCGACGAGTAGTGCCGTCACGCCAATATGGATAGAGCCCCGAGGAAAACAAGAGTGATGGACAGGTTCAAAATTTATCGTCTCGCCGCCTGGCTGATGATTCCGGTGCTGCTGCTGCTCCCGCTCGCGGGCGCGGCCGCCTCCGGGGGCCGTCCCGGCCGGGGGCGCGACGACGGCCGCCGCAACGCGTCGAAGGTCTCCGCCGACCTGCGCGAGCGCGTCCGCAAGGCCGGCGGGGGCGAGAAGGTCACCGCCATCGTCCAGCCGAAGGGCGACGAGTGGGGCGACGAGCAGGAGGGCGCCCTCGTCGCACACGGCGCGCACGTCAGGCGGAAGCACGAGCACCTGAGCGCCCGCGTCGTCGAGATGCCGGCCGCGGCCGTCGAGGCGCTGGCGGCGCGCGACGACATCGAATACGTCTCGGCCGACCGCGAGATGCGCGCGCTCGGTCACGTCTCGCTGACGACCGGCGCCGACGCGGCGCGCGCCCTCGACACCTCCATCATGGCCGCCAGCCGCATGTCCGTCGGCATCGCCATCCTCGACTCCGGCATCGACTTTTACCACTCCTCGCTCGCGCTGCCCGACGGCACCGGCACGCGCGTCTCCGACAACTTCGTCTACACGACCGAGGGGCCGACGGGCAAGCTCGACGCCTACGGGCACGGCACGCACGTCGCCTCGGCGGCGGCGGGCGGCGCGGTCGTCGCCGGCGGCGCCTACAAGGGCGCCTCCTCCGACGCGCAGCTCATCAGCGTCAAGGTGCTCGACTCGCAGGGGCGCGGCTCCGTCTCGAAGCTGCTTGAGGCGATGAACTGGGTCATCGCCAACCGCTACATCTACAACATCCGCGTCGTCAACATGAGCCTGGGGATGCCGGCCGTCGACTCCTACAGGAACGACCCCGTCTGCAAGGCCGTGCGCCGCCTGACCGACCTCGGCATCGTCGTCGTCTGCGCCGCCGGCAACGACGGCAAGGACGCCGCCGGCCAGAAGGTCTACGGCCAGATTCACTCGCCCGGCATCGAGCCCTCGGCCATCACGGTCGGCGCCACGAACACCTTCGGCACCGACACGCGCGCCGACGACGCCGTGACGACCTACAGCTCGCGCGGGCCCACGCGCGGCCGCTGGACGGACCTGGCCGGCATCGCGCACTACGACAACCTCGTCAAGCCCGACCTCGTCGCCCCCGGCAACAAGGTCGTCTGGGCCGCCGCCGCCGACAACAACCTCCTGCTCAACAACCCCGGCCTGAACGCCTTCGTCAGCGCCGACAAGAAGCGGAACATGATGACGCTGAACGGGACCTCGATGGCGGCCCCGCTCGTCGCCGGCGCGGCCTCGCTGCTGCTGCGCCACAACCCGCGGCTGACGCCGAACCTCGTCAAGGCCATCCTGATGTACACGGCGCAGCCGCTCGCCGGCCACAACGCCTTCGAGCAGGGCGCCGGCCAGCTCAACGTCGAGGGCGCCGTCCGCCTCGCCAAGCTCGTCCGCACCGACCTGCCGCAGTACTGGAACCCCTCGGTGCTCAACGTGACGATGCCGCTCGGCACGCCGCTGCTCAAGTCGGGCGCGGCCGCGCCCTCGCCGCAGACGACCATCGCCGGCCACACCTTCGGCTGGTCGAAGGGGCTCGTCCTCGACCACGCGACCTGCACGGGGACCGACCTGATTACCAAGTACCAGAAGTTCTACGGGACGGGCGTGCTCCTCGGCGACGCCACGACCGACGCCCTCGGCGTGCTGATGGCCGACCTGACCATGCTGTCGAGCGGCGTGCTGATGGCCGACTCCGTCATGACGAGCAACGGCGGCGCGCTCGGGCAGGGCGTGCCGTTCCTCGGCTCCGGCGCCCTGCTCGGAGACGGGGTGCTGCTGGGAGACGGCGCGCTCCTCGGCGACGGCGTGATGTTCAGCGACGGGGCGCTCCTCGGCGACGGCGCGCTGCTCGGCGACGGGACCGTCCTCAACGACTTCTCCGCGCAGGCGCAGAGCGTGGTCTTCAGCGGCGACGACACCGCCGCGATGGCCGTCGTGAAGGACACCGTCACGGCGACGACCACGACGACGACCACCACTTCCGGCAAGCGCAAATAATCAGGCGGCCCAGAGCCTCACCCGCGCGCCCCGGCGGGCGCGAACGAAAGTGCGGGGTTCAAGTTATGTCACCCTCAGTCCTGCAAAAAGTCTACGAGAGAACGGCCGCGACACACGCCGCCGCCGGCCCGCTGTCGCCCGGCGCCGCGCGCGAGGTGCTGGCCTTCCTCGACGAGCGCCCGCTGCACACGGTGAACCTCGCGGGCCTCGTCCGCGACAACGGCCTCGTGAGCCCGCTCAACCGCGGCTCGTTCCACGCCTGCCGCGACGAGGCGGGGCGCCTCGAAGGCGTCGCGCTCGTCGGCCACGCCATCCTCTTCGAGGCGCGCACCGAGCGCGCCGCGGCGGCCTTCGCGCGGCTCGCGCAGCGCCAGTCGAACGCGCACATCATCCTCGGCGAGGCCGAGCCGGTCGGGCTTTTCTGGGGCCACTACGCCGACGGCGGGCAGGAGCCGCGCCGCCTGTGCCGCGAGATTCTGATGGAGCAGCGCTGGCCGGTCGAGGCGCGCGAATCCGTCCCCGGGCTGAGGGCGGCCGACGCCGCCGACCTGGAAAAAGTTCTGCCCGTCCACGCGGGCATGGTCGTGGAGGAGACGGGCGTTGACCCGCTGGCGGACGACCCCGAGGGCTTCCGACGCCGCTGCCTGCGGCGCATCGAGCGCGGCCGGACGTGGGTGTTGACCGAGGGCGGGCGGCTCGTCTTCAAGGCGGAGGTCTACGCCGAGACGCCGCAGACGGCCTACCTCGAAGGCGTCTACGTCGCGCCGGAGCTGCGCGGCGCCGGCCACGGCCTGCGCTGCCTGTCGCAGCTGTCGCGCAACCTCCTCCGCCGCACCGGCTCGGTCTGCCTCCTCGTCAACGAACTCAACGACCCGGCGCGCGCCTTCTACCGCAAGGCCGGCTTCCGCCAGCGCGCCGTCTACGACACCATCTTCCTCCGCAAGTAAATTAGAGGCTAGAGGCTAGGGGCTAGGGGCTAGTAAAAGAGCCTTGCCGCCAGATGCCCGTAAAGGAAACGGGCGCGGCGGCAAGGCTCAACTACTAGCCCCTAGCCTCTAGCCTCTAGCCTCTAGCCTCACCTCCCGGCCGGCACCTGTAGCTGCACGCCCGAGCCGGAGCCCGCGCCGTACATGATGGTCAGAGGCCCCTGGTGGCTGCGGATGCCTTCGGCGCGCGCGCGCTCGATGTCGAGTTGCAGCTCCAGCTTCTTGATTTCCAAGAGCGCCGGGTTGGCGTAGGTCAGCGCCTCTATCTGCTTGGTCTGCGCGGCGATCTTGGCGGCTTCGAGCTTGGCCTCCTCGGCCTGCTTCTGCTTCTCGTTGGCGACCACCTCCGAGGCCGCCGCCTCGATGCGGTCGTCTAAAAAGTCCGGGTTGCCGATCTGGACGGACTCCAGCAACTGGTGGAGCTGCTGCGAGAGTTGCGGCTGGAGCGACTGGACGATCCGCTTCTGAATCTCCTCCTGGTTCGCGTAGATTTCGTAGGCCGGGTACTCGGCGAAGGCGTTGCGCGCCTCGGTCTGCACCAGCCCGTGGACGATCTCGTTGCGCCGTTCGTGGCGCTCGGCCTCCGAGAAGCCGTACTTGCGGATGTAGCTCTCGATGTTCGCCGGGTCGGTGTGCGCCGTGACGGCGATCTCGACGTTCAGGGCGGCGTTGTCCTTGCTGGTGACGCGCACCGGGGTCTTCTCCGTGAATGAGCGGATGTTGACCTCGTGGGCCTCGCGGCCGGGCGCGATGGTCGTGAACCAGCCGTCCTGCGGGCCGTACACCCGCTCGATGCGGCCGAAGTAGGTGACTACCTTGACCGTCCCCTCCTGCGCGTAGTTGATGTTGGCGAAGGCGACGGCCGCGCCGATCAGGGCGACGACGATCAACAGCACCACACCACCGATGACGAACTTACTCGACATGCGGGAATCTCCTTCCGGCTCGATGCTGACCACCTCGGGCCACTCTCTGTTGCTCTTGTTCCTCTTCATTCTCACACCATAATACGTACTAAACGCCCCGCAGGTTTGTAAACGGGCCGTTAATACTCAGGCCGGCCCCGCGGGGGCGCGAGCGGACGGGGCGCGGCCCGCCGGCCGTCTTGACATTTTACCCCGCCGCGAATAATCTCCGCGCGCTTTCGAGTCCCTTCGTCGGCGGCCCCAGGGCCTCCGCCTCATTTTCCGACCACGCGAGCCAATCTCACGCGCCGCCTTCCCCGGCGACGCCGACCCCCAACCCGACAACCCCTGGAGGAAACTGCTTTGAAGAAAAGAATCGCCATCGGCCTCTCCCTCATCTGCTTCGGCGTCGGCGCGTTCCTGTTCTCCCGCCCGGCCAACGTTAACACGGCGCAGTCCGCCGGCCTGCCCGATCTCGTCGTGCGCGCAGAGACCTTGGGCGACCAGTGGGTCGTCCGCGAGGAGAACCTGCCGGCCGAGTTCTGCAGCGTCATCGAGGGCGGCATCACGCCCGGCGTGCGCAAGCTCCTGCGCTTCACCGTCATGACCGCCAACGTCGGCACGGCCGACCTCTTCGTCGGCGACCCGAACGACCCGGCCAACGCCGACAAGTTCGAGTTCGCCGAGTGCCACCACCACCACCACTTCAAGAACTACGCCACCTACGAGCTGGTCGATCCCCGCACCGGCAAGGTGTGGCGCGCGGCCAAGCGCGGCTTCTGCATGCTCGACACCGACCCGAACCCGGCGTGGTACCCGACGGGCGCGCCGAAGAACTGGCAGTTCCGTAACTGCGGGGCCATCGGCATCCCCGGCAACCAGGGCATCTCGGTCGGCTGGACGGACACCTACCGCTTCTTCCTCGGCGGCCAGTTCTTCGTCCTCGACGGCGGCGACGGGCAAGACCCGGTGCCCGCCGGAACCTACGTCATCCGCATCCACGCCAACCCGCCCTTCCAGGCGAAGAAGGGGCAGGCTTGCCCGAACCGCGACTCCTTCGGCCTCTGCCACACGCTGCCCGAGTCGAACTACGACAACAACGTGGCGACGGCCGTGATTCAAGTGCCCGATCACCCGGGCCGCGACGGCGTCGGCCCGCTCAAGGGGTCGGAGCACGTGACGGAGGAGAAGCCCGAGCACGACGACACCTGCAACAACGGCGGCGGCAACAAATAGCCGCGCGGCGAGCCGACTGCGACGACCGCGCGCGGGCGATCTGTTCCCCGGATCGCTCGCGCGCGGTCACCCTTTTACCGCGCCCCCGCGCCGCCCCGGCCGGTCGCTTGCCTTCGCGTCCCGCGCTCCGTTAAATTTGTCGCTCACTTGAGCGCGCGAGTCCGCAACCTTCCACCAACGCAACAACCCGTGCGACGCGGACGATACGTGCCCGTGCGTTCTTAAAACCCCGTTGAGAGGTCTCTTACCCGTATGAAAGTCTATCCGACCGCACAGATTCGTAACCTCGCCGTCGTCGGCCACGGCGACGCCGGCAAGACGCAGTTGGTCAGTTCCCTGCTCTACGCCGCCGGCGCGACCCCGCGCTGGGGCAAGGTGGACGAGGGCACTTCGACGACCGACCACGACGAGGACTCCATCGCGCGCAAGATCACCCTCAACTCCGCGCTCGCCCACCTCGAACACCGCGAACACAAGATCAACCTGATCGACACGCCCGGCTACGCCGCCTTCGTCGCCCACGCGCGGCCCGCGCTGCGCGTCGCCGACTGCGCGCTCTTCGTCGTCCACGCCGTCAAGGGCGTCGAGGTGCAGACCGAGAAGACGTGGGCCTACGCCAACGAGTTCCAGACGCCGCGCATGATGGTCATCAACCAGGTGGACAAGGAGCACGCCGACTTCGGCGCGGCGTTGGATTCCGCGCGCAGCACCTTCAGCCGCGCCATCGTCCCCTTCACGCTGCCCATCGGCCGCGAGGCCAACTTCAAGGGCGTCGTCGATGTCGTCCACATGAAGGCTTACGAGTTCGACGCCAACGGCAAGGCCAAAGAGGTTCCGATCCCGGAGGCGGGCCGCGAAGTGGTCGAGCAGGAGCGCACGCGCCTCGTCGAGGTGATCGCCGAGTCGGACGACGCGCTGATGGAGAAGTATTTCGAGGA
>DASVTS010000207.1:0-19666 GCA_036387455.1 Pyrinomonadaceae bacterium | reverse complement strand
CCGGAGGCGCGGGCGGGGCTTTCAGGAGATGGAGATGGTCGGGGTGACCTGCTCGACGGCGCTGCGCGTCTTGAGGACGCGGTCGAGCATCTCGGCGCACTCGGCGCTGCGGGCGGCGAGCTGCTGGTCGGTCTGCTCGTGGAGGCGCTTGAGGCGGTGCAGCTCGTCGGCGATGTGGAGCGCGGCGAGGATGGCGACCTTGAGCGAGTCCACGGTGAGCGTGCCCGAGGAGATTTCGCGCATGCGGCGGTCCACGAACTCCGCCAGGCCGATGACGTACTCGCTGTCGCCGTCGGAGCGGATGTTGTAGGTCTGGTTGTAGATTTCGACCCGGATGGTCGGCGTGCCTTCCGCCGGGTTCTTGATGGCGCTCATGGGTTAAGCCTGCCGGTCTACCTGCGCATCACCTCGACGGCCTCGGGGTCGAGCACCGCGATGGCGTCGAGCATCGCCTCGACCTTCGTGCGGATGGTGTCGCGCTCGGAGAGGAGCCGCTCGACGTGCGTCTCCAGGCGCTCCTTCTCGTCGAGCAGCGCGCCCAGCTCGCGCCTGACGGAGGCCAGCTCGCGCTCCAGCCCTTCCTTCTCCTGGCGGAGCGTCTTCGTCAGCTCGATGGTGCGGTAAATTTTGTCTTCGAGGTGAGAGAACTTTTCGAGTCCGGTCAATCCGACCATCTTCCTTCTCCGTGCGGCTGCGGCCTTCTGACTGCCGGGCGATTATGCGACTTCGCGCCCGCGAGCGCAAGAGTAAAGTCTGGAGTCTGAAGTCTGGAGTCTGAAGTCGGAAGCAAGCGACCTTGACTCCAGACTCCAGACTTCAGACTCCAGACTTTTAACCTCTCAACTGCGCCCCGAAGCCGCCTTCGAGCGCGGCGACGACGCGCGCGTGCGCGGCGTCCACCTCCTCGTCGCGGAGCGTGCGGTCGTCGGCGCGGTATTCGACGCGCAGCGTCAGCGAGCGCTTCCCCTCCGGCAGGTTCGCGCCCTCGTAGACGTCCACGAGCTTGACGCCGCGGCACTCCTCCAGCCCGAGCGCGAGCACCGCGCCGCGCAGCTCGCCGAAGGTGACGCGGCGGTCGGTGACGAGCGACACGTCGCGCGCGACGCCCGGGTAGCGCGGCAGCGGCGTGTAGCGCGCCGGCCGCTCGCCCGACGCGAGCAGCGCCGTCAGGCTCACCTCCGCGACGTAGACGGCCTGGCGGAACTTGTAGCGCGCGGCCACCTCCTCGGAGAGTCGGCCGAGCGTGCCGACCTCGGCGCCGTTCAGGGTGACGCGCGCCGACTGCCCCTCGCGCAGGTGGCGCACGGAGTCGGGCGAGAAGTCGAGCCCGCCGACACGCATCGCGTCGGCCGCCGCCTCGAACGCGCCCTTGAGGTCGAAGAAGTCCGCGGGGCGCCCGGCCGCGCGCCCCTCTTCGAGCGCCTCGCCCGTGAGGACGAGCGCGAGCGTCTCGACCTCGCCGGGGCGCCCGTCCTCGCCGCCGCCCGCGGCGAAGACGCGGCCCGTCTCGAAGAGGCGCACGTCGCGCGTGCCGTGGTTGAAGTTGTGGCGCGTGGCCCCGAGGAGGCCCGGGAGCAGCGTCGGGCGCATCAGGCGCGCGCCCTCGATGATGGGGTTCGAGAGGCGGACGAAGTCGCCCTCGCCCCCGGCCCGCCGGAGCCCCGCGACCGGCTCGAAGCGGCTCGCGCCCGACTCTCCGAGCCCGTCCGCTTCGTCGATGAAGCTGAAGCTGACGGCCTCGTCGTAGCCGGCGGCGGTGAGCACCTGGCGCGCGGCGCGGCGGCGCCGGTCGCCCACGAGGTACTCGCCCGTCACCGGCGAGGGCGGCAGCGACTCTTCTATCTTTTCGTAACCATGGACGCGCGCGACCTCCTCGACCAAATCCTCCTCGATGGAGACGTCGGTGCGCCACGTCGGGACGACGAAGTTGACGCGCCCGTCGCCGCCCTCGCCCACGGCCGGGTCGCCCGGCTCGAAGCCGAGCGCCGTGAGTATCCGCACGCACTCGGCGGCGGGGACGTCCAGCCCCGTCAACTCCCTGACGCGGCGGGGGCGCAGCGCGACGGTCGGCCACTCGATTTTCCGCGGGTAGACGTCCACGGCGTCCTCGGTCGCGGTGCCGCCCGCCAGCTCGCAGATGAGCGCGACGCAGCGGTCCTGCGCGCGGCGCACGCCCTCGTAATCGACGCCGCGCTCGAAGCGGTACGACGCCTCGGTCTGCAAGCCCAGCGCCTTCGACGTGCGGCGCACCGACTGCGGGGCGAAGTAGGCGCTCTCGACGAGCACCTCGGTGGTCGAGGCGGAAATCTCGGTCTCCTCGCCGCCCATCACGCCGGCGACGGCGACCGGGCGCGCGGCGTCGGCGATGACGAGCGTCTCGGCGTCCAGCACGCGCTCGACGCCGTCGAGTGTCCTCAGCTTCTCGCCCGCGCGCGCGCGGCGGACGACGATGCGGCGCCCGCCGAGCGTGGCGAGGTCGAAGGCGTGGAGCGGCTGCCCCGTCTCGTGCATGACGAAGTTGGTGACGTCGGCGACGTTGTTGATGGGCCGCTGGCTGATGGCCTGCAAACGCCGGACGAGCCAGTCGGGCGACGGCCCTATCTTCACCCCGCGCACCACGCGCGCGGCGTAGCGCGGGCAGAGGTCAACGTCCTCGATCTCGACGGACGTGAATTCTTCCGCCCTCCCGCCGACGTTCTTCGCCGCGAGGTCGGGCGCGCGGACGGAGGAGCCCGTGAGCGCGGCGGCCTCGCGCGCGACGCCGAGGTGCGAGAGGCAGTCGGGCCGGTTCGAGGTCAGGTCTATCTCAAGGACGGAGTCGCCGCCCTCCTCCTTCACCGCGTCCACGGCGAGCCCCGCCATCGTCAGGCGGTCGGCCAGCTCCCGCGGCGCGAGCCCCGTCTCGACCAACTCGCCGAGCCATTCGTAGCTGATGTCCATAAAGTGTTAGCCGAACTGTTCGAGGAAGCGGACGTCGTTCTCGAAGAGGAGCCGGATGTCGTCGAGCTCGTACATCAGGCCGCACATGCGGTCGATGCCGAGGCCGAAGGCGAAGCCGGAGAACTCCTCGGGGTCGACGCCGACCGCGCGCAGCACGTTCGGGTGCACCATGCCGGAGCCGCCCAGCTCGATCCAGCCCGAGCCCTTGCAGAGCCGGCAGCCCGCGCCGCCGCACTTGAAGCAGGAGTAGTCGGCCTCCATGCTCGGCTCGGTGAACGGGAAGTAGGAGGGGCGGAAGCGCGTCCGCGTCGCGGGGCCGAAGAGGCGCCGGACGAACTCGGAGAGCGTGCCCTTCAGGTGGCCCATGTGGATGCCGCGGTCAACGAGCAGCCCCTCGACCTGGAAGAACATCGGGTTGTGCGTGGCGTCGGGCGTGTCGCGGCGGAAGACGCGGCCGGGCGCGACGACGCGCAGCGGCGGCCGCCGCCGCTGCATCGCGTGAATTTGCACGGTGGAGGTCTGCGAGCGCAGGCTCATCCCGTCGGTCGTGTAGAAGGTGTCCTGCGGCGAGCGCGCCGGGTGCAGCTCGGGGATGTTGAGCGCCGTGAAGTTGTAGAAGTCGGTCTCGACCTCGGGGCCGTCCTCGACCGCGTAGCCCATCGAGACGAAGACGTCCTCGATGCGCTGGCGCAGGAGCGTGACGGGGTGCAGGTGCCCGCGGCGCGGCCGGCGGCCGGGCAGCGTCACGTCCAGGCGCTCGCGCTCGGTCTTGAGCAGTTGAATCCGCCCGGCGAGCGCGACCGAGACGTCGCCGAGCGCCCCGCGTATCTCCTTGTCGAGCTGCTGGACGAGCTGCCCGAAGCGCGCGCGCTCGTCGGCGGGCACGCGCCCCACCAGTTTCATCAACTGGGAGGCGGCGCTCTTCTTCGAGGTGTGGCGCGTGGCCAGCTCCTTCGCCTCGCGCGCGAGGGCCTCGGCGTCGCCGAGCGCGAGCCCTTCCGTGCCCTCGTACGCGCGAAAGCGAGCGAAGCGTTCGAACTCTCGCTCGAACGCTTCGCGCACGGCCGCGACTTGTGCGTCGTAGTCCAACGGTTCGGAACTCATCAGAGTCCTCTCGTCATTCGTCCCTTCGGCCTCAGGCCGCGGGCTGCGGCTGGCTCTCCGCGGCCTGCGGCCGGCTCTCGATGGCGGTGCGCGCGCTCGCGGCGAGCGCCGCGAAGGCGTCGGGCGAGTTGGCCGCGAGGTCGGCCAGCGCCTTGCGGTCGAGCTCGATGCCGGCCAGCGTGAGGCCGTGCATGAACTGCGAGTAGTTGAGCCCGTTGACGCGCGCGGCCGCGCCGATGCGGACGATCCACAGGCTGCGGAAGTCGCGCTTCTTCAGCTTGCGCCCCGTGTAGGCGAACTTCAGCCCGCGCTCGACCGACTCCTTCGCCGAGCGGTAGAGCTTCGACTTCGTCCCGCGGTACCCCTTGGCAAGGTCCAGTATCCGCTTGCGCTTCTCCGTGCGCTTGTTCCCACGTTTTGCCCTAGGCATGACTCAAAACCTCCGAATGCAAGTAGTCAGTAGTCAGTAGTCAGTTGACTACTCGGGTTCAGCTCCGCCCGTAGGGCAGCATGCGCTCGATGCGCCCCTCGTCCGACTCGGAGACGAGGACGTCGATGTCGAGCGAGCGCTTCCGCTTGGCCGTCTTCTTCGTCAGGATGTGGCGCGCGTGCGAGTGGCCGCGCTTGACCTTGCCCGTGGCGGTCGTGCGGAAACGCTTCGCCGCGCCCTTGTGTGTCTTAAGTTTCGGCATAATAACTCCTAAGTAGTCAGTAGACAGTAGAAAAGCCGTCGTCGCCGGCCCGCCAGCAGGTCAGTCAACGCCCGCGGCGCGGCGCGCTACTGCCCGCTGGCTACTAAGATTGAACCATCCCGCCGGTGCCGGGCGGGACGGGCGGCCCCTGTTTGACGCCGCCGTCCGTCTTCGCCTCCTGCTGCTGCTGCTGCTTCGGCGACTTGTGTCGCTTCGGGGCGAAGATGAGAAACATCTGGTTGCCCTCCATCTTGGGGCGCTGCTCGACCTCGCCGACTTCCGAGAGGTCCTGTTCGAGCCGCTGGAGGAGTTCCGCCCCCAGCTCGCGGTGCGTGATCTCGCGGCCGCGGAAGAAGATGGTGGCCTTGACCTTGTCGCCCTCCGAGAGCCAGTCGCGCGCGTGCTTGGCCTTGAAGTTGTAGTCGTGGTCGTCGGTGCCGGGCCGGAACTTGACCTCCTTCACCGTGATGATGACCTGCTTCTTCTTCGCCTCGCTCGCCTTCTTCTTCTGCTCGTAGGTGAACTTCCCGAAGTCGATGATGCGGCAGACGGGCGGGTCGGCCGTCGCCGCGACCTCGACGAGGTCGAGCCCCTGCCCGCGCGCGAGCAGCACCGCGTCGCGGGTGTTCATGATGCCGAGTTGGTCGCCGTTCTCCGCGATGACGCGCACCTGCGGCACGCGGATGCGGTCGTTGATGCGCGTGGCGGGGGCGCGGCGGTTGTCCGGGCGCTGCCCGCGGCCTCGAAATGAAGGAATACCTACACCTCCTCAGTCGGAGTCTGGAGTCTGGAGTCCGGGGTCGGGAGTCAAGACGGATGAGAGGCTCACTGTTTTGACTCCAGACTCCAGACTCCAGACTCCAGACTTATTCGTTCACCAGGGCGCGGGTGCGGACGAGCCGCAGCGCCAGCTCCCTGAACTCTCCGAGCGGCATCGCGCCGATGTCGCCGCGCGTGCGCTCGCGCACGGCGACCTTGCCCTCTTCCACCTCGCGGTCGCCGCAGACGAGCATGAAAGGAATCTTCTGCAACTGGGCGTTGCGTATCTTCGCGCCGATCTTGTCGCCGCGCGTGTTCGTCTCGACGCGCAGGCCGGCCGCGCGGAGCTCGCGCGCCACCCGCTCGACGTACTCGTTGGCGCGGTCGGTGATGGGCAGCACCGCCACCTGCACCGGCGCGAGCCAGACGGGGAACGCCCCCGCGTAGTGCTCGATGAGCACGCCGAAGAAGCGCTCGACCGAGCCGAAGAGGGCGCGGTGCACCATCAGGGGCCGGTGCGCCCGGTTGTCCTCGCCGACGTACTCCAGCTCGAAGCGCTCCGGCAGGTTGAAGTCGAACTGCACGGTCGTCAGCTGCCAGTGGCGGCCGATGGCGTCCTCGACCTTGACGTCTATCTTCGGGCCGTAGAAGGCGGCCTCGCCCTCGATGCGCTCGAACGGGATGCCCCGCTCGCCGAGCGCGTCGGCGAGCGCGCGCTCCGCGTTCGCCCACTGCTCCTCCGTGCCCAGATAGCCCTTGCTCGTGTCGTCGCCCTTGACCGAGAGCTCCACCCTGAACTTCTCGAACCCGAACGTGCGCAGCACGTCGTAGGCGAAGTCAACGCAGTCGATGACCTCCGACCGAATCTGCTCGGGCGTGCAGAAGATGTGCGCGTCGTCCTGCGTGAAGCCGCGGACGCGGAGCAGCCCGTGGAGCGTGCCCGACAGCTCGGCGCGGTAGCACGTGCCCAGCTCGGCGAGCCGTATCGGCAAGTCCCTGTAGGAGCGCTGCGCCGACCTGTAGATGCCGATGTGGAACGGGCAGTTCATCGGCTTGAGGCGGAACTCCTGCTCCTCAAGCTCGGTCGGCGCGAACATCGAGTCGGCGTAGTTCTCCTCGTGGCCGCTCGTGCGCCAGAGGTCGCGCCGCGCGATGTGGGGCGTGAAGACGAGGCCGTAGCCGCGGCGGTTGAGTTCGCCGTAGAGGTAGTCCTCCATCTCCCTGCGCACCGCGCCGCCCTTCGGGTGCCAGAAGATGAGCCCCTGCCCGTACTGCTCCTGGATGGAGAAGAGGTCGAGCTCTTTCCCGAGCCGCCGGTGGTCGCGCCGCTCGGCCTCCTCGCGCTGTTTGACCCAGGCGTCCAGCTCCTCCTGCGTGGCGAAGGCCGTGCCGTAGACGCGCTGCATCTGCTCGCGCTCCGAGTCGCCCTTCCAGTAGGCGCCGGAGAGCGAGAGCAGCTTGAACGCCTTCAGCTTGTTCGTGTTCGGCACGTGCGGGCCGAGGCAGAAGTCGAGGAACGGCGACCCGTCTATGTAATAGACGCTCACCACGTCGCCGGCCTTCTCCTCAATCAGCTCGCACTTCAGCGGCTCGCCGCGCTCGTCGAAGACGAGCAGCGCCTCCGCCTTGGAAATCTCCTCGCGGCGGTAGGCGAGGTTGCGCTTGGCCAGCTCGCGCATGCGCTTCTCGATGACGGGGAGGTCTTCCTCCGTGAGCTGGCGCGGCGCGATGACGTCGTAGAAGAAGCCGTAGCGCGGGTCATCCAGCAGCGCCGGCCCCACGCCGAGCTTCGTGCCGGGGAAGAGGTCGAGCAGCGCCGCGGCCAGCAGGTGCGCGGTCGAGTGGCGGATGACGTCCAGACCTTCGAGCGTGCCGGGCAGCACCGGCTCGACCCGCAGGGTGCCGCCGTCGGCCGCCGGCCCGTCGAGGCGGAAGGTCAGGTCAACCTCGCGCCCGTTGACTTTGGCCGCGAGCGCCTGCTTCGCCGCGTCGCGGTCGGCGGCCTTGAGCGCCTCGGCGACCGTCGCGCCCGCCGGCACCTGCGCCGAGCGCCCGCCCTCAAGCTGTACGTTTATCTCGCTCATCACTTCTGCAACCCTTTCCGCTCCGGCCGGGGCCCGAAAAACTAATGCGGCCCGCCGGGCTGGCTTCAGTCACGCGGGCAAAAAGCCCTACGCGCCGGCGCCCGGCCACGCGGAAAAGGGTCGAAACGTGTGTGTCGTCCCGAAAAGGGATTAACCAACCAGGATCGGATTCGACAGAAGCGCCCTCGCCGCGCGGCCGTGACCCGTGTGGCGGGCCGGCCGACGTCAACTAAAATCGAAACGTAGTTCGCGTTCGCGTCATCGTTTCGGGCAAGGGACTTACGGGGCTCCCTGTCGAAAAATTGAATGGTAGGCACGCGCGGATTTGAACCGCGGACCCCTACCGTGTCAAGGTAGTGCTCTACCCCTGAGCTACGTGCCTACAAACCGTCAAACAAAACGCTTCCGAAAAGCGGAACGCTAAGTTAACAAGCGGGTTAGACACCTGTCAAGCCCGCGGGGTTGCCGGCGCGCGCCAAATCCGCCGGGCGTGAAGCTAGAGTAAGCCGCCGGGAAGTGTTAGCATAGTCGGCGCCCGAGCCGACCCCGGCCGGGTGCGGAAGAACGCGCCGGTTGCCCTTTTCCGTAAGGTGCGGCCGTGCGCGCCGCCGGCACAATTCCCCCTTCAAACACCGAGAACGGAAAGATTTTCGCGCGCCGGCACCTTGACCGCGCCGCCCGCGGGCTCGCAGCAGCCTGGAGAATACAAAGCTTTGTCTCCGCAGAATCCTCAACCGAAAGCGCCTTCACGAGCGGCCCGCGCCCGCCGCGCCCCCGCGCGGGGCCTTCCGGCGCGACTGTGCCTGCTTTTCTGCGCCTCGCTGGCGGTGGCGCAAGCCTCCGCGCCGCTCGGGCAAACCCAGTCGCCCGCGTCGCCGCAAGCATCGCCCACCCCTTACGTCCGCCCGCGCAAGGTCGCGCCGAACGGCGAGCCCGCCGCGCAGACCCCGCAAGCCCCGGCCGCGCAGCCGCCGGCCGCCGCCCCGCGGCCGGCGACGACGCCGACGCCGCCCGCCGCCCGTCCCGCCGACGCGGCGCCCGCGCAGCCGTCTGCGGGGCAGGCGGGCGAGGAGGTGGACGAGGACGAGGTGGTGCGCGTCAACTCGAACCTCGTCATCATCCCCGCGTCGGTCGTGGACGCGCGCGGCCGCGCCGTCACCGACCTGAAGGTCGAGGACTTCGAGCTGAAGATTGACGGCGAGGTCAAGCCCATCGGCGAGCTGACGCGCGCCGAGACGCCCGTCCACGTCGCGCTGCTCTTCGACAACAGCGCCTCGCTCTCCGCCGCGCGCGAGTTCGAGAAGCAGGCCGCCGTGCGCTTCTTCAAGTCGGTCGTCCGCCCCATCGACCGCGCCGCCGTCTACTCCATCTCGACCATGCCGACGCTCGCGCAGGGGTTGACGAACGACGTGCCCCGCCTCGTCCGCACCATCGAGCGCTTCGGCACGCCCGACGGGGCGACGGCGCTCTTCGACACGGTGGCGCAGGCGGCCGACTACATGCGCCCGCTCGCCGGGCGCAAGGTGCTCGTCCTCGTCTCGGACGGGACGGACACCGTCAGCGACGTGAACTTCGACGAGGCCGTCAACCGCGCGCTCCGCGCCGAGTGCCAGATTTACGTCGTGCAGACGCGGCAGGTCGAAGACCCGAGCCTGCACGACCCCGTCTCCGAGCAGCGCATGTACCGCATCTCGGAGCAGACGGGCGGCGCCGTCTTCGTCCCGCAGTCGGTCGAGGAGCTGGACGCGGTCTTCACGCAGATTTCGCTCGACATCTCGCAGCAGTACCTCCTGAGCTACTACCCGCAGGAGGAGCGGAAGGACAAGTACTTCCGCTTCATCAGCCTGCGCGTCAAGTCGCGCCCGGCGTTGCGCGTGCGCGCGCGCAAGGGCTTCTACCCCGACTCGGCGCGGGCGCCGCAGCAGGGCACGACGAAGGGCAACCCCGCGCAGTTCTCCGGCCCGGCGGCGGGCGCGTCCGCCTACTCCGACGCGACGCCGGTCAACGACCCGGCGTCGCCGTACAGGCGTGTGGCCGCCGAGTCGCCCGCGCAGACGGCGGCGGCGCGCGGCGCGGCCCCCGCCGTGCGCGCCAGACCCGGGCCGGACGGGCCCGACATGGAGGAGGCCGCCGCCCCGAAACAGGCGTCGGGCGACTCCGCCCCGACCTTCACCCTGACGACCCCGGCCCCGGCCCCCGCGCCGAAGACTTCCGCCCCGTCGTCCCTCTTCTCCGGCGTGCCCGAGCGCGCGGCCGCGGGCGCGACGACGACGGAAACGAACTCCGCGACGAACCCCCCGCCCGACTCCGCGCCGCGGCCGTCGCCCGAGCCCGCCGCGCCGGCCGCGGCCCCCGCTAAATCCGAGACGGCTTCGGCCCCCGCGCCGGCCGCGCCCGAAGAGGCGCGCGCGGCGAAGCAGGGCGCCGCGGCCGAGGGCGCGAAGGCGCCCGTCTCCGGCGGCGTGCTCAACGGGAAGGCGCTCAGCCTGCCGCGCCCCATCTACCCGGCGGCGGCCAGGAACTCCGGGGCCTCCGGCAAGGTCGTCGTCGAGGTGACGATAGACGAGCAGGGCAAAATCATCGAGGCGCGCGCCGTCTCCGGCCACCCCTTCCTCCAGCCGGCCGCCGTCCACGCCGCCCGCCAGGCGCGCTTCTCCCCCTCCACACTCTCCGGCGAGCCCGTCAGGATTAAAGGCACCATCAACTACGTGTTCACGCTGCCCTGACAGACGTACGCGGCCGGCTACACTCCGTACCCGGTCTTCGACAAAGCAAACGCGGCCGGGCATCGAGTGTGCCCGGCCGCAGTTGCTTTGTACCCCGCCGACTACGCTCTATATCCGGCTGCGTCTGCCCTGTCAGCAGTCAGCTACGCCGTGTACCCGACTGAATTTCCTTCGTCGGCGGCCGGGTACGGGGCGTAACCGGCCTGCTTACCCTTGCGGGCGGATTGGTGCGCCGCGTACCCGGCCGCCGACAGAGATGAGCCCGTTCGTCGCGCCCTCGTGCGGGCTCGACCCGGAACGTCTCAGGCGCTCGCGCCCTCGGCGGCGACGCGCTCCCACTCCTCGTAGAGTTCGCGCAGACGCTCCTCCGCCTTCTTATATTCGCCGTTGAGGCGCGCGAGGCGGCCGGGGTCGCGCGCCGTCTCGGGCGTCGCCAGCTCCTCGCCGAGCGCGGCCAGGCCGCGCTCGACCGACGCTATCTCGTCCTCGACGGCCTGCGGCGCGCGCCCGCCGCCCTTCTTCTTCGGGCCCTTCCCGCCGCGCTGCTTCGCCGCCGCGCCCCCCCCGGCCGCCGCCTCCGCGCGCGGCGCGGGCTTCGCCTCCGCCGCCGGGGCCGGCTTCTCGCGCTCGGCCTTCGCCGCCGCCTCCGACGCGCGCCGCTCCGCCTTCCAGTCGTGGTACTCGGTGTAGTCGCCGTCGTAGTGCTCGGCCAGCCCCGCGCCGTCGAGCGCGAGTATCTGCGTCGCCACCTTGTCGAGGAAGTAGCGGTCGTGGCTGATGGTGATGATGGTGCCCTCGTAGGCGTCGAGCGCCTCTTCGAGCGCCTCGCGCGAGGGGATGTCGAGGTGGTTCGTCGGCTCGTCGAGGACGAGCACGTTGACGTTCGAGTAGATGAGCTTGGCGAGCGCGAGCCTCCCCTTCTCGCCGCCCGAGAGGTCGCGCACCTGCTTGTAGACGTCGTCGCCGGTGAAGAGGAAGCGCGCGAGGAAGCTCCGCAGCTCGCCCGCGGTCGCCGTCGAGGGGGCGACGCGGCGCAGCTCCATGATGATCTCGTTGCGGTCGTCGAGGTCGTCGAGCTGCTGCGCGTAGTAGCCGACCGTAACGTTCGTCCCGAAGCGAATCTCGCCCGCGAGCTGCGGGAGCTTCCCCAGCACGGTCTTGACGAACGTCGTCTTCCCCGACCCGTTCGGCCCGATGACGCCGAGGCACTCGCCGCGCTTCAGGACGAAGTTGATGTCGGAGGCGAGGAGGTTTCCGGGGTAGCCGACCGCGGCCTCCGCCACCGTCAGCACGTAGGTGCCCGCGCGCTCGACCTTCTGCAACTGGAAGTTGCCCTGCGGCGCGTCCGGCCGGACGGCCTCGACGCGTTCGAGCTTCTGGAGCATCGTGCGGCGCGACTTGGCCTGCTTGGTCTTCTGGCCGGCGAGGTTTTTGCGGATGAACTCCTCGGTCTTGGCGATGAGGTGGCGCTGGTTCTCGTAGGCGCGCATCTGTATCTCGCGCCGCTCCTCGCGCTCGACGAGGAAGGCCGAGTAGTTGCCCGTGTAGCTGACGGCCTTGCCCAGCTCCACCTCGACGATGCGCGTGCAGGCGCGGTCGAGGAAGTAGCGGTCGTGGCTGATGATGACGTAGGCCGACTTGTAGGAGGCGAGGAACTCTTCGAGCCACTCGACGGCCGCGACGTCGAGGTGGTTCGTGGGCTCGTCGAGCAGGAGCACGTCGGGCTCCGCGAGCAGGAGGCGCGCGAGCCCGAGGCGGTTCTTCTGCCCGCCCGAGAGGATGGCGCACGGCGTCGCCCACGTCTCGCGCTCGAAGCCGAGCCCCTGAAGAATCGCCTCGGCGCGCGCCGCGTACTCGAAGCCGCCCTGCCGCTCGAACTCCTGCTGGAGGTCGCTGTAGCGTTCGAGCACCGCGTCGAGGTCGTCGGAAGCCTCGGCCATGCGGTGCTCCAGCTCGTGCATCTCGTGCTCGATGGACTGGAGCTGGCCGAAGGCGGCGAGCGCCGCCTCGTGGACGGTCGTCCCCGGCTCGAAGTCGACGTGCTGTTCGAGCAGCCCGAGCTTCACGCCGCGCGCGCGGACGACGTCGCCGCGGTCGGGCGTCTCCTCGCCCGTGACGAGGCGGAAGAGCGTCGTCTTGCCCGCGCCGTTGCGCCCGACGAGCCCGACGTGCTCGCCCGGGTTGACCTGCAACGACGCGCCGCGCAGCACGTCCTGCCCGCCGTAAGACTTGTAAACGTCTGAGACTCGGAAAAGCATAAAACGCTTCCGCCAACAACGACTTCGTTCCCACGCGACTGAAGCGGGCGCAAGGCCCGCGCGGCCCCGCCCGCTTCAGTTTTACCGACGGCGCCGCCCGGCCGGCGGCTTCACGGACTACTTCTTCGGCGTCCCGGCCCCGGCGGGCGTCGTCGCCGCCGGGCTCGCCGCGGGGGCGGACGTCGCGGCGGGACTGGCGGAGGCGGCCGGGCTGGCGGCCGTCGTCGCCGCGGGGCTCGCCGCGGGCGACGAGCCGGCCGAGGCGGGCGCGGCCGGCTGGTTGCCGCCGAGGTTGTTCGGGTCGTTGAGCATGTTCTCGGCGAGGCGGTTGACGACCGTCACGTCGCTCATCGCGTTGCTGACGAGCGCCGCCTGGAGAATCTGCTGCCGCTGGTTGATGAGCGCCTGCCGAATCTGGTCGCGCACGCCCGCGTCTTCGAGCGTGAGCGGCTTGTTTTCGAGCTGCCGGTTCGTCAGCTTGAAGATGTACCAGCGGCCGTCGGCGAAGCGGATGGGCTCGGTGTAGCTGCCGACCGGCATCTGGTTGAAGAAGCGGCTGACGAGTTCCGCCGGGAAGCCGTACTGCTGGAGCGTCTGCTCGTTGGCGACGCCGATGTCGCCGCCGCGCACGCCGCTCGCGTCCTCGCTGCTGGCGCGCGCCACGTCGGCGAAGTCCGCGCCGCCCTTGAGCGTGGCGTAGAGGCGCTGAATCTTCGCGGTGGCCTCGGCGTCGCTCTTCGCGTCGTCGCGGTACGTGCCGCCGCTGTCGGCGGCGTCGACCACGATGTCGGAGAGGTAGACGCCGCGCGGGTTGACGAACTGCTGGCGGTTGGAGTTGTAGAAGTCCGTAATCTCCTGGTCGCGGATGGTGATCTTGCCGTAGACCTTCTCCTGGAGCTTGCGGATGGCGAGGTCCTTCCGCGCCTCGTCGCGCACCTTCTCCTCGGTGAGGCCGTTCTCCTTGAGCCCCTTCTCCCAGTCCTCGGCCGTGACCTGCTGCCTCTGCTGGTTGACGAATGTGGCGACCTCGTCGTCGGACGGCACCGTCTTCTCCTTCTCGGCGCGCGCGTAGAGCACCTGCCGCTCGATGAGGCGGTCGAGCACGGTCAGGCGCGCGGCGGCCTGCTGGAGCGTGGTCAACTGCTGACCCTGCGCCTGCGCCTGCTGGTTGACGATGCGGTCCACGTCGGCGAGCGTGATCTCCTTGCCGTTGACGGTGGCGGCCACGTCCTTGCTGCCGGCGGAGCCCTTGCCGTTGCACGCCGCGGCGGCGAGGGCGAAGGCCGTGACGAGGGCGAGGGCTGCGATGTTTCTGAAGACTCTGGGCACTTTGACTCTCTGCTCCTTCAAACTTACTCTCTGGATGACGGCGGCGGCCCCGCCCCAACTTGACGCTCGGCGAAGCCGTTTGCTATAAATTTCCGTTTCCGACGTGCGCCGCCGCCGCGACTGTGTGGCACAGGGCCAAGGCGGCGCGCCTTTTTAATGTCCGGAGGTTATCAACGTTATGGCTAAACGATGCGAAGTCTGCGGCAAGGGCCCGCAGTTCGGCAACAACGTCTCGCACGCGAACAACCGCACGCGCCGCCGCTTCGACCCGAACTTGCAGTCGATCCGCGTCCAGCGCCCGCAGGGCGGGAACGTGCGGATGAAGGTCTGCACGTCCTGCATCAAGGCGGGCAAGGTGGCGAAGGCGGCCTAGTTTAAAACCCAACTTTTCAAAAAAGGCGGCGGGCGCTCCGGTTTTCCGACGGGCGCCCCCGCTTTTCGTTCTTCCGCCGGGGCTTTCAGCCGGCGAGCGCGACGACGTCGATCTCGACGCGCGCGTCGCGCGGCAGGCGTGCCGCCTGGACGGTCGAGCGGGCCGGCGGCGCCTCGGCGAAGAAGCCGGCGTAGACCTCGTTCATCGCCGCGAAGTCGTCCATGTCCGCCAGAAAGACGGTCGTCTTGACGACGCGGGCGGGCGAGGAGCCGGCCGCCTCCAGCACCTTCGAGAGGTTGCGCAGGACCTGAGCGGTCTGCTCGCGGACGCCGCCCTCGACGAACTGCCCCGTCGCCGGGTCGATGGGAATCTGCCCCGACACGTAGACGAAGCCGCCCGCCACGACCGCCTGCGAATAGGGCCCGATGGCCCCCGGCGCGCCCTCAGTTTTGACGATGCGTCTCTCTGTCACGAAAATCCCTTACCGCAAGCCTGCGAACAAATTGCAGATTCTAACAGACGCCTTCCCCGGACGGCAAACGAAGAGGCCGCGCGGGCGCGTGCTGTGATTCGGTGTGCACCGTAATTGATGACGTTTTCGCCGCGGATGGATGCTCGGGCGGCGGGGCTTCCTTCAGGCCGAGCCGTGGACGCGCTCGACGTCGAGGACGCCGGGGACTTTGCGGATGGAGGTCATCACCTTGTCGAGGTGTTTGAGGTCGAAGATTTCGACCGTCACCTCGATGCGGCCGCGGTCGTCCGGGGCCACGGTGGCGTCGGCGGCGCGGATGTTGGTCTTGATGTCCTTGATGGCGTTCGTCACGTCGGCGATCATGCCCGTGCGGTTCTCGGTGATGGCGAGGAGCTTGACGGCGTAGGCGGCCTCGCCCGCGCCCGCGTCCGCCCACTCGACCTCGACGACGCGCTCCGGGTTAATCATCAACTGCTGGACGTTCGTGCAGCGGCGCGCGTGCACGGCCACGCCCTTGCCGCGCGTGACGTAGCCGACGATCTCTTCGCCGCGGACGGGGTTGCAGCAGCGGGCGCGCGTCACCAGCAGGTCGTCCACGCCGCGCACGACGATGGAGTCCTCGCCCAGCCGGATGAACTTCTTGACGGCCTGCACGCCCGCCGTCAGCCGCCCGCGCAGGGGCGACTCCTTCTTCTGCTCCAGCTCGGCGAACTTCTCGGGGCCGAGATACTTGGCGATGACGTTGCGCGCCGCGGTCTTGCCGTAGCCGACGGCGGCCAGGAGGTCGTCCACGCGCCCGTAGCCGTACTCGTTCGCGATGCGCTTCAGCTCGCCGCCCGCGTCGGCCAGCACCTTCTTCGCCGAGAGGTTGAAGCGCGCGGCCTCCTTCTCGAAGAGCTTGCGCCCCAGCTCGATTGATTCGGCCCGCTGCTGCTCGGCGACGGCGTGGCGGACGCGGTTGCGCGCGCGCGAGGTCTTGACGAAGTTGAGCCAGTCGCGCGACGGCTTCGAGTTCGGCGAGGTCAGGATTTCCACCACGTCGCCGTTCTGGATGGCCGTCTTGAGCGGCACCATCCGCCCGTTGATGCGCGACCCCGTGCACTTATTCCCGACCTCGGTGTGAATCATGAAGGCGAAGTCGACGGGCGTCGCCCCGCGCGGGAGCTGGATGACTCTGCCCATCGGCGTGAAGGCGTAGACGTCCTTCGGGTAGAGGTCGAGCTTGAGGGATTCGAGGAAGTCGCGCGAGTCCTTGACCTCCTGCGACCACTCGACGAGGCTGCGGAGCCACTGGAACGCCTCGTCGTCGTCGTGCGCGCCGCGGCGCCCCTCCTTGTACTTCCAGTGGGCGGCGACGCCCTCCTCGGCGACGCGGTGCATCTCGTCGGTGCGAATCTGAATCTCGAAGGGCTGGCCCTTGGTGCCGATGACCGAGGTGTGGAGCGACTGGTAGAGGTTGTCGCGCGGCGTGGCGATCCAGTCCTTGAAGCGGCCGGGGATGGGCTGCCAGAGGGTGTGGACGACGCCGAGCGCGCCGTAGCAGTGGCGCGTCTCGTCGGGCGTGATGACGCGCGCGGCGATGAGGTCGTAGACCTGGTCGAGCTGAATCTTCTGCCGCTTGAGCTTCTTGAAGATGGAGTAGAGCCTTTTGACGCGCCCCTCGACCGTGATGTAAGGGACGCCGGCCTCGCGCATCTTCTCCTGGATGCGCTCGGTCACCTCGCCGAGGAACGCCTCGTGCTCGGGGCGGCGGCGCTCCAGCTGCTCGGCCAGCTCCTTGTACTCCTCGGGGTGGAGGTGCTTGAAGGCGAGGTCTTCCAGCTCGCTCCGCAGGCGCCCCATGCCGAGGCGGTGCGCGATGGGCGCGAAGATGTCGAGCGTCTCCTGCGCGATGCGGCGGCGCTTCTCCGGCTTGAGGTGGTGGAGCGTGCGCATGTTGTGGAGGCGGTCGGCGAGCTTGACGAGCACGACGCGCACGTCGTCCACCATCGCCAGGAGCATCTTGCGGACGTTCTCGGCCTGCTGCTCCTCGCGCGACTGGTTGCTGATGTGGGCGAGCTTGGTGAGGCCGTCCACGAGGTGCGCGATCTCCTCGCCGAAGGAGGCGCGGATGACTTCGGGCTCGACGAGCGTGTCCTCGACCACGTCGTGGAGGAGGCCCGTGGCGACCGAGACTTCGTCGAGGCGCATGTCGGCGAGGATGTTGGCGACTTCGAGCGGGTGCACGAGGTAGGGCTCGCCCGAGGCGCGCGTCTGACCCTTGTGGTGCAGCGCGGAGAAAAAGTAGGCCCGCCGCAGCATGTCCAGGTCGGCCTGCGGGTGGTTCTGCCCGACTTTTTCGACTATCTCCTCGATGCGAATCATAGGCATTTTCGATTTTAGATTTTAGATTTGCGATTTGCCAGCCGGGATGCACGGGCCGGCGCCGCTACCGGAAATCAAAAATCTGAAAGCAAAAATTCGGGTGATGCCCGACGCGAGGTCGGGCATCACCCGGAGGAAAGGGGTCTGGTTCGCGCGCGGGCGGGGGCGCGGCGCGGGGCCGGTCGGCGGCGCGGGCTTTAGCTGGCCGGGGGCGAAGGCTTGGCGGCCGCCTCGGCCTCCTTGCGCTTGGTCGCCTCCTCGCTCAGGCGCTTCTGCGTCTCGAGCGCGGACTCGTACTGCTTGTTGAGGTCGTCTTTGGCCGCGTTGTCGCCGGCCATCTCGGCCAGCTTCGCCTTCTCGCGCAGGAGGTTGGCCTTGTAGGACCAGGCGTTCGGGTTGTTCGGGTCGATGGAGGTGGCCTGCTCGGCCAGCTTCAGGCCCTCGGTCGTGCACTGCTGCGCCCTGTCGAAGTCGGCCTGGTTGGCCGGCTTCTTGTAGTGGATGAGAATCTTGTCGGGCTTATTCTCGGTCGTCTTGTTCTCCTTCTGCTCGGTGACGTCGTAGGCGCACTGCCACTGCTTGCTCGCCAGGATCGTCAGCGCCTCGGCCTTCGCCGTCGGCGTCGGGCCGCCGCTGGCCCGCTGGAGGAGCAGCTCGTTGACCTTCTCGTCGCGCTTCATCTGCCCGTAGAGGAAGACGATGGCCTTGTAGGCGTCCTCGTTGGCGGGGTTGTTGTTGAGGATGTCCTGGTAGGCCGCGACGGCCTTCTCGCCGACGGCGAGGTTCTCGGGCGTCTGGACGCCGGGCTTGTACTGCTGCTGGACGGCGCGCGCGATGAAGAGCTGGGCGTTCTTCTGCGACGGGTCGAGGTCGTAGGAGGCGCGGAACTTCTCCTCCGCGTCGGCGAAGCGCCCGTCGCGGTAGGCCCGGGCGCCCTCGTTGAGCGCGTTCTTGGCGCGCACGCGGTTGACGAGCGTGCAGCCGCCGGTGGCCGAGACGAGCGCGACGAGCAGCACCGCGATGCTTGTTCGAGAGAGTTTCATTGGATGATTGCTCCGGGCAAAAGTCTGAAGCTCGATTCGGTGAAGGGGGCCATCCGGCGCGACGCGCGAAGACGCCCCGCCGCGCTTCACCCCGGGGGGCGGCGGCGGAACGTCCGTGCGCGCGGCGCGCTACTGATCCAGCGCTTCCGTCTGGAGGCCGACGGGGTTGGCCCCCGAGCCCTTGACGGTGTCGATGACCTTCACGACGTCGCCGTACTTGAAGGTCTCGGGCGCCTTGATGAAGACCGTCTTCTCGATGCGGTCGTCGGGCGGGAGGTCGGTGCGGCCCTGGAAGCCCTCCTTCCAGACCTGCCCCTCCTTGCGCTGCTTGAACTCGGCCGAGAGCGCCGTGCCGATGTTGCCGGGCTCGTTGACCGACGCGTCGGTGACCTTGTTGCCGCCCTTGACCAGCTCGACCGAGAGGTCCTTCTTGATGTTGACGATGAGCGTCAGGGGGCTCTGCTTGGCCTGCGCGTTCAGCTCCTCGCTGCGCTGCGGGACGAGGGTCTTGAAGCGCGCGGGCTTCAGGGGCGTGATGACCATGAAGATGATCAGCAGCACCAGCAGGATGTCGATGAGCGGGGTGACGTTGATGTTCGGGGCCGCCCCCGCGCCGCCCCCGCTTGAACTCATGCCCATAAGTTCTGACTCCTCCGCGGGCCGCCCCGCGCCGCCCTCGCGGCGGCGGGCGCGCCCGGCGTCTTGACTCCCGTGACTACGAGGCCGGCGCCGGGGCCGCCGCCGGCGCGGCGCCGCCCTTGCGCTTGTCCGCGACCAGCCCGATCTGGTCGATGCCGGCGTCGCGGATCAGGTTGATCGTTTCGACGACCGCGCCGTAGTTGGCGTTGATGTCGCTGCGGATGTAGACGATGCGCTCGGTGTCGACCTTGCCGGCCATCTTCTGGTCGATCTCGGTCTTGAGCACATCCTTGTCAATCCTCTTCTTGCCGAGGTAGAGCTCACCCGTCTCCGTGATGGCGACGACGACGGAACTCTCCTTGATGATGGCCGGGTCCTCGTCCGGGTTGTTCATGTCGCGCGGGAGCGCGACCGAGACGCCCTGCTGGAGGAACGGCGTGATGACCATGAAGATGATCAGCAGCACCAGCATGATGTCCACCATCGGCGTGACGTTGATGTCGGAGGTGAAGCCGCCGCCCCCTCCCGATGACATGCCCATAGCTTTACTCCCGTCGCCCCGCCCGGCGGGGTTCGTGCGAGCCGCGCGGTCGGCGTCGGCCCGCCCGCGGCCTCTGCGGGGCCGCGGGCGGGCGCGCCCGGAGGCGGCCGTGACTCGATTAGAAAACCCTTACGACCTGAGCTGCCGCGTGCGGTTCTTCAGGAAGTAGTCGATCAGCTCGGAGGCCGAGTTGTCCATCTCGATGATGAAGCCGTCGACCTTGCCCGTGAAGTAGTTGAAGAGCCACACGGCGGGCACCGCCACGGCGAGCCCGAGCGCGGTCGTCAGCAGCGCCTCGGCGATGCCGCCCGCGACGGCGCCGATGCCGGCCGACTCGGCCGA
>DASVTS010000206.1:0-11152 GCA_036387455.1 Pyrinomonadaceae bacterium | reverse complement strand
GCGCTCGCTGCCGACGATGCCGCGCGGCATGCCGATCAGCTTCTCGATGCCGATGGTGCCGTCCTGGTACTCGGACATGTCGATGCGCACCATCTTCTCCTCGTCGCCGAACATGAACTCGGCGACGGCCTTCGCCAGCTCGGTCTTGCCGACGCCGGTCGGGCCGAGGAAGAGGAGCACGCCGTCGGGCTTGTAGTGCGACTCCTTGAGCGGCCCCTTGTTCAGGCGCAGGCGCTGCGCGACGGCGCGGATGGCGTCCTTCTGCCCGATGACGCGGCGCCCCAGCTCCTCCTCCATCGTGAAGAAGCGGTCGTTGGTGTCGCGGTAGATCATGTCGCGCGGGATGCGCGACTCCTGCGAGATGACGTCGATGATGTGCTCGGGGAGCACGACCAGGGTGTCCGGCTCGTTGATCTCGACCTTCACCGCCGCGGTGTCGAGCCAGCCGATGGCCTTGTCCGGCAGGTGCAGGTTGCGGATGTACTTCGGCGCCATCTCCAGCGCCATGTTGATGGCGTCGTCCGAGATGGTGACCGAGTAGTTGCGCTCCAGGCGGGGCCGGAGGCCGAACAGGATTTCGCGCGTCTCGGCGATGGAGGGCTCGTCGACCTTCACCATGCGGAAGCGGCGGGCCAGCGCCTCGTCCTCGCCGATGTACTCCTTGTACTCGGTGATGGTCGTCGCGCCGATGATGCGCATCTCGCCGCGCGCCAGCGAGGTCTTGAACATGTTGGCGGCGTCGGAGCTGGTGCCGAGCGCGGCGCCCGCGCCGATGATGGTGTGGGCCTCGTCGATGAAGAGGATGAGGTTCTCGCGCTCCTTCACCTCGTCGATGATGCCCTTGATGCGCTCCTCGAACATGCCGCGCAGCATGGTGCCGGCGACGAGGCCGCCCATCTGGAGCTGGACGAGGTGCGTGCCGCGCAGCCGCGCCGGCACCTTCTCGGGCTCCAGCTCGATGAGGCGGGCGAGCCCCTCGACGACGGCCGTCTTGCCGACGCCCGGCTCGCCGACGAGCATCGGCGAGTTGGCGCGCTCGCGGTGGCAGAGGATTTCGATCATCTGCTGAATCTCGCGCTCGCGGCCGATGGTCGGCGGCAGCTTGTCGGCGCGGGCGAGGCGGTTCAGGGAGACGCCGAAGTGCTTCAGGTAGGGCGGGAGCTCGAACTTCTTCTTGTACTCCTCCTCCTGCTGCTCGCGCGTGCGGACGCGGGCGCGGACGTTCTCCATCACCGACTCGGGGTTGGCGCCGAGGTTGCGGAGCACGACCATCATCGCGCTGTCCTCGGTCTGCGAGAGCGCCATGAAGAGGTCGGTGGCCTCGATGGTCTTGCGCCCCTGCGCGCGCGCGCGCTCCATCGCCTTCTTGAAGAGTTCGATGGTCTCGGGCGCGATGCGGATTCCCTTATTGACGTTCTGATAGCGTGCATTCTCAAGACGCTTTTCAATCAGCACCTTGACCGAGCGCGGGTCGAGCGTGAGGTCGCGCATCGTGGAGTTGAACAGCTCCGCCTCCTCGGCCGCGAGGCCGTTGAGAATGTGTTCCACCGCGATGTAGTTTTGGTCACGCCGGCGCGACTCCTGCACGGCGTGCTCCAACACGCGCTGCCCGCTCTCGGCGAAGCGGTCCTTGTAGGTTCCCAAATCTATCATTGCTTTCCTTCCGGCGAGCCGCGGGGGGAGTCGCGGGGCGACCTCCGCAGGGGCTCGAAAACATCAGCCTAAAAAAAACATGGACGGCGGGCGGCGCGTCTTCTTCGGGGCTTCAAAGCCGAAACAGTTTCGCCAAACCTGCCCGTCGTCCGGCCTCTGTTAGATGCCTGGCTCGTGGCGCCCGTTGCGCCTCGTCGCGCTTCCGGACACCCGAACTATAGCACACCGCCGCGTTGCAAATTGAAGACCGTAAATCGTGAGCCGTAAACCGTGACGAGAAGGGGCCGGAAAGTTTGAGCCGTGACCGGCGGCGGGTCGCAGGGGACTCGGGCCGCCGGTCACGGCTCAGGCTTTCTTCTCGTCACGGTTTACGGTTTACGGTTCACGGCTTTTAGAAGTCGTAGTCCTCGCCGCCGGGCATCGGCGGCGAGGCCGCCCGCTTGGGCTCGGGCGCGTCGGTGACGGCCGCGTCGGTCGTCAGCATGAGCCCGGCGATGGAGGCTGCGTTCTGCAGGGCCGTGCGGACGACCTTCGTCGGGTCGATGATGCCGGCCTTGACGAGGTCTTCGAACCGGCCCGTGGCGGCGTTGTAGCCGACGGCCCCCTTCGACTCCTCGATTTTGCCGATGACGACGGCGCCGTCCATCCCCGCGTTCTCCGCGATGCGGCGGAGTGGCTCCTGCATCGCGCGCTGGATGAGCCGGACTCCGGTGAGCGTGTCGCCCTCCTCCCCGAGCTTGTCGAGCGCCTTCGCCGCGCGCACCAGCGCGACGCCGCCGCCCGGCACGATGCCCTCCTGCGCGGCGGCGCGCGTCGCGTTGACGGCGTCCTCGACGCGCATCTTCTTCTCCTTCATCTCGGTCTCGGTGGCGGCGCCGACGCGGATGACGGCGACGCCGCCCGCGAGCTTGGCGAGGCGCTCCTGCAACTTCTCGCGGTCGTAGTCCGAGGTCGTCTCCTCGATCTGGTGGCGGATGGTGGCGACGCGCCCCTGGATGGCCTTCGGCTCGCCCGCGCCCTCGACGACGGTCGTGTTCTCCTTGTCCACGATGACGCGCTTGGCGCGGCCGAGGTCTTCGGCCGTGACCGACTCCAGCTTGATGCCGAGGTCTTCGGTGATGAGGCGGCCGCCGGTCAGCGTGGCGATGTCTTCGAGGATGGCCTTGCGCCGGTCGCCGAAGGCGGGCGCCTTGACGGCGCAGACCTTGATGGTGCCGCGCAGGCGGTTGACGACGAGCGTGGCGAGCGCGTCGCCCTCGACGTCCTCGGCGATGATGAGGAGCTGGCGCCCCTGGTTGGCGACCTGTTCCAGGAGCGGCAGCAGGTCGCGCATCGCCGAAATCTTCTTCTCGTGGAGGAGAATCAGGGGCTCTTCGAGCACGGCCTCCATCCGGTCGGGGTTGGTGACGAAGTAGGGGCTCAGGTAGCCGCGGTCGAACTGCATCCCCTCGACGAGGTCCAGCTCGGTCTGCATGGACTTCGACTCCTCGACCGTGACGACGCCGTCCTGCCCGACCTTGTCCATCGCCTCGGAAATCAGCTCGCCGATCTCGCGGTCGTTGTTGGCGGAGACGGCGGCGACGTTCGCCAGCTCCTCCCGGCCTTTGACCTTCTTCGAGAGGCGTTCGAGCTCGGCCGTGGCGGCCTCGACGCCGAGCTGGATGCCGCGCTGCAGGAGCATCGGGTTGGCGCCCGCCGTGACGTTCTTGACGCCGTCGCGGAAGATGGCCTGCGCGAGCACGGTGGCGGTGGTCGTGCCGTCGCCGGCGATGTCGTTGGTCTTGGTGGCGACCTCCTTGACCATCTGCGCGCCCATGTTCTCGTACTTGTCCTTCAGCTCGATCTCTTTGGCGACGGTGACGCCGTCCTTCGTGATGACGGGCGAGCCGAACTTTTTGCCGAGCACGACGTTCCGGCCCTTCGGCCCGAGCGTCACGCGCACGGCGTTGGCGAGGACGTTCACGCCCCTCAGCATCGAGGCCCGCGCCTCTTCCCTGAACTTCAAATCCTTCGCTGCCACTTTGTTCTTCTCCTGAGAAATTTAGGTTGTCTGGTTCGTCGCGCCCGCCGGGCCGCCCTAGGCGCCCGCGCCGGCGCCCTTCGCGCGGCCCACTTGCACGCGCGCGGGGCGCAGAAGTTGGTTGCCGAGGCGGTAGCCGCGGCCGTACTGCGCGGTGACCTGGCCGTCGAGCGCGGGCTCGACCTCCAGCGTGTCCACGGCCTCGTGCAGCTCGGGGTCGAAGGCGTGGCCGAGGGCCTCGACCGGCTCGGCGCCGGCCTGGGCGAGCGCGCTCTCGAAGCCGCTGATGGTGCCGCGCAGGCCGTCGAGCAGAGACTCCAGGGCGCCGCCGGCCTCGGCCGCCTCGACCGCGCGCCGGAGGTTGTCCACGACCGGCAGGAGCGAGGTGATGAAGGCGGCCTTCTCCCGCGCCGCGCGCTCGTCGGCGTTGCGCGCGAGGCGCTGCCGCAGCTCGTCCGTCTCGCGCCTGAGCTCGGCGCGCACCTGCTCGAAGCGCGCCTGCACGTCCGCGGCCTTCTGCTCGGCCGCCCGCGCGCGCCCCTCCAGCTCCTCGACGTAAGAGGGCTTGAGGCTCGGCTGCTGCTGCGCGCCCGCGTCCTGCTCTTCGGCGGCGGCACCGCCCTCCTCGTCCCCGCCGAGCCGGACGCGGCGGCGGTCGTTGACGCGCACCTTCGGCGCCTGCTCCTCCGCGCCCAGCTCCTCCGGCCAGTCCCTTTCGGCCGACTCCTTATCTGCCATATCCTGCTTCTTACTCCCCCTGCGGAAAAGTCTCATTGGCGTAAATCGTAAATGGTAAATCGCAAATAGGAAAGGCCGCGCGCCGCGGATTCGTACGCGGGCGGCCCGGGCCGCCGTTCACGATTTACGATTCGCCACCCGCGCCCCTCACCTGACGTCTATCTTCAGGCTGCGCCCCGGCCGCTCGCCGCGCTTGGGCAGGTGGAGCAGGAGCACGCCGTCCTTGTAGTCGGCCGTGATGGATGCACGGTCCACGACGTCGGGCAGGCTGAAGGTGCGGACGAAGCGCCCCTGCGGGCGCTCGGCGCGGCGCGCGTGAAGGCCCGGCGCGGCCGCGCGCTCGCCGCGGATGACGAGGCGGCCGTCGTCGAGCGAGACGTCGAGCCCCTCGCGCCTGATGCCCGGCAGGTCGAGGGCGAGGAGGTACTCGCCCTCGTCCTCGTAGACGTCGGCCGCGGGAATCCAGTCGGCGCGGTCGAGCTCGCCCTCCTCCTCGCGGCCGGGCGGGCGGCGGTCGGCCGCCTCCTCGAAGAGGCGGTTCATACGCTCCTGCAACGTGAACAGGTCGCGCGGGTCGAACCTGCGGTGTCTCATGTGTCCTTCCTCCGGAAGGAGGGGCGAGGGGCTAGGGACTAGAGGCTAGTAAAAAAAATATTCCGATTAGCCTCTAGTCCCTGGCCCCTCGCCCCTCGTTATGCTGTCGCCGCCTCGGCGGCCGTCTCGGCGGTGAACTGCAAGTGGTCGCCGTCGGCCGAGACGCGGATGGCCTGGCCGGGCAGCACCTCGCCGCGCAGGAGCCGGGTGGCGAGCGGGTTCTGGATGTGCGTCTGGATGGCCCGCTTCAGGGGCCGCGCCCCGTAGAGCGGGTCGTAGCCCTCGCGCGCCAGCAGCGCCTTCGCCGAGTCGTCGAGGACGAGGTGCATGTCGCGCTCGGCGAGCATCCGGCGCAGGCGTTCGAGCTGTATCTCGATGATGTCGCCGATCTGCTCGCGCGAGAGCTGGTGGAAGATGACGATGTCGTCCACGCGGTTGAGGAACTCCGGCTTGAAGTGCTCGCGCAGGACTTCGAAGACGGCCTCGCGCACCTGCTTCTCGTCGTCCGCCACGGCCTGTATCTCGCGGCTGCCGAGGTTCGAGGTCATGATGAGCACCGAGTTCTTGAAGTCCACGGTGCGCCCCTTCGAGTCGGTCAGCCGTCCGTCGTCGAGAATCTGCAAGAGGATGTTGAAGACGTCCGGGTGCGCCTTCTCGATCTCGTCGAAGAGGATGACGCTGTAGGGGCGGCGCCTGACGGCCTCGGTCAGCTGCCCGCCCTCCTCGTAGCCGACGTAGCCCGGCGGCGCGCCGATCATGCGCGCGACGGCGTGCTTCTCCATGTACTCCGACATGTCGAGCCGCACCATCGAGCGCTCGTCGTCGAAGAGGAACTCGGCGAGCGCGCGCGCCGTCTCGGTCTTGCCGACGCCCGTGGGGCCGAGGAAGATGAAGGAGCCGACCGGGCGGTTCGGGTCCTGGAGGCCGGCGCGCGCGCGGCGCACCGCGTCGGCCACGGCCGTCAGCGCCTCGTCCTGCCCGATGACGCGCCGCCGCAGGCGCTCCTCCATCGTGACGAGCTTCTGCATCTCGCCTTCGAGCATCTTCGAGACGGGCACGCCCGTCCACTTGGCGACGACCTGCGCCACGTCCTCCTCGTCGACCTCCTCCTTGAGGAAGACGCCGTCGCGCTGCAACTCGGCCAGCTTCTCGCGCTCCTCGTTGAATTTGCGCTCCAGCTCGGGAATCTTGCCGTACTGAATCTCGGCGGCCCGCTGGAGGTCGCCCGCGTTGCGCGCCTGGTCGAGTTGCAGGCGGAGCTGTTCCAGCTCGTTCTTGGCCTCGCGCATCCGCTCGATCTCTTCCTTCTCGGACTGCCACTTGGCCTTCATGCCGGAGGAGCGCTCGCGGAGGTCTGCGATGCGCTGCTCGATGTCGTGCAGGCGCGCCTTCGAGCGCTCGTCCTCCTCGCGCTGCAAAGCCTGCCGCTCGATTTCGAGTTGCAGAATCTCGCGCTCCAGCACGTCAATCTCCTGCGGCAGCGAGTCTATCTCGATGCGCAGGCGCGAGGCGGCCTCGTCGATGAGGTCGATCGCCTTGTCGGGCAGGAAGCGGTCGGTGATGTAGCGGTTCGAGAGCGTGGCCGCCGCGACGATGGCCGAGTCCTTGATGCGGACGCCGTGGTGCACCTCGTAGCGCTCCTTGAGGCCGCGGAGGATGGCGATGGTGTCCTCGACGGTCGGCTCGCCGACGTAGACCTGCTGGAAGCGCCGTTCGAGCGCCGCGTCCTTCTCGATGTGCTTCTTGTACTCGTTGAGCGTGGTGGCGCCGACGCAGCGCAGCTCGCCGCGCGCCAGGGCGGGCTTGAGCATGTTCGAGGCGTCGATGGCGCCCTCGGCCGCGCCCGCGCCGACGAGCGTGTGCAGCTCGTCAATGAAGAGGACGATCTGCCCCTGCGCGTTCTCTATCTCCTTGAGCACCGCCTTCAGGCGGTCCTCGAACTCGCCGCGGTACTTCGCGCCCGCGAGCATCGAGCCGAGGTCGAGCGCGACGAGCCGCTTGTTGCGCAGCGTCTCGGGCACGTCGCCCGAGACGATCCTCTGCGCGAGCCCCTCGACGATGGCCGTCTTGCCGACGCCGGGCTCGCCGATGAGCACGGGGTTGTTCTTCGTGCGGCGCGACAGCACCTGCACGGTGCGGCGTATCTCGTCGTCGCGGCCGATGACGGGGTCGAGCTTGCCCTGGCGGGCGAGCTCCGTCAGGTCCTTGGCGTACTTCGAGAGCGCCTGGTAGTTGGCCTCGGCGTTCTGGTCGGTGACGCGGGCGCCGCCGCGCGTCTGCTCGATGACCTTGAAGAGGTCGTCGCGGTTGACGCCGTGCTGGCGCAGCAGGCGCCCCGAGGCGCCCTCCTTCTCGGCGGCGACGGAGAGGAGCAGGTGCTCGGTCGAGACGTACTCGTCCTGCATCTGCTCGGCCTCCTTCTGGGCGGCCTGGAAGACCTGCGTCGTGCGCGGGCTGAAGTACTGCGAGCCGCCCTGCACCTTCGGCAGGCGCCCGATTGCCGCCTGGAGGTCGTTAAGGATGACCTGGACGTTCGCGCCGAGCTTGCCGAGCAGCGGGCGGACGACGCCTTCCGCCTGTTCGAGCATGGCGAGCAGGAGGTGCTCGGGCTCGACCTGCTGGTGCTGGTTGCGCTCGGCGGCCTCGATGGCCGACTGGATGGCCTCCTGGCCGCGCAGTGTGAAACGTTCTAAACGCATGATGGCCTCGAAAACTTACCTGACTTGATTGCCCACGAATTGCCGTCAACGCCGGAAAGCCGTCCGGCGGCTAAACCAGAGCGGCCAGCCGCCGGCGGGCGCCCCGCGAGCCGGGGCTCCGCGGGGCTCCACTGTCCGGCGGGCTGGCCGCTGAAGGCTTCCCCTCCGCTTTAACGGGCGGAGGCCGTCTTCGCCCCGCCGTTCGGGGCGGGCGTCTGCTGCTGCTGCTCGGGCTTCGCCTCGATGGTCTTCTGGTTCGAGCCTTCGGCCGACTCGCCCTTGACCTCGATGCGGCGCGCCTTGACCTCCTCGCGCTTGCGGAGCGTGACGCGCAGGACGCCGTTCTTGTACTCGGCCGCGGCGTTCTCGGCCGAGACGGTCTGCGGCAGCGTGAAGGAGCGCGCGAAGCCGCCGTAGGCGCGCTCGACGCGGTGGTAGTTGTCCGCCTCGTCCTTCTTCTCGAAGCGGCGCTCGCCGCGCAGCGTCAGGACGTTGTTCTCGATGCTCAGCTCGAAGTCCTCGCGGTTCATCCCGGGGAGCTCGGCTTCGAGCACGATTTCGTCCTTATTTTCGAAGATGTCCACGTTCGGCGTCCAGGCGCCGCGGGCGATACCCTCGTCGCCGAAGGAGCGCGAAAAGTTGGTGGAGAAGAGGCGGTTGACCTCGTCCTGTAAGGACTTCAGGTCGCGGAACGGGTCGTAACGGGTGATGCTCATGATTTTTTAACCTCCAGAGAGAATTTATTTGCTTCCGCGCCATTTAGAAGGGCGGCGGGAGCAATCCTCAATGCGTGAGCACGAGGGAATAATAAAGATTGAGTCCGTCGTTGTCAAGTCTATGGATGAACGAGAAAAACGTCGGGTTGCTCGGGCGTGCGCGCCGACGAGGGAGAATTTTTTTCTGCGCCGAAACGGGATGATTGGAGAATAAATATTGACAGTCAAGCCCTGTCGCCGTATAATCTGCGGCGGTTAAGGAAAATCATCGAATTAACGAGAGACGGCGGCTCGGAGATTCAGGCGAGTCGGCGGGAGGGGCGCGGGCGATGTTGGACGAGAAGGACGCTAAAATTCTTGAGATTTTGCAGAAGGACGGCCGGACGGCCAACGTTGACCTGGCGCGCGCCGTCGAGCTGACTCCTTCGGCGACCTCCGAGCGCCTGCGCAAGCTCGAAGAGCGCGGATTGATTAAGGGCTACACGGCGATTCTGGACCCGCAGGCGCTCGGTCTGGGGCTCCTGGCCTTTATTTTCATACGCGTGGACGACCCGGAGGACTTGATAGGGCGAGCCGAGGGGACGGCCGAGCAGTTGGCGGCGCTGCCGTCCGTGCTGGAGCTGCACCACCTCGCGGGCGAGGACTGTTTTCTGGTCAAGGTCAGGGCGAGGGACACGGACGACCTCTACAGGATTCTGCGGGACGAGCTGGGGCCGTTCAAGGCCATCCGGGGCACGCGGACGACGATTGTTTTAAAGACTGTCAAGGAGTCGAAGGAGCTGCGGCTGGACAGGGAAAGGGCCGGTGAGTGAGATGGGCAGGGAGAAGTTCGGGGCGTACGGCGCCTGGGCGGCGGTCTGTTTCTTCTGGGGGACGACCTACCTGGCGATAGCCGTCGGGCTGGAGACTTTGCAGCCGACGCTCTTCGCCGGGCTGCGTTTCCTGCTGGCGGGCGGGCTGCTCTTCTTCGTGATGAGCCGGCAGCGCGGGGCGCGCCTGCCGCTCGGGCGGGAGTGGCTGGATTTGGGCGTCATCGGCCTCCTGCTGCTCGGGGTGGGCAACGGGGCGGTCGTGTGGGCCGAACAGTGGGTGCCGAGCGGGATGGCGGCGCTGCTGGTGGCGACCTCGCCCTTCTGGGCGGCGGCGCTCGAGCGCGTGCAGAAGGACGGCGAGCGCGTGGGCGCGCGCGGCCTGCTCGGGATGGCCGTCGGGTTCGGGGGCCTGGCGATGCTGGTCGGGCCGCAGCTCTTCGGGACGGAGCTGAACGGCAGGTACGCGCTCGGCGTCGGCATCATCCAGCTCGGCTGTTTCGCCTGGCAGGCGGGGTCGGTCTACGCGAAGCGGCGCCCGACGGGCGTCTCGCCGCTGATGGCCTCGGCCGTGCAGATGTTGTGGGCGGGCGTCGTGCTGACGCTGGCGGGGACGCTCCTCGGCGAGTGGGGCGGGATGCGTTTCAGCGCGAGGAGCGCGGGCGCGCTCGCCTACCTCGTCGTCTTCGGCTCGATTGTGGCCTACAGCGCCTACATGTACGCGATACAGAAGCTGCCGCTGTCGCTCGTCTCCACCTACTCGTACGTCAACCCGCTGGTGGCGCTGGCGCTCGGGTGGCTGGTGCTCTCCGAGCCCCTGGGCTGGCGCGAGGCGGGCGGGGCGCTCGTCATCCTGCTGGGCGTGGCGCTGGTGAAGACCTCCCCAAAAGACCTGGCGCTGCTCCTCGCGCGGCTGCGGCGGGCGGGGGAGTCGGCGCACACACGCGACGCCGCGCCGATTCACGTCACACAGGGCCTTAAGTAAGGCAGAAGGGCCGTGAACCGTAAACCGTAAACCGTGACGAGAAAGACTGTTCCTTCTCGTCACGGTTTACGGTTTACGGCCTTTCTCAGTCCAGTCCGAAGAAGTGTTTGATTTTGGAGAGGAGGCCGCCGGGGGTGTCCTCGTCGCCGTGGGCGGCCGGGGCGTTGGCGGCGAGGCCGGCGCGGCGCTCGTTGATGGTGTGGCTGAGCGCCTCGACGAGGTCGGGGTTGGTCTGGAAGAGGGCGCGCATGGCGCCGTGGCCTATCTCCAGCACCTCCGTCTCCTCGGCGGCGACGACGCTGGCGGTGCGCGGCTCGCCGGTGAAGAGCGCCATCTCGCCGAAGAAGTCGCCCTCGCCGAGCCGCTGGATGGTGCGCGGCGTGCCGTTCGAGTCCACGCGCACGTCGACCGTGCCGCGGTGGACGACGAACATCGACGCGCCGCTGTCGCCCGCGCGGATGATGGTCTCACCGGGGGCGAAGACCCGGCCCGCCGCGGCCGCGGCCAGCGCCCCCAACTCGCCGGCCGAGAGCGGCGCGAAGATTTCGACGCCCGCGAGCGTCTCGGCCAGCGTCCCGGCGTCGCTCCCGCCGTCGTCGTGCGGGGCGGGCTGCTCCATGTAGAGCGTGCGCGTCGGGTAGGCGAAGGTGAAGCCGTTGCGCCGGAAGGCGTACCAGACTCTCTGGCGGACGAGCGCGTCGGTGTCGTGGTGGCGCGCGTAGTCCGAGAGCCAGTACTTGACCTCGTACTCGACGCCGGAATCGGCGAGGTGTCGGATGCGGACGACGGGCGTCATGTAGCGCAGGACGTTGTCGGCCTCGCGCACGGCCTCGCGCACGGCGTGGATGACCTTGACGGGCGAGTCGGTGTAGAGCGCGGAGAAGGGGACGGTGCGCGCGTTCTGGCCGTCGCGCGGCGCGACCTCGATGGACTCCTTG
>DASVTS010000205.1:0-67122 GCA_036387455.1 Pyrinomonadaceae bacterium | reverse complement strand
GACCTACGCCCCCCCTGACGGCCGGGCTTCTGCCTTTTACCGGTTTTTATTCCAGCAGGCGCGCCAGGTCGAGGACGAGTGCGACCGTGCCGTCGCGCAGCTCGGTGGCGCCGCTCACGCCGCGCCAGTGCTTTGCGTGGCGGCCGAGGCCGCGCACGAGCACCTCGCTCTCGCCTTCGAGCCCGTCCACGGCGACGGCAGCGCGCGCGCCCTCGACGCCCCCGCCCGCCGCCTGCCGCCCGCCCGCGACGAGGAACGCGAGGCCGTCGCCTTCGGACGCCTCCTCCCACGCGTCCGACCGCCCCAGCAGCTCGCACATCCCGACCAGCGGCAGCTCGCGCCCGCGCCAGCGCAGCCGCCTCTCCGCGCCCTCGCCGACGACCGCGGACGCGCGCGCACGGACGGCCTCGACGACCTGCGCCGCGCCCACGCAGTAGCGCCGGCCGCACGCCCTGAAGACGTGCGCCGGCACGAGCGCGAGCGTCGTCGGCAGGCGCAGCTCGAACGTGGTGCCGCGCCCGCGCTCCGTGCGCACGCGGACCTCGCCGCCCGCCTCCTCGACCGCGCGCTCGACCACGTCGAGCCCGACGCCGCGCCCCGAGACGAGCGTCGGGCGTTCGGCGGTCGAGAAGCCCGGTCGGAAGATGAGGCGGAGCGCCTGCGCCTCCGTGAGCGTCGCGCCCGGCGCGAGGAGCCCCGCGGCGGCGGCGGCGCGCGCGACCGCGCCCGGGTCAACGCCGCGCCCGTCGTCCGAGACGCGCAGCACGACGAGCCCGCCGTCCGAGTCGGCCTCGACGCGGACGAGCCCGGCCGCGGGCTTGCCCGCCAGGAGGCGCTCGTGCTCGGGCTCGACGCCGTGATCCACGGCGTTGCGCACGAGGTGCAGCAAAGGGTCGGCGACCACCTCGGCGAGCGGGCGTTCGAGGCGCGCGTCGCCGCCCGCGACCTCGAACTCGACGCGCCTGCCCGCGGCGCGTGCCGCCGCGCGGCCAGCCCGCGCCGCCCGCAAAAGCTGCGCGCGCAGCGTGACCATGCGGAGCCCTATCAGCCGCTCCTCCAGCTCGAAGAAGCGCCGGCGCACCTCGCGCGCGCGCACCTCCAGCTCGTCACGCGCGCCGCCCCCGGCGCCCCGCGCCAGCGCGAGGTCGAGCGCCCCGACCGTGTCCGCGAACAGCGCGTGCGTCGCCGAGATGACGTCGTCCAACTCTTCGAGCGACATCCGCACGCCCTGCGCGCCCGCGGCCGAAGCGGGGAGCCGCGGCGTGCCGTCGTCCTCCTCCTGCGCGTCGCCTTCGCCCTCGCCCGGCGCCCCGTCGTCGCCGCCCACGGGCTCGCGGAGCGTCGCGCCGAAGGCGGCGGCGCGCCCTTCGAGCTTCTCGCGCGCCTCGGCGCTCGCGTACACGATGCGGAAGCCGACGCGGTCGGGGCCGACGGCGTTGACGAAGGGCTGCGTGGCGACGACCTCGCCCGACTCCGCGAGCGACTCGCTCAGGCGCCGGTACTGTTCGTCGAAGTCCGAGAGGTCGAACTCCGCCAGCACGACGTAGGCGCGCGCGCCCTCGCCCAGAGCCTCCGACAGTCGCCGCCGCTCGTGCCCGCTGAGAGAGCGCGCGACCTCGTCCGGCAGCTTCAAAGACTCCGGCAGCTCCGGCAGCGGCCTCGGCGCGTCGCCCGCGCCGGCCGGGGCGCCGGACGCGCCCGCGGCGCCGGAGGCCAGGCGCCGCAGCTCGCCCACGAGCCCTTCCGGCGCCGGCCGCTCCACGCCGCGCGCGGCGCCGTCCAGACTCTCGGCGACGGCCGCGACCGCCTCCTCGAAGAGCCCGAGCGCCTCCTCGTCGAGCGGCGCGGCGCCCGAGCGCACGGCGTCGAGGAGGGATTCGAACTCGTGCGCGATGCGCCCCGCCGCGTCGAGCCCCGCGGCCGCGGCCGTCCCCTTGACGCTGTGGACGCGCCGGAAGACGCGCGCGACCAGCTCGCGCCGCCGGGGGCCATCGCCCCGCCGCTCGCGCAGCTCCGCAATGTCGCCGTAGAGCCCTTCGACGAGGTCTCCCGTTTCGGCCAGGAACTCCCTGAGCAGGCGTTCGTCCATTAAGGGAAGTAGACAGTAGTCAGTAGAAAAAAAAGGAAGCGGCGCGCACGGCCCGCAGGCCGCGACGCACCGCCTCTAGACTACTACTGACTACTGTCTACTGACTACTGTCTACTTGGCGCTGGCCGTCCGCTCGCCGTCGGGCTGCTGGTCGCCGCCCTCGCCCTCGTCGCCGGGCGGCTCCTCCTCGGGGTGGGCCACGGCGTCCTCCTGCGGGCGCTCGCGGTCGAGGTCGCGCTTGATGGCGTCGAGGATGCCGTTGATGAACTGCGTGGCCTCGTAGGTGGAGAAGCGGCGGGCTATCTCCAGCGACTCGTTGATGGCGACGGTGCGCGGGGTCGGCTCGTGGGCGAACTCGTAGACGGCCATCCGCAGGATGTTCCGGTCCACGACGGCCATCCGCGAGATGCGCCAGTGCTCGGCGCGCGAGCGGATGCGCTCGTCTATCTCGGCGAGGTGCGCGAGCGTCCCCACCGTCAGGCGGGTGGCGAAATCGCGCGCGCCCTCGTCCATCTCCGGCTCGCCCAGCTCCTCCCAGTACGAGCGGACGAGTTCGTCCGGCCGCACGGCAGCGCCACCCAAGTCAGCCGCAAAGAGCATCTGCAAGGCGCACTCACGCGCCTTACGCCTTGAACCCATATGTATGAAAACCCGTGAACCGTGAACCGTGAACCGTGACGAGACAGAACTGACCTCTTCTCGTCACGGTTCACGGTTCACGGTTCACGTCTTGTAACAGATTAACCATTTCGACGGCCGACATGGCGGCCTCGAACCCCTTGTTCCCCGCCTTGACCCCCGCGCGGTCGATGGCCTGCTCCAGGGTGTCGGCGGTGACTATCCCGTAGAGGACGGGCACGCCCGTCTGGAGGCCGACGTGCGCGATGCCCTTCGTGACCTCGCCCGCCACGTACTCGAAGTGCGGCGTCTGCCCGCGGATGACCGTGCCGAGACAGACCACCGCGTCGAAGCGCCCCGACTGCGCGACCTTCTGCGCCAGCAGGGGGATTTCGAACGAGCCGGGCACGCGGAAGTGCTCGACCGAGCCCTCGTCGGCGCCCAGCCGTCCGAGCGCGTCCAGGGCGCCCTCGACCAGCCGCCCCGTCAGGAAATCGTTCCAACGGCTCGACACGAGCGCGAAGCGAAAGCCCCCGGCGCTCAACCGCCCCTGATGCGTCACAGGCTCCAAACGTCTTCCTCGACTTCTCCGAATCGCGTGGGAGTTAAGAACTGAAGTCAGTATAGAAAAGTGAGTGGCGAGTTACAAGTGGGCCTCATGCGGCGCGAGCACGCAAGCGCTATTTCCTGTAGCCGATGCCCCAGACCCGCAGCAAATCACGGCAGCCCTCGTCAAAGTCACCGGTAAAATCCACCATCTGCAAAAGCGAGAGCGTCCAAGAAAGTTGGTCGTAATCGCAAGGCTTGTAAAGTAAGGGCACAATCTTATCCGCGTACCGATTGTCATTCAAAGCGAATAACACTTCCCGCTTGACCCAGACGGAACTCACAGAATTCGGCGAGAGCAGGACGGCGAACCAATCACAACGCTTGAGGGCCGCGCCGATTTCGTCATGCCATTGCTGCGCGGCAACGATATTTGTCTGACTATGCCACACGGGAATGCCGTGCCGGCGCACCATCTCTACAACTGAGGTTGCAAAGGTCTGGTCCAAACTTGAATGAGATAAAAATATCTCCGTAGGAAGCATAGAAGAGTCCCAACGGTGAAGGTTTAGGCCACTTCCTTGAGGGCTTGTGTAATTTGTTGGATGCCCTCTTCCTCTCGCCCGTGCCCCGGTAGGTTAATCATTTGCAGGTGCCGCAAAATCCAAGGAATGCTGTTCTCGGGGAACTTCTCCGGCGAGCCGACTAAGACAGGGATGAGGCGCCCTCTGAAAGACTTGTTACCCAACGCGAAGTTAATCTCGCTCCGCACATGACCCGACCGCCCGACGGCATCTGGCGTCAGAAGAACTACCATCGCGTCCGATTCCTCAAGCGCCTCAGCAATCTTCCGCGCCCAATTATCACCGGGCAAAATCTCGCGCTCATCGAACCAAACGTCAATTCCAGCCCGGTCCAACTCGCTGACGATTTTTTGCGCCAGCGCGATGTTCGTGCGTGGGTAGCTGATAAATACCTTCATCGCGTCACCTGCTTTCGACTAGGCACGGCAAGCAAAGATATTATCACCGCAGCAGCGTGAGACAATCAAGAAATGAAGCTAACACCCTCTGAAGACAGGCGGGCGCTTTTCGAGGAAGGCGCGGGTGCCTTCGCGGACGTCTTCGGTGGAGAAGAGGGAGGCGAAGAGTTCGGCTTCGAGGCGGAGTGCTTCGTCGAGGGGGAGGCGCGCGCCGCGGGTGACGGCTTCGAGGCAGGCGCGGGCGGCCAGGGGCGCGGCCGTGTCGGCGATTGAGCGGGCGAGCGATTCGGCCTCGGCCGCGAGCCGCGCCGGCTCGACGACGCGGTTGACGAGGCCGAGGCGCAGCGCCTCTTCGGCCGCCATCTCTTCGCCCGCGAGCATCGCCGCGAGCGCGCGCCCCGGGCCCACGGCGAGCGCGAGGCGCTGCGTGCCGCCGTAGGCGGGGACGACGCCGAGCTTTGTTTCGGGGAGGCTGAAGCGGGCGCCCGTGGCGGCCACGCGCAGGTGGCAGGCGAGAGCCAGCTCGCAGCCGCCGCCCGCGGCCGCTCCCTGCACGGCGGCGATGACGGGCGTGCCGCACAACTCGACGCGGTCGCAGACCTCCTGCCCGCGCGCGGCCTTTTGCAGGGCGGCCGCCGGCGTCATCCCTTCGAGTTCCGCGATGTCGGTGCCCGCGCAGAAGTCTTCGCCCGCGCCGCTCAAAACGACCGCGCGCAGGTCTTGGCGCGCGGCGACGCCCGCGAAAATCTCCCCGAGGCGTTCGAGCATCGCGCGCGTCAGCGCGTTGCGCTTCGAGGGGCGTTCGAGGCGGACGAAGAGGAGCGCGCCGCGCTCTTCCGCGACCACCGAGCCGTCCGCGCCCGCGCGCGCCGCTCCCTCTTCACCCTCGCCCATGCTCAAAGCCGTCCGGCTCACTGCCAGCGCGCGGCCGGCACCTCGAAGTCGTAGGTCTCGCCGTGGCTCAGGTAGACCATGCGCTCGGCGAGGCCGGCGTCGGCCGCCGCGCGCTTGAAGTCTTCGAGCGGCGACTTGAAGACCTCGTAGTCGTTGTAGTGAATCGGAATCACCTTCTTCGGGTTGATTATCCTGACGGCCTCGACGCCCTGCTCGGCGTCCATCGTCAGAAGTATGCCCATGATGGTCGTGCCGCCGAGGTGGAAGAGCCCGAGGTCTATGTCGGGGTAGCGCTTCGGTATCTCGTGGAGGTCGTCGAAGACGAGCGTGTCGCCCGTGATGTAGAGCCGCAGCGCCGTTCGCCCGCCCGCGCCCTCGAACTCCAGCATCGAGCCCATCACCGGCGGCAGGAACTTCTCCACGACGGGCGGCCCGTGGCGGCCCGGCATCGAGGCGACGCGCACGCGCGCGCCACCCTTCTCGGCCGTGAACGAGTCCCACGTGTCGAGCGCGAACGGCGCCGTGAAGCCCTTGCCCTTCAGCTCGGAGGCGGCGTGCTCGGTCGTGACGATGGGCACGTCCTTGCGCAGGCGCTCCTCCGCGACGCGGTCGAAGTGGTCGCCGTGGTAGTGCGAGAGCACGACGAAGTCGAGCGGCGGGAGCTGCTCTATCTCCAGCGCCGGGTTGGTCAGGCGCTCGGCCGTCAGCCCGTAGCCGAGGTGCACGTGGTCGCCCGCGTGCAGGAAGTTCGGGTCGGTCAGAATCGTGAAGCCCGCGTAGCGCAGAATCACGGTCGCCGTCCCGACGAAGAAGATGGAGCCCTTCGAGAAGTCCGCCGGCTCGCCGCCCGCGTCCAGAGTCAACGTCTGTTGTTTCTGCTCGGCCATCGCTGCCCCCTTTGCCCCTTTTGTCGGTCTGGTAGATTTGCCGGCAGCTTAACGCACCGGGCGAGGGCGGGCGTGGCGACAAGTGAACAAGAGTGCGGAGTTTTCTTGTCGCCGCGCGCGCCCGCGCCCCGCCGGCGCTCAGACGAGGCTCATCGGGACGGGCTTCTTCGGGTCGGCGTAGTCGTAGAAGCCGCGGCCCGACTTGCGGCCGTAGAGCCCGGCCTTGACCATGCGCTTCAGGAGCGGCGGCGGCGCGAAGCGCTTCTCGCGGAACTCCTCGAACATGATTTCGGCGATGTAGTAGGTCGTGTCGAGGCCGACGAAGTCGAGGAGCGTCAGCGGCCCCATCGGGTGGCCGCAGCCGAGCTTCATCCCGTTGTCGATGTCCACGATGGAGCCGACGCCCTCTTCGAGCGCGCGGACGGAGTCGAGCAGGTAGGGGACGAGCAGGCGGTTGACGATGAAGCCCGACTTGTCGCCGGCGCGCACGGGCACCTTGCCGAGCTTGCCGGCGAACTCGACCGCCGACTCGTAGACCGCGTCGTCGGTGAGGATGGTGCGGACGACCTCGACGAGCTTCATCAGCGGGACGGGGTTGAAGAAGTGCAGGCCGACGAAGCGCGCCTGCCGCTCGGGCCGCGTGGCCGTCATCATCTCGGTGATGGAGAGCGAGGAGGTGTTCGAGGCGAAGATGGCCTCGGGCTTACAGATGGCGTCGAGCTGGTTGTAGGTGTCGCGCTTGGCTTCGAGGTTCTCGACGATGGCCTCGATGACGATGTCGCAGTCCGCGAGGTCTTCGAAGCTGGTCGTGCCCGTGATGCGGCCGCGTATCTCGTCCCGCTGCTCGGGCGTGATAGTCCCCTTCTCGGCGAACTTCGCCAGCGACTTCTCTATCCCCGAGAAGCCGCGCTCGCACAGCTCCTCCGTCACCTCGCGGACGACGACGGCGCACCCGGCCGCCGCCGCGGTCTGCGCGATGCCCGAGCCCATCAGCCCGCAGCCGAGCACGCCGACTTTGTTAATCTCCATCTCTTCTTGGTTCTCCTGTTCAGATTTAAGAAATTTTTTAAAATCCCGTCACCGCTTGCCGCCCGCGGGCGGCTCCGCCTTCTGGATTTTGACCCCGAAGTCGCGCCCCTCGTCTTTGACCCACTGGTCGAAGCGCTCCTGCCAGCCGGCGAAGTCCGCGTCGAGCTGCTTGAGGCGCCGCAGGCGCTCGGCGGGCTTGAGCGTCCGGTCGCCGCTGTCGGCGCGGGCGCGGGCGACGAGCGCCTTCAGGTCTTCGCGCAGCGCGTCGGCCTCGGGGGCGAGCGCGGGCGCCCGCTCCAGCCGCTCGGCGGCGGCGTCGAGCGCGCCCGTGTCGTCGCGCATGTAGGAGGCGAGCGCGTTCTGCCCGGCGTTGATGGCCTCGATGTAGGGGACGACGGGCGGCTTGGCGCCCAACGTCTTCGCGCGCTCCGCGAGGTCGGAGAGGCGCGGCGGCGGCGCGTCGAAGTGGCGCACGACCATCACGAAGCTCAGGAGGACGAGCAGGAGGCACGCCGCCTGCGCCGCGTGCCACGCGCGCGCCACCGCGCCCCGCGCGCCCGGCCGCTTGTAGCCGACCAGCAGCGCCAGCCCCATCCCCGAGAGGAGCCCGCCGAGGTGCGCCGCGTTGTCTATGAAGCCGCGCCCGACGTAGCCGATGAAGAGGTTGATGGCGAGCGTCGGCAGCAGGCCCGTCCCGAACGCGCGCTTGAGGCCCTCGGGCAGCTCGTGCCGGTACTTGATGCCGAAGACGAAGAGGACGCCCATCAGCCCGAAGAGCGCGCCCGACGCCCCGGCCGAAGGCGAGTCGTATGTCTTGAAGAGGAACTGACCCAACGAGCCGCGCGCCCACTCCGGGCGCACCGCGAGGTAGCTCGCCGCGACGCCCGCGATGCCCGTCAGAATCCAGAAGACGACGAAGCGCGCCGACCCGTACAGCTTCTCCACGTAAGGGCCGAGCATGAAGAGCCCGTACATGTTCGAGAGCAGGTGCAGCGGCCCGAGCCCCGGCAGGTGGACGTGCAGGAAGATGGGCGTGACGAAGCGCCACCACTCCCCCTGCTGAATCAGGTAGTTGAGCTTCGCGCCGTAGGCCAGCAGTATCGGCCCCGTCGCCCCGCCCGAGAGCCACATCAGCAGGTAGAGGAAGACGTTGGCGACGAGGAAGACGAAGGTGAAGGTGGCGGGGCGCGAGACGACCGCGCGCAGGAAGCGGAGCGCCTCGGGGTCGGCGTGCGCGCGCGTCGTCGGCGTCGGCGGCCCGGCGTCCGGCGCGACCGGCGTCCCGCACATCATGCAGCGCCCCTCGCCCGCGCCCACCAGCGCCCCGCAGTGGCGGCACACGCCCGTCCGCCCCGCACCCGTTGACTGACCTTCGGCCAAGACCTTAACCGCCCGTCGTCTCTGCCTGAGAGAAAAGATTTATCCGCTGGCGCGATTCTATTTCCCCGCGGTGTAAACGGCAACTTCGCAGGGCTGAGGGGTTGGCGGATGACGGTCACGCCCCTTCGACCTGACAGAAATCCCGTCAGCGATTTCTCTCACGCTGACCGAGCGTGACCGGGGGGCGCGCGCTTCTTCGGGGTTTTCCGGCGCGGGGCGGCGGCACGGACGTTGCCCTGAGAGTCGCGGTCGCCCGAACAACCCGCACGAGACGAACGGGTTAAACGACCGTGAAGGAGCCGAACACTTTGAGAAGTAGAAGCAGACTCCTGGCGCCGCTCGCCACGCTCTCCCTCCTGATACCGCTCGCCGGCGCCCCCGCGGCCCCGGCGAAGTCGCCGTCGCAGGCGGCCGGGCGCGGCGCGCTCAAGAAGATGACCGACGATTTGCTGACGCGGGCGGGCGCCGCCCGCCGGGGCGCGGGCGAGACGGCGCGCGTCATCGTCCGCGCCGCCGAAGGCCGGCCGGCCGATTCCGCCGCGGCGGCGCTCGGCGCCGCGGGCGCGCGCGTCTCCGACGAGCTCGACTCGCTCGGCCTCTTCGTCGCGGACGTGCCGGTCGAAAAGCTCTCCGAGCTCGCGGCGCGCGAAGAAATCTCCTGGGTCTCTTCAGACCAGCCGGTGCGCTCGACCGCGACCTTCGACAACACGAGCCACCACGAGGTGGCGACCGGCGCGAGCAAGCTCCTGCCCGTCGGCAACGAGGCGCTCGCCAAAGGCGGCGGCGGCGGCAAGGTCGGCATCGCCGTCCTCGACAGCGGCATCAGCCCGCCCGACGCGGCCGAGTTCGCCGGCTACGAGTGGCGCTACTCCTCGGGGACTCTGGGCACGGGGCTGCTCGCGCAGAAGTACCTCGCCTCCTACCCGCGCGTGCTCAAGCACGTGGACTTCACCGGCGAGGGGCGCACCGACGACGCCTACGGCCACGGCACCCACACGGCGGGCGTCGCCGCCGGGACGGGGCAGGCGAGCGAGGACTACGCCGCGGAGAATAATGGCGCGCAGACCTACGGCGGCATCGCCACCAACGCCAACCTGATCGACGTGCGCGTGCTCGACTCCTACGGCGCCGGGCGCGTCTCGAACGTCGTCAAGGCCGTGGACTGGGTCATCAAGAACAGGAAGACCTACGGCGTCGGCGTGATGAACCTGAGCCTCGGCACGCCGCCGTCGCAGAGCTACAAGACCGACCCGCTGTGCCTCGCGCTCGGGCGCGCGGTGGACGCGGGGCTGGTGGTCGTCGTCGCCGCCGGCAACTGGGGCAAGGACGCCGACGGCCGCACCATCTACGGCGGGATTCTCTCCCCCGCCAACTCGCCCCGCGTCATCACCGTCGGCGCCGTCAACACGCAGCAGACCGCGGCGCGCTCCGACGACACGGTGGCCACCTACTCCTCGCGCGGGCCGACGCTCGTGGACGGCGTGATGAAGCCCGACCTCGTCGCGCCCGGCAACAAGCTCGGGGCGGCCGAGACGGCGGCCACCTCGCCGACGGCCAGCAACAACTACATGCAGACGGGCGGCGGCGGGCTGCTCGGCACGACGCTGAGCGGCGACACGAGCACGAACACGCCGGACGCCACCGGCACCTACCGCGTGATGAGCGGGACCTCGTTCGCCGCGCCGGCCGTCGCGGGCGCCGCCGCGCTGATGCTCGAAGCCAACCCTTCGCTGACGCCCTCGATGGTGAAGGCGCTGCTGATGAGGACGGCGCAGCGCCTGCCCGCCTACGAGCAGATGGTGGCCGACCGGAAGATGTCGCCCTTCGAGCGCGTCATCACGGAGGGCGCGGGCGAGCTGAACGCGTGGGCCGCGGTGACGGTGGCCGGCGCCATTCGCAGGGACGCCGACCGCGCCTCGGTGGGCGACAACCTCCTGACGTCGAAGAAGACGACCTACTCGTCGCTCGGCCTGACCTCGGCCGTCGCGGGCGAGACGATGCCGCTCAACAACGGCGTCATCTGGGTCGAGGGCGTCGCCTTCAACGAGCGCCTGACGCTGACGGGCGGCTTCCGCCTGCCCGACGGGCGCACGCTCAGGGACGGCTGGGTCATCGCCGACGGCCGCGTCCTGCCCGACGGGACGTACGTCTTCGCCGGCGGCCACACGGTCGGCCCCGCCTACATCGTCGGCAGCGGCATCGCCTTCGGCGACGGCATCGCCTTCGGCGACGGGATAGCGTTCGGCGACGGCATCGCCTTCGGCGACGGCATCCTGATGGGCGACAAGTTCGGCTGCGGCATCCTCATGGGCGACGGGATTCTGATGGGCGACTCGCTGCGCGCCAGCGCCGCCTTCGCCAACGAGTCGGCCTGGGCCTCGAACATGATCGAGCCCAGCTCGATGAGGCTGAAGGAGGAGCAGGTGCTCCTCCAGGGCGAGGCCGCCGTGCCCGCCTCCGTCAGCCGCATCAACGCTTCGAGCCCACTCTACCCGCGGCGCTAAACCCCCGCACTCTCCTCGGGCTCAAAGAGGAAGGGCGCGCTCTCCGTCGAGAGAGCGCGCCCTTCCGTTCGTCTGAACTGTTCCCTCGTCTCACCTCGGCCGCGGCGGGGTCGCGCCGGCCGGGACGATCCAGAGCTCGGTGGCGCCGGTCTCGCGCGCGCCGCCTTCGAGGGTGACGATGCGCGAGCCTTCGATGCCCCGCGTGGTGACGACGTAGTCGCGGGCGCGCTGCGCGCGCTGCGCGCCCGTGCCGTAGCGCCGGTTGCGCCCGCCGTAGCCGATGATGTAGCCCTGCGCGCCGGGGCTGTTCTGCAACTCGATGGCGAAGACGTCGAGCCGCGCCTTCTCGTCGTCGCGCTGTATCTCGCCGATCTCGTCGAACTTGGTCGGGTTCGGCGGCGCGGGCACCGACGCCTGGCACTGCGCGCGGCACTCGAGGTTGTAGCCAGCGACCTCGACCGTCGCCGTGATGGGCTGGCCGGCGAGGCCCGCCGTGTCCACCGTAATCGTCGGCGTGCCCTGCCCCGAGAGAATGTTGCCGGCCGAGACGACCCAGTTGTAGACGGGCGTCACCCCGGGCGTGCCGCCCGAGACCGAGGCCGTGAAGGTGACGGGCGTCCCGGCCTGCTGCACGTCCGGGCAGTAGATGGAGACGTTCGGGCAGACGGGGCGCGGCGGCGGGCAGTTGCGCACGACGACCTTCGTCGAGGTGAAGGCCGTGCAGAGCGGGTTGTCCACCGGCCCGCTCTCGACCGTCACGGCCGCGTTGTAGACGCCGGGCTGCGCTTCCGACAAGTCCCACACCACGTCGGTGCCGTCCGTGCTGTCGAGCCGGCCGCCGGAGACCGTCCACCTGTAGCGCAGCGGCTTGCCCTCGGGGCTGTACCCCTGCGCCTTGAGGCGGACGCGCGGGTTGGCCATCGACTCGGCGTCGGGGCAGAGCGTGACGACCTGCGCGTCCGAGTCGAGCTTGATGGTCGGCGGCTGGTTCTGGGGCGAGGGCGCGGGCGTCGCCGGCTGCTGCGGGCGCTTCTTGTGCGCCGCGCTCGAAGACGTGAAGACCAGGCCCATGACGGCCAGCAGCAGCACGCCGAGAACGGCCGCGGTTCGCTTTCCTGAAGGCATGTCCGACTCCTTGTTGTCCGGTTGGCTAGAGATACAGGGGCACAGGTTAAACCAAAACCCCCGCGCCCACAACGGTATTCTTACAACCCCTGGAAACTCCGAATGCCGCCCCGCTTCCACCGCCGCCGGCCCGGAAGTCCCGCCCCCGGCCCTCCCCGCGCCGCGGAGCCCGCGGAGACTCGCCTAAAACCGGCCGGCCTCGCGTGGTATATTGCAGCGAGTTCGGAGGTGTTGTTCCATGTCGACCCGGCCTAAGACCTACCTGACGCCCGAAGAATACCTGTCAATCGAGCGCCGGAACGAATACAAGAGCGAGTACATGGACGGCGAGATTCTCGCCATGACCGGCGCCAGCCGGAGGCACAACATCATCAACGTCAATCTGACGCGCGAGATAAGCCAGCAGTTGAGAGGCCGCCCGTGCGAGGTGTACGCCGGCGACATGCGCGTCAGGATCGCGTCGAGGCGCGCGGACGCCTACACCTATCCGGACGTGGTGGTCGTCTGCGGCGAGCCGCAGTTCGAGGACGACCGACTGGACACGCTCCTCAACCCGGCCGTCATCATCGAAGTGCTGTCCGACTCCACGGAGTTGTACGACCGCGGCAAAAAGTTCAGTTTCTACCGCGCGATTGAGTCGCTGGCCGAGTACGTCCTGGTCGCGCAGGACGAGCACAAGGTCGAGAAGTACGCGAAGCAGCCGGACGGCCGCTGGCTGCTCTCCGACCACCGCGCGCCGGAGGAGGTGGTCGAGCTGGCCTCCGTCGAATGCTCCCTCGCGCTCCGCGAAATCTACGACAAGGTTGTCCTGCCGCCGAGCGATTTGAAGGGGGGCGAACTCTTATGAGCGCGGCCGCCGACGAGGCGCTCCCGCCGGAGAGGCCGAGGGCGGGGCGCGCGATTCTGTGGGGCGGGCTGCTGGCCGGGGTGGGCGACATCACGTTCGCGTTCGTCGTCTCGGGCTTGCGCGGCGTCGGCCCCGCGCGCGTCTTGCAGTCGGTGGCGGGCGGGCTGCTCGGGCCGGCGGCGAGGGAGGGAGGGCTCGCCGCGGCCGCGCTCGGCGCCGTGCTGCACTTCTTTATCGCGTCCGTCTGGGCGGCGGTCTACTGGCTGGCGGGCCGCCGGCTCCCCGTCCTCGTGCGCCGCCCCGTAGTCTGCGGGCTGCTCTACGGCGTCGCGGTCTACGCGTTCATGTACCTCGTCGTGCTGCCGCTCTCGGCCGCCTACTTCAAACCTATTTACACGCCCCCGACCGTGCTCCTCAACGCGGCGGGGCACATGCTGCTCGTCGGGCTGCCCATCGCGCTCGCCGCCCGGCGTTTCTCGCGGTAGCGCCGGCCGCCCGGCGCCGCCGCAACCTTCGGTTCACGGACACGACAAGGAGGGGACGATGATTGACGGCAGTGAGAGTCGGAAGCAGGAGACTCAGTTTTCGGTGGACGAGCTTTTCCTCGACCGCTGGTCGCCGCGCGCGATGTCGGGCGAGGCGGTCTCGGAGGAGGAGTTGATGACGCTCTTCGAGGCGGCGCGCTGGGCGCCGTCCTCCTACAACAACCAGCCGTGGCGCCTGCTCTACGCGCGGCGCGACACCGAGCACTGGGCGGCCTTCTTCGGCCTGCTCGTCGAGGGCAACCAGGCGTGGGCGAAGGACGCGGCGGCGCTCGTGCTCTTCGTCTCGAAGGAGACGTTCGACTTCAACGGGAAGCCCTACCCGACGCACTCCTTCGACACCGGCGCGGCGTGGGAGAACCTCGCGCTCCAGGCGACGCTCCGGGGGCTGGTCACGCACGGGATGCAGGGGTTCGACTACGAGCGCGCCCGCGCCGAGCTGAACATCCCCGAGGGCTTCCGCGTCGAGGCGATGGTCGCGGTCGGCCGCCCCGGCGACCCGGCCCAACTCCCCGAGAAGCTGCGCGAGCGCGAGGCGCCGAGCGGCCGCAAGCCGCTCTCCGAGACGGTCTGCGAGGGCGCCTTCCGCTTCTGAAGGAGGAAAAATGGCGGACGAAACGCCGACCGCCGGGCGGCGCAGGGCGAGCGTCGCGAAGGCGCTGGCGCTGCTGCCCGGCGCGGGCGGCGAGCGCTTCGTGAAGGTCCTGGAGCACGGCAGCCTCGTCGTCGAGATTTACGCGCCGCGCGGCCGCGACCCGCAGCAGCCGCACACGCGCGACGAGGCGTACGTCGTCGTCGGGGGGAGCGGCGAGTTCGTCAACGGCGACGCGCGCCACGCCTTCGGCCCCGGCGACTTCCTCTTCGTCCCCGCGGGCGTCGCCCACCGCTTCGAGAACTTCACCGAAGACCTCGTCGTCTGGGTCATCTTCTACGGCCCGGAGGGCGGCGAGAGAAAAGCGATGAGTGACGGGTGATGAGTGCGGAAGGCTTCGACTCATCACCCATCACTTTTTTTTGCTTTCGCCGTGACGCGGCCCTATAGTATCCGTCGCGCGGCGGCGCCTCAGAGAAGCAACACGCCGGCCGCGCGAACCTCTTCGGCCGTAGTCGCCCCGAAAGGAGTTTCCCCCGATGAGCCAGTATGAGCCCCCCGCGTACCAGCCGCCGCAAGCCTACAGGCCGCCGCAAGCCTACCAGCCGCCGGCGCCTTACCCGTACTACCCGCAGCAGCCGCCGCCGCAGCACTTCGTCCACCACCACCAGCCCCCGCCCAAGTCTTCGGGCACGGCCGCGCTGCTGGAAGTCCTCCCCGGCCTCTTCTTCCAGACCTTCGGCATCGGCCACATCTACGCGGGCAACGTCGCGGCGGGGCTGCTCCTCATGTTCGGCTACTGGCTCGTGCAGTTCGTCAACCTGCTGCTCTGCTTCGTCCTCGTCGGCTTCGTCACGCTCCCGCTCTGCTTCCTCCTGGCGATAATCATCTCGCCCATCACCGCGGCCAACGCCGCCTCGCGCCGCGGCGTCGCCGCGTACAGGTAATCGGCCGTCCGCGTTCCGAGCCGCGCGAGTTATGACCTCCCGCACAAAGTCAGGCGCCGGAAGGAACGCGCGGCGGCGGCCGGGCGAGCCGCCGCCGTCGGCGCGTCGCGTCGAGCGGGTCCGCCGCCTGCTCGTGCGGCGCGGACGGCCGCGCGTCGAGATGTCTCTCATCCTGACGGCGACGGGCGCGGCCGGCTTCCTCGCCTCGTTCCTGATGCTGCGCCTCGGCGTGTCGCTGATGTGGGTGCGCTACGCGCTGGCGGTGCTGCTCGCCTACCTCGTCTTCCTCCTCCTGCTGCGCCTCTGGCTCTTCCTGCACAGCCGCGAGCCGCTGGGCGACCTGCTGCCGGACGACATCCTCGACCTCGTGCCGACTGACGCGGGCCGCGCCTCCGGCTGGGCGGAGGGGCCGGCGTCCTCATTCGGCGGGGGCGGCGACTTCGGCGGCGGCAGCGCGAGCGGGACGTGGGGCGGGGGCGTGAGTTCGGGAATGCAACACGCCGCGCCCTCCTTCGACGCAGGAGGCGGGGGCGGGGGCGGAGGCGGAGGCGGCCTGTCCTCCGGCCTGGACATCTTCGACGCGGACTCGGAGGGGTGCGGCTTCTTCCTGCTCGCGGTGGCGCTGGTCGTCGCGGGGACGCTGGCGGCGCTCTACGTCGTCTACGCCGCGCCGCTGCTGCTGGCCGAGATTCTGGTCGAGGGCGTGCTGCTCTCGGGGCTCTACCGCGGGATGAAGCGTGCGCGGCGCGGCGGCGGCGACTGGGTCGGCGCGGCCGTGCGCCGGACGTGGCTCCCCGTCCTGCTGACGCTCGTCACCTTCGCCGCCGCCGGCTACTTCCTCCAGCGCGCCGCCCCGCGCGCCCGCTCCATCGGCGAGGCGTGGCGGATGGTCCTCGACGACTGAGAAGCCTTCCCTTCTTCCAGTCCTCAGCCCGTGTTCCTCAGGCCCGCCGAGATGCCGTTGATGGTGGCGGCCAGCGCGTAGTCCAGCTCCTCCGACTCCTCGCCCGCGCGCTTGCGCCGCAGCAGCTCGATCTGGATGAGGCTCATCGGGTCAACGTAAGGGTTGCGCAGCGCGATGGAGCGCTCAAGGACGGGGTTGCGCTCCAGCAGCCGCGTCTGCCCGCTCACGCGCAGGACGACGCGCCGCGTCCGCTCGAACTCCCCCGCGATCATCCCGAAGACGCGCTCGCGCAAGGCTTCGTCCCCGACCAGCCCGGCGTACCGGCGCGCAATCGCCAGGTCGGCCTTCGCCATCCCCGTCTCGACGTCGCCGACGAGGTTCATGAAGAGCGGCAGGCCGCGCATCATCTCTCCGAGCGGCCCCGCGCCGCGCTCGGCCGCAAACCTTTCGAGCGCGTGGCCGACGCCGAACCACGCCGGCAGCACGTGCCGGCTCTGCATCCACCCGAAGACCCACGGGATGGCGCGCAGGTCTTCCAGCCCGCGCTTCGAAGAACGCTTCGCCGGGCGCGAGCCTATCTTCGCCAGGTCGAATTCGAGCACCGGCGTCGCCTCCTCGAAGTAGGGCACGACGTCGTCGTTCTCGGCCACGTTCTCGCGGTAGAACTCGAAGGCCGCGCCCGACATCCATTCGAGCGCCTCCTCCCAACCGTCCCTCCACTCGACGCCGCCCGGCCGCGCCAGCGCTTCGAGCGACGCCGCCACCATCAGCTCAAGGTTCCGCTCGGCGAGCACCGGGTCCGAATACTTCCAGTTCAGCACCTCGCCCTGCTCCGTGATTTTGAGCGGGCCTTCGAACGCGCCCGCGGGCTGCGCGACGATGGAGTGGTGGGTCGGCCCGCCGCCGCGCCCCACCGTGCCGCCGCGGCCGTGGAAGAGTTGCAGGCGCACGCCGCACTCGCGCGCGACGGCGTGCAGCGCGCGGTGGGCCTTGAAAATCTCCCACGTGCTCGTCAGCATCCCGCCGTCCTTGTTCGAGTCCGAGTAGCCGAGCATCACCTCCTGCCTCCGCCCCCACGAGTCGAGATAAGGCGCGTACTCGGGCGACGTCCAGAGCGTGCGGCAGGCTTCGGGGCAGCGGCGCAGGTCTTCGATGGACTCGAAGAGCGGGACGGGCATCAGCCCGGGGTCGCCGCGCTCGGGGTCGGCGGCGACGCTGACGCCGCAGCTTTCGGCGAGCCAGACGAGCCGCAGCACGTCGCCCACGCCGCGCGCCCCGCTGATGACGTGCGTGCGGACGGACTCCGGCGGGAACTCGCGCTTCAGCTCCGCCACCGCGCGCAGCGCGTCGAGCGCCGCCGAAGTCTCCTGCGACGGGGGCCGCGGGAGCAGCCCGCCGTCCGCGCCTGCCACCGCCGCCGCGCCGCCCCCCTCATTTTCGACGGCGTCACTCTCGTCGAGAATCCTCGCGCCGCGCGCAAGCTCCTCGGCGGCGAGCGCGTGGACGCGCGCGTGCTGGCGCACGTCGAGCGTGTGGAGGTGGAAGCCGAAGGTCTCGACCTGACGCACGAGCGGGTCAACCAACTGTCGCGCGAGCCTTGAGCCCGCGCCCTCCGCGAGACTCCCGCCGAGCAGCCGCAGGTCTGCGGCGAACTCCGCGGCGTCCGCATACCCGGCCGCCCGCTCGCGCACGGCCGCGCCCGCCTCGCGCGACGCGCGCAGCCGCCGAAGGACGAGCGAGAGGAAGCGCCGGTAGACCTCGGCCTCCGCGTCCGCCGGGGCGCCCGCGCGCTCGGGCGGGAGCGCGCCCGCGTACTCCGCGAGCTTCGAGACGAGGGCGGGGGCGGCGCTCGCCTGCAAGGTCGAACTGCTCAGGCGCTCGTGCAGTTCCGCGACGGCCGCGAGGTAGAAGTCGAGTATCGTCTCGCGCGCCATCCGCAGCGCGTCGCGCGTGCAGCCCGGCGTCACGTACGGGTTGCCGTCGCGGTCGCCGCCTATCCACGAGCCGAAGCGCAGCACGCGCGGCAGCTCCGCGGCCCCGAGCCCGCAGCCGAACGTCTCGCGGAAGGCGTCGGCCATCTCCTCGTAGACCTCGGGCACGGTCGGGACGAGCGCGGCCGGGTAGTAGTCGAGCCCCATCTTGATTTCGTCGCGCACGGTCGGCTGGCGGCGGCGCACCTCGTCGGTCTGCCACAGCGCCGTAATCTCGGCCGCGACGCGCTCGGCCGCCTCGCGCGCGCGCCTGTCCGAGAGCGGCAGCCAGTCCAGACGCTCAAGCTCCGCGGCGATGCGCGCGCGCTTGAAGAGCACGGTGCGGCGCGCGACCTCGGTCGGGTGCGCGGTGAAGACCGGCACGACCTCGACGCGCGAGAGTAGTTCCAGCGCCTCCTCGCACGTCGCCCCGGCGTCGCGCACGCGGCGGAGCGTGCCGCGGAAAGTCCCCTCCTGCGGCTCGGCGCCGCTCACCTCGGCCGCGCGGCGCCGTCGCTTGCGGTGGTTGGTCTCGGCGAGGTTGGTCAGCTCGAAGTAGATGGCGAAAGCCTTCGTCAGCCGGTGCGCGTCAGCGACCGAGAGCCGCGAGACGAGCGCCGCCGCGCTCTCCATCGAGCCCTCGCGCTCGGCGGCCTCGGCCGCCTCGCGCTGCGCGGTGGTCAGCCCGCGCAGCTCCTCGACCGCGTCGAACAGCCCTTCGCCCGCCTGCTCCTTCAGCACCGAGCCGAGCAGCCGCCCGAGCGAGCGCACGTCCCGCTTGAGCGGCGCCACCTTCCCCTCGCCCGCGCCCGCCGTCAGCTCGTCGAGCCGCGCCCGCTGGTCTTCGACCTCCCAGAGTCTTTCCTCTTCTCCCACCCGTTTGTCTTCCTTTTCTTCTGAACGTGGCCTCTGTTTTATCCCGCGCGCGCGCAAAAACAAAGGCCCGCGCCGAGAAGTTCGGCGCGGGCCCCTGACTTGGACGTTCTTTCGGGTCAGGCTGCGGGTGAATGCTTAAGGCGCGGGCGGCGCGGGCGGCGGAGGCGCCAGTTCGTCCTCCTCCACCTCCGAGTCGTCGCCGAGGATGACGGCGGCGGGGGCGGCCTTCGCGGCGCCCGCGGCGGCGTCGGACTCGAAGCGGACGCTGCCGTTGACGTGGCTGAGCTGGACGGGCGAGCCGCCGGTGCCGAGGCGCAGGCGCGAGTGCGAACGGCTCAGACGCTCCTGCATCGTGACGTTGGGGACGTTGACCGAGAGGCCGCCGTGCTGCCGCACGACCTCGACGTCGGCGTTGACGGCCTGGCGGAAGCGAATCTCGATGTTGCCGTTGACGTGCGAGACGTCCATCCCGCCGGGGCCGAGCCGCGTGACGCCGACGCGGACGCCGCCGTTGACGTGGCTGACCTCGGAGCGGCCCGCGGCCTGCGCCACCTCGACGCGGCCGTTGACGTGCGAGACCTCGACCGAGCCGTCGACCTCGCCGACGCTCAGCGCGCCGTTGACGTGCGAGGCGGAGAGTTCGACGCGGCGCGGCAGGACGAGCGTCACCTCCTGGCGCGCGCGGCCGCCGCCGCCGCCCGAGAGCCAGCGCCAGAGGCCGTCCGACCCGCCGCGCTCGCCGCGGACGACGAGCGACGAGGGCGAGCCCTCGACGTTGACGCGGTTGTATTCGAGGTCTTCGGCGCTGTCGGCGGTGCGGACGATGTGGACTTCGGCCGTGTCGGTCTCGGCCGTCCTGACCTCGACCGCGCCGTTGATGCTGCCGACCTCGACGCGCGCCCCGGCGTCGAGCCTGAAGGTCTGCCGCGTCTCCGCGCGGGCGCCCGCCCCGCGCGGCCCCGCGACCCGGTTCACCCAACGCCCGGCCACGGCCGCGGCGGCGACGAGCAGGACGGCTAGGAAGATTCTACATTTCATTAATCAAACTCCCGGCGGCCGCGCCCCCCGCGCCCGCCGCCACGCTCAGAATTTTTACAGCACCCCCGGTATTCCAGGAGTGAGAACGACGGGCGGCGGGGCGAAGTTCACAAAATAAGAGCGTGAACCGTGAACCGTGAACCGTGACGAGAAGAAGAACCCGCTCTCTCTTGTCACGGTTTACGGTTCACGGTTCACGCGCCTATGGCGAGGGCGATGTCGGCGGCGACGCGGGCGTTGTTCTCCAGCAGCGCGAGGTTGGCGCGCAGGGTGGCGCCGCCCGAGCGCCAGCTCATGTGCGCGAGCAGGAAGGGCGTCAGCTCGCGCCCCGTGACGCCGCGCGAGGCCGCGACCGCGAGCGCCTCCGACAGAGACTCCTCCATCACGGCCTCGTCCACCTCGAAGCCCTCGGGGACGGGGACGGTGACGACGACCGCGGCTTCGAGCCCGAGCCGGTCGCGCGCGCGGACGAGGCTCGCGGCCTCCGCGGCCGTGTCGGCGCGCGCGTCCGTCCCGAGCCCGCTCCGCCGCGTGTAGAAGGCGGGCATCTCGTCGCACCCGTAGCCGACGACGGGTACGCCGTGCGTCTCCAGCCACTCGCGCGTCGCGGGCAGGTCGAGCACCGACTTGGCGCCCGAGCAGACGACCGTCATCTGCGTGCGCGCGAGCTCCGGCAGGTCGGCCGAAACGTCGGGGAGCTGGCCGCGGTGTACGCCGCCGATGCCGCCCGTGGCGAAGACCTTGAGGCCGGCCCGGCTCGCAATCCAGAGCGTCCCGGCCACGGTCGTCGCGCCGTCCTCGCCGCGCGCGACCGCCAGCGGGAGGTCGCGGCGGCTGACCTTGCGCACGCCCTCGGCCTCGGCGAGGTGCGTGAGCTGCGCCGCGTCGAGCCCGACGCGCAGGCGCCCGCCGAGCACCGCGACGGTCGCGGGGACGGCGCCGCCCTCGCGCACCGCCTGCTCCAGCCGCCGCGCCGTCTCAAGGTTCTGCGGCCGCGGCAGCCCGTGCGAGATGACCGTAGATTCGAGCGCCACCACCGCCCGCCCCTCCGCGAGCGCCGCGCGCACCTCCTCCGACACTTCAATCAGGTTTTCGTCCGTCATGGGTAGGACGACAACTCTAACACAAAGGCGGTAGGCGGTAGGCGGTAGGCAGTAGAAAAACAGAAGGCGGCGCGTTACGGTTATCAACCGGGCGCGCCGCCTGTCTTTCTACTGTCTAGTGTCTACTGCCTACTGTCTCCTCCCCTCACCTTATCCGCGTGGTGAAGGCGACGCTGCCGGCGTTGTTGGGCGAGTCCTGGGCGAGGCTGCCGGTGAACGTCCAGCGGACGTGCGTCACGTTGCGGTCGTAGCCGGCGGGCGCGCCGCCCGCGGCCGACACGGGGGTGTAGGTCCAGGTCGTGCCGCCGTCGTTCGAGTAGCTGAGCGCGACGGTCAGGCCCGTCGTGCCGAGCGCCGCCGAGGCCGAGCCGACCTTGAAGTCGGTGTCGGCCGGGACGGGGTCGAGCAGGACGAAGCTGGAGGCCGGCGAGCCGCCGCCGTTGGTGAAGGCGATGGTGTAGGTGAGGTCGGAGCCGGCGAGCACGGTGCCCGTCGGGCTGACCGACTTGGCCAGCGTCACGTCGGGCGGCGGGCGCGTGACCGCCGCGCTCGCGGGCGCGTTGTCGGCGAGCGCCTGCGTGGTGTCGATCTGCGAATATTCGAGCATGGCGACGGCGCTGTTGGCGTACGTGCCCGGCTTGTTCGGGATCGTCATCTGGTAGGTCAGGTCCCTCGAAGCCCCGGCCGGGACGACGAAGAGGCCGCTCCAGGTGAGCTTGCCCGCGGAGGAGCTGGGGTTGGCGATGGCCGCGCCGTTGAACTTCGAGGAGCCGGAGACGTACGCGGGCGTCGCGGGCGACGTGGGCGGCGTGTCCACGAAGTCGTTGAGCGTGACGGGGCCCGTGCCGAAGTTCGTCGCGCGCAGCGTGTAGGTCACGGTCGCGGACGAGGCGGTGACGCTCGCCACGCTCGACAGCTTCGAGAGCGTGAGCGCCGGGTCGGCCGCCGTGATGGCGGGGCCGGTGGGGCCGTAGTCGTTGTTGTAATGGAAGCTGCTGCCCGAGAAGTCGAGGATGAGCGCGCCGGGCGTGGTCGTGCCGCCCGAGAGAATCTTCACCGTGTAGACCGAGGTCAGGTTGCCGCCGACCTTGCCGCCCGGCCAGTTGACGGGGCCGACGCAGTTGCGGTAGTTGGCCGTGCCCGGGACGTTGTTCCAGCCGCACGCGTCGGCGTAGAACTTGTCGTTCGTCGCGCCCGCCGGCGCCGAATAGGACGTCTGGATGGAGACGACCTGGAAGACGACGTTCGGCAAATCGAGGAACGCCTCCAACTGCTCGTAGCCTTGCGTGGCGGTGCTGGCGACGAGCGTGTACTGGTAGGTCTGCCCGACCGTCACGGAGGACGGCCCCGTGATGCTCGTCACGGTGTTGCGCCCCTGCGAGATGAGCTTCTCGACGTAAAGCTCGCGCGGCGTCGGCGTGCTCACCGCCGCGACGCCGTCGGCGCTCGCCGTCATGTGGTAGCGGCGCGTGGTGTTGTAGGCGGCGCTCAGGCGCGTGACCGTGACGGGGTAGTAGAAGTCTATGCACGCGCCCGCGGCCAGCGTGCGCGCGCGGTTGGTGGCCGAGCCGCTGAGTTCGACGTAGAAGTTCGTCGAGTCCCAGACGAAGTTGCCGACGACGTTGTTGAGCGCCGCCCCGCTTGTGTTGCAGACGCGCGAGCCGACCTGGAAGGTGTTCGGCCCGATGCTCGGGTTGTTGCTGTCGAGGCCGATGATGTCCCACGTCACCGTCCTGATGGTCAGCTGCGCGTGCGCCGTCTGCGCGCCGAGGAGGCAGAGGAGGAGCGCGGGCAGGCAGAGCCGCGCGGGCCTCGCCGCCAGGGCGCGCGCTAAGACAAGGAAGAACGTGTTTGCTCCCGGCAGGTTTTTCTTGTCGAAGGTCGTCATCTTGCCGCGGCCGGCGGCCGCCTCCTCCCGCGTCGGCGCCCCTCTTCGCGGGGCGCGTCGTTTCGTGTGAGGAGGCCGCCGGGGCGGCCCGCGTGACAATTTAACTCAGAACGGGTGAGGCGTGTGGCGAATTTTCGCGCCGCTTTTCGCGGCGGCGCGCTAACGGATGCGTACGGTGAAGGAGACGCTGCCGGAATTGTTGGGAGAGTTCTGGGCGAGGGTTCCGCCGAACGTCCAGCGGACATGCGTGACGTTGCGGTCGTAGCCGGCGGGCGCGCCGCCCGCGGCCGAGGCCGGCACGTAGGCCCACGTCGCGCCGCCGTCGTTGGAGTACTCGACCGTGACGGTCAGCCCCGTCGTGCCGAGGCCGTTGACGACGGAGCCGACCTTGAAGTCCGTGTAGTCGTTAATCTTCAGGGTGCCGGCCGGGTCGGTCAGGACGAAGGCGGTCGCGGGGGAGCCCCCCTTGTTCTCGAAGGCGACGGTGTAGACGAGTTCCGTGCCGGGCAACTGCGTGCCCGAGGGCGTGACCGACTTCTCCAGGGCGACGGCGGGGGGCGCGGCCGCGCCGATGCTCGCGCTCGCCTGGTCGTCCTCGGCGGGGTTGTTGTTGGCGGGCGCCGAGTCGGGGTCGGGCTGGTCCGAGGCGGTGACCTGGGCCGTGTTGGTGATGCTCCCCGTGTTGTTGACGAGCGCGACGACCTGGAGCGTGGCGGAGGCGCCGGCGTCGAGGCTCGCCAGAGTCCAGAGGCCCGTCCCCGCCGCGTAGGCGCCCGCACTCGGCGTCGCCGAGACGAGCGCGAGGCCGGCGGGCAGCGCGTCGGTTACGGCGACGTTGGTCGCGTTGCTCGGCCCCGCGTTCGTGAGCGTGACGGTGAAGGTGACGTTCTGGCCCTGCACCGGGTTCGGGTTGTTGACCGTCTTCGTCAGGCCGAGGTCGGCGCTCGAAACGACGGCAGTCGGGTCGTTCGCGGAGTCGTTGGCGGTGTTCGTCTGCCCGCCGCCCGAGGCCGCGGCCGTGTTCGTCAGGCTCGCGGCGGCGGTCTGGAGGACGTTGACGACGAGCGTGATTGGCGGGTAGCTGGCGCCGGGGGCGAGCGCGTCCGAGCGCGTGCAGGTCACCGTCTGCCCGGCGGCGCCGCACGCCCAGCCCGTGCCCCCCTGCGTCGAGGGCGTGAGCCCCGCGGGGAGCGTGTCGGTGACGGTCACCGTGCCGCTCGTCGCCCCGCCGCCCGCGTTGCCGACCGTCAGCGTGTAGCTGCCAGTCGCGCCGCGCGTGAAGCTGCCCGCGTGGCTCTTGGCGGCGGTCAGGTCGGGCACGCCGTTGATGGTCGTCGGGTCGCTCGAAGTGTTGTTGCCGGTGTCGCTGTCGCCCCCGCCCGAGACGGAGGCCGTGTTCGTGACGCTCAGGGCCGAGTTCGTGGCGACGGCGACGGGGACGGTGATGGCGGGGTAGCTGGCGCCTCCGCCGAGCGCGTCGGCGCGCGTGCAGGTGACGGTCTGCCCCGACGTGCCGCAAGTCCAGCCCGCCCCCGTGGCCGGCCCCGGCGTGAGCCCGGCGGGGAGCGTGTCGGTGACGGTGACGGTGCCGCTCGACGCGACGCCGCCCGAGTTCGTGACGGTGATGGCGTAGCTGCCGCCCTGCCCCTGCGTGAAGTTGCCGGCGTGCGTCTTGGCGACGGTCAGGTCGGTCGGGAGCGTCACGGCGCTCGTCACGCTGCTGCTGTCGTTCGTCGAGACGGGGTCGAAGGTCGTGCTTGAGACGGTGGCGGTGTTGGTGACGCTGGGCGCGGCGGCGGCGCCGACCGTGACGTTGAGCGTGATGGCGGGCAGCGTCGTGCCGCTCGTCACGCTCCCGGGGCTCGTGCAGGTGACGACGCCGCCCGCGTTGGCGCACGCCCAGCCCGTGCCCGTCGCCGAGACGTAGGTCAGTCCCGCGGGCAGCGCGTCGCGCACGGTGACGGGGCCGCTCGCGGTGTGCGGCCCGGCGTTCGCCACGGTGATGGTGTAGGAGGCGTTCGAGCCGGCGACGAAGGCGCTCGACGTGGTCTTCGTGACGGAGAGGTTCGCGAACTTCGGCATCGCGGCCAGGTCGTAGAGGCCGACGGCCTGCGTCGAGACGACGGAGGCCGCGCCGTTCGCGAGGCTGAGGGTCGAGACGGTGTTGGAGGCGTTGCTCTCGACGGCGAGGAGGAGGCCGCCGTTGACGAAGGCGTTGCCGGCGATGAGGGTCTCCCCCGTCGGGCCGACCGCCGTCGCCGACAGCGCGGCGATGTCAATCCGGTAGAGCGTAGAGTTGTCGCCCGCCGTGGCGTAGAGCGTGCCGTCCGGCGCGAAGGCCATGTCGCCGCGGATGCTGTCAGGGAAGTTGGCGATGTTGCCGCCGTTGCCGTTGGGGCCGACGACGGCCGCCGCGCCGTTGCCGGTGTTGACGGTGTAGAGGCGGCCCTGGTCGTCCATCCCGTAGAGGGTGCCGGCGGCGTTGAAGGCGAGGCGGGGGAAGTTGCGGACGCCGCCGCCGAGGGTGCCGATGGTCACGTTGGCGCCCGACGTCGGGTTCCACGTCGCCACGCGGCCGTTCGTGACGCCGTACTCGGTGTAGAAGACGAAGCCGTCGCTGGCGCGGCGCGCCATCGCTATCGAGCTGAACGAGAGGTTGCCGACGGGCGCCGCCGAGATTGCGCCCGTCGCCGGGTCAACCGTGTAGACCCCGAAGGGGTTTTGGATGTCGTTGGCGTAGACGGTGTTGTCGGCGGCGCGCGCCGTCGCGGCCGCGGCGAGGCAGAGGAGGAGCGCCGGCAGGAGCGCGCGCAGCGGGCCGGCCGCGCCGCGTAAAGGACGCGCCGCGCACAGGAGCCTCACGTTCTCCGGCCGGTCATTCATAAGGGTGGGGCGGGGGGAGGAGTGTCTACTCCTCTTCCTCTTCGTCGTGGCCCTTCTCGCCGGCGAGCCCGGACTTGCTCGTGCCGAAGAGGTCGAAGAGGTTCGAGAGCTTGGAGGAGATGGTGAAGTAGAAGCCGCGGCGCGCGGGCGCGAGCCCCACGGCGCCCGGCTCGGACGCGCCCGTCCAGTTGTAGCCGCCGCCGAGCCGCAGGTCGGGCAGCACCCAGAAGCCGGCCTCGGCGCCGAACGACGCGCGGGCGGTGGAGGAGGCGGGCTGCGCCAGCCAGCGCCCCTCGCCCGCCACGTCCACGTAGCGGCCGAGGCGGTAGACGGCCCGCCCCTGCGTCATGTAGGTCAGCGTCGAGACGCGGCCGAGCCCCTGCGAGACGTTGTCGCCGAACTTGAGGGCGAAGCGGCCGTAGAGCTCGACGTTGCGCGTCGCTTGCAGGTAGCCGTCGGTCGAGAGCGTGTCGGAGCGGTCGCGCGTCTCGCCCGCGCCCGCGCCGTTGCGCTGCGAGAGGTCGCGCCGCGTGTAGCTGAAGAGGAGGCCGACCGTGTCGCGGTGGAGCGGGCGCCACGCGAGCGCGGCCGTCGCCGCCAGCGCCGAGCCTTCGCGCCCGGCGAGGTTGGTGCGCGAGAGCTGGAAGCGCCCGAGCGAGGTCACGTTGTCGAAGAGGCGGCCCGCGGCGCCGAGCGTCAGCACGGAGCCTACGCCGCCGCGGTCGCGCATCTCGTAGCGGCCCGTGGTGCGGAAGCCCTCGACGGGCTGCCACGCGAAGCCGAGGTGCGCGGCGTTGAAGTTCGCGCCCGCGCCCTTCAGGTGGAAGCCGCGCTCGTAGCCGAAGTCGAGCGCCAGCTCCTTGTTGACGGGCAGGCGGTTCGAGAGGCCGATGACGGCGAAGCTGTCCGTGCCGCCGATGCCGTTCTCGATCTGGTAGCGCGTGTTGAGGCTGGCGAAGCGGCCGAGCTTGGTCTCGACGCCGACGGCCGTCTCGTTGCGCGCGCCCGTGGCGGCGAAGCCCGTCCCCGAGACGTCGCCGATGGGCGTGATGGGGGCCGAGGCCATGCGCTGCGTGAAGAAGAGCTTGGTGTACTGGTTCCACTGGTAGGTGGCGGCCAGCGTCGTCTGGTTCGGGTAGGTCGGGTCGGCCTCGCCCAGGTTCTGCTCGCGCTTGGCGGAGAGCTGGAGCTTGTCGGTCGCCTTGTACTCGGCGCCCACGGTGACGAGGTTCGAGTCGGTCTCGCGCCCCGTAATCTCGTCCTTGAAGTGGCGGAAGTCGAAGCCGAACTGCGCGCGCAGGCGCTCGCCGAACTGCTGAGTCCAGAGGAGCGAGGCGGTCTGGCGGCCGTTGTCCACGTTCGCCGTCCGGTTGCGCTCGTCCGTGAAGGAGAAGCGGGCGCGGGCCGACTTCGTGGCGCGCAGCTCGACCGAGACGTCGGCGCGCTGCGAGCCGGGCGTGACGGTCTGGCCGAACGGGTTCAGGAAGCCCTCGTCGGCGCGCGCGAAGGAGGCGCGCAGTTGCGTCTCGCGCCAGCCGAGCGGCTGCTCCAGCTCGACGCGGTAGGCGTTGCCGTCGTGGCGGTCGTCGCCGTCGCCGCCGCCGAAGAAGACGTTGCCGCCCGAGGCGGCGCGGCCGCGCGAGGTGGCCCACTCGGCGCGCAGGCGGCCCTGGCGCGGGAGCCTCTTCTCGGCGTCCACGCCGCCGAGGACGAACGAGCCGAAGTCGCCCTGCCGCTGGTCGACCAGCGAGAGCCCGACCTTGAGGCCGAGGCCCTCGAAGTTCTTGTAGGCGCGCGCCGTGTAGACCGCCTGCGACATCGCGTCGGAGCGGTACTCGTAGGTGGCGACGACCTGCACGAGGTTGAACGAGAAGTCGAAGCTCGAAATCGGGCGGAGGAAGAAGACCTCGCCCGTCGCCGCGTCGAGGTTGTAGTCCACCGAGCGGATGAGCGCCTCGCGCGAGAGAATCGTCTCGGGGTTGCGGCGGTCGCGGACCTCGATGACCAGCGTCTCGGAGCCGGGCAGAATCTCGCCGTGCGAGAGGCGGGCGAAGCCGAGCGCGCCGCCGGGGAAGACGTCGCGCGCGAACGAGGTGTCGGGGCGCGCGCCCGTCACGGAGACGTAGTCGCCCTTCGAGTTCTCGAGGTGCAGCTTGACGCCCGTCAGCTTGCGCGTGTAGGAGGCGAGCCCGGAGGCGCGGTTCTCGGTCTCGAAGTCGCCGAAGAGGAAGTAGGAGCGGCCGCGGTCGACCCGCGCGTAGAGCTTCGAGTTCGACTGCGCGTCCTCGAAGCGCGTCGAGGAGTCGCCGAAGAGCGGGTAGGCGCGGTCGAGCGGGTCGAACTGGAAGAGGCGGTCGTTGCCGCCCGTGCGGTTGATGGGGCGGTTGCTGTCGTAGGCCAGCGTCAGGAGGTTCGAGCCGAGGAACTGGCCGCGGTAGAAGAAGGCGAGGCGGCTGCGCACGCTCGCGTCCGAGGCCGCGCCGGACAGCTCGGGCGCCGCCGCCCCCACCGTCACCTCGCCGAGGCCGACGAGGATGGCGGGGCGGACTTCGGGCGTAATCCTCACCTGACCTTTGGCCTCGACCGCGCCGGTCGTCGCGTTAATCTGGACGGAGCCGGGCGCGTTGTCCGAGACGAGAATCACGGCCCCCTCGCCGCCGACGAGCGGGACGATCTGCGCGCCCGCGGAGGCGTCGGCCTTGTCCTGCGCGTCGGCCTCGGTCTGGCCGAGCGAGCCGCCGCGGTCGAGGCCCTCGGACTGCTTGAGCGCGGCCTCGGCCGCCTTCTCCACTCTCCTGCCGTTGCGGTTCCCTTCGGCGCCCGCCTCTTCGACGCGCAGCAGGCGGCCGGAGGAGACGGCGAGCGCGACCGAGCCGTCGGCCGCCGGGTGGCCCCACTCGTCGAAGGCGCGGACGCGCACCGTGGTCGAGTCGCGGCCGCCGGCCGAGAGTTCGGCCTTGTCGGCCACGACTTCGAGGCGCTTCGCGGGGCCGCGGCCGTAGGCGTTCAGCTCGACGGTCTTGCCCGCGCGCCCGCCGGGGCCGACGGCCGTGACGCGGATGCGGTTCGGGCCGGGCGCGACGCCGAGGCCGACGAAGGAGAAGGTGGCGAGGTCGTTCTTGCGGTCGAGCCGCGTCTCGCCGATTTTCGAGTCGGGCACGCGCTGGCCGGCGACCTCGACGGCGACCGTCCACGCGCCGTTGACGCGCGCGGTGATTTCGAGCGCGGCGCCCGTCACGGCCGCGTCCGGGCGCGGCGAGAGCACGCGCACCTCGCCCGGCGCCACCGGCTCCAGCGTCTCCTCGGTCGTCATCTCGTACGTGCCCGACGCGAGCGACGCCGCCGGCTTCGCTTCCGCCGCGGGCTTCGTGCCGCCGTTGTCGCCGCCGCCGACGTTGTTGCCGAAGAGGGAGCCGGAGAGCGGGCTCTTCGTGTTCGGGCCGGGGGCGGCGGCGTTCTTCAGAGAGGAGTTGGCGGAGTTGCCGGCGGCGGCGTCGGAGTCGGGCGCGCGGAGCGCGTAGTTCTGGCGCAGGAGCGCGCCGCCGCCGAGCGGCGTCCGCAGCAGGCGCGTCCAGCTCCGCTCGTCGCGCCGCGCCGTCTCGGCCAGCGCGTAGCCGGGCGGGAGCGTGACGGGGTCGAGCGAGAGCACCTGCGCCCCCTCGTTGACGACGGGGAAGTTGTAGAGCCCCTCGGAGTCGGTGATGACCGACTGGCCGTTGTTCAGGTAGAGGCGGACGCCGGGGACGCCGCGCTCGTCGCGGTCGAACTGGCCGTTCAGGTTCGAGTCCGAATAGACGCGGCCGAGCAAGACCTGCTGCGACGAGAAGAGGCCGCGGCGGACGCGCACCGAGGCGCGTGCCCGGGGGGTGGACACGCGCTCGCCCGTGGAGAGCGTGCCCGCCGCGGAGGCCGTGTTGAACTGCTCGCCCTCGGGCGCGTTGGCCCCGACGCGTGCGCGGTACGTGAGCACGACGCGCGCGCCGGCGTCCACGCGGCCCAGGCGGAAGGTGAGCAGGCCGTCGGGGGCCGTCTCGGGCTCGACGCTGCGCGCGGGCGCGGGCGGGGCGTCGAGGAGCGCCGTGCCTTCGGCGTAGTGGAACGAGGGCGGGAGCTGGTCGCGCACCACCGCGCCGTCGAGCGCCGCGGGCGTCGCGTTGCGCAGTTCGACGCGGTAGGTGACCGTGTCGCCGATCTCGACCGAGGGGCGGTCGGCCGACTTCGTAATCTCAATCGAGGTGTTCTCGTAGAGCGGGACGTTGAGCGCGTAGGCGGCGAGGCCGGGGATGTCCACGCGCTCCTCGGTCGTCTCGAAGCTGCCGCCGAGCGCGACGGGCTGGCCGTCGAGCGCGCGCACGGCGAGCGAGAAGAGGCCGGCGCCGTCGGGCGCGATGGTCGTCTCGATGAGGCGCGAGCGGTAGCCGGGCGCGGTGACGTTGAGGAAGTAGCGCGCGGGGCTGGCGGGCGTGCCGAGCTGCGCCGGCGCGAGCACGAAGCTCCAGCGCCCGGCCGCGTCCGAGGGGAACGGGTTCGCGTTGGCGAGGTTCGGGTCGACGCCGGCGTCCGCGCCGTTGGCGAGCGGGACGAGCGCGCCGGTCGAAGAGTCTGAGTAGAGCGAGACGCGCGCGCCGGGGACGGGCGTGCCGGCGCTGCGCCCCTGGTAGACGACGCCGAAGGGGCTGGCGACCGCGATGGCCCTGGTGCTCGTGGCGGCGGGCGCGTTGTCGGCCGTGAAGCCGGCCGTGTTGACGACGCCCGAACCGTGCGCGAGGCCCTGCGCCACGCGCGCCTGGAAGCCGACCTCGACGACCTCGCCGACGGCGACCTGCGCGAGCCGAACTTCGAGGCGGCGGCCCGCGGCCGAGCCCTCGTCGCCGTCCGCCGCGTCGGTCAGCGCGCGGCCGCCGAGGCGCAGCGTGGCCGGGACGTACTCAAGCCCCTGTGGCAGCTCGTCGCGGAGCAGGACGTTGCGGGCGGTCGTGTCGCCGCTGTTGCGGAAGGAGACGGTGTAGGAGAGCGCCTGCCCGGGCGAGGCGGTGACGCTCTCGTGCCCCTCGACGAGCTTGACGGGCGGAAGGTCGGGGCTGGTCGGCGACGTGATGCGCGCGCCGTGGCCGTAGGCGTTGACGATGGCGCCCGCGTCCTGCGCGCCCGCGTTCAAGGCGTCGGCGACGGAGGAGCGGGCCACGATGCGGATGGTGAGCAGGTCGCCCACGCGCCCCGCGCCCACGTCCACGACCGCCAGCACGCCGACGCACTGGCCGCGCGCGAGCCGCGGGCTCATCGTCGAGTCGAGCGTGACGAGGCGGTCGGACTGGTCGAGGGCGCCCGAGCCGTCCACGTCGAAGTGGAGCGAGACGAGCGCGGCGGGCGCGGAGACTGAGGCCTCCGCGATGGTGTAGAAGTCGGGGGTGTTGCCGGTGTTGCAGACGCGGAAGAGCCGCGTCACGCGCTCGTTCGGCGAGACGTTGGCCGAAGACTCGGTCTCGTCCGGCGTGACGTTGACGGCGGCGACGGTCGAGACCGTCACGCTGACGGTCGGCGAGACCGTGGCGAAGCCCACGCCCTCGGCGTCCGTGTAGGTCGCCTCGGCGCGGTTGGAAATCGTGACGCCCGCCCCGACCGCACCGTCGCGCGCGGACGCGCCGCCCGCCCCCGCCGCGAGGGCGGTAAGTGTGAGCAGGAGCGCGAACGCGCGGCGGAGGTGGCGGCTGGGGCGGGCGTTAGTCATCGTAGGAGACCTTAACGCTGGGGCTCGGAGGTTTGGGCCGTGGGTTGCGGCGGCGGGGTCGGAGCCGGGCTTTGATTAGCCTCTCTCCTCCGACCCCGCGCCCACTCGCTAGTTGATCCGGCGGCGGAAGACGAACGTCCTGGAGACGCCGGGGTTGAGCGTGCCGGCGGCGTCCTTGAGGAACGTCGTCGTGGCGGTGACGGCGCCGTTGGTGTTGCCGTCGGTGATGGCGCCGCCGCCCGAGTCGGACGGGGCGGGCGTGGTCACCTGCGTGGTGGTCGAGCCCCAGTTGTTGGGAGCCGCCGAGCCGTCCTCGCTGATGACGATGTTCGAGGCCACGAGGTCGACGCAGCCCGCGCCGCCGCCGCCCGCCGAGACGTTCGAGTAGGTAATGGTGTACTCGATGTCGGCGCCGGGGACGGGGTCGGAGGCCCCGCCCACGCTCGTCGAGTTGAAGACCTGCGACGACTTCACGAGCTTCAGGAAGCCCGTGTAGAGGTTGTCGTGGGTGTCGTTCGACTCGGTGGAGGTCAGCCCGGAGGTGGCGCGGATGACGACGTTGAAGCCGCCCGTCTGGAGGACGGCCGTGCCGGCGGGCGCCGTGACGCGCACGACGACGTTGGCCGTCGCGCCGAAGGCCACGGCGAGCGTCGTGCTGCCGCCGCCCGAGAGCGTGGTGAACGACGTGCCGCCGTTCGTGCTCAGCTGGACGGTGAAGCCCGCGGGCACCGTGGGCGCGGTGAAGGTGAACGTGTCGTCGGCGTTGCCCGTGTTCTGCACCGTGTTGGTGAAGTCGACGGACGCGGCCGAGGCCAGCGTGTCGAGGTGCGTGAGCCCGGCGACCGAGACCGGGGCCACGCTCTTGTTCGTGTAGTCGTCGTTGTTGCTGGAGGGGCCGACCGCGGAGGGCGCGCCCGCGGGCCCGAGCCTGACGAGCCCGACCTGCGTCAGGCGCGTCGGGCGCTGGTAGCCCTGGGTCGCGCTGGCGGCCTCGTCCGGGCTGGGCGGCACGCCGCGCTTCGGCTCGTTGAAGTCGGCGTTGCCGTCGCCCTGGTTGTAGACCGTGTCGCCCGACTGGTCGGTGAGCGGGGCGTTGACCGAGTTGCGGCCGAACGCGTCGCCGATCTCGTAGAGCGGCAGCGTCGCGTTGATGCCGGTGTTGACCGTGACGACGACCTGCATGTTCGTCACCGAGGCGCCGGGCGCGAGCGACGCGCCGGCGTTGAAGGCGACGCGCGTGACCGAGCCGGGGGCCGGGGCGACGGTCGTCCAGACGGCGCCCGTGACGGGGTCGCTCGTCAGGGCCGAGGTCGAGTAGAGGACGGTGACGCCCGCGGGCGGCGTGACGGACGCGAAGGTCGTGCGCGCGGGGACGGGGACGACGACGAAGACGCCCGTCTGCGAGCCGGCCGGCGCGTTCGTCAGCGTGCGCGGGCTGACGGCGCGCGCGCCCGTGTTGTCGAGCGTCCACGTGTAGGTGACGTTCGAGCCGAGCGAGACGGGGCCGGCCGGGGCCGCCACGTCGAGCCGGAGCTGCGCGTCGTTCTGGACGGTGGTCGCCGAGCTGCCGACCGCCTCCGACTCGCTGCCCGTCAGCGTGACGGACGCGGGGACGGAGGTGCGGACTTCGGCGGCCGAGCCGTTCGAGACGACGTTGTCGCCCGAGGCGTCGCCGAGGGTGACGCCGATGCTGGAGCCGGCGGCGGCCGCCGCCGCCACGCTCACGCGGACGACGACGTTGAACGAGGCGTTGCGCGCCAGGAAGGGCGCGGCCGACGGGTAGAGCACCGCCGAGCCGTTGCCGAAGATGTCGATGTCGCCGGCGTCGATGCCGTTCCCGTTGACGTCGATGACGGCCTGCGTGACGGTCACCGAGCCGGAGGTGCCGACGGAGGCGCCCGAGGCGGGGAAGCGCACCTGCGTGGGGAAGTTGCCCGAGTTGGTGACGGTGAAGGTGAAGTCGACGCCCGTCTGGCCGGAGACGACCGTCGGCACCGAGCCGCCGTCGGGGGTGATGGCGAGGCCGGCGACGTTGGCCACCGTCACGGTCACGGTGTTCGACTTGGCCGTGTAGGTGTTGGTGCCGTCCGAGTAGGTGGCCGACGCCTGGTTCTGAATCTGGGTGCCGCCGCTGGTCGCCTGGCCCAGCGCGGGCGCGGCCGAGAGGCACAGCGCGGCGAGGGCGGCGAGCGCGGCGGCGAGCGCGCGCAAGCGTGTGGGGGGTGTGGTTCTCGTTTTCATCTTCGTTTGTGTCCTTCTGGTGGTCGGTGGGGGTGTGGGCGGCGCCGCCGCTGTCCAAAGGCGGGTGGCCGGGAGGCGGGAGCTTGGTCCGGCGTCTCGGGCGGGCCGCGCGGGTCCCTCGTCTACTTGACGCGCACCTTGTATGAGGCCGAGAGCTTGCCGCCCGCGGCGAGCGCGTCCGACCACTCATAGCGCACCTCGGTGTACGACGAGACGGGGGCGGGCACCTTCTTCACCGTGCCGTCCGCCTGGCGCTCCTCGACGACCGGCTGGGTCGAGTAGGTCTTGCCGCCGTCAATCGAGTAGGTGACGGTCGAGCCACCCTCGCCCTCGGCCGAGCCCGCGACGAGCGCCGTGCCGGCCGGGATGTGGCCGACGGCCTTGTAGTCGCGCGCCGCGCCCGACCCGTCGTTCGACGAGACGATCTGCCAGTCGAGGATTTCGCCCGGCTTGACGTGCTCCACCTTGTCGAGCGCGAGGCGCGCGCCGCCGCGCTCGACCGAGCCCGTCAGCTCGACCTTCACCTCGGGGCGCCCGCCGCCGGCCGCCTTGAACTGCCGCTGCGCGAGGGCCGCGCCGCCGACCAGGGCGACGACGACGAGCGCGAGCAGGGGGGTGGTGCCCCGTCTATTCTTCAGTCTGGTCATCTGTCTTCTCCTCCGATGCTGTCGTTTCTGTCTGGTTGAGGCGCGAGGCTCGCGGCGTGTCCCACGCGAAGCGCGGCGCTTACTTTAAAGAGCGAGGTGCGGGGCGTCGCCCGAGCGCGCTCAGGCGGGGTCGGCCATCGCCGGCTCCTTGAGGGCGCAGGCGACGGCGTACATGAAGTCGCGGACGCGGACGGGGCGCGGCAGCACGGCGGCGAGCCGCGAGTGGGCGTGCGCGCGCATGATTTCGGCAGGGCGGTCGTGGATGCCGATGAGCGAGGTGGCGGGCGCGATCTCGGTGAGCGCCTCGACGGCGCCGCTGCGGCCGAAGCCGGCCATGTCGAGCCCGACGGCGATGAGGTCGAAGTCGCCGCGCGCCGCCGCCCTCAGCACGTCCATCGTGTGACGACAGCACTCGGCCTCGTGCCCGGCCGCGCGCAGCGCCCTCACCAGATGCTCGGCCGCCGCCCGGTCGTCGTCGCAAATCATCACGCGCGCCATCGGTTTAATTCCTTTACCCGGATGAGACATTTACCGTCGCCGGAGGCACGCACAACTCCCCCGGCGACAGACACCTTTACAAGCCCCGTACCGCGCGCGGCGGGCGGGGGGGCCGGGGGCTTAACTCGTTGCGGCGTGACGGTTTCGGCCGGGGCGGGGCGCGCGGCGCGCGGGGGCGCGGGGGCGCGGGGTGACAAGCCGGGCTGAAGTTTTGTCAGTCCGGCTGACAAAATGTCAGCGCCCGGCGCGTGAGAATCGAGTGGACGCTCTAGGTAGTCGGGACGGTTTCGTATTCGCGGAGCTTGCGGTAGAGGGTGCGGGCGGAGATGCCGAGGACGGCCGCCGCGCGCTCGCGGTTGCCGGCGGCCTCTTCGAGGACGCGGAGGATGTGCAGGCGTTCGAGCTGGTCGAGCGTCATGGGCGCGGCCGGCGCGGGCGGCGCGCCGGCCGCGCCGCCCGGCGTCGGGGCGGGCGGGAGGAGATGGTCGGCCTCGATGGCGTCGGAGTCGGCGGAGGCCAGCGCGGCGGCGCGCTCTAAGGTGTTGCGCAGCTCGCGCACGTTGCCGGGCCAGTCGTAGGCGTTGAGGCGCGCGCGCGCCTCCGGCGAGAGGTCGAGCGCGGGGCGGTTGAAGCGCTCGCGGAAGAGCGCGAGGAAGTGTTCGACGAGGGCGGGGATGTCGTCGCGGCGGTGCCTGAGCGGCGGCACGTGGAGCGAGATGACGTTGAGGCGGTAGAAGAGGTCGGCGCGGAAGCGGCCGGCCGTGACGTCCTCGGCGAGGTTGCGGTTGGTGGCGGCGACGACGCGCACGTCCGCCTCGCGGTCGCGCGTGGAGCCGACGCGGCGGAAGCGCCCCTCTTCGAGAAACCGCAGCAGCTTGACCTGCGTCTGCGCGGGCATCTCGCCCACCTCGTCGAGGAAGAGCGTCGAGGAGTCGGCGGCCTCGATGAGCCCGCGCTTGGTGGATGTCGCGCCGGTGAAGGCGCCGCGCTCGTGGCCGAAGAACTCAGACTCGAAGAGCGCCTCGGGCAGGGCGGCGCAGTTGACCGCCAGCATCGGCGCGTCGGCGCGCAGCGAGCGGGCGTGGATGAAGCGCGCGAGCACGTCCTTGCCCGTCCCCGACTCGCCCGTGATGACGACGGTCGAGTCGGCCCGCGCCGCCGTCTCGGCCAGGGCGACGAGCCCCTCCATCGCCTTGCTCTTGTAGACGAACGAGCCTTGCGCCTCCTCCGAGGGCTGGCGGACGGCGTCCCGCAGGCTGGCGTTCTGGCGGACGAGCCGGCGCTTCTCGTCGGCCTTGCGGATGACGGCCTCGATCTCGTCGAGCGTGGCGGGCTTGGTCAGGTAGTCGTAGGCGCCGAGCCGCATCGCCTCGATGCCCGTGCCGAGTGAGGTGTCGGCCGTCAGCATGATGACCTCGGGCGCGTCTTCGAGCTTGCGCACCTCGCGCAGCGTGTCGAGGCCGGAAAGGCCGGGCATGCGGATGTCGAGGAGCATCACGTCGAAGTCGCTTTTGGCGAGCGTTTCGAGCGCCTCCTCGCCCGACTGCGCGGGCGTCGAGTCGAAGCCCATGCGCGCGACCTGGTCGGACACGAGCTTGCGCAGCACCGTGTCGTCGTCGACGACCATCACGCGAATTTTTCTGCTCATAGGGGCGCGGGGCGGAGACGGGCCTTGGGAGTCGGTACAGCGTCGGGAGCGAAATTTATAACCGCTGGCGCGGCCGTTGTCATCAACTTTTTACTGCCTCTCGGGCGTGCGGCGCGGGAGCCAGAGGCGGAAGCGGCTGCCCTTCCCCGGCTTGGACTCGACGGTGAGCGCGCCGCCCAGGGCCTCGGCCAGCGTGAGCGAGATGGCGAGGCCGAGACCCGAGCCGCGGCCCGGGTCTTTGGTCGTGAAGAACGGGTCGAAGACGCGCGCGAGCGTCTCGGGAGCGATGCCCGCGCCCGTGTCCTCGACTTCGACGCGCACGCGCTCGCCGTCGAGCACGGTCGAGACGCGCACGCTCCCGCCGCCGCCGCCCAGCGCGTCGAGCGCGTTCGAGAGCAGGTTGTCGAGAATCTGCCGCACCATCGCCTCGTCGGTCGCCACCTCGCCCACCGCGGGGTCGGCCGACACCTCGACGCCCGCGCCCGCCTCCTGCCCGCGCCGCTCGAACACCTGTGCGGCCTGCGCCACGACGCGGTTCAGTTCCACGGGGTCGCGCCGCGCGCGCTTCTGCCGCGAGAGGTCGAGCAGGCCGCGCGTGATCTGCTTGCAGCGGAGCGCCTGCCGGACTATCTCTTCGAGGTAGTAGTCCCACTGCCGTTCCTGCGCGCGGACTGCCGTGTCGGGGTCGTCCTTCAGGTCGCGCAGCGTGGCCTCGGCGCAGGTGGTGATGGCGGCGAGCGGGTTGTTAATTTCGTGCGCCACGCCCGCCGCGAGCTGCCCGATGGTGGCGAGCCGGCGCGAGCGCGCGAGCTGCTCCTGCACCTCCGCGAGCGTCGTGATGTCGCTCCACGTGATGACGCTCCACGGGGAAGTCCGGAGTCCGGAGTCCGGAGTCGGGAGTCCGGAGCTTGCGGGCTGACTTCCCGACTCCTGACTCGCGACTTCGCAGACCTCGGACTCCGCTTCTTCATTTGACGAGCCGGCCGCCCGTCCTTTGTGTTCCGACTCCAGACTCCAGACTCCTGACTCCAGACTCGAAAGGGGCGCGACGGAGACGAGGTAGCGGCGGCCGTCCTCGGCCTGTAGCTCGAAGGAGCTGGTGGTGCGCGGCGTGCCCGGGCGCATGTGGTAGGCGGCGGCGCGCTCGCCGAAGAGGCGCGCGAACGCCTCGGCGCACGACATCCCCGCGACCTGCGCCGGGTGCAGGCTCATCGCCTCGGCCGCGGCCATGTTGCAGCGCACGACGCGCATCCGGTCGTCGTGGACGATGACGCCGTCGGGGATGGCGTCGAAGGTCTGCTCCCAGACGCGCTTGGCCGCGCCGAGCGTGTCGAGCAGGCGCGCGTTGTCGAGCGCGAGCGCCGCCATGTCGGCCAGGCCCTCCAACTGCTGCCGCTCCTCGGCGGTGAAGCGGTGGTGCTCGCGGTAGCCGACGGCGAGCACGCCCAGATTCTCGCCGCGCGCGCGCAGGCGGGCCAGCGCGAGGTTGTGCACGCCCTCGGCGCTGTGGAGCGGGAACTCGCTCTCGGGCAGGTCGCCGGCGAGGCCCCGCACCTCGATGATGGGCTCGTCCTGCTCCCGGTCGAAGTCGGCGGCGCGCTCGGCGAACTCGCCGCGCAGGGGGTTGACGATCTCGACGCCGGACGCGGCGCTGCGGAAGCCGCTCGTCGCCAGCCAGGTGATGGTGCGCTCCGACTCCGAGAAGCTGGCGATGCTCGCCGTGTCGGCGCGCAGGATGCGCCTGACCGTCTCGACGACCGTGTCGAGCGTGGCCGCGCCCTCCGCGCGCCCCGCGCCGCCCGCGCCCCCCGTGCCCGAAGTCCCGCTGTCTGTGCTCTCAGCCATCTCGCCCTTATCTTGCCAGAATCGCCCGCGAAAGTCCTTACCCCGCGACCGCCCGGCCGTCGCAATTTTCTTTCACCTGACGCAGCGACCGCCGCAGCCGCGCCGCCCGCGCCGGCGGTTTTCCGCGACTTTCCGGGCGGCACGCGCGTTGCCCGGAGTCGCGGCGTGGGGAAGTGATTTATGGACACCGACACCCGACGGGCGGAGAAGGAAGCCAGGAGGTTGCTCATCATGAAGAGAGTTCTTGAGGTGCTGGGGTGGCTCACGGCGGTCGCCCTCTTCGCGTTCGCCAGCCACGCGGTCTTCGCCGCACAGCGCGACGCGGCGCAGCCGGACGCCGGCGCCGGCCGCGAGCGTCAGGCACGCCCGCGCGCGCGGCAGGACTTGAGCCCCGGCTCGCTCGTGCGCGAGGCGCGCACCGTCTACGTCGAGCCGAGCCGGCACGTGGAGAAGAAGTACCTCGAATACAAGCTCGGCAAGTACGCGGAGCTGCGCGACTGGGGCTACGTCCTCGTCACGGACCCGGCCGCGGCCGACCTCGTCCTGACGGTGGACAAGACGGCCCTCAACTACATCTTCACGCTCACCGACCGCCGCACCTCCGTCATCGTCACCACCGGCAAGTGCGTCGCCCTCAACGGCCGCCTCGCCGCCGAGTACCTGGGCAAAGAGATAATCAAGAAGATTAAGGACGCCCGCGCCTCCGGCAACACGCGCCAGCGGCGCGACCGCGGCGACGAGGACGACGAGTGGAGCGAGTCTTAAGGCTTCGCCGTCGCCCGGCGGGCCCGGCCGGAAAAAGGAAGGGCGGCCGGCTTCGAAGCCGGCCGCCCTTCGGTTTTTGACGAGGACGCCGCCGCCGTCAGTCGCCCTTCGGCGCGGCGGCGCGCACCTCCGCGGAGACGCCCGCCTCGTACTTCGTGAAGTTCTCGTTGAAGCGGCGCGCGAGTTCCTGCGCCTTGCGGTCGTAGGCGCCGGGGTCTTTCCACGTGCCGCGGGGCTCAAGGACTTCCGTCGGCACGTCGGGGCACGAGACGGGGACGTGGACGCCGAAGACGGGGTCGGGCCGCGTCCCGGCCTGCGCGAGCGAGCCGTTGAGGATGGCGCGAATCATGGCGCGCGTGTGCTTGATCTTCATCCGCGAGCCCTCGCCGTAGGGGCCGCCCGACCAGCCCGTGTTGACGAGCCAGCAGACGGCCTTGTGCTCCTGAATCTTCTTACCCAACAGGTCGGCGTAGACGCCCGGGTGTAAGACCATGAACGGGGCGCCGAAGCAGGTCGAGAAGGTCGCCTGCGGCTCGGTCACGCCGCGCTCGGTGCCCGCGACCTTCGCCGTGTAGCCCGAGAGGAAGTGGTACATCGCCTGCTCCGGCGTGAGCCGAGCCACGGGCGGGAGCACGCCGAAGGCGTCGGCCGTGAGCATGATGATGTTCGAGGGGTGGCCGGCGTAACCCTCGGGCACGATGTTGGGGATGCTCGTCAGGGGGTACGCGGCGCGAGTGTTCTCGGTCTTCGAGGCGTCGTCGAGGTCGGGGACGCGCGTCGCCGGGTCGTAGACGACGTTCTCCATGACGGTGCCGAACATGCGCGTCGTGCGGTAGATGTCCGGCTCGGCCTCGGCCGAGAGCTTGATGACTTTGGCGTAGCAGCCGCCCTCGAAGTTGAAGACGCCGTCGTCCGACCAGCCGTGCTCGTCGTCGCCGATGAGGCGCCGCTCCGGGTCGGCCGACAGAGTAGTCTTGCCCGTCCCCGAGAGGCCGAAGAAGACGGCCACGTCGCCGCCCGAGCCGACGTTCGCCGAGCAGTGCATGGACATCACGCCGCGCTGCGGCAGGAGGTAGTTGAGGATGGTGAAGACCGACTTCTTCGTCTCGCCCGCGTAGCTGGTGCCGCCGATGAGGACGAGGCGCTGCGCGAAGTCCATCAGGATGAAGGTCTCGGCGCGCGTGCCGTCGGTCGCCGGGTCGGCCTTGAAGCTGGGGAGGTTGACGACGGTGAACTCGGGCGTGTGCCGCTCGGCCCCGGCGTCGTCGTTGATGAACATGGTGCGGGCGAAGAGCGAGTGCCAGGCCAGCTCCGTGACGACGCGGACGGGCAGGCGGTAGCGCGGGTCGGCGCCCGCGTAGGTGTCCTGCACGAACAGCTCGCGCGTCGAGGCGTACTTCATCATCCGGTCGCGCAGGCGGTCGAACGCCGCCTGCGGGAACTCCTTGTTGACCTCGCCCCAGAAGACTTTATCCCCGGACGAGGGCTCGCGGACGATGGCCTTGTCCTTGGCGGCGCGCCCGGTGTGCTCGCCCGTGTCGACGAGCAGCGCGCCGTGCGCGGAGATGATGCCCTCGCCGCGGCGCGCGACCAGCTCGTAGAGCTCGGGCGTGTTCAGGTTCCAGTAGACGTCCCGCTCGGGGCGGATGCCTTGCGCGTCGAGCCCCACGTCGGTGCGCTTGCGCCCGTGCTCGCGCGCGACGCTCTGCTGTCTGATGGCGGCCATAAATTCTCCTATGAAAAAACGCCGTGAACCGCGGGCCGTAAACCGTGACGAGACGAAGCCTGCCTTTTCTCGTCACGGTTTACGGTTCACGGTTCACGCTCCTTTGTTGACCTCTTGAACAAACGCGCGCCGAACGCACGACAGGAGCGACAGCCGGACGCCCGTGTGCGGCGTGCGGCGACGCTCCTGTGACTGTCCGACGAAACTGCGGCCCGTCAGGTTAGCGCTGCTTGTCCTTCTCGCGCCTCTCCTCGACCAGCTCGCGCAGGGCGACCGAGAGGTCGCGGGCGGCGCGCTCCAGGCGGTCGGCGCTCGCCTCAAGCTCGTCCACGCCGCCGGGCGTCTGGCGCGCGGCGACCGCGGCCAGCGCGGCCTCGGTCTGCGAATTTAAGCGTTCGGCCGCCGACTGCACCTCTTGCTCGGCGCGAGTCAGCGGTTTCGAAGGTGATGTTGAACCTTGCGTGCTCACAGAAAATTCTGCCCTGCTTGTCCGTAAAATTTTGCTCGGCGGCGGCCTGAGCCCTCGCCCCGGCCCGCCCGCGCCCGACAGTTCCCGGCGCCCACGTTTAAGATAACAGAACGGCTGCGTCTCTGCCATCTCTCTTACATCAACTGGAGGCAAAAGGCAAAGAAAGTCAAAAGTAAAAAGGCAGGGGTGTGGCGCGCCCCGCGCGCATAACTTTGAAGTTTTCGCGCCCTTCTTCACTTTCGCCTTTTGCCTTTTTACTTTTGACTTGTTATTCGTTGGGGCGATGAGCGGGGTGCCGGGCAGGGAGCAGTTCACGGCGCGCGAGTGGGGGGTGGTCGAGTCGCACCGGACGCCCGCGCGCGTGCAGCGCCTGCTCTCGGGGATGCGCTACAACCGCGAGCGGGGGGGCGGGACGCTGCGCACGTTCCGCGAGGTCGTGCGCCGCGGCGAGGCCCACTGCCTTGAGGCGGCGCTCACGGCGGCCGTCATCCTCGAACAGCACGGCTACCCGCCGCTGCTGCTGAGCCTTGAGTCGCAAGACCTGCTCGACCACGTCATCTTCGTCTACCGCGCGCGCGGGCGCTGGGGCTCGGTGGCGCGCTCGCGCGACCTGGGGCTGCACGGCCGGCGTCCCGTCTTCCGCTCGCTGCGCCACCTCGCCTACAGCTACTTCGACCCGTACGTGGACGAGACGGCGCGCCTCACCGGCTACGGGCTGGCGAGCCTCTACGAGCTGGGCGGCTACGACTGGCGCTTCTCGCGCCGCAACGTCTGGAAGGTCGAGCGTCACCTGCAAGTGATTCCGCACAAGCCGCTCCCCTCCTCCGACCGCCGCTACCGCAAGCTCCTCGCGCGCTACCGCGAATTCCACGCGCGCCACCCCGACCGCTCGCCCGACTACTTCGACAGCCGCGTCAACTGGATGAGGTAACAGGATGGAAGGCAGACGGCAGACGGCGGCAGTTAAAAGCCCTGCGGTCGTGGACTCCGATTTAATCTCTCGACGCCCGTAGCGAGGGGCGACCGCATATTGCCACTGGGCCTCATCGCCTTTCGTGCGCGCCATCGCTTTTGAGAGTAGAGAGAGAGTGCGGGGCGCGTCCTCCCCAGTACGCGCCCCGCGTCCGTGGGCACCGGTGGCGCCCCGGCCGAACTGCGAAAACTTCCGGGGCGCTGTGCCGTGTGTGATTATCCTCGCGGGCGAAATTCCCGCGACGCGGGCAACAACAGCGCGGCCGCGTGTCGCGTGCCCCGCCCGACTGTGTCTCTCCCAACGCGCGCGTGTGTGGCTAACCACATTGACCGCCGAGCGCGCGGGGACGATGCTTGTCCCACGACCGCGCGCGGCCCCGGCCGCGCATCCTTCTAGCGGGGAGAAACGGACATGCGTTGCTGCAAGCTCAGCCCCTCGGCCCTCTTCAAGCTCTTCGTCGCCGCCGCGACCCTCGCGCTCGGCCTCGCCGCCGCGAGCCTCCGGCCGCGACAGAGCGCCCGCGCGCCCACCCCGCCCGCGGCCCCCGCGCGCGCCGAGGTCAGCGTGCGCGACACCTTCGCGGGCGCCGCCGGCGAAGAGAGGAGGTCGTCGCCTTCAGGCGGGACGAGGGCGGGGAGGCGCCGGTCGTCTACGCCGTCGCCCTGAGCACCCCGCGGTCGAAGTACGAGCGGGGGACAAGGCCCGTCCTCGAAGCGTTGACGAAGGGCTGGTGTTTGCAACCCGTCGAGCGAGGCTGCACAATGTGACCCGGTACGCCGAACGTCGCCCCGACGCCGACCCGCCTATGGCCATCCTGATTGCCGAAGACAACGTGGCGCAGCGCCGCTACCTGCGCGAGCTGCTGGAGCGCGAGTTCGCCGCGCACGCGCCCGTCATCGAGGCCGCCGACGGCGAGGAGGCGGTCGCCGCCGCGCTCAAGGAGCGGCCCGAGCTGTGCGTCTTCGACATCCAGATGCCGCGCCTCTCGGGCGTCAAGGCGGCGCGCGCCGTGTGGCGCGACTTCCCCTCGGCGCGCATCATCTTCTGGACGCAGTTCGCGCACGAGGTCTACATCAACGAGCTGCGCAAGATAGTGCGCTCGGTCGAGCCGCAGCCCGCCTACGGCTTCATCCACAAGAACAACCCCGAGAGTCGCTTCCTCCGCTTCGTCGCCGCCGTCCTCGAAGACGGGGCCGACATGATTGACCCGGCCTTCAAGGACTCCTTCAAGCGCCCGCTCCTCACCGAGTTCGAGGCCGAGGCGCTCTACTACCTCGCGCTCGGCCTCTCGAACTGGGCCATCGCGCGCAAGTGCGCGCTCAGCCTGCGCGGCGTCGAGAGCCGCCTCGCCACGCTCTACGAAAAACTCTTCGTCTCCACGCCCGAGGGCACGCCGCACGAGGCGTACGACAAGCTCGCCTACAACATGCGCACGCGCGCCTTCTTCGAGGCGCTGCGCCGCGGCCTCATCAACTCCGACGAGCTGGACAAGGCCGCCGCCGACCTCGAACACTGGATAGACCGCGACCGCAAGCGCTTCCTCGACGAACCGCACAAATAAAATCAGCAGACAGTAGTCGGTAGTCAGTAGACGGTGGTGAGATGCCAGTGAGCGGAAGGCGGAGGGCGGGAGTCGGGGGCCGGGCGGGCGGGCGGCCCGGCGTCCTGCCGGCTCTCCTCCTACTGTCTGCCGTCTGCTGTCTACCGTCTGCTGATTTCTTCCTGCTGCCCGCCGCCTACTCGCTTGAGCAGAACGAGACGGCGGGGCTGCACCGGTGGGGCGCGGTGACGCTGTTCCACGGGCTGCCTTCGGACCAGGTGCGCGCCGTGGCGCAGGACGCCGAGGGGCAGATGTGGTTCGGCACCGACGCGGGGCTGGCGCGCTACGACGGGCGGCGCGTGCAGTCGGTGACGGCCGAGGGGCTGGCGGGGCCGCGCGTGCGCGCGCTGGCCGCCGACGCCGGCGGCGCGCTGTGGGTCGGCGCCGACGGCGGCGCCTTCGTCCGCGCGGCCGGCTCCGAGACGTTCAGGCGCGTCGAGGAGACGCGCGGCAAGAGCGTGCTGGCCGTCCACGCGCCTTCGGCCGGGCGCGCGCTGCTCGCCACGTCCGACGGGCTGGTCTTCGACTGCCGCCTTGAGCGGGACGGCCCGCCCTCCGTCAGGCGGTTGGGCGGGCCGCTGACGGTCGCGGCCGGCAAGGCGCTGCCCGTCGAGTTGACGAGCCTCGCGCTCGCGGGCGAGACGGTCGTCGTCGGGACGCGCGGGCGCGGGCTGATGACGGTCGAGCCGGACGGCGAGGCGCGCGAGGTCGCGGGGCGGCCGCGCACGTTCTTCGTCGAGGCGCTGGCGCGCGACCCCTCGGGCACGCTCTACATGGGCGCGCAGACTTCGGCCGCCGACAGCGGCGTCCTCAAGCTCGAAGAGGCGAAGCTCGGGCGCCCCTCGAAGGTCGCGGGCGCGGCGACGGGGACGGTGACGGCGTTGGCCGCCGCCCCGCGCGACGGCAGCGGCGGCGACCTCTACGCGGCCACCGACGGGCGCGGCGTCTTCCGCCTTTCGGGCGGCCGCGTCGGCGAGCGCTTCACGTTCGCGGGCACGGCCGGCGCGCTGCGCTCCGACCGCGTCAACGCCGTCTTCGTAGACCGCGAGGGCGTCGTCTGGTTCGGCACGCCGCGCGGCGTCTGCCGCTACGACCCGCGCGGCGTCCGCGTCGAACAGCTCTCGCAGGAGACCGAGTCGAACTTCGTCCGGTCAATCTTCCGCACGAATCGGGGCCGCCTGCTCGTCGGCACCAACCGCGGGCTCTACGCGCGCGACGAGGCGGCGGGCGCGTGGCGCGAGGTGCCGGAGGTCGCGGGCAAGACCGTCTATGCGGTCGCGGAGGACAGGCGCGGCCTGCTCCTCGTCGGCACGGGCGCCGGCCTCTTCGTCGGGTTGCAGACCGAGGGGCTCAAGGCGAAGTCGCCCGTCCGCCTCGCGCCCGAAGAGAGCGCGGGCGAGAAGAAGGACGAGGGCGCCGCCGTCAAGAATGAGAAGCCCGGCGGGGCGGGTGAGAAGCCCGGCGCCGCGGAGGCTCCGGCCGCGGCCGGGCCGGCGGCGGGAGAGGCCGAGCCTTCGGGCACGCCCGCGGCTCGGGAGAAGCCGGCGGAGCCGGCCGCGGCGAAGAAGGTTCCCGAGCCCGCCCTGAGCGGGAGCGTGCGCGCCATCGCGCCGCTCGGCGAGGCGGTCTACGTGGCGACGTTCGGGCGCGGCCTTGAGCGCTTCGGCGGCCCCGGCCGGCGCGAGCTGGTGTGGCCGCGCGCGGGCGAGGACGAGCGCGGGCGCGAGGTCGTCAGCCTCTACGCCGACGAGTCGCGCGGCCGCCTCTGGGTCGGCACGGCCAACGCCGGGGTCTTCTACTTCGACAGCTCGGGGGTCAAAGCCGAGCCGGCGCTCGCGCCGCTCGGGCGCAGCACCGTCTGGGGCGTGGCGGCCGCCGGCGGCTGGCTCTGGCTCGCCACCTCGCGCGGCCTCTACGCCTTCCGCGAGGGGCGCGGCCTCGTCGAAATCACGCCGGGCGTGGACGCGCGCGCCGTCGTCGCCTTCGCGCCGCGGGTCGGAGGCGACGACGCCTCCGACCCGCCGCAGGCGTGGTGCGCGACCGCGGGCGTCGGCCTCCTGCGCGTCACGCTCGACCCGGAGTTCGGCCCCGTCACCGCGCGGCTCGACACGGAGCAGGGCTTGCCGACCGACAACGCCTACGCCGTCCTCCGCCTGCCGGCCGCGGGCGGCGACACGCTCCTCGTCGGCACGACGCGCGGGCTGGCGCGCTACGAGCCGGGGACGCACGCGCCTTCGCTCCGGCTCGTGCGCGTCACGGCCTCGCGCACGCTCCAGCCCGAGGAGTTGCAGCGCGGCTCGGCGCTCCGCCTCGTCTACCCGCAGAACGGGCTGGCGCTCGACGTCGCGGCGGCGGCCAGCCGGACGTTCCCCGAGCAGTTCCTCTACGCCTTCACGCTGCGCGACGCGAAGGGCCGCGCCGTCAAGCAGAAGCTCTCGCGCGACTCGCAGTTCCAGGCCGAAGGGCTCCCGGCCGGCGCCTACGCCGTCACGGCGCGCGCCTACACGAAAGACCTCGTCGCCTCCGACCCGCTCGTCTTCGACTTCGAGGTGGCGCGCGCGCCCTTCCCCCGCACCATCGCCACGCTCTCGGTGCTGCTCGCGCTGGCGCTCGTCATGCTCGTCTGGGCCTACCTGCAACACCGGCGCATCGTGCGCAGCCGCGAGGAGCTGCGCGAGGCCAACCACCAGCTGGCCTCCGCGCGGCTCCAGCTCGCCAGCGAGGCCGAGGCCGAGCGCCGCCGCATCGCGCGCGACCTCCACGACCAGACGCTCGCGGACCTGCGCCGGCTCCTCCTGCTCACCGACGAGATGCAGCCGTCGCCCGCGGGCGCCGCGCAGGGAATCGCGCCCGGCGGCGCGGTGCCCAACGTCGCCGGGGCCGACCCGACCCGCCTGCGCGCCGAGATAGAGTCCATCTCGCAGGAGGTGCGTCGCATCTGCGAAGACCTTTCGCCCTCGGTGCTGGAGAACGTCGGGTTCGCCGCCGCGCTCGAATGGGCGCTCGCCTCGGCCTGCGCGCAGCAGCCCACGGGGCGGCGCTTCGCCTACGACTTCGAGTGCGACGAAGACCTCGAAGAGCGCCTGGCGCTCTCGCCCGGCGTGCAGATGCAGGTCTACCGCATCGTGCAGGAGGCGGTGAGCAACGTCTGCCGCCACGCGCGCGCCGCGCAGGTCTCTCTGAGCGTCCGGCTCGACGCGGCGGGCGACTTCCTGCTCACGCTCTCGGACGACGGCCGGGGCTTCGACGCCGAGAACAAGCGCGCGCTCAAGGGTCGGGGCCTGGCCGGCATCCGCGCCCGCGCCTCGCTCATCGAGGCCGAGGCCGCCTGGTCGCGCCGCGAAGGCGGCGGCACCGTCTTCGCCCTGCGCAAGAAGGCGGCCGCGCGCGCGGACGCCCCGCCCCCCCCGCGCGACACGGCCGACTAAACCGGCCCCACGATTTTCGTTGGGATTTCCGCGGGACGCGGCGTATTATGCCGCGTTAACGGGGCCGCACGCCCCGGCCCGAACCTTCGAGCGGGAGGAGATTCTTCATTGCCCGAGCTGATTGAGGCGCCCGCGGTCGTCGAGGCGGCGGGGACCAAGCCGAAGATTATCGAGGAGTACGTCGGCCGCGTGAACACGGGCGGCGCCGAGGTGAGCGTCGCGCGGATGCGCAGCCCCGCCGGCTGGGAGGAGCCGGGGCAGACGCCGGAGTTCGACGAGTACACGGTCGTGCTGCGCGGCCTGCTGCGGGTCAGGACGCGGGGCGAGACGCTCGACGTGCGCGCCGGTCAGGCCGTCGTCACGCGGCGCGGCGAGTGGGTGCAGTACAGCACGCCCGAGGAGGGCGGCGCCGAGTACGTCGCCGTCTGCCTCCCGGCCTTCTCGCCCGAGACCGTCCACCGCGACGCCTGACCGCGGCGGCGGCCGCGCGGGCGCACGGAAGCCTCACGGGCAGTCCCACTTCAGACTTCCCCGCCGCGGCGGGAGACTCAGAAAGGGCTTCTAACATATGACGTTCGGTCGAAGGCTGTTCGCCCGCGCCTGCCTCGCGGCGGCGCTCTGCTCCCTCGGGGCCTCCTGCGCGGGCGGCGGCAACGCCAACGCGCCGGCGGCCAACGCGCCTTCGGGCACGACCGCCGTGAACCGCGCCGCCGCGACGCCGACGCCCGCCGCGGCCGAGACGGGGGTCGAGAAGGTCAAGCCCGCGCCCGGCACCGGCAACGTGCAGGGGCAGGTGCTCTACAACGGCAAGCCCGCCCCGAACATCGAGGTCAAGCTCTGCGAGAAGTTCAACCAGTTCTTCGGCGGCTGCTCGGGCAAGACCTTCACGGCGAAGACCGACGCGGGCGGCGAGTACGTCATCACGAACGTCGAGCCGCTGACCTACGAGAGCCTGATGGCGCGCGTCTTCGACACGGACAGCTACGTCTTCGCCACGACCGGCATCGCGGGCCTCAGCTCCGCCAAGTACGAAGTCGCCGCCGACAAGACCCTCTTCGTCCGCCCCACGAACCTCTTCAAGGGCGACCTCAAGCTGGTCAGCCCGAAGGCCGGCTCGAAGGTCAGCGCGCAGGGGCTCGAGCTGAAGTGGGAGGCGTACCCCGACGCCGCCTACTACAAGTTCAGCCTCTACCCGACCGACCCCAAAGTCACCTCACCCTACATCAACGAGCGCGTCGAGGGGACGTCCTTCGCCGCCGACAAGCCGCTGCCGAAGGGCGAGTACCGCTGGCAGATGGACGCCTACAACGGCGCCGACCAGAAGCTCTCCGAGAGCGGGCGCGACATCAAATTCACCGTCACCGACGGGACGTGATTCTCACCACGAAGAGCGACTTCACAATGACGAGCGAGGGATTCAAGAGCGGCTGGATGTCCGTCGACGGCGACGCCGACCCTTACCACTACGTCCGCCTGATGGACATGATTCGCGGCGGGCGCGAGGACGACCCGGCGCAGTACCGCGCCGTCTTCGACTCGCTCGAAGTCCGCGACGGCGACCGCGTGCTCGACGTGGGGTGCGGGACGGGCGGGGGCGTGCGCGCGCTGGCGAAGCGCTTCCCGGGGCTGGGGGCCGCCGTCGGCGTGGACAAGAGCGAGACGATGGTGGCCGAGGCGCGCGCGCGCACCACCGCCGCCGAGCGCGCGCGGGTGGAGTTCGTCGCCGCCGACGCGCACGAACTCCCCTTCCCGGAGGGCTCATTCGACTCGGCCTACTCGCTGCGCGTCTTCGAGATCATCGGCGACCCGCGGCGCGCGCTCTCGGAGATGGCGCGCGTGCTCCGCCCGGGCGGGCGCGTCGTCATCAACGGGCCGGACATGGACGCCTGGACGATAGACGCCGCCGACCGCGGGGTCACGCGGAAGGTGCTGCACCACGCCTGCGACTTCGAGACGAACGGCTGGGTGGGGCGTCAGCTCCCCGCCTGGTGCAAGGAGCTGGGGCTCGCGGACATTCAGGTCGCGCCGGTCGGCATCTGCATCACGGAGTTCGAGCCGGTCTACGACCTCTGCCTGCGCGCGTTCGCCGAGCGCGCGACGGCCGCCGGGGTGGTCACCGAGGAGGAGGTCGCGCGCTGGGTGGAAGACCTGAGGGAGCGCGACCGCACGGGACACTTCTTCAGCAGCCAGATGCTCTTCCGCGTCTGCGCCAGAAAACGCTGAACGCCGGACGCCGAACCGAAAGGAAGGAGGCCGGGCTTCCCCGTCGGGGCGCCCGGCCTTTCGGCTTTCAGTTCAGCGTTCATCGCCCGCCGCCCCGAACCAGCCGTAGCCGGCGCCCGTCCAGTAGAGGAAGCCCTCTCCGCCGGCCAGCCTTTCGCGGAGCACGTCGCCGCGCAGGCGCGGGGTCTTCCGGCGCGCGGCGGCCTTCGCCTCGATGGGCGCCTGCGTCCTCAGCTCCGAGCCCGCCACGTTCTTCAGCAGGTAGGTCTGTTGGGCTTCGGGGTTGCGCCAGCCGCCGTCGCCGAAGCCGTGGAGGACGACGAGCAGCACGTCGCCCGCCTCGACCCGCGGGCGGCCCTCGCGCGGCTTGAGCTTCTGCACGCCCTCGTGCGGGTCGAAGTCGCGCGGGTCGGGCGGGCGCACCGTGAGGGGCTCGTAGACGATCCAGTTCGCAAGGTCTGCGTTCAGCTCCTCGACGCGGCCCGCGGCCGGGCGCACCGCGACCACCAGGTCCTCGGCGCCGTCGCCGTTGAAGTCGCCGACGGCCGCGCGCCCGTCCGCCTCCTCGAAGGCGACCGCGCCCTTGTAGGCGCGCGCCAGCGCGGCGCGCACCTCCGCCGGCGAGGGCCGAAGGCGGGCGGCTCCGGGCGCGGGCGCCGGCGTCTGCGCGCCCGGGGTCGCGGCGGCGGCGGCGGGCGTCTCCTGCGCGGACGGGGTCGGCGCGGCGGCGGGGCGTTCTTCGCTCACGGGGCGCGGCTGCTCGGCGCACGCGCCGAGCGCGAGGGCCAGCAACAACAGGCAGCAGGTGCGGGGGATGTTTCGTATCTTCATCTAGCTCGACTTTTTGGAGGGGTGCGCGGCCGCGCCTCCGGGAGGCGCGGCCGCGCGTCCTTACGTCCTTCGCCCTTTCCCCGCCTCGCCCTAGAGCGAGTTGAGGAAGGTGATGACCTGGTTCTTCTGCGTGGCGGAGAGCGCGCGGTAGTTGTTGATGACGCCGGTGGCCTCGCCCGCGTGGCGCAGGATGGCGTCGTTGCGGTTCGTCGTCTCGCCGTCGTGCATCAGGCGCCCGCGCGTGCGCACGCCCCAGAGCGGCGGGGTGCGCACCTTGTTCCTCGTCGACTGGCCGCCGTTCTGCACGATGCCGTCGCCGGTGCCGACGTTGTGCAGCAGGAAGTCGCCGAACGGGTGGATGACCTTGTTGCCGAGCGCGGCCGGCACGGTGAACGCGCCGCCGTTAATCAGCGTGCCCGGCGCGGCGGTCGTGATGTTGCGGACGTGGCAGACGGCGCAGCCGATCTGGTTGAAGAGGCTGGAGCCGGCGACGCCGTCGGCCGAGTTGGCGACCGCCGTGTCGCGCGGCGGCGCCTTCGTGGCGCGCATGAAGGTGGCGAACTCCTCGATGTCGCCCTCGTCGTCCTCGCCGCAGACCTCGGTCGGGTCTTCGATGCAGGGCGTGTCGTCGCGGACGGGGTCGAAGCCGGAGCCGAAGCCGACGAAGCGGCCGAGCGAGGTGTTCTCCACGAGGTTGAACTGGTTGGTGATGCCCTGCTCGTTCAGGTAGGCGTCCGAGGCGAACGAGAGCAGGCTGGCGTGCTGGTTCTTCCAGCCGAAGCGGCCGAAGCGCGTCGCGCCGTCGGCTTCGAGCACGGGGACGGCGATGAGCTGGCCGGCGATCTGGTTGCCGCTCTGGCCGGGCTGCGCGGCGGCGATGTTCTGGAGCGTGGTGTTCGAGATGGCCTCGACGAAGCCGTCGCCGAGGACGTTGAGCGAAGTGCGGAAGGTGAAGACGGTCTCGGTGCCGGGGCGGCGCTCCTGGATGGCGGCGTTGGTGGCGCGGTCGTTCAGGAGCGAGCCGCCGGGGCCGTCGACGAAGTTGCCGAAGCCGTCGAGGTGGCCGGCGCGGAACTCCGTGATTTGGCTGATGCCGCCGGTCACGGGGCTCTGGTGGCACTCGGCGCACGACTGCGCGTTGTAGACCGGCCCGAGGCCGTCGGCCGCCTCGTCGCGCTCCTCGAAGGCGAGCTTGGCGGCGTTGAAGTCGGCCTGGGTCACGAGGCCGTTGGTCAGGTTGTCGAAGCCCGCGGGGGCCTCGGACGTGGTCTGGCTCTGCACGCCCGTGCGCGAGGCGGTGGCGAGCGCCAGCGCCACGACGAAGGCCGTCACGACGAACAGTTTCAGGGTTTTCATATCGGTCTCTCCTCTGGCGACCCGGGGGCTTTGGGAGTCCCCCGAGAAAAGGAAGGTGTGTCTGGCGCGCGCCGCGTGTGAGTGTGCGCCGCGCGCCCGGTCAGTCGCCCTGGGATGCCCTGGAAGGAGATTCCCGGCCCCCGCGTGTGCGAGGCGGCGCGGCCGGCGGCGACGGGGCGTCGCCGCCGGCCGCGCCACGTAGAGTTCACCGAGAGGGGGCGCGGCGGGCCGGAGGGTAACAAGCTGACCGGAGCCCCCGTGCGTCCAGGGAATAAACGCCCGGGGGAGCCGGCACTTCGGCCGCTCGCGCCGCTGTCGAAAAACTCTGCGGGAGCAAAGAAGGTGTGACTGCGCCGGGCGCAGCCGTCGGTGTCTGTGTCTTTAGTCGGCGAAGCCCCGCGGGTGGGAGGTCGGGCAAGTGACTGTGTCGGGAAGCGTCGGAGACTAACGGTGCGGCGGAAGCCTAATCCCGCGGGGCGCGATTGTCAACATTTTTCCAAGGGCCCGGCGGCCCGCGCCCCGCGCCCGAGAATGTTGACATCCGGCGGGGGGGCGCATATCGTGTCGGCGTTCGCTTCCGCCCTCGCGCCGCTGCCGACCAACCTCGCGCCTCCGCCCGCCCCGCGCCACCAGCCGAGGGGCGGCCCGCTCACCTTAAGGGAGGACACCCGTGACGACCGACAAATCAGACCGCGCCGCGTCCCCGCACCGTCACCCGAAGGGCATCTCTCGCCGCAACTTCTGCTTCGCCTGCCTGCTCGCGCCCCTCGCGGCCTTCAAGCCTTACGAGACGAAAGCCGGCGAGGCCGAGTCTCAATTTAACACCGTGCTCAACTCGCTCGGCCGGGTAGCGTCGGCCGAGCCGGACCTGCCGGGCGTGCGGTCGCTCCGCGCCGTAGACCAGAAGCGGCTCGGCGAGGGGTTCAGCAAGGCCGACCTGAAGATTCTCGAAGGCGCGCTCTACCTGGAAGGGATAGCCCAGTTCGAGAAAGCCGCCGCCGGGCGGACGCCGTCCGGGGGGGATACGAAACCGCTCCGGCGGGTTACGGAGGCCGACGTCAGAGAGGCGCTCTCGAAACCCATAGACACGTCCCGGTACGGCCGCGAATACTTCGCCGGGGTTCTCGCCGAGGCGAAAAGGAAGTCCGCGTCCGACCGCGCCTACCGGCGCCGGCTGGCCGAAGCGCAGGGCGCGGCCCACAAGCCCAGGATGTGCTTCGGCACCCACACACCGCGGTGGATATGTATCGGGATGGGCGTCGTCCTCGCCATCATGATTATCGCCGTCCTCATTCTCGTATAGGGCGCGCGGCGGCGCGCGGGCGTGGAGTCTTCACCCTGGAAGGAGTGCGACAGATGAATAAGGCAGGAAAGAGATTCGGGGCGGCGTTGCTTCTTTTGACGGCGTTCGGGATGCCGTCAAACACCTTCTCACAAAAATCCGCCACGCGGGGAGAGGCTTCGCCGAAGCCGGCCCCGGCGGCGAAGTTGGTCCCCCTTGGGTGCGTCCCGCGGGGCGTGAAAACGTGCCGGGGCGTCGGCTTCGGGTGCCTGGTCATGTTCCCGCGGAGTCAGGCCGCGGCGGTGAGGCGGTCGCTCGGCAAGGAGGGCTGGGACGCGGCCCTCGACGGCGGCGCGGCGGTGCGGCCGGGCGAGACGCCGACGCTCTACTACGAGTTGAGGTCGCGCTCGGCCGCGGACGTGAGCGCCGTCCCGGTCGAGAGCGACATTCCCCTGGACAGGGAGGTTGCGAGGTCGCTCGGGTTCAGGAGCGTGACGATACTGCGCGGGGAGTACCGGGTAGACCCCGGCGCGGGCAAGTTCGGCGCCGTCGTCTTCGACGTCGCGGTGGAGAAGTGACTCGCGCGCGGGCCGCCCGCTACTGGACGGTGCCGGGGAGGAGCGAGCCGCGGCGGTCGGTGGCGATGCCGCGGCCGTCCTCGATGATGCCGATCATGCCGTGGAAGTGTATCTCGCTGCCCGAGAGCACGAGCAGCACGTCGCCGGGGCGCACGTCCGGGTTCTCGACGCTGAAGCGGACGACCGTCGCGCGGCCGTTCGACTCCTCCAGCGTCTCAAACTCGAAGGTGTCGGCGGCCACGACGACCGTCTGTGAGTTGTTCGCGTAAGTGGGTCTCTCTTCCGACATCGAATGATACCTCTCGGGCGCGCCGGGCCGGGCGCGCCCTTAAAAATTTTCCGGGTGAAAAGCCCTGCCGTAGAGCCCCTGGTACGCCCAGCCGAGCACGCGCGCCTCCGCGGTGCAGAGCGTCTCCAGCCAGCAGCAGTTGAGATAGACGTCGCGCTCGCGCCGCGAGGGAATCTTCTCCGCCTCGGAGACGACCGGCGACTCCGCCGAAGGCTTCAGGCCGTAGGACTCGGCGATCAGCTCATTCGTCTTCTGCGCGTCGTCGAGCGCCGCGAGCAGCTCCTTAATCCACGCGTGCAGCCCGGCCTCGGTGTCGTGCTCGACGAGCGCCTGCATGACGCCGACGGCCAGCCTGTCCTCGGCGCGGTTGAAGCCGAAGGAGTCGCCGCCGCCCTCCTGCTCGTCCCGCCGCCGCCACTGGAAGAGCGCCTCGACCGCCGGGAAGCGCACGACCGCGACGCGCTCGTCGTAGTCGAGGAACCACTGGATGACGTTCGCCAGAGACTCCGGCTCCACTCGCCCGCCGGCGTCGCGCCGCAGCGCGGGCGGCCCCGCGTCCGACATCATGAATTGGCGACGGCCTCTTCCGCCGCCCCCTCCCGCACGCGCTTCAGGTACTTGCCGAAGTAGCCGTTCCACGGCGGGACGACGACCGAGACGGCGCCCTCGGCGCGCGCCTGGCAGGAGAGGCGGACGAGCGGGCGCGGCTCGTCGGTCTCGATGTAGCCGAAGAGCGGCATCATCTTGCGCTCGCGCCAGTCGGCGTCCGAAAGCTTCTCCGCCCCGCCGAGGACGCCGACCCAGCAGGTGCCGCACGAAGCCGAGCGGCACTGCACCGGAATCGGCCCCTCGTTCACCGTGCAGCGCGGGTCGGCCTCGTGCCACGGGCGCTTGTCGTTGGCCGCGGCCGTGGCGACCTCCTGGTTGTCCACGGCGCGGAAGCGGCGGTCGTTCGCGTTCTCGTCCCAGACGACCGTCCACTGCCTGTCGGCCGTGCGCAGGAAGCCGAAGAGGCCCTGCGAGTCGTCCTTCGCGCGCTCGCGCAGGACCTGCTCGGGCGTGCGCTTCAGGTGCCTGCGGTCGATGAGGACTTCGCCCGGCGTCCTCTTGAACTCTTCGAGCCCGACCTGCTGCAAGCTCATCAGGCCGACGGCCGAGATGCCGACGGCCAGCGACTCCTCCACCTTCCGCCCGGCGGCGACCTCGCGCGCGACGCCCGCGACGACCTCGGCCAGCGTCCGCCCGCCGGGCACCTCGCCGCCCGCGGCGAGTCGCGTGACGGCGCGCTTGACCTCGGGCCAGAGGCGGTGGCCGTAGAGGAAGGTGTGCGACGAGTCGAGCTGGTCTTTGAGGTACCAGCTCCCCTGCATCAGGAGCTGACGGGCGAGCTGCGCCGGGTCTTCGGCCGCCTCGAAGGCGCGCAGCAGCGCGAGGGGGTAGAAGTGAAACCAGATTTGCGTCGCGTTCCTGTCCACCTCGTGGACGGAAGGCAGCAGCGTCTTCAGCGTCTCGCGCCACGCGGCGTCGTCGTGCCGGTCGAGGAAAACTTCGAGCGGCGTCTCTCTCTTACTGCTCATGACTCCCCTGTGAAAACTCTTCGTAAAATAGGATGACAACCGAAACGCAGAGTTTACCCGTCTTCGCCCCCGCAGACAAACTCAGTGGGCGGTGGTCGGCGGGCCGGGCCCGGCGCGCGGGGCCCGCCGACCACCGCCCGCCGCCCACGATTTTGTTGCCGCGAAGACAGACTCTAGCCACAGTTCGCGTGCTACAGTACGGCCCTTATGGCTGAGGGCGAGGCGAAGCGTCTGGGCGAGGTGACGGTGGGCGAGGCCAAGCGCGCGGCCGTCTACGCGGCGGCCATCGCGCTGGCGCTCTTCCTCTTCGTGCGGCTGGTCGGCGAGATTCTGGTGGCGCTGCTCCTGGGGGCGGTGGCGGGCGTCTACCTGCTGCCCGTGCAGATGTGGCTGGAGCGGCGCCTGCGCGCGCGCGCCGGGAGCGCGCTCGTCACCATCGCGCTCATCGTCGTCCCGCTCGCCGCCACGGTCGGCTACGGCTGGTACGAGATGTCGGGCTACACGGCGGCCGTGCAGGACGAGGGGCGGCGCGAGCAGGTCATCGCCGGCATCAGCCACTCGCTCTCGGAGTACGTCGCGGTCGAGAACACGCGCGCCGTGCTCCAGAACGCCTTCGCCGAGGCGTTCGTCCGCTCGGGCGAGGCGCTGGCCGAGGTCAAGAAGATGACGGCGCTGCTGCTCGTCTCGGCCACGGTCTTCTTCTTCACGCTCTTCTACGTGCTGACGGAGCGCGCGCGGCTCGCCGCCTACATCAAGCTGCGGGTGCCGGGCGACTTCATGCCCTTCTACGAGCGGCTGACCGAGAACGTCGGCGGCGCGCTGCGCGGCGCGCTCTTCGCCGTGATGGTGGACCAGACGGTGAAGGCCGTCATGATCCTCGTCATGAACCTCGCCTTCGGCGTGCCGCTCGCGGTCGCGCTGGCGCTCGTGACCTTCATCATCGGCTTCTTCCCCATCGTGGGCGAGTGGGCCGTCTACATCCCGGTCAGCGTCTTCCTGCTCGTCTTCCAGCACCGCCCGGCCGCGGCGGGCGCCTACCTCCTCATCGGCGTGGCGATGACGGTCGGCTCCTCGCTCGTGCTCCGGCCGAAGCTCGCCGCGTACAGCGCCGCGCGGTTCAACTTCTACTGGATGCTGGTCGGGCTCGTCGCGGGCGTCTACGCCTTCGGCATCCCCGGCGTCGTGCTGGGGCCGTCCATCCTCGGGTTCGCCAAGGCCATCACCGACACGCTCGTCGGCGAGGTGAAGTACGAGACCTCGCTGCTGAAGGAGGAGCGCGCGCAAGCGAAGGAGGAGAGCGCGGCGCGCGCGGCCGAAGAGGGGAAAGACCTCAGCCCGGCGGCCAGGTGAGGCGGCGCCCGCCGAGGACGTGGACGTGGACGTGGAAGACGGTCTGCCCGGCGTCGGCGCCCGTGTTGACGACCGTGCGGAAGCCGCCCCCGGCGTGCCCCGCCTCGCGCGCGACGCGCGCCGCCACGACGAGGAGGTGGCCGAGCAGCGCCTCGTCCGACTCCCCGGCCTCGTTTAAGGACGCGACGTGCGCGCGCGGGATGACGAGCGCGTGCGTCGGCGCCTGCGGGTTGATGTCGCGGAAGGCGACGGCCCGCTCGTCCTCGAAGACCTTCGCCGCCGGAATCTCGCCCGCCACGATCTTGCAGAAGATGCAGTCTTCGCCCGCCATATAAGCCTTCACTCGGGGTAGATGTACTCGGGCCAGTCCAGGTCTTCGGGCGCCCGCGCGTCGCCCTTCGCGGCCCGCGGCGTGGCGCCGCGCACCTCGCCGTCGTGCCCGCCTTCGTCCGGCGCCAACCGCCGCGGGCTCGCCGCCCCCGCGCCCGCGGGCACGACGAACGTGTACCAGACGAGCACGAAGGCGAGGACTAGCGCCAGCAGTTGCCGCCTCAGCTCCTGCCTGTCGAGCGGCGCGCGCCGCCCGACCCCGAAGCTCAAAGTCGCCGTCATGCCGTGACCGTCTCCACGGGCGGGAGCTGCGCCGTGACCGACTCGCGCAAGCGCTCGATGTCGCCGCCGACGGCGCGCAGCTTGGCCTCTATCTTCTCGTAGCCGCGGTCGATGTGGTAGACGCGCTCGATGGTGGTCTCGCCCCGCGCCGCGAGCCCCGCCAGCACGAGGCTGGCCGAGGCGCGCAGGTCCGAAGCCTGCACGCGCGCGCCCGAAAGCTCCGTCGGGCCTTCGACGACGGCCGTGCTGTTGCTCTCGACGCGGATGTCGGCCCCCATGCGCTGCATCTCGGAGGCGTGCATGAAGCGGTTCTCGAAGATGGTCTCGACGACGCGCGCACGGCCCGCGGCCTGCGTCATCAGGGCCATGTACTGCGCCTGCATGTCGGTCGGGAAGGCCGGGTAGGGCTCGGTCGTCACGTCGCGCGCCACCAGGCCCGAAGGCTTCCGCCGCGCGTGCAGCGTCGTCGGGTTGACCTCCTCGATCTCGACGCCCGCCTCGCGCAGGCGCTCGACGACGGCGGCGAGGTGTTCGGGGCGGCAGTCCTTCACCTCCAGCTCGCCGTCGGTGATGGCGGCGGCGACGAGGAACGTGCCCGTCTCGATGCGGTCGGGGATGATGGTGTGCTCGGCGCCGCCGAGTTGTTCGACGCCCTCGACCGTGATGGTGTCGGTGCCCGCGCCGCGCACCCGCGCGCCCATGCGGTTGAGGAGGTCGGCGAGGTCGCCGATCTCGGGCTCGCGCGCCGCGTTGCGCAGGGTGGTCGTCCCGCGCGCGAGCGTCGCCGCCATCAGGAGGTTCTCCGTCCCCGTCACGGTCACCTTCGGGAAGGTCACGTCCGAGCCGACGAGCCTTCCGCCTTTGGGCGCGCGCGCCACGATGTTGCCGGACTCCAGGCGCACCTGCGCGCCGAGCAGCTTCAGGGCTTCGAGGTGGAGGTCAATCGGGCGCGTGCCGATGGCGCAGCCGCCCGGCAAGGAGACCTTCGCCTTGCCGAAGCGCGCGACGAGCGGCCCGAGCGCGAGCACCGAGGCGCGCATCGTCTTGACCAGCTCGTAGGGCGCCTCGAACAGCTCGATGTTGGCCGCCGTGATTTTGTGCGTGCGCAGGTCGGGCACGAGCACCGTGGCGCCGAGGTCTTCGAGCAGGCGCCGCTGCGTCATGCAGTCGCGCACGTAAGGGACGTTGTGCAGCGTGACGGTCTCGGGCGTGAGTATCGCCGCCGCCAGGCACGGCAGCGCCGAGTTCTTCGCCCCGCTGACGGTGACGCGGCCGCTCAAGCGCCGCCCGCCGGTGATTCTGAATTTGTCCATAGGTTGTTCGGGTTAAAGGCGTGCGGATTTTATCACGCGCCGCGGGCCGCAGGCCACGCCCCGCCCGGCGCCGCCTACCCCGCCTTTAGTCGCAGGGCGACGGTGCGCGGGATGCCCTGTAAATCCTTGTGGATGTCGAGGAGCGTCCAGACCGCGGGGTCGAGGAGCGCGGCGACCCGCTCGTGCTGGTCGAAGCCGATTTCCATGAGCAGGTGTCCGCCGGGCTTGAGGTGGCGCGGCGCCTCCGCGACGAGGCGGCGGACGACCGAGAGGCCGTCGCCGCCGGGCGTCAGCGCGACGCGCGGCTCGTGGTCGCGCACCTCGCGCTGCAAGCCTTCGAGGGCGTCCCCGGCGACGTACGGCGGGTTCGACGCGACGAGGTCGAAGCGGGCGCCCCCTCGCCCGCCCCCGCCGAGCGCGTCGAAGCAGTCGGAGACGAGCAGCCGCAGGCGTTCGTCTACGCCGTGGCGCGCGGCGTTGCGCGCGGCGACCGCGAGCGCGGCCGGCGAGACGTCGAGGGCGAGGCCGCGCGCGTCCCGCCGCTCGTGAAGGAGCGCGACGGCGATACAGCCGGAGCCCGTGCCCACGTCGCAGACGAAAGGCCCCTCCGTCCCCCTCAGGAGTTCGAGCGCCGCCCCGACGAGCAATTCGGTCTCGGGGCGCGGGATGAGCACGTCCGGGTTGACCTCGAACTCGAGCCCGTAGAACTCCTGCCGCCCCGTGATGTACTGGAAGGGCTCGCCCGCCGCGCGGCGCGCGACCGCCGCGCGGAAGGCCGCGCGCTCGGCCGCCGTCAGCGCCTCGTCGGCGTGCGTGATGAGGTTGGCGAGGTCGCGCCCCGTGGCGTGCGAGAGCAGAGAGCCCGCCTCGCGCCGCGGCTCCGAGAGCCCGGCCACGCGCAGCGCCGTCGCCGCCTCGCGCAGCGCCTCCGCAATCGTCAATTCGTCGCCCGTCTCGCCCAAAGCCTCACCCCGTCCCGGACCTCCCCAGAGTCCCGCGCCCGCGCGGCGTGGCCTGCGCGGCGCGGGCTGGGCTATAATACGCGGCAACAGAGGCAAGACGATAATTCACCGACGCGCCCGGCCGCGCGAACCCCAGCGGGGGCTTCGTCCGGCCGCGCGGCGGATTCGAGGAGGGAGGCTTAGACAGTCGTGAAGGCGGAATTACACATACAGGGCATGCACTGCGACGCCTGCGCCGGGCTCATCAAGGACACGCTGGAGGAGACGGCCGGCGTCCACAGCGCGGACGTCAACTTCGGCGGCAAGACGGCGGTCGTCAACTTCGACCAGAACGTCGTGCAGCAGCAGACGCTGATTAAGAAGATTCAGGACATCGGGTACAACGCGACCGAGGGAGACCAGCAGCAGGGGGCGAGCAACAATGGCTGAAGCGGAGAACAAGTTGGGGCAGACGAACGACAACCCGGTGGACGACCGCGGCACCGACGCCGCCGGGGGCCTCGCGCTCCTGCGCCGCCTGCGCGACAACGGCTTCGAGGCGGACGACGAGAAGTTCGCCGTCGTGCTCGGCCGCCCCGTCGCCGAGGTCACGGCCTGGATGGAGGGCACCGAGCCCCCCGACGACGACATCATCATGAAGGCCCGCGGCATCGCCCGGGAGCGCGGGATTGAAATCGAATAAGAAAGTCTGGAGTCTGGAGTCTGGGGTCTGAAGTCAGAGCAGCGAGCGTGAAGGCCGCGCTGTCTTGACCCGGACTCCGGACTCCGGACTCCAGACTTCAGACTTATGAATGAACGGGTCAGCCGCGCCGCCGACGCGCTCGTCGAGTCGTACTCGGACGAGGGGGTGAAGATTCATCACCTCGACCGGCGGCCGCTGCCGTCGCGCGACGCGGCCGTCTCGGCGCTCGACGCGCTCCAGGAGTTGCTCTTCCCCGGCTACGCCGGCGCGCAGGGGCTGACCGGCGCGGGCCTGCGCCTGCACGTCGAGTCGCGCCTCGCGTGGCTCTACGAGACGCTGACCGAGCAGATAGCGCGCGCCGTCAACCACGGCCACCGCCTCGAAGAGGCGTGCCCCATCACCGAGCGCCAGGCGACCGAGTGCGCCGAGGAGTTCATCGCGCGCCTGCCGGCTGTGCGCGAAGTCCTCGCCACGGACGTCCGCGCCGCCTACGACGGCGACCCGGCCGCGCGCTGCTACGACGAAATCATCTTCAGCTACCCCGGCCTCTACGCCATCATGACGTACAGGCTCGCGCACGAGCTGCACCGCCTCGACGTCCCGCTCATCCCGCGCATCATGACCGAGCACGCGCACAGCCGGACGGGTATAGACATCCACCCCGGCACGCGCGTCGGCCCGAGCTTCTTCATCGACCACGGCACGGGCGTCGTCGTCGGGGGCACGGCCGTCATCGGCGCGAACGTCAAGCTCTACCAGGGCGTCACGCTCGGCGCCTTCTCCTTCGACAAGGACTCGGACGGCCGGCTCGTCCGCCACACCAAGCGCCACCCGACCATCGAGGACGACGTGGTCGTCTACGCCGGCGCCACCATCCTCGGCGGCGAGACGGTCATCGGCCGCGGCTCCGTCATCGGCGGCAACGTCTGGCTCACCCGCTCCGTCCCGCCCGGCACGCGCGTCCTTCAGGACTCGCCGCGCCTGCGCATCATCACCCCCGAGGAGGAGGAGGCCGCCGCCTCCTGAGCGCGCCGGAGATTTGAAACGGGCCACCCGGCGGCCGGCGGCCCGCATCGTACGCGTGACGCGGCCGGAGTTCCTTCGCGCCGCGCGCGGCATCTCCCCGCAGGCGTCTGCGGACGTGACCAACCGAGGAGGAGATTTTATGTACAACGTGTGGAGCCTTCGTTCGTCCCTGAGCGCCGCGGGGCTTCTGGCGCTCCTGCTGCTCGGGGCCGCCCTGCCGTCGCGGGCGCAGGACAGGAATACGCGCTACGTCGTCGAGCGCGCGGAGGTCGGCGTCAGCGGGAAGATTATCGAGGAGCGCGGCGGCGACTGGGCGAGCGTCACCTTCGACCGGACGCGCGCGCAGACGTCGCCCCAGACCGAGAGGCTGACCCGCGTCCGCGGCGTCGGCCGCCACGCGCCCCCGGACGGCCCCGCGCGCGACTTCATCTACGAGGCCCTCGTGGACTGGCGCAACGGCAAAATCGAGAGCGTGAGCTACAACATGGCCGGCGGCGGCGTCCGCCGTCCCCCCGGGCGCGACGACAGGCGCGTCCCGCGCTGGCTCGTCGGTACCTTCTACGGCCGCAGCCCCTCCTCGAACCACCGCCGCGTCACCCTGACCGTCACGCGCGACGGCGACGCCACGGCCCTCTACGACGACGGCGCGAGCGAGCAGGGCACATACGGCAACGGGCGGATACGCTTCAGCGCATCGGACACGTGGGACGTGAGCCGCGTGGAGGAGGGCGTCCGCGCGGCGTCGGGCAGGCGCTCGGAAGTCCTCACCATCTACACTTCGGGCGGCGGCTACGGGGACGACAACGACGACGACGACAACGAAGGCGGGCGCGTCCCGCGCTGGCTGCGCGGGACTTTCCGCGGCACGACCGACAGCGGCGAGAGCGAGCTGACCGTCCGCGCCGACGGCACGGCCACCGCCCGCTCGCTCACCAAGAACCAGAGCTTCCGGGGCACCTACGCGAACGGCAGGCTGCGCTTCGAATGGGGCGCCTTCGACGTCGAGCGCACGCGCGACGGCATCCGCACCATCGAGGTCAACAACCGCAACAACCAGACCGAGTACCGGCGCGCGGGCGACAACTGAGCGGTCTGCGACCCGCGTTGGAAAGTGGCGGGCATTAGGAGTTTCTTGAGGGCGTAAGACAGAGAAGTTTTTCTTTCCCCCGTTGGTGACGACTAAAACCCCCATGTCCTCCGGGACTGGGGGTTCGGTCGTTTCAGGGGCGGTAGTTAAACGAGGTTGGCCGTTGGAAGGGAGCGACCCTCGATGAGCGCCTTCTCGAAAAGCCTTCTGCTTTTCCTCCTGAACTGGCTCGACGCGCAGTTGACCATCCTCTGGGTGCGCGGCGGCGTGGCGACCGAGGGCAACGGCCTGATGGCCTACCTGCTCGACCGGGGCAACGCGCCCTTCCTCCTGTCGAAGCTGCTCGTCGGGGCGCTCGTCGCCTACACGCTCTACCGCTTCTCGCACCTCGCGCTCGCGCGGCGCGGCCTCCGGTTCGTGCTCGCGCTCTACCTCCTGCTGATGGGCGTCCACGCCGCCACCGGCGCCTCGGCCCTAGGCTGGCACCCGCCCGAGGCGCTCGCCGCCGTCTTCAGCCTCTTCTCGTAAAACCCGGGCAGAAGCCCGACCGTCAGGGAGGGCGTAGGGAGGTAAGAAGGCAAAAGGCAAAAGTGAAGAGGGGGCGCACCTCCTTCTTCACTTTTGCCTTTTGCTTTTTACTTTTGCCTACGCCCTCCCTCACGGTCGGGCTTCTGCACGGAACCTTTTCGCCCCGCCGGGCGAATCAGGGCGGGGGTGCGTGCGCGTGAACCGGCGCGGCCGCCGCTTCGTAGTAAGATTGTCTCCCGCGCCAGAGGACGCCCGAGGGGGGCCGCAACCCGCCGGGGCGCGCAACGGTGCCGCCGCGCGCGGCATCCTAAATGCGTATTTTTTAGCGGCGGGTGCTTTATGAAATCTTCAAGGGACAAAGCCATGTATCAAGTTTCGGCACGTCAAATCCTGGCCATCGCGCTGCTGTCGGCGGTGCTGGCCGCGGCGGGCGTCGCGTGCTTCGACCGCTGGGGCGCGCGCCTGCACCAGCCGGCCGGAGCCTTCAACCCCGACGACGGGGCGGTGACGGCAAACATCGCCGGCATCACCGACCCGTCGGTCGCCACCGACGAGCAGAACAACATCGAGGTCTTCCGCGCCATCTCGCCCGGCGTCGTCTCCATCAACACGACGCGCCAGCCGCGCAGCTACTTCGACGCGGGCCGCCGCGGCGGCGGCACCGGCTCGGTCATCGACGAGCAGGGTCACATCCTGACGAACAACCACGTCGTCGAGGGCGCCGACGTTGTCACCGTCAGCCTCGGCGGCGACAAGACCTACCCGGCGCGCGTCGTCGGCGGCGACCCGGACACGGACCTCGCCGTCATCCAGATTACGGGGGCGCGCGAGTCGCTGAAGGTCGTCCCGATGGGCGACAGCGACCGCCTCTCGGTCGGGCAGAAGGTTCTGGCCATCGGCAACCCGTTCGGCCTCGACCGCACGCTCACGACCGGCGTCATCTCCGGCCTCCAGCGCCCCATCGAGGCGCGCACGGGGCGCATCATCGAGGGCGCCATCCAGACCGACGCCTCCATCAACCCCGGCAACTCGGGCGGCCCGCTGCTCGACTCGCAGGGGCGCATGATAGGCATCAACTCGCAGATTCTCTCGCCCGACGGCGCCGGGTCGGTCGGCGTCGGCTTCGCCATCCCCGTCAGCATCGCCAAGCGCATCGTGCCGCAGCTCATCCGCGACGGCCGCGTCGTCCGGCCCAAGCTCGGCATCTTCCCGCGCGCCGTCGGCGATTTGCGCGGCATCCGCATGCCGGTCGAGCAGGGGCTGCTCATCCTTCAGCTCGACCCGAACGGCTCGGCCGCGGCGGCGGGCCTGCGCGGGCTCTCCGAGACGCCCGAGGGCGACCTCGTCGTCGGCGACATCATCGTCGCCATCGACGGCGAGAAGGTCGAGACGCAGAACGACCTCTTCCGCATGATGGACAAGCACCAGTTCAACGACGTGGTGCAGGTCGAAGTCGTCCGCGGCAACAGCGGCCAGCGCGCCACCGTCCCCGTCCGCCTGCTCCCCGAGCGTCCGCAGCGCGGCAACACGCGCCGCGAGTGACAGGGCCCGGGGACTAGAGTCCGAGTAACCGGGGCCGCGGGCCGGCGTTTGACTTCGCCGGCCCGCGGCCTCTAGCCTTTTCGCGTGGGCGAGACGGAGCAGTTCGTCAACGACGGCTTCGGCTGGGAGTGTAAACGCTGCCGCGCGGAGGGCGGCGCGGCGGCGCGGGATGAAGAGTCGCGGGCTTCCGCGCTCCCGCGCTTCTTCCGCGAGGGCGAGGCCGAAGGCGGCGGCCCGCGCCTCTCTTCCACCTCACTCGCGCGCTGGAAGGACGACGCGCGCCGCGCGCTCCGCTGCGAACGCTGCGGCGCTGAGGAGAGTGTGTCGGGCGGGTCGGGGACGGACACCCGATGAGCAGGCGTCCGGAGGACGATAAGCGGGGCGCGCCGGAGGACGGGGGCGCGAAGCACGACGACGGGGGCGCGAAGCCGACCGGCATACGCGGGAGGCTCTTCGGCGTGCCGCGCGGGATGAGCCGGCTCGAACGCGCCGAGTGGTTCTTCACCTTCCTCGCCTTCTTCGCGGGCTTCTTCTACCTCACGCGCGCGGCGAAGACAGACCTGCAATGGTACTTCCGCGTCGTCTCCATCTTCGTCGGCGTCGCGGGCTGGATGGCCGTCCAGATTCTCAAGCGCCGCCGTTGAGGCGGCACCGACGGCATCGACTCGTTCACTCTTCTCCGCGCGGGCCTTCGCGCTCAAGCCCCGCCCAGCAACCTCTTCAACTCGCTCACGCGCGACTCGGGCGCGCCGTAGCGCTCGCGGTAGTCCTCTATGCTGCGGCGGATGGTCTCCAGCGCGGCCGCGCGGTCGTACACGTCCGCGATCTCGACGCGGCGCGGCGACTCCTGCGGGAGCTGCTTGTACGTGAGGAAGTAGTGCTGCAAGCGCTCGACCAGACCGGGCGGCGCCTTGCCGATGTCTTCGATGTAGCCGTAGGCCACGTCGTTCTCAAGCACGGCGATGATCTTGTCGTCGGCCTCGTCGCCGTCCACCATCCGCAGGCCGCCGACGGGGCGCGCGCGGACGAGGAAGTCGGCGTGAGCGGCCGGCCGCTCGGTCAGCACGCAGATGTCCATCGGGTCGCCGTCGCCGCGTATCTTCTCGCCTCTGCCGACGGTCTGGCGGCACAGCTCGCCCACGCGGTCGCCGCAGAAGGTCTGCGGGATGAAGCCGTAGAGCGTCGGCGGGAACGACGAGAAGCGCTGCGGGCGGTCTACGCGCAGGTGCCCCGAAGCCTTATCCAGCTCGTACTTGACGGCGTCGGTCGGCACGATCTCGACGTAGACGTTGACGACCTCGGGCGCCGCCTCGCCCGGCGTGACGCCGTGCCACGGGTGCGCCTGGAACATCAGCGCGAGCAGGCTTTCAAGCCCCTTCTCGTCTTCGGCCATTCTCTTTAAACCCTCCGTTTTCGACGGCGCGGGCCTGACAGAACCGCCCGCGGTTCTGACCGGCTCCCGGCACATGTATCGCTATGATAAAATCCCGCCCGCAGAAGGTTAAGCCCGGACGCCTTCTCAAATCTCAATGTCCGCCACGACGCAGACGACGACCGCGCTGAAGACCGCGCCCGCGGCCCGCGCACTCTCCGTGCGCTGGATCATCGGCGCGCGCGAAGACCTCGTGTGGTTCATCGGCTCCGTCGTGACGAGCTACGCGCTGTTCGCGCTCTACGTCGGGGGGCTGGTGCCGCTCGTGCCGATGGTCGCGGCGTGGGCGATACTCGTAGACGCGCCGCACGTCTTCGCCACCTTCTCGCGCACGTACTTCGACCGCGAGGAGCGTCGCGCCCGAGGCCGCCTGCTGTGGTGGTCGCTCCTCTTCTTCGCGGCGGGGCCTCTGGCGGTGCTCGCGGGCGCGGGTTTCGTCTTCTTCTTCGTCGCGGCGCTGTGGGCCTACTACCACCTCGTCAAGCAGCACTACGGCTTCATGGTGCTCTACAAGAAGAAGAACGCAGACCTCGACCCGGCCGACAACTTCCTTGACCGCGCCTTCCTCCTGCTCGCCTTCACCTACCCCTTCGCGCGCTTCGTCGCGCGCGACCCCGAGGCTTTGCAGCGCGTGCCGGCGGCGCTGCACGCGTGGCTCTCGACCCTGGAACTCGCGCTGCTCGCGCTGACAATCGCGGCTACGGTCGCGTGGCTCGGGCGACAAGTCCAGCGCGCCTTCCTCAGTCTTCCGCTCGACGTGCCGAAGTACCTTCTGCTCGCGGCGGCCGTGCCCATGCACTGGGTCGTGCTGCTGACGCCGATGCCGCACAAGGCCATCGCCATCGTGGCGATGCTGACGGTCTATCATAACCTCCAGTACCACCGGCTCGTCTGGTTTCACAACCGCAAGTACACGCGCGACGGCGGCTGCAAGGAGCGCCACGGCGCGGCCGAGTTCATCAGCCGCAGGCTCCTCAACTACGTCCTGCTCGGCGTCCTCTTCGGCGTCTGGTACCAGGTGCCGCGCCAGTACGTCAACCACGCGTCAGACCCCGAGGCTTTCGTCACGCAGCTCTTCTCGGGCTTCCTCTGGGGCTACGCGCTGCTGCACTACTACCTCGACTCGAAAATCTGGCGCGTGCGCCGCGACCCTTCGGTCGGCGAGGCCCTGCGGATGGGCGGCTGACGCCGGGGCAGTCGCCCGAAAAAAGAAGGGCCGCGTCGAACCTCACCCCATGTT
>DASVTS010000204.1:0-60800 GCA_036387455.1 Pyrinomonadaceae bacterium | reverse complement strand
CGTCTCCGCGTCCGCGGCGGTAAATTTTTTACCCGAGTTCGACGCGGACGAGGTTGACGAGGCGGAGCAGGGCCTCCCTGACCACCTCCGTCTCGGGGTGGCGGAGGATGACGTAGCCCTCGCCCTCGTAGCTGCGCGAGGGCGCCTGCCCGACCTGCGGAATCTTCGCGTCGGTGATGAGGTGGCCCAGCTCGCGCTCCGCCTGCTCGACCCCGCGCACCGCCGTCACGCGCCCGCTCCCCTGGCCGCGCAGGAAGGCCGCGCCCGCCGCGTAGCGCCGCTCCGGCCGCTCGAACTCGCCGTAGACCATCACGCGCGCCCACTCGTGCAGGAAGTCGAAGTCGTGCGCGCGCGAGACGAGCGTCGTGATCTGCGCGCCGGGCGGACGCGCCCCGACTTCCGAGACGGCGACGCTCCCGTCCGCGCGGCGGAACCATTCGAGGTGCGTCAGCCCCGTCCCCATCCCCAGCGCTTCGAGCGCGCGCGCGCCGGCCGCGCGGATGTCGTCGTAGCGCGCGTCGTCCACCTCGCGCGGGAGCACGATGCGCCACTGAATCCACGGGTTGCGCACGACTTCGAGCGGCGTCGGGTAGTAGTGCGTCAGCGAGTGCCAGACGGCCCGGCCGCCGACCGAGATGGTTTCGAGCGAGTGCTCGTCGCCGGTGACGAACTCTTCGAGCAGGACGGGGCGCGCGTCCGTCGGCGCGGAGGCGCGGAGCGCCTCGCCCAGCGCGTCGGCGCCGTCGGCGCGGAAGGTGCCCTCGGCGCCCGCGCCCGCCGGCGGCTTGACGACGACGGGGTAGCCCACCTCCTCGACGAAGCCCCACCCTTCGGCCTCGCTGCGCGCGAGCCTGTGGCGCGCGCAGGGGACGCCGGCCGCGCGCAGCACCTCCTTCATGCGCGACTTGTCGCGGAAGTTGTGCGCCGCCTCCACGCTCATCCCCTCGACGCCGAGCAGCGCGCGCGCCTCCGCCAGCGGCACCTGCAACTGCTCGTAGGAGCCGTAGAGCCTGTGGACGGGGCCGAGGTGTTCCGAGAGGCTGCGCGCCGCGCGCGCCAGTTGCTCGGGGTCGAAGATGTCTTCGACCCGCCAGTGCGCGGCGAGCCTTTCGCGCACGCGCTGCGGGAGGAGTTCCTGCGGCTCGTGGCTGACGACGGCGAGGCGCACGCCGCCGACGCCGGCCGTCGCCTCGATGAAGCGCACGGCGTTCTCCGTGAACCAGGGCGCGGCGAAGATGACGAAAGGCATCTCGACATTTTCCGGCGGGCGGGATGGGAAGACCGACGCGCATTATAGAACAGACGCGCGCGCGGGTTCGCAAACATTTCGCGCGGCGGGTTAAAGTGGCGGCGTGCAGGGGGGAGTTCAGGTCATCGTCAACGCCGCCTCGGGCGGGAGCCGCGCGGATGAGATGCGCGCCGCCGTCGCGCGCGAGTTCAGTTCACACGGCATCGAGGCGGAAGTCCTGCTCGCCAAGGGCGGGCGGCGGTTGGAGGCGCTGGCGCGGCGCGCGGGCGAGGGCGCGAGCCCGACGGTCGTCGCGGCCGGCGGCGACGGCACGGTCAACGCGGTGGCCTCGGCGCTGCTCGGCACGGACAAGCGCCTCGGCGTCCTCCCCGTGGGCACGTTCAACTACTTCGCCAAAAACCTCGGGATACCGCTCGACCTCGCCGGGGCCGTCCGCACCGTCGCCCTCGGCCGCGCCGCCGACGTTGACGTCTGCGAGGTCAACGGCCGCATCTTCATCAACAACTCAAGCATCGGCCTCTACCCGAGCATCATCCGGCAGCGCGAGCAGGAGTACCGCCGCTGGGGGCGCCGCCAGCTCGTCGCCTACGCCGCCGTGCTGCGCGCCGTGCTGGGGGGCAATCCCTTCCTGAACGTCCGCATCACGACCGAGGGCGGGGAACTGACGGAGCGCACGCCGCTCGTCTTCGTCGGCGGGAACAGGTACCAGATTGAGGAGTTCGACCTGCCCGGCCGCCGCTGCGTCAACCGCGGCGAGCTGGCCATCTACGTCGCGCGCGCGGACGGCCGCGCCGGGCTGCTCCGGCTGGCCTTGCAGGCGCTCCTGCGCCGCCTGCGCGGCGAGCAGCGGCTCGAAGTGATGTGCGCGGGCGAGGCGCTGGTCGAGACGCGCCGCCGCCGGCTCCCCGTGGCGCTCGACGGCGAGGTCGTCGTGCTTGAGACGCCCCTCCGCTTCCGCACGCGGCCGGCGGCGCTAAAAGTCCTCGTGCCCGGAGGCGAGTAAACTCGCGCCGCGCCCCGAAGAATCGACCGGCCCGGCGGGAGAATCTTCACGGCCCCCGCGGTCGGTGGTACTATGCGCGTCAAACCCGATACTGCCTTCGGAGGAGGTGTCAGAATATGCCCTGGGGTCGGCCGGATTCGACCGCGCGCCCGTCACTCTTCGCCGCGCTCGCCGCGGCGCTCCTCCTCTGCAACGCGCCGGCCCGCGCGCAGGTCGCGGGCGCCCGCGCGCCCGTCGGCGGGTCGGGCGGCGAGCACGAGATTTACGGCGAGTTCAAGGTGGACGAGAGCCGGGCGAAGGAGAAGGTGCCCGGCTCCTTCGTCCTCGTCCTCATGACGAACGCGGGCAAGGTCGTCGAGCGGCAGAGCGCGCAGGTCAACTCGTCCTTCAGGTTCTTCGGCCTGCGGAACGGCGAGTACCAGGTCGTCGTCGAGTCAGTCGGGATGGCCGTCGCGCGCTTCCCCGTCCTGCTCAACTCCTCGCGCAAGATAGAGTCGAAGCTCGACATCACGCTCGAATGGGTCGGGGGCGCCGCGCCGAAGCCGGGCGCCGTCTCGGCCGCCGAGTTCTACCAGCGCGGCGCCGCCAGCGGCGACCTCTTCGAGAAGGCGTCGGCCGCGCTGAAGAAGAAGAAGTACGAGGACGCCGCGGCGCTCCTGCGGCAGGTCTTGGCGGCCGACGAGAAGGACCACATCGCGTGGGCCGCGCTCGGCTCGGCCTACAACTCGCTCGGCAAGTCGGAGGACGCGGAGAGCTCCTACCGCCGCGCCCTCGAACTGCGCCCCGACCTGCTCGCCGCGGCCTACAACCTCGGCCGCCTCTACGCCGTGGCGAAGGACTACGACCGCGCGGCCGAGGCGCTGAAGACCGCGGTCGAGAAGCACCCCGGGTCGGCCGACGCCAACTTCCTGCTGGCCGAGGTCTACGCGCAGATGCGCAGGTATGAAGACGCCGCGGCGCTCTACAGGGAGGCGCTCCGTCTCGACCCGAAGGGCAAGGCCGACGGGCACCTGCGCCTCGCCGGCTACCTCGACGCCACCGGGCGCAAGGCCGAGGCCGCCGCCGAGCTGAAGCAGTTCCTTGAAAAGAACCCGGGCCACCCCAACCGCGAGAAGTTCGAGGAGTACATCCGGCAGAACGGAAAACGTTAGGGCCTCATTCGCGGGGGATGACGAACCGCGACGCCGCCGGGCGGCCCCGTGGGTCGAACGTCGCCAGCTCGTCCTGCTCGCCGTTCGGGCCGAGCGCCGCCAGCGCCGTGACGACCATCCGGTCGGCCGAGACGTCCACGACGAGGAAGTGGCCGGCGGCGGCCCAGCAGACCGTGCGCGCGTCCTCGAAGTCGGAGGGCGCCTCAAGGCGCACCTTGCCGCCCGCGCCCGTGACGAAGTAGCTGACGCCCTCCGCGCGCGAGTGCTGGAAGTTGTGCTCGTGCCCGCTGAAGACCGCCCTCACGCCCGAACGCCGGAACAGCGGCAGCATGTGCCGAATCAGCGACTTCGAGTTCGAGTGCTGCGGCCCCGCGCAGAAGGGCGGGTGGTGCGTGAAGGGGATGCGCCACCCCGGCGCGGGCGCGGCCTCAGCCGCCGCGGCCCCCGCGGCGCCCGGCGCGGGGAAGGCCGCGTCGAGGAACGAGGCGTGGTTCTGGTGCTCGAAGAACCTTTCGCCGAAGAGGAGCGAGTTGCGCGAGGTGTCCACGCAGACGAACTCCACGTCGGCCCCGTAGCGGAAGCGGTACATCAGCCCCGGCCCGACCGACGAGCGCCCCGCCGACTCTTCGCCCCTGAACCTCTCGTCGAAGAAGAAGTTGTCCATCAACTGCTGGCGGTCGTCGCTGGCCTCGGTCTCGCCCGTGTCGTGGTTGCCGACCGCCGGGTAGACGGGGATGCGGTTGAGGAGGTAGCGGTAGGGCTGGTAGAAGGTGAAGAACCAGTCGTCGTCCTCGTCGCCCGTGGCGCCGACGGGCATGCCGAGCAGCGTCTTCCCCGCGTAGATGTTGTCGCCCGTGGTGAGCAGGAGCCGGACGCCGCGCGCGTCCACCGCGCGGTCGAGCGCGGCGGCGACCTCGCGCTGGCAGCGCCCGGGCTTCGAGGCCTTGCGCACGCCGACGCCGAAGTCGCCGATGACGGCGAACGTGAGCGGCGCGCGCTCGTCGGGGCGCGGGTGCGTGCGGAAGCGGTTGTCGTAGCCGCGCCCGCTCAGGCGCAGCCCCTGCCCGTCGGCGCCTACCTGCCAGTCGCGCCGCTCGCCCGCGGCCCACTCCTCGCCGTTGACGAGGACGCGGTAGGTGTACTCGGTGTCGGGCGCGAGGCCGGTGACCCACGCGTGGTTGGTCGTGGTCGTCTCGGCGAAGCCGGCCAGCGCGCCCGCCGCGTCGAAGACCTCGACGCGCGCCCTGCCGAACGGCTCGCTCTTCGCGCCGATGGACTCGCGCCGCGGCGGGTGGACGTGGTCGAGGTCACTGTCGGCGACGAGCTTCCACTCGTCGCCGTTCCGGCGGCTGCGCACCCTGAAGTAGAAGCCGCCCCACGCGATGAGCGCGGCCTTGTGCGTCAGCCCCGCGAGGTACAGGTAAGGCTCCGCGTGAAAGTCAGGCATTGATTCCCCCGTGTGGAAGTATAAATTCAGGCCGGCGGCCTCGGCGGATTGTAGATTGACGCCGCGACAAAAGTGAAAGCGGGAGGCCCCTCGGCCTCCCGCTTTCGTTGTGGCCGTGGTTGACGGCTCAGGGCGTGGTGACGGCGAGGCGGGGGGCGTTGGCGCCCGCGGACGCCTCGCGCGAGTTGAAGGTCACCTGGTAGTTCGTCGTGGCGGTTGACTTGAGGGCGAAGGCGACCGTGCTCCGGCCCGCGGCCAGTTCGGCGCGGACGTAGTCGGTCACGTCCCACTCGTACCAGGCGGCGGTGGTGCCGGGGACGCTGACGGTGCGCAGGAGCGCGCCGGCCGCCGGCTTGCTGTTCCAGGTCGTGCCCGTCTCGGTCCACGTCGTCGCGGGCACGCCGTAGACGGCGACGGGCAGGTTCCCGCTGCTGCTGAGCTGCCCGTAGAGGCGCAGCTTGACCGCGGCGACCGTGCAGGGCTGGCCCACGTTGAACTTCAGGTAGGTCTCGTAGGTGTCCTTCGAGTTGCTGGCGAGCCGCGTGATGAGCTGCGCCGCCGTGCCGAAGTTGCTGGTCGCGCTGCCGCCGCGGACGTAGAGGTCCGCCAGCGCCAGCACGTCGGCGGTCGAGACGGGCGGGCGGCCCGTGAAGTTGCCCGTCTGGTTCGCGCTCAGCCCGGGGAAGGCGAAGGACGGCGGCGTGAAGGTGTAGGCCGAGCCGGTCGGCGCCAGCGTGTAGCTGTAGCCGGCCTGCACGCCCGCGAACGAGTAGAAGCCGGCGGCGTTGGTCTGCGCGCTGACGGTCGCGCCGGCGCGCGTGAGCGACATCGTCAGGCCCGTGATGGCGCGCCCGCACGGGTCGAGCGCGTAGCCGCTGACCTGGTAGGTCAGGCGCGTCGCGGCGAAGTTGGCCGTCTGGTCGGAGGGGAGCGTGTTGAAGGACGCGCCGCCGGGCGAGAAGGAGTAGACGGGGTTGGCCGCGGGCGTCATGGCGTAAGTCCCGTTCGCCGGGAGCCCCGCGAACAGGTAGTTCCCCGCGGCGTCCGTCTGCGCCGTCGCCGTCCGCGTGCCCGTCAGGTTGACGGTCACGCCGGCGACGCCGACGGCGCCTTCGGCGACGCGCCCGCCGACGCTGAAGGTGTCGAGCGTGGCCGTGAAGTTCGCCGTCTGGTCGGCGACCAGGTCGAGGAAGTCCGCGCGCGCCGGGCCGAAGCTGTAGAACTGGCGCGCCGGCTCGACGGTGTAGTTGCCGCCGGCCGGCAGCGCCGTGAAGGCGTAGTAGCCGGTCGCGTCGGTCGTGACGGCGCGGTCGAGGCCCACGATCCGGACGGTCGCGCCGGCGAAGCCGTTGCCGCCCGCGTCCACGACGCGCCCGCTGATGCCGTAGGTCTGCCGCGTCCCCCTGAAGGCGACGGTCATGTCGCCGTCGAGGCTTTCGATCTGCCGCGACGGCTCGGCGAAGGAGTAGTACTTCTTCGAGGCCGTCAGCGTGTAGGCGCGGCCGGCGGGGAGGCCGGAGAAGACGTACCCCCCGAACGAGTCGGTCTGCATCGTGCCGGGCTGCGCGCCGGAGAGCGTGACGGTGACGCCCGAAAGCGCGCGGCCCCCCGGGTCGGTGACGCTCCCGCTCACGGCGAAGGTGCGGCGGTTGCCCTGCCAGTTGACCCCCGTCATGTCGGAGAGCAGGTTGTAGTAGGTGATGGTCGGGAACCCGAACGTGAAGTGCGGGTGCGAGACGTGGACGGAGTAGTCGCCCTCGGACGGCAGGCCCGGGAAGGAGTAGTTGCCCTCCGCGTCGGTCTGCGCGGTCGCCGAGCGCCCGCCGCCGAGGGTGACGGTGGCGCCGGCCACGGCCGAGCCGTCGGCCTTGTCGGTGATGCGGCCGCCGATGGTGTAGGTCAGGTGCGAGCCGGTGAAGTTCGCCGTCCGGTCGGCGCGCGCGTCGTTGACGCTGACCGACGCGGGCGCGAAGGAGTAGCCCGCCCGCTCGGCCGTCAGCGTGTAGTTGCGGCCGACGACGGGGTTGAAGGAGTAGTTGCCGTTCGCGTCCGTCAGCCGCACGTCGAGCTCGGCGCCGCCGAGGCGGACGTTGACGTTCGGGAGCGGCGCGCCGACGTCGTCGGCCACGCGCCCGCTCAGGGTGAAGCGGCGCGGCGCGGCGTTGAAGAAGCCTATCTCGTCGCGGCTCATCGAGGGGAACGACTGGCTCGCCGGCGAGAAGACGTAGAGTTCGTGCGCGGGCGTGACGACGTAGCTGCCCCCGCGCGGCAGGTCGTTGAACTCGTAGTTGCCGTACTGGTCGGCCGTCGCGGTCGCGTTGACCGCGCCCGAGAGCGTGACGGCGACACCCGGCACCCCGTTCCCGCTCCCGTCCACGAACGAGCCGCGGATGCGCAGCGGCGGCAGCGCCTCGAAGGCGAAGAACTGAAAGTCCTGCAAGTTCGTCACGCTCTGGCTCGGCGGGTTGAAGGTGTAGAGCGGGAGCGAGGCCGTGACGGTGTAGTCGCCGCCGCGCGGCAGCTCCTCGAACATGAAGAAGCCGTACTCGTCGGCCTGCGTCGTCGCGCTGGCGGAGCCGCTGAGCGTCAGGGTGGCCCGGACGCCGTTCCCGCCGTCGGGGCTGGCGACGCGCCCCCCGATGCGCACGGGCGGCAGCGGCCGGAAGTTCAGGAACTGCATGTCCTGCAAGTTCGTGACGCTCTGGCTCGGCGGGTCGAAGGTGTAGAGCGAGCCCGGCTTGGTGACGGTGACCGTGTAGTCGCCGCCGCGGGGCAGGTCCAGGAAGCTGAAGTAGCCCCACTGGTCGGTCTCGACCTGGGCGTTGACGGCGCCGGTGAGCTTGACGGTGCCGGTGACGGGGTAGTTGTAATCGTCGGCGATGCGCCCGCTGATGGCGACCGGCGGGCGCGCCGAGAAGGTGATGAACTCCGGGCCCTGTATGTCGGCGAGGACGCGCTGGGCGGGCGTGAAGGTGCGGTTCGGGGCCGCGGGGTCGGCGGGCGTCACGGTGTAGGTCGCGCCGCGCTCAAGGCCCTCGGAGAAGAAGAAGTAGCCGGAGGAGTCCGTCGTCTGCACGAGGGGCGCGGCGAGCGACGGGCCCGTGACCGTCACGCTGGCGTTGCCGTAGGAATAGCCCCACTCGTTCTCGACGCGCCCGACGATGCGCGGCGGGTACAGCGCCTTGAAGTCGAGGGCCTGGTCGCCGGTCATGTTCTCGAAGGTCCGGCTCGCCGGCACGAAGGTGTACTGGTCGGAGGGGCCGGGCGCGACGGTGTAGGTGCCGCCCGCGGGCACGACGAAGGTGTAGCTGCCGTCGTAGTTCGTCATCTGCTCCATCTGGCCGGCGGAGGCGGAGGAGGTGAGCGTGATGGGCAGGTAGAGGCCGTAGCCGGAGTCGGGCGTGTAGACGCGGCCCTTGATGACGAGCGGCGCCGGGCCCGAGAAGTCGCGCGTCTCGTCCTGGCTCAGGTTCTCAATCGTGGCCGCCTCGGGGGAGAAGGTGAACCCGAGGCGCTCGGCCGTGAGCGACAGGTTGAGGCCGCCCGCGAGGCCGTTGACGACGTAGCGGCCGTCGGCGTCGGTGCGCACGACCCGGACGACGGAGCCGTCCGACGTGACCCGCACCTCCACGTCGCGCAGGCCGTTGCCGTACTCGTTCGTCACGCGGCCGCCGACCTCGAAGTCCTGCACGCCGAGCGCGAGCTTGGCGACGAAGGCGTCGCCGCCGTAGCCCGAGCTGCGGTTGGGCCGGAAGGCGCCGGGCGTCGTGGGGAAGTTGTAGGAGTAGGTGTTGCCCGTCAGGTAGACGTCGCCGCCCGCGCCGAGGGCCACGCCGCGCGCCTGCTCCCAGTCGTCGCCGCCGAGGTAGGTGCCGTAGTGCAGCGCCGCGCCGGCCGCGTCGAGCTTGAAGAAGAAGCCGTCGAACTGGCCGCCGCCGAAGGCCGTCTGCACGCCGCCCGCGCCGACGGGGAGGTCGGTCGAGTTGGTCTCGCCGGTGACGTAGGCGTTGCCCTCGGCGTCCACGGCGACGGCGTTCGCCTTGTCGCCGCCGTGGCCGCCGTAGTAGGTGGCGTAGGCGAGCTGTCCGCCGTCGGGTCGCAGCTTGGCGACGAAGCCGTCGTAGTCGTTGTTGCCCGCGGCCGGGCCGCCGGCGGGGCCGCCGGCGTAAGTCTCCTGGAAGGCGCCGGGCGTGGTCTGGAGGAACTGCGAGGAGGTGAGCCCCACGAAGTAGGCCGCGCCGGTGGCGTCGACCGCGACGCCCGAGCCGTACTCGTCGCCCGTGCCGCCGTAATAGGTCGAGTAGACGGCCTGCGTGCCCGCGGAGTTCAGGCGCGTCACGAAGGCGTCGTAAGTCCAGCCCTCGCCCGAGTGGCCGGGCTGCACCGTGCCGGGGAGGTTGGGGAAGTCTGTGGAGTTCGTGCGGCCCGTGACGTAGACCGAGTCGTCGAGCCCGCGGGCGACGGCGAGCCCTTCGACCATGTCCTCGGCGCTCCCGCCGAGGAAGGTCGAGAAGATGAGCCCCGCGCCGGCCGCGGGGGAGAGCTTCGTGACGAAGCCCTCGGACGCGCCCCAGCGGGGGTTGTGCCCCTGCGTCTGGAAGGCGCCCGGCGTGGCGGGGAAGTTCGCCGAGTGCGTCCGCCCGGCGACGTATATTTCGCCCCCGCCGCCGAGCCCCAGGTAGCCGCCCTGCTCATAGTCGCTGCCGCCGAGGTAGGTCGAGTAGAGGAGCGACGAGCCGCCGGCGTCGAGCTTCGAGACGAAGATGTCCTGCGAGCTGTTCCACGTCGTGCGGTAGGCGCCGGCCGTCGTGGGGAAGTCCGCCGAGTCGGTCACGCCGCCGACGTGCGCGCGGCCCGCGGCGTCCACCGCGACGCTCACGCCGTGGTCGGAGCCGCTGCCGCCGAGGTAGGTCGAGTAGACGAGCGCGGTGCCCGCCGGGTTCAGCTTCGAGACGAAGACGTCGTAGTTGAGGTTGTTCGTGTTGGCGCCGCGCCGCGTCGGCTGCAAGGCGCCCGGCGTGACGGGGAAGTCGGTGGAGGTGGCGTAGCCGGTGACGTAGGCGTTGCCCTCTGAGTCCACGGCGACGGCGTTGCCCTCGTCGTAGCCGCCGCCGCCGAGGAAGGTCGAGTAGCTGACGACGGGGTCGATGACGAGCGGCAGGCCGCGGTCGTACTCGCCCAGGCGGAAGCCTACGCGGGACGCGCCGCCGAGGACGTAGCGGCACGCGACCTCCCGCCTGACGCCTCCGACCTCCTGGTAGGCCAGCGGCGCGTGCTGGCGGACTTCGCCCGCGGCGGTCTTGAGCACGAGGTCGCCGCCCTCTTCGACGCGGAGCCCGCCCGCGCCCTCGAAGCTCAGGCGGATGAGTCCGGCGTCCGCGCCGGGCGCGAGGTTGAAGTCGTATTCGAGCTGGCGGTTCGTGCCGTAGTAGACCACGTCCACGCCGGGGTAGACGCCCTCGTACCTGACCCGGCCGTAGTGCGGCACGTCCGTGCGCCAGCGCGCGGGGTCGTGCCCGACAAGGTAGTTGCTCTTGCCCTCCATCTCGCCGAGGCCGTAGGCGCGCGCACGCGCGCTCGCGCCGAGGAGTCTTATCCGCAGCGCCGACGCGAAGGGCGCGGCCCGCCCGTCGCGTTCCCGCGCGCCCGCGTTGCGCAGCGCGAGCGTCATCTCGCCGGGCGTGAGGTAGAGGCTGTAGGCGCCGTTGCGCGCGAGGAACTGCACGCGCGCGTCGGCCTGCCCGCGGTTGGGCTCGAAGCTCAGGGGGAGCAGCCCGTAATTCTGCCTGACGCGCGCCGCCGCGTCGCCGGAAGCGGCTTTGACCGTGGGGGCCGCGGGGGCGGCGGGGGCGGCCGGGCCGGGGCGTGCGGCCTCCACGTCGAGGGCGGAGGGGACGGCGAGCGCGAGCAGCAGGAGGCACAGGGCGCTCAGCGGGAGACGGGGGTGTTGTCGCATTGGGTTCTCCGAGGGGGACGGTGACGCTTGGTCGGGGCGAGCGTGTTGAGGGGAAGCGAGACGAAATCCGGGCTGCTTTCGTTCGTTTAAAAAGTGAGCGTAAAAGTTGACGCGCGGCGCCGCCGAGATGAGTCGGCGGCCGGGCCTGCGTCGCGGCCTGTTAACAGCCAGTCTGTTGAGAGTGCGTGACCTTCTGAAAGGGAGCGCTTGCCGGCGGTTCGAGTGTTACGCGGGACTTACTGCTGATACTTCATCAAAGATGAAGTTGTGTGGTCCGACAACTACAATAAGTCCCGCCCGTCGCGGCTGTCAATAAGTTTGACGCGGCCGGCGTCGGCTGTCGAGAGTCGTTATGACCGGTCAGACTGGAAGCCGGCTGACCGCCCGACTTCGGGCTGGCGTCCGGAAAACGGTAGGAAGTTCGGCCCGCTCGGACGGCGCGCGGCGGGGCCGCGGGAGGTTTTCGGGAACGCCCGAGAAGGGTGTTGACTTTCCGTGGGTCTGATTGGATATTGTCCGCACACGCCAACGCTTCGGCGGGCCGCCGGTCGGGATGTGTAACCGACGGCGTTGCCGGGGCGTTTTAACTTTCACTTCGACAGGCATCCCCTAACCAATCTCCCGGCGGGGGCAGTTCGATGGTCTCCATTTCATGGAACGACTCGTGCAGTTTTTGTCCGGGCATGAGCGGGCCGTTTTTACGAACGGGCGTTTCGGCTTCGGCCTGCGCCCGCACGCAGCGGCGCTCGTCGTCCTCGCGCTGCTGCTCGTCGCCTTCGTCTACTTCGTCTACGTGCGGCCGCGCGCGCGCGTCGGCACGCGCGACCGCGCGGCGCTCGTCGCACTCCGCTCCGCCCTCCTCCTGCTCATCCTCTTCCTGCTGTTAAAGCCGGTCGTCGTCGTGCCCTCGGTCGTGCCGCGCAGCAGCACCGTCGCGCTGCTCGCCGACGACTCGCGCAGCATGCAGATGGCGGACGCCGCGGGCGGGCTCACGCGATTGGAAGCGGTGCGGGGTGGGCTCCTCTCGCCGGAGGGCGCGTTCCTGACGCGCCTGCGCGAAAGGTTCAGGACGGAGACCTACGGGTTCGCGGGCGGGCTCGAAGCCATCGGCGGCGGCGAGGGGCTGACGGGCGAGGGGCTTTCGAGCGACCTCGGCGGGGCCATCGCGGAGGCCGCGAGGCGTTCGGCGGGCGCGCAGCTCTCGGCCGTCGTGCTCGTCTCGGACGGGGCCGCGAACGTCTCCCGAGACCTCGCCGCGGAACTGCGCAACCTGCGCGCGCGCGGCCTGCCCGTCTACACCGTCGGGGTCGGCAGCGCGCGCCGGCCCGCGGACGCCGAGCTGGTGCGCGTCCAACTCCCGCGCCGCGTGCTCCTCGGGTCGGGCGTCGAGGTCGAGGCGTTCGTGCGCGTGAGCGGCTACGGCCCGGCGAAGGTCAGGGTCGCGGCGAGCGAGGACGGACGCGCCGTCAAGACCGAGGAGTTCAACTTGCGCGGCGGCGAGGCGGAGGCCGTGCGGATGGAGATAACCCCCGCGACGCCGGGCACGCACCGCTTCACGTTCGAGGTGCAGCCGCTCGAAGGCGAACTCACCGTCGAGAACAACCGGCGCGAGGCGCTGGTGGAAGTCGTCGAGGGGCCTCTGCGCGTGCTCTACGTGGAGGGCGAGCCGCGCTGGGAGCACGGCAAGCTGCGCGACGCGATGGGGCGCGGCGAGAAGCAGGTCGAGCTGGTGTCGCTGCTGCGCACGGGCGAGAACAAGCTCTACCGGCAGGGCGTCTCGGGCGAGGGCGAGCTGGCCGCGGGCTTCCCGCGGACGGAGGAGGAGCTGTTCGCCTACGACGGGCTGATGCTCGGGAGCGTCGAGGCCGCCTTCTTCACGGCCGAGCAGTTGCGCTCAATCGAAGCCTTCGTCGCGCGGCGCGGCGGCGGCCTGCTCGCCGTCGGCGGCCGCCACGCGTTCGGCGGCGGCGGCTACGCCGGGACGCCCGTGGCCGACGTGCTGCCGCTCACGTTCGGCCCGCGAGCCGCGGGCGCCGCCGCGCCGGGGGCCGACCCCGAAGCGAACGCGCCGGCCTTCAAGGCGCAGCTCACCGCGCGCGGCGCCTCGCACCCCGTCACGCGCCTGAGCGAAGACAGGCAGCTCAGCCAGAAGACCTGGGGCGAGCTGCCCGCGGTCTCCGTGCCGGAGGCGGCGGCGGGCGTCAAGCCGGGCGCGACCGTGCTCCTCGAAGCGCGGCGCGCGCCCGCCGAGGGGCGCGCGGGCGGCGGCGCCGTCCCCCTGCTCGCGCAGCAGCGCTACGGGCGCGGGCAGGCGCTCGCCTTCGCCGCGTCCGACACGTGGCGCTGGCGCATGCGGATGGACTCCAGGAGCAACGCGCACGAGAGCTTCTGGCGTCAGATGTTACGTTACCTCGTGCAATCCTCCCCGCGGCAGTTCGAGGTCGCGGCCGAGCAGGACGTGTACGCCCCCGGCGACGCCGTGCGCGTCGTCGCCGACCTGAGGGACAGGAAGTTCAACGCGGTCGCGGACGCGCGCGCCGTCGCACGCGTCTTCAAGCCCTCGGGCGCGAGCGTCGAGGTGCCGCTCCGCTTCACCGCGCGCGACGACGCGAACGTCTACGTCGGCGAGTTGAGGTCGGACGAGTTGGGCCGCCACCGCGTCGAGCTGTCCGCGTCCGGCGCCTCCATCGGCACGGCCGCGGCCGAGTCCGAGTTCCTCGTCGCCGAGCTGAACCGCGAGTTCTACGATGCCGCGCTCAACGAGGAGCTGCTCAGGCGCATCGCCTCGGAGACGGGCGGCAAGTACTACACTTTGGACGAGGCCGGCGCGCTCGTGGACGACCTGACCTACAGGAAGAGCGACAACTCGCGCCCCGTCGCCAAAGACCTCTGGGACATGCCCGTCAACTTCTTCCTGCTCGTCGGCCTGCTCGGCGGCGAGTGGTTCCTGCGCAAGCGGCACGGGCTGGCGTGACGAAATATTAAAAGAGCATGTGGCGTCGTCTCATCACAGCGTTCGTCGGGGGCTGCGTGGCGGCCGCGGGCGTGCGCGCGCAGACGGCGGCGGCGCGGCCCGCGTCAGACCCGAACAAGTTCGCCGTCATCGTCGGCGGCGCGAGCGGCGACGAGGAGTTTGCGAAGCGCTTCGCGCAGTGGACGGCGGAGCTGCGGCGCGCGCTCGTCGGGCGTTTGGGCTTTGACGAGGCGCGGGTCACGACGCTTACCGAGTCGCCCGAGGGCGGCGCTTTGCGCGCGACGGCCGCGGAGCTTCGCCGCGCCTTCGCCGCGTTGAGCACGAAGGCGACGCCCCACAGCACGGTCTTCGTCTTCCTCATCGGGCACGGCACGTTCGACGGGAGGCAGGCCAAGTTCAGCCTCGTCGGCCCCGACCTCTCGGCGGCCGAGTACGCGGGGCTGTTGGACGAACTGCCGGCGGGGCGCGTCGTCGTCTTCAACATGGCGAGCGCGAGCGGCGAGTTCATCAAGCCGCTGTCGGGGCGCGGGCGCGTCGTCGTCACCGCGACGCGGAGCGGGCAGGAGCAGAACGCGACGCGCTTCCCCGAGCACCTCATCGCCGCGCTCGGCAGCCGCGAGGCGGACGCCGACCAGAACGGGCGCGTCTCCGTCCTCGAAGCCTTCGACTACGCGGCGCGTCTGACCGCCGAGCAGTACAAGCGCGCGGGGAGGCTGGCGACCGAGCACGCCCTGCTCGACGACAGCGGCGACGGCGTCGGCCACGCTTCGGCGGAGGGCGGCGACGGGGCGCTGGCGCGCGGCGTCTACCTCGACTCGCTCTCGGTCGAGCAGGCCGCCGCCAGCGCCGAGACGAACCGCCTGCTGCGCGAGCGCGAGCGGCTTCAGGAGGAGGTCGAGCAGCTCAAGGCGCGCAAGGCCCAACTGGCGGAGGCCGCGTACGAGGCCGAGCTTGAGAGGCTTTTCGTGAGCCTCGCAAAGGTGAACCGGAGCATCAGGAGGGGCGGGAAGTGAGTCCAGCTGTTCGGGCGAAGCCGACGTCTCGAAGGCCGCGCCGCCGGGTCGTGCCGACGCTCGCCTGCGCCGCGGCCCTCTCCTGCGCGCTCCTCCTGACGCACTCGCCCGCCGGCACGGCGCAGACGTCGGGCGACACGCAGCCGTTGATTGACGGGCGCATTCCCCCCGCCGGCCCGACGGGTGAGGCCGAGTTGAAGCGCGGCGATTACGCGCGCGCCGTAGAGTTCTTGACGGCACGTCTGAAGTCGGCCCCTTCGGACGCGGAGGCGCAGAGGCTACTGCTGCGCGCGCAGCTCGAAACCGGGCGCTACGCGGAGGCGGAGGCGTCGGCGCGGCTCTTCCTTGAGAAGCGGCGGGCGGCGGGCGGTGTCCGCCACGAGCTGGCCGAAGCGCTCGCGGCCACCGGCCGCTACGCCCAGGCTGTCGAAGAGTTCGAGCGCGCGGCCAACGATTTGGCGGGCGGAGGCGCGTCGCCGGCGAGGCTCCCGAGCGACCTGCGCCGCGCCGAGGTGCTTGACGCGACCGGGCAGGAGGCGCCCGCGCGGGAAGTCTTCGCCTCGCTCATGAGGTATTACAACGAACACGCGCCGCGGGACGCGCCGACGCTGACGGCCGTCGCGCGCGCGCTCGTCCACCTGGGTAAGTACCGCGACGCCACGGGCCTCTACACCGACGCCATCGCGGCCGACCCGTCTTACATCGAGGCGCACCTCGGCGGGGGCGAGCTGTTCACGGAGAAGTACAACTACGCCGAGGCGGCCACCTTCTTCGCCGACGCGCTTGAGATAAATCCGAGCAGCGCCCGCGCGCACCTCGGCGTCGCCGCCAACAAGAGGCTCGAAGACGGGGCGGAGACGGCGGCCGCGCTCGCGCGCGCGCTCGAAATCAACCCGAACATGGTCGGGGCGCGCGCCCTCAAGGCCGCCGTCGAGCTTGAGGCGGGCGACCACGACGCGGCCGGCGCCGAAATCGAGAAGGCGCTCGGCGTCAACCCGCGCTCCGCGGAGGCGCACGCGCTGCGCGCGGCGCAACTCTACCTTCAGGACAGGGACTTCGGGCCGGCGGCCGCGCAGGCGCTCGGCGTCAACCCGCGCTCCGGCTCGCTCTACGAGACGCTGGCGCACTACGCGACCATCACGCGCCGCACCTCGGACGCGGCCGAGTTCGCGCGCCGCGCCGTCGCGCTTGAGCCGCGACTCTGGAGCGCCCGCCTCGCCCTCGGGATGGCGCTGCTCCGGCTCGGCCGGATGGAGGAGGGGCGCGCCGAGGTCGAGAAGTCTTTCGAGGGCGACCCCTTCAACGTCTGGGCCAAGAACACGCTCGACCTGCTCGACGCGATGCGTGGCTTCCGCGAGACGAGGCGGGGCGCCTTCGTCGTCAGGGCGGGCGCGGGCGAGAGCGAGGTGCTGGCCCCGCTCGCCGCGGAGTTGCTCGAAGAGGCCGCGGCGAAGCTCACGGCGAAGTACCGCTTCACGCCGAAGGGCGAGGTCGTCGTCGAACTCTTCCCCGACCACGACGACTTCGCGGTGCGCGCGCTGGGCCTGCCGGGCTTGGGCGCTCTGGGCGTCTGCTTTGGGCAGGTCATCGCGCAGGACTCGCCGTCGGCGCGGCCGGAGGGCGAGTTCAACTGGGGCAGCACGCTGTGGCACGAGTACACGCACGTCATCACGCTCCAGATGACCGACTACCGCGTCCCGCGCTGGCTCTCCGAAGGGCTCTCGGTCTACGAGGAGCGGCGCGCGCGCCCCGGCTGGGGCGGCGACTGGAACCCTTCGTTGCTGCGCGCGCACTCCGACGGGCGCTGGTTCAAAATCGCAGACCTCGACGCGGGCTTCATGCGCCCGCGCCGCGCCGACGACGTGCCGCTCGCCTACTTCCAGGCGTCGCAGGTCGTCGAGTTCGTCGTCGAGCGTTACGGCTTCGACGCGGTGCTCAGGATGCTCGCGCTCTACCGCGACAAGGCGCGGACGCCCGAGGTGCTGCGGCAGGCTTTGAAGCTGAGCGAGGGCGAGTTCGACCGCGCCTTCTCCGAGTACGTGGGGGCGAAGGCGCGCCCGCTGCAACTGGCGCTCGGCGCCGCCGCGGGGGCGCCGGCGGCGTCCCTGCCGAAGGAAGACGTGCTCCGACTGCTTGGCGCGCAGGAGACCTTCGCGCTCCACCTGCGCGCCGGCGCGCTGTATCGGGACGAGGGCGACGCGGCGAGCGCGGCGCGCCACTTCCGGCGCGCGGCCGAGCTGTTCCCCTACTACACGGGCGAGGGGAACGCCTACGAGGCTCTGGCCGACGTGTACGAGAAGAGCGGGGACGCGGGCGCGGCCGCCGACGCGCTGGAGTCGCTCGTGCGCCACGACGAGACGAACCTGAAGGCGCTGGCGCGGCTCGCCGGGCTGCGGCTCAGACAGGGCGACCGCGGGCGCGCGCTGGAGGCGCTGCGCCTGAGCTTCTACGTCGCGCCCTTCGAGCCGTCGGCGCACGCGCGCGCGGGCGACATCCACCTCGAAGGCGGGGACGCGGCGGCGGCCCTCGCGGAGTTCAACGCGGCGCTCGCCCTGCGCCCGCCCAACGAGGCCGAGGCCAACTACAACGTCGCGCGCGCCTACCACGCGCTCGGCCGCGCGGCGGAGGCCAAGCGCTCGGTGCTGCGCGCCCTCGAAGCCGCGCCCGCCTTCGAGAAGGCGCAGGAGTTACTGCTTACGATTACGGGTCAGTGAGGAGAACGCATGGCGGTCGAGACGAACGTTCTGCGCGACGAGGAGCTGTTGGACAGGCTCGCGGCGGCGCGCGAGGGTCTGCTGCGGGAGATTCGCAAGGCCATCCGGGGGCAGGACGAGGTGGTCGAACTGGTGCTGCTCTCGCTCTTCGTGGGCGGCCACTCCATCATCACGGGCGTGCCGGGGCTGGCGAAGACGCTGCTCGTCCGCACCATCGCCTCGGTGCTCGACCTGTCGTTCAAGCGCATCCAGTTCACCCCCGACCTGATGCCGGCCGACATCACCGGCACGGAGATTATCGAAGAGGACCGCGCCACCGGCCGGCGCGCGATGGAGTTCATCCGCGGCCCCGTCTTCGCCAACATCGTCCTCGCCGACGAGATTAACCGCACGCCGCCGAAGACGCAGGCCGCGCTGCTGGAAGCGATGCAGGAGGGGCGCGTCACCGTGCAGGGCGTGAGCTACGAACTGCCGCGCCCCTTCCACGTCCTCGCCACGCAGAACCCCATCGAGATGGAGGGCACCTACCCGCTGCCCGAGGCGCAGCTCGACCGCTTCATGTTCCAGATACGCATCGGCTACCTGCCCGAGGAGGACGAGGTGGAGGTCGTCAAGCAGACCACCTCGCCGCAGGACTTCGAGTTCGAGCGGCTGATGTCGGCCGACGAAATCATCGCCTTCCAGCGCCTCGTCCGGCAGGTCCCGGTCTCGGACGCCGTGGCGCGCTACGCCGTCCGGCTCGCCGGCGCGAGCCGCCCCGGCACGCCGCAGGCGCCCGACTTCGTCAACCGCTGGGTGACGTGGGGCGCCAGTCTTCGCGCCTCGCAGTTCCTCGTCCTCGGGGGCAAGGCGCGCGCCATCCTGCGCGGCCGCTACAACGTCTCGTGCGAGGACGTGCGGGCGGTGGCGCCCGCCGTCCTGCGCCACCGCATCCTGCTCAACTTCCAGGCGGAGGCCGAGCGGGCCGACTCCGACCAGGTCGTCGGGAAACTAATCGAGGCCGTGCCGGAGCCGAAGTCCGGGCTGTAGATGGAATACCTTCTCAGGCGGGCGACGCTCGACGACCGCGCGGCGCTCGAACAACTCATCGCCGAGTCGGCGCGGGGCCTGAGCCGCGGGGACTACTCCGACGCGCAGGTCGAGGCGGCTATCCGGACGGTCTTCGGCGTGGACACGGCCCTCATCCGCGACGGGACGTACTACGTCGCGGAGGCCGGCGGGGCGCCGGTCGGGTGCGGCGGCTGGAGCCGGCGGCGGACGCTCTTCGGCGGCGACCGCTACGCCGAACGCGACCCGGGCGAGCTGGACCCTTCGACGGAGCCGGCGAAGATTCGCGCCTTCTTCGTCCACCCCGGCTGGGCGAGGCGGGGAATCGGCGGCGCCATCCTCGCGGCGTGCGAGCGCGAGGCGCGGGCCGCGGGCTTCCGCTCGGTCGAGCTGATGGCGACGCTCCCCGGCGTCAGGCTCTACGCCGCGCGCGGGTACGAGGCGGGCGAGCGCGTCGCCTACGACGCCGGCAACGGCGTCAGCGTCGAGTTCGTGCCGATGAGGAAGGCGCTGTGAGGGCCGGTTCATCTCATGTGGTGGAGGCGTAACAGGAAGGCGAAGGCGGCGGCGGGCGGCGAGCCGGCGCAGCCCGCGGCGGCGGTCGCCGGGGGGACGCCGCGCTTCCTCGACCCGGAGGTGCTGGCGCGCATCGGCTCGCTGGAGCTTCTGGCGCGGGCCGTCGTCGAGGGCTTCATCGCGGGGCTGCACCGCTCGCCGTTCACGGGCTTCTCGACCGAGTTCGCCGAGTACCGGCAGTACAACCCGGGCGACGACCTGCGCCACCTCGACTGGCGCCTGCTCGGGCGCACCGACCGCTACTTCATCAAGAAGTACCGCGCCGATACGAACGCGCAGGTGACGCTGCTGGTGGACACGAGCGGCTCGATGGGTTACGCGGGCCGGGGGCCGGTGACGAAGCTCCGGTACGCGCAGTTCCTCGCCGCCGCGCTCGCGCACCTCGCCGCGCGCCAGCAGGACGCAGTGGGCCTGACGGCCTTCGGCGAGAGGGTTCACACGCACGTCCCGGCGCTCAACCGCGCCGGCCACATGCGCACCGTCTACGGGCGGCTGGCGGCGCTCGAAGCGGGCGGCGAGACGCGGCTGGCCGCGGCGCTCCACGAGACGGCGGAGCGCCTGACGCGGCGCGGCGTCGTCGTCCTCGTCTCGGACTTCTACGACGACCCCGGGCGGCTCGCCGACGCGTTCCGCCACCTGCGCTTCCGCGGGCACGACCTGCTCGCCTTCCACCTGCTCGACCGCCGGGAGGTCGAGTTCGACTTCGGCGACGCGGTGCTTCTGCTGGAAGACTCGGAGACGGCGGAGCAGTTGCCCGTGCTGCCGGACGTGGTGGCGGACGGCTACCGCGAGCGCCTGGCCGCGCACGTCGAATCGCTGCGGGGGATGTGCGCCGCCAACCGCGTGGACTACGAGCAGTTGACGACGGACGCCCCGCTCGACTTCGCGCTCTTCTCCTTCCTCTCGCGCCGCGCGGGGAAGGGGGGAAAGCCCTGAACCGTGGAGAGCCGTGAACCGTAAACCGTAAACCGTGACGAGATAAAACCGCCTTCCACTCGTCACGGTTTACGGTTCACGGTTCACGCCCTTGTACAGATGTCCTTCCTGAATCCATTCTTCCTGCTCGGGCTGGCGGCGCTGGCGGCGCCGGTGCTGGTGCATCTCGTGCGGCGCACGCGCGCGCGGCGGGTCGAGTTCCCGGCGCTCTACTTCGTGCGGCAGGTGCCGCAGCGCACCATCCGGCGCAGGACTCTGCGCGACCTCTGGCTGTTGGCGCTGCGCTGCCTCGCGCTGCTGCTCGTCGTCCTCGCCTTCACGCGCCCCTTCTTCACGGGCGCCGCGCCCGCGGCCGCCGCCGAGGGCACGCGCTTCACCGTCCTGCTGCTCGACGCCTCCCTGAGCATGAGGCACGCGGGGCACTTCGACGAGGCGAAGCGGCGGGCCGCGGCGCTCGTCGGCGAGGCGCGGGAGGGCGAGCGCGTCGCGCTCGTGACTTTCGCCGAAGGCTACGAGGTCGTCAGCAATTTCACGGCGGACAGGAACGCGCTGCTCGCCGCGCTCGCCCCCCTGGGCGCGGGGTACGAGGCGACCGACTACGAGCAGGCTTTGCGCGGCGCCGGGTCGCTCCTCGGCGCGTTGAAGGGCGACGCCCCGAAGCGCGTGTTGATGATTTCCGACTTTCAGGCCGCGGGTTGGGACGCGGCGCGCGCGACCTTCAGGCTCGCCCCGGAGGTGCGCCTCGCGCTCGTAGAGGTCGGCGGCCGGCCTTCGGGGAACGTGGCCGTCACGAACGTCGAGGCGCGCGGCGCCGTCTACGGGCAGAAGTACACGGACAGGCTCGCCGTCCACGTCAGCAACTTCGGCGAGGAGGAGCGGGCGCGCGTCGCGCTCGACTTCCAGATTAACGACCAGACGGTCGAGAAGCGCGAGCTGACCCTCGCGCCGCGCGAGCAGAAGGTGGTCGAGCTGACGGGCTTCAACCTCGCCGAGGGGCCGAACCGCTGCGCCGTGCGGCTGCGCGCCGAAGACTTCGCGCCGGACAACGACTTCTTCTTCACGCTGCGGCGCGAGGCGCAGGGCCGGGCGCTCATCATCGACGGCGCGGGGCGCGGGGGCGGCGACAGCTTCTACCTGCAAAACGCGCTCGCGGCCGGCGGCGACCTGCCCTTCACGTTCGAGGTGCGCGGCGCGGGCGCGGTCGACCCGGCCGCAATCGCCGAGAACTCGCTCGTCATCCTCAACGACGCGGGCGTCGCGCCCGGCCCGCTCTCGGAGAGCGTCAGCCGCTTCGTCGAGGCGGGCGGCCGCCTCGTCATCGCCGCCGGGCCGCGCACGAAGCCCGAGAGCTTCAACCGCGCGTTCGGGCGCGTCGCGCCCCTGCGGCTCGGCGAGCCGGCGCCGCTCCAGCGCGGCGACAGCGTGGCGATGACCGCCGTCAAGAACTCGCACCCGGTCTTCGACGTCTTCCGCGAAGGCGGCCGCCTGCCCGCGGCGCGCGTCTTCGGCTACGCGCGCGGGGAGCCGCGCGAGGGCGCCGCCGTCATTGCGAGCTTCGAGGACGGGAGCCCGGCGCTGGTCGAGTCGGCCGCGGGCGCGGGGCGCGTGCTGCTCTACACCTCGACGCTCGGCATGGGGTGGAGCGACCTGCCGCTCTCGCCGGCCTACCTGCCGCTGGTGCAGCAGATGGTGCGCTACCTCGGCGGGCGCGAGGCGAGCGCGTGGCACAGGCTCGGGGAGGCGTTCGCCGTGGCGAAGGACGGCACGGGGGCGTCGCCCGCGGTGGACTCGCCCACGGGCGCGCGGCTGAAGGCCGGCGGGCCGGCCGAAGGGGGCGAGATGCTCCTGACGGGGCGCGAGCCGGGCTTCTACCGCCTGCGCTACGCGGCGGGGCACGAGTTCGCGGCGGTCAACGTGCACGGGCGCGAGGGCGACTTCGCCAAGTTGAATCAGGAGGAGTTCCTCGCCGCGGTCACCGGCGGCGACCCGGCCGCGCCCCGCGCCGCCGACGCGGGCGAGCGCGAGAGCGGCGAAGAGACGGAGGCGCGCCAGCGCATCTGGTGGCCCCTGCTCCTCGCCGCGCTCCTCCTGCTCGCCGCCGAGTCCCTGCTCGCGCAGCGGACGAAGGTCGTGAAGATGATTGGGTGACGAGTGATGAAGTACGAAGCGGGACAACTGGGCGACCTTTTGCGCAGGGCGCGGCGCCGGCGGCGGGCGCTGGTCGCGCTGCGCGGGGCGGCCGTGTGTCTCGGGGTCGGGGCGTGCGTGCTGCTTTTGACGGGGTGGGGCGCGCACCGTTACAGGCAGAGCGAGGGGGCTTTGCTGGCGCTGCGCGTGGGCGCGCTCGGCGCGCTGGCCGCGGCCGCGTACCTCGCGCTCGTGCGGCCTCTCGCGCGCCGCATCGACGACGCGCGGCTGGCGAGGTTCATCGAGGAGCGCGCGCCCGCGACGGAAGACCGCCTCGCCACCGCCGTCGAGTACGGCGAGGGCGGGCGTGGGCGGCTCGTCTCGCGCGCGCTGTTGGAGCGGCTGAGGGCAGACGCCGACGGCGCGGCGGCGGGCGTGGATTTGAACTTCGTCTACAGCCGTCGCGCGCTGGCGGCCTACGCCGCGGCGGCGCTCCTGAGCCTTCTGCTTTTCGCGGGCGTGTTGCGGTGGGGGCCGCGCGGCGTCTCGGAGGGCGTGGCGCAGCTCGTCGCGCCTTCGGGGCTGGCGGCCGAGGCGGGCGCGCGCGCCGTCAGGGTCAGGCCCGGCACGGCGCGCGTGCCGAAGGGCTCCGACCAGGAAATCAAGGCGACGCTCGCGGGCTTCGAGGCGGAGACGGCCTCCTTCTTCTCGCGCCCGGTCGGCGCCGACGAGTCGGGCTGGCAGGGGCAGGCGATGGAGCCGGCGAAGGCGCGCGACGAGTTCCAACTCTCGCTCCCCAACGTGCAGGAGTCGGCCGAATACTTCGTCGAGTCGGACGGCGTCCGCTCCGAAGTCTTCAGGCTCGAAGTCGTAGACCTGCCCTTCGTCAAACAGCTCGACCTCGTGCTCGGCTTCCCGGCCTACACGCGCCTCGCGGCGAAGACCATCGAGGACGGCGGCGACGTGGCGGCGATAAAGGGGACGGTCGTGACCGTCACGGCTCGCCTGTCGGGGAAGGCGCGCGCGGCGCGCATCGTGTTCGCCGACGGGCGCAAGTCCGAGATGAAGGCCGCGGGGCCGGACTTCGTCGGGGCGCTGACGGTGACGGGCGACACGACCTACTTCGTCGAACTGACGAGCGCGGACGGCGAAGTCTACCGCGGCTCGAACGAGTACGACGTGACCGCGCTCGAAGACCAGCCGCCGACCGTCACCTTCGAGCGGCCGGGGCGCGACACGAAGGCCACGAACCTCGAAGAGGTCTTCACGCAGGCGCGGGCCGAGGACGACTTCGGCGTGGCGTCAATCGAGCTTTTCTTCTCGGTCAACGGCGGCGAGGAGCGCCGCGTCAACCTCCAAAACCTGAGCCGCGACGCCGCGCGCAGCCTCTCGGGCACGCACACCTTCTTCCTCGAAGAGTTCAAGCTCAAGCCCGGCGACTTCATCTCCTACTACGCGAAGGCGCGCGACGCGGCGAGCGAGACGACGAGCGACATCTACTTCATCGAGGTCAAGCACTTCGAGATGCAGTACCGGCAGGCCCAGCAGCAGGGCGGCGGCGGGCAGGGCGAGGGCGAGGGCGGCGGCGAAGACCAGAACGCCCTGACGCGGCGGCAGAAAGAGCTGATTGCCGCCACGCACCGGCTGGTGCGCGAGGGGCAGCGCTACACGCCGCAGGAGCGCGCGAGCGGCTACGAGGCGGTCGCCGCCGGGCAGGAGAAGCTGCGCGCCGACACGCTCGAATTCGTCGAGCGCATCAAGCGGCGCATGGGCGAGCAGCTCGAACGCCGCGGCGAGCTGGCGCGGATGGAGGAGAGCCTCAAGGAGGCCGCGCGCGAGATGGAGGGCGCGCCCCCGCCCCTGCGGCGGCAGGCGGGCGGCGACGCGCTCCCGCCCGAGCAGCGCGCGCTGCAACGCCTGCTCGCGGCCGACGCCGTCTTCCGCGAGATGCAGGTCGCGTTCGGCAACCAGCAGGGCGGCGGCGGGGGCGGCGAGCGCGAGTCGAGGGAGTTGACCGACCTCATGGAACTCGAACTCGACAAGATGAAGAACCAGTACGAGACGCTCAACCGCGAGCAGCGGCAGCGCGCCGAGCGGGCCAAGTCGGACGCGGAGCGGCGGCTCGAAGAGCTCGCACGCAGGCAGCAGCGCGCGCTCGAAGAGCAGCGCCGCCGTCAGCAGGGCCAAGCGCGCGGCGGCGGCGGGGGCGGAGGCGGCGGGAGTCAGCGCGAGCAGCAGGAGATGGTCGAGGAGGCGCGCAGGGCGGCGCGCGAGCTTGAGAGACTGTCGCGCGAGCGCCGCGACGCGCGGATGCAGGAGCTGAGCCGGCAGCTCGAACAGGCCGCCGACGAGATGCAGCGCTCGCAGGCTTCTTCGGGCAGCAACCCGGGCGAGTCCGTCGCGCAGGCCGAGCGCGCGCTCGAACGTCTGGAGCAGGCGCGCCGCCGTATGCAGCAGATGCGCGGCGGCGGGCGGCAGGGGCAAAGTCAGGAAGTCGGCGAGCTGCGCCGCCGCGCGGCCGAGGCCGCCGCGCGACAGCGCGACATCGCGCGCGACGTGGAGAGCCTCGCGCGCCGCGCCGCGCAGGGCGGCGACAGGGACGCGGCCGCGCGCGCCGCCGCCGAGCGTCTGGCCGAGCGCAAGGACGCGCTCGCCGACTCGGTCTCCAACCTTGAGAAGGACATCGAGCAGTCGGCCCGCTCGCAGGGCGAAGGCCGGCAGCGCGCGGCGCGGCAGTTGGGCGAGGCCGCCGCGGGGCTCCGCCGCGACCGCGTGGCCGAGCGCATCCGCGAGGGCCGCCGCGACCTCGAACAGGGCCGCGCGGGCGCGGCGCGCGAAGGCGAGCGCGCCGTGGGCCAGAGCCTCGAAGAACTCTCCCGGCGCTTGCAGGCAGCCGAGTCGGCCGCCGGGCGCCCGGAAGGCTCGAACGCCGAAGAGGCGCTCGACCGCACGCGCCGCCTCGCCGACGACCTCGAATCCCTGCGCCGCCGTCTCGAAGGGCGCGACGGCCGCGGTCAGCAGTCGCAAAGCGGTCGGCAGCAACAGTCGCAGTCGGGTCAGCAGGGAGAGCAACAGGGCGGACGGCAGCAGGGCTCGCGCGCTCAACAGTCGGGTCAGCAGTCAGGTCAGCAGTCAGGCCAGCAGTCAGGCCGGCAGTCGGGTCAGGGAGGCGGCGGGCGAGACGGCGATACTCTGTCGGGCGACGGCGCGGACGAGGCGCGGCAGCTGGCGTCGGAGTTGAGAGAGCGTCTGCGCGACGCGGAAGGGTTGCGCCGCGGGTGGGCCAGTTCGTCGGGGGGCAGGGAACTCGGCGGGGCGATAGAGGAGTTGCGCCGCCTCGCCGACGGCCGCATGGAGGGCGCCGCGCAGACGGCCGCCGCGCTCAAGGCGCAGGTCATAGACCCCCTGCGCCAGCTCGAACTGGAACTGAGCCGCCGCCTGCGCGAGCAGGCCGGGCGCGCCAACCTGCGGACGGGCGACGAGGGCGCGGCCCCCGGGCGTTACCGCAAATCGGTCGAAGAGTATTACAGGCGCCTCTCGCAGGGCGGCCGGAGGTGACGGGCGTGGGGCGACGGACGGGGGACGAGAAACGTGTGACGGCGAGACGTGACCCGGCCCGCGCGGCGCGCGCGGCGCTCGCGCTCCTGACGCTGGCGCTGGCGCTCGTCCCCGCCACGGGGCAGCGCCCCGAAGGCGAAGGGGGCGGCCCGCCGCCCGGTGGCGGCCGTCCCTTCGGCGGCGGCCCGCCCTTCGGCGGTCAGAATCCTTTCGGCGGAGGCCAGCGCAGGGGGCGGCCGTCGCAGGAGCCGCCGCCCGCCCCCGCCGGCCCCGCGTGGCCTTCGGGCGAGTTCACTTTCACGCGCACCATCTACCGCTCGCCGTACTCGTACGGCAGGCGTTGGGGCGGGGCGTGGGCCACGGACTACCCCGAGGCGGACGACCACTTCATCACCGGCATCCGCGAGTGGGCCGGCACCAACCTCAACGTCTCGGCGCGCCCCGAGCGCGTCGAGATCATGGACGAGCGCCTGTTCGACTTCCCGCTCATCTACTTCGTCGAGCCCGGCTTCATGGAGCTCTCCGACGAGGAGGCGGCGCGGCTCAGGGAGTACGCGGCGCGCGGCGGCTTCATGTTCTTCGACGACTTCTGGGGCGAGGCCGAGTGGCAGAACGTCACCGAGCAGATGAAGAAGGTCTTCCCCGAGTACGAGGCGAAGGAGCTGGCGCTGACGCACCCCGTCTTCCACTCCTACCTCGACATCGAGGAGGTCGTGCAGGTGCCGAACATCTTCAACGCGCAGCGCGGCGTCACGCACGAGAAGGGCGGCGTCACGCCCTACTACATGGGCATCGAGAACAAGGACGGCCGCCTCGTCGCCTTCTTCGCGCGCAACTCCGACCTGGGCGACGCCTGGGAGTGGATTAACGACTCGCGCTACCCCGTCCGCTACGGCCTCGCGGCCTACAAGGTCGGCATCAACGTCGTCATCTACGCCATGAGCCACTAGGGCGCAGCCCGCGCCCGAATTTGTCAGGGCGCCGCGGAATCTGTTAGCTTGTAGACCCCTTTCACCGCCGGCGGCCGCGGCCGCCACGTGCCGACGTCTCGAACGCCCCAGACACGGGAGCTTTGCGCGCCCCTCAAGCGCGCGCCCGCCCGAACCCGACGGAGGGCGGGGCTCCGCTCATCTCGCTCAAAACCGACAGCGTCACCTGACCGCGTGGACGGCGCGCGCCGCCTTCCGGCCGACAGGGGATTCCGTCACTTCCATTCAGCCGGGCACGTCGCCGGACACATCGGAGGAGATATATGCGCAAGAGCCTGCTCGCGGGTCTGCTGGGTCTGGGCCTGCTGGTCGCCCCCAACGCCTTCACGTTCAAGTCGGACGCGGCGAACCCGCTTCGCCGGAACGCCCCCGCCGCCGGGGACCGCCCCACACCCCTCCCGAATTACGACATCCGCCTCGCCAACCGCGACGAGTTCGACGACGCCGAACTCAACACCCCGGCCGGCCGCCAGAGGGCCGCGGGCAGCGCGAACGCCGCGCTCCGCGGCCGCGCCGCGGCCGTCGAAAACTTCCGCGCGGGGCTCGGCGCCGGGGCGGCGCGCAACCTGCGCGCGGAGGTCAACGAGGCGGGCGCCCTGAAGAACTTCTTCGCCGAAGGCGCGGCGCTCTCCGGGCCGCAGGCCGACCTGCCCGATAACATCGCGCGCGGCTTCCTGAAGCGGCAGGCCGCGCTCTTCGGGCTGACGAACGCGGGCGTGGGCGCCCTCAGGCTCGAAAACGAAGACAACGACCGCGGGACGACCTTCCTCAACTACGCGCAGACCGTCGGCGGGCTGAAGGTGTTCGAGGGCGACGTGAGGGTCGTCGTCGGCCGCGGCGGCGAAGTCCTCAACGTCCGCCAGGGCTTCCTCGTCAACGGGCAGAAGGCCGACACCCGGCCGGCGCTCGCCGAGGCCGACGGCATCGCCCGGGCGTTCGAGCACGCGGGCCGCGCCGTCGCCCCCCCGTTCGCCGAGACGCGCGGGCGCGCCTTCGCGGGCGACCGCGCCGGGTACGCCAACCCGCTGGGCCCGCACCTGGAGGACGTGCTCTCGGAGTTGAACGTCGTGCGCGTCAAGGACGAGGCGCGTCTCGCGTGGCACGTCTACGCCGAGGTCGGCCCCGAGGAGTGGTACGAGATGCTGGTGGACGCGCACACGGGCGAGCTGCTCCTGCGCCACAACCTCTACGTCTCCGAGGCGCAGGGCACGGTCTACACCGAAGACCCGGACGCCGGCCCGCGCGTGCTCGTCTCGTTCGTCGGCGACACGGCCGTCAACACCGCCTCGGGCTGGATGGGCGCGTCCACGGTGACGACCGGCAACAACGTCGAGGCGTACCTGGACACCAACGCCGACAACGCGCCGGACGCCAACAACGGCACGAACCTCTCGAACGGCCACGCCTCGGCGCCCGACCAGAACTTCACCTTCCCGTTCTCCACGACCGTCGACCCGCGCACGCAGCAGGCGGCCGTCGTGACGAACCTCTTCTACTACAACAACGTCATGCACGACTTCTCCTACAACCTCGGGTTCACGGAGACGGCGCGCAACTTCCAGACGAACAACTTCGGCCGCGGCGGCACCGGCAACGACTCGGTGCGCGCCGAGGCGCAGGACGGCTCGGGGACGAACAACGCGAACTTCGCCACCCCGCCCGACGGCCAGCGCCCGCGCATGCAGCAGTACCTCTTCACCGCGCCCGCCCCCGACCGCGACAGCTCGGTGGATTCCGACGTGGTCTTCCACGAGTACGGGCACGGCATCTCGAACCGCATCATCGGCAACGGCTCGACGGCGCTCTCGGGCACGCAGTCGGGCGCGATGGGCGAGGGCTGGAGTGACTACTGGGCGACGACGCTCAACAACGACGGCGTGATGGGCGAGTACGTCACGCTCAACAACACGCGCGGCATCCGGCGCGCGGCCTACACCGTCCCGTCGGCGGCCGTCCACGACTCCTACGCCGACGTCTGCGCGGGCGGCTGCGAGGTCCACAACGACGGCGAGGTCTGGGCCGCGGCGCTGTGGGACCTGCGCACGCAGCTCGGCAAGGCCGTCACGGACAACATCGTCCTGAACGGCATGAAGTTCACGCCGACCAGGCCCTCGTTCCTGAACGCGCGCGACGGCATACTGCAAGCCGACCAGAACCTGAACGGCGGGGCCAACCGCTGCGCCATCTGGACGGTCTTCGCGCGCCACGGGATGGGCGTCTCGGCCGCCGGCAACGACGGCACGACGCACACCGCGGCCTCAGACCTGCCGGGCGACTGCGGCGGCACCTGCACCTTCTCCATCAGCCCGACCGGCGCCTCGTCGCCCGCGGCCGGGGGCTCCGGCACCGTCAGCGTGACGGCCTCCGCCGGCTGCGGCTGGACGGCCGTGAGCAACTCGGGCTTCATCGCCGTCACGGCCGGCGCCTCGGGGACGGGCAGCGGGACGGTGACTTACAACGTCGGCGCCAACTCGGGCACGACCTCGCGCACGGGCACGCTGACCATCGCCGGCCAGACCTTCACCGTGACGCAGGCCGGCACCTCGGGCGGCGGCGGCACGGAGCTGATAATCAACCCCGGCTTCGAGTCGGGCACGACGCCGTGGGTCATCTCGGGCCAGACCACGCGCAGCACGGGCGCGTACCCGCACGGCGGCGTGGCCTACATGATTCTCGGCGGGGCCAACAGCACCTCGGGCACGCTCTACCAGCAGGTCACGGTGCCGGGCGGCGGCGCCGGCCTCAACTTCTGGCTCAACGTCACGACGAACGAGGCGGCGGGCGCGGCGGTCTACGACCGCCTCTTCGTCGAGGTGCGCAACACGTCGGGGACGCTCCTGGCGACGCTGGCGACCTTCAGCAACCAGAACAGCGGCACGGCCGGCGCGTACGTGCTGCGCGGGCCGTACAGCCTGAGCGGCTTCGCGGGGCAGACGGTGCGGATTCAGTTCCGCGGCACCAACGACGTCACGCTGCCCACGTCGTTCCGCGTGGACGACGTCTCGGTCAAATAAACCACTCCCCCACGCGATAAGTGCCCGGCCTCTTTACCGGAGGCCGGGCACTTTCTTCCGCGCGGCAGGAGGCCCGGCCGCTAACCGGGCTGCGAGCCACGCCACCGCGCCGCCCTCCGTTCCATCTCTTTGATGAAGCCGTCTTTGCCGTCCATGTACCCGTCCGGGCTCTGCGGGTGCTCCGACGCCAGCCTCCTTTTCAGCTCGCTGTACCTTTGCGCCTCCTCGGGGTGGGCGAGCATGTAGTCGCGGAACGCAAGGTGGCGCCCCGCCTCCGCCGACCCGGTCTCGAACGCGTGGACGTGATGCGTCCTGACCCCTTCCCGGTCATCCTTACGGAAGTACCGGCGGCCGGGGATGCCGTACTCGCCCATCACCTCGTAACCGAGTGTCTCCATCGCCGGACTCCGCCCGTCCACCCCGGCGATGTCTCTCACCTCGACTAAGAAATCAATGATGGGCTTCGCGTATATGCCCGGGATGGCCGTGCTGCCGATGTGGTGGACGGCCGCGACGTTGTCGCCCAGCGCGGCGGCGATGTCCTTCGCTTCCGCCTCGAACGCATCCCGCCAACGGGGGTCGTGGGGGACGACTTCTACTTTCCTCATTGACTAAGCACCTCACAATTAGCTCGAATCAGAGTCGGGCAAGATTTACCACCGCGCCGGCGGGTTGTTAAAGGGTACACGGGATGCCGAAGACATGACGCGGCTCGGGAAGTGCGCCCGCCGTGCCGCCCGGCTGCCCGGCCTTGAGCATCGGACGCTCACCTCGATGTTACAATCAAGGCATCAGGGGCTTTCGGCGGAGCGGCTGCCGAGCGTCATTAAAGGGCCGAAAGATTGAAAGAACCGCGGGAAGTTTATTTCGCTTCGACGGATTGTAAAAGAGGAGATAGCGACGGCGGGCAACAAAGGAGCCGGGTCTGTTGGCGCGGGCGGGCGGCGGAGGCGCGCGGCCGAGCACCTCGGGCTGGAGCGCAACTTCGTCATCGTGTCGGCCGTCGTCTTTCTGCTCGGGTTCGGCGAGGAGCTGTGGAAGAGGTATCTGCCCAAGTATCTTGAGGCGCTCGGCGCGGGCGCGGGCGTCGTGGGGCTCTTCGGCACCGCGAAGGATTTCTTCGACGCCGTCTACCAGTACCCGGGCGGGTGGCTCGCCGACCGGGTGGGCCGCCGCCGCGCGTTCCTCGTCTTCATCGCGCTCGCCTCGGCGGGGTACCTGGTATACCTGCTCAGCCCCTCCTGGCCGTACGTCTTCCTCGGCCTCGCGCTCTCGATGAGCTGGCACAGCATGGCGAGCCCGGCCGTCTTCGCCGTCATCGGCGACGCGCTCCCGAAGGAGCGGCGGGCGATGGGCTTCACCCTCCAGTCGATGCTCAAGCGCGTGCCGATGGCCGTCGCGCCGCTCGCCGGCGGGGCGCTGATCGCGTGGGCCGGGGTCGTCTCGGGGGTGCGCACGGGGCTCCTCATCATGCTGGCCCTGGCGGGCGCCGGCGCGGCGCTGACGCTGGCCATCAACCTCCCCGTCACGGTCGGCGCGCCGGCCAACGTCCGGGGCGTGTGGCGCTCGTTCCACGCGGCGCTCAAGCGCCTCCTCATCTCCGACATCATCATCAGGACGTGCGAGGGGATGGCCGAGATTTTCATCGTCCTCTACGTGACGAACGTCATCGGCGTCAGCCTCCCGTGGTACGGCGCGCTCGTCGCCGTCCAGATGGCCACGGCGATTCTGGTCTACATCCCGGCGGCGAAGATTGGCGACCGCGTCGGGCGCAAGCCCTTCGTCATCGCCACCTTCGTCTGCTTCGCGCTCTTCCCCGTGGCGGTCGTGCTGGCCCGGGGCTTCACGGCGCTGGTCTTCGCTTTCGTCGTCGGGGGCTTGCGGGAGATCGGCGAGCCGTCGCGCAAGGCGATGATCGTGGACTTCGCGGAGCCGCACCTGCGGGCGCGCACGGTGGGGCTGTATTATCTCGTGCGGAGTTTGACGATCACGCCGGCCGCCGCACTCGGCGGGCTGCTGTGGAAGGTCGAGCCGCAGGCGCCTTTCGTCATCGCGGGCGTCATCGGCATCGTCGGGACGATTGTCTTCGCCGCGACCGTCGAGGAGCGGTACGCCGGCTAAGGGGGCGAACTAATGAAGAAAGTCTCAAGGCGTGAAGCCGTGTCCAAAGTCGTCGCGGGAGGGGCGGGGCTCGCGCTCCTCAATCTCACCGGCGTGGAGACTGCCGGCGCCGCCCCGGGGAGTGCGGCGCGGGGTCAGGCGCCGGGCGCCGCCGTCCCGCAGGCGGCCACGGCCTTCCGCGGCCGGCACCAGCCGAAGCCCTTGCCGTTCGACCCGGCCAGGCTCAAGGGGCTCTCGGAGAGGCTGATTCGCTCGCACTGGGAGAATAACTACGGCGGGTCGGTGGGCGCGCTCAACGCCGTCGAGAGGCGGTTGGACGCGATGCTGCGCGAGAAGGACTTGCCCGCCTACGTCTACGGCGACCTGAAGCGCGAGGAACTGCACCGCACGGGCTCCGTCGTCCTGCACGAGCACTACTTCGCCAACCTCGGCGGCGACAACCGGCCGGGCGGCGAGGTGCTGGACGCCGTCAAGCAGTGGTACGGGAGCTACGAGGGGTGGGAGGCGGAGTTCAGGAAGACGGCGCAAGCGCTGGCCGGCGGCTCCGGCTGGGCGGTTCTGACTTTCAACCTGCACACGGGCGGGTTGCACAACTACTGGGCCTGGGACCACATGCACAACGCGCCGGCCGGCCGCCCGCTGTTGGTCTTGGACATGTACGAGCACTCCTACCACATGGACTACGGGTCGGCGGCGGCGAAGTACGTGGACGCCTTCATGCAGAATGTGAACTGGGAGGAGGTCAACCGGCGCTACGTCGGGGCGCGGAAGATGGCCGCGTACATCTGAAGGGCGCGGGCGGCGGGGGCGAGAAATATCTTGACAGCCCCGCGCGTCGGGCATAGAGTGCGCCTGTCCTCCTCGACCTTAAAAGCCGGTGTCGCCTGAAGCCCGCGGACGCGCCCGGCAAACCCCCGGCACGAAGTCCGCGCCGGGCCTACGAACTCAGGGCTGACGTCTCATAGCTGATTCCGGTCGGACGTTCCCGACGCCGCCGGAGTCCTTACGCAACTGGCCGCCGCGCCGAACTTCCTCCGACTTCCCGTTTGGCGCAAATCTTTGCCGGAGAACTCTTCCCGCGCGCCTCTCACTTTAACGCCCCAGAGCGTTGCGGCCGCGGGCTCAAGGAGACTAAACCCATGCCGTTCAACTTCGACGCGATTGTAATCGGGACGGGCTTCGGCGGGACGGTCGCCGCCACCAGACTCGCCGCCAAGGGCAAGAAGGTGCTGATGCTGGAGCGGGGCACGTGGTGGGTTACGCCGGCCAAGATCGGCAAGGCGCCGGCGAGCCCCCTCAAGAAAATCCCGGAGTGGGCGAAGGAGCAGACGCCGAAGCACCCCGTCCAGTACTGGACGCGCCCCGACCACCGGCAGGGGCTCCTCGACTTCTTCGCGGCCGTCCGCAGCGGCGTCAACAAGGACGGCCTCTACCAGTATTCGATGTTCAGGCAGGCGGACATCCTGACGGCGAGCGGAGTGGGCGGCGGGTCGCTCATCTACTCGAACGTCACCGTGCGGCCGCAGCCGGAGGTCTTGCAGGCGCTCCTGCTCAACCTCACGGACGCCGACTACCAGGCGGCCTACAAGTGGATGGAGGATCACCGCGGCCGCCTCAACCACGTCGTCACGAAGATACCGCTGCCCGGCCGCGACGTGACGAACCTGACGACGGACGACTACCTCTACCTCGACCGCGCGCGCGTGCTGCGCGACGCCGCGGCGGCCGCGGGGCCGAAGCTCGGCATACAACTCCCGTGGAAGCCGCTCGACCTCTCGGTCATCGAGTACGACCCGCACCGCCCCGACGGCGGCGACGCCAAGAAGGTCGGCACCTTCTGCGAGCGGCAGGGGCGCTGTATCCTGGGCTGCCTGCCGTCCGCCCGCCACAGCTTCAGCAAGACGCTCTACACGAAGCTGCTCTCCGACCCCGCGAAGGGCGTGACGCTCTCGCCGCTGGCCGAGGTCAGGGACATCAAGCAAATCCCCGGCGGCTACGAGGTGAACTACCGCGACCACCGCGACGACAACAAGAAGACGGTCTCGGCCCCGATGGTCTTCCTCTGCGCGGGCACGCTCGGCACGACCGAGATACTGCTGCGCTCGCGCGACAAAGGCGGCCTCAAGCTCTCCGACACGCTCGGGACGCACTTCTCGACCAACGGCGACTTCGGCGCGTTCGTCGTCGGCACCACCAAGCCCGTCCACAGCTCGGTCGGCCCCATCAACACCTGCCAGGTGAGCACCAAGATGGGGAACCTCCACATCAAGGTCGAGGACTCGGCCATCCCCGAGATGTTCGCCGCCATCGCCAGCACCACCCTGAACGTGCTCGACAACGCCGCCAAGCGCGAGACGCTGAAGGCGAGGCTGAAGGGCGCCTTCCTCGGCCTGAACGTGCCCGACCTGCGCGACTTCTTCCCGGCCCTCCCCGACACCTACGACCCGGACAGCTACCAGACCGAGCGCGAGATGGTCTCGAACATCTTCTTCTTCAACGTCATGGGGCAGGACGACGCGAGCGGCAAGTTCACGCTGAAGAACGACCGGCTCGACCTCGACTGGGACAAGAAGATCGGCGAGACGCCCGTCTTCCAGCAGATCGAGAAGCTCCTGCAGGCGCTCGCCGCCGAGATGGGCGGGCGCTACACGCCGTTCCCGCTCTGGAAGGGCCTGGGCAACAAGAAGCTGGTCGTGACGCACCCGCTCGGCGGCGCCATCATGGCGCCGACCAGCTTCGACGGCGTGGTCGACGAACTCGGCCGCGTCTTCGACGGCAACAAGCCGCGCGGCTCGAAGGACGTCTACCCCGGCCTCTTCGTCGTGGACGGAGCAAGCATCCCCGGCGCGCTCGCCACCAACCCGTCGCTGACCATCGCCGCGCAGGCGTTGAAGGCGGTCACCGCGGCGCTGCCGTAAATCACCCGGCAACCATTCAGAGGGGCGCGCGCAACTCTCGCCGCGCCCCTCCCCTCGTCCCGCGTGCCCTCAGAACAGGGAGACTTCGAATGGCGCAGAACGGTAAGCTCAGACTGAACCTCGTCGACGTCTTCGGCAGGCGCCTTCAAGAGCGGGTGGACGTAGCGCTCCGCAACCTTCACCTGACCCACGCCCCCGTCCTCAGGGGGCTGGACGCGTCGAAGGTCATCAACATCACCGACCTGTTCACGGGCCCGCAGGGCGTCTACCAGATCACCATCGACCCGCCCTCGTACTTCCCCGTGAGCCGGTTCGTCAACGTCAGGCCGGGCGGCCCGACCGAGGAGACCATCCCGTTCCCCGTGGACATCTCGAAGATCGTCAGCGTCACCTTCCCGGCCTTCGCCGGCCTGACGAGGGAGCTGCGCACGCTGCTGGCGAACAGCCCGGGCGTCTTCGGCTTCGAGAACAAAACCGGCCAAGCGCTCTACGACGCGCTCGACCCCATCCGCCGCGCCGGCATCCTCAACATCGCGCGCAAGACCCTGGCGACGAGGCTGAGCGATACGCAGTCCGTGCTCTCGCTCGTCAGGGAGATCAGGGAGTTGCGCGGGGATCGCTTCTTCGCGCTCGTCGACAGGCAGCTGCGCGAGCAGACGAAGCACAACGTCAACACGGGGCTGTTTCACCCCGTCTCCGGCGTCCTCCACACTCTCCCCGCACAGTTCCAGGGGTTTACGCACGCCGGGAGCTTCAAGACCGGCGAGAACTTCGGGAACCTGCAACTCACCTTCTTCTCGATGGGCGACGAGTTCGTGGCCGACATCGACATCGACGACGCGGGCGGGCTTCTCCACATCTTCCAGGTGCTGAGGAATAACATCACCATGAGCCCCACGCACCCCTACAACATTCACCAGATTCTCGCCAAGCACCAGCACCTCGACCCCGGCTACAGGTTCAACCTGGCGTAGGCCGCGCTTCCGGCAGCTCGACCCCGGTCACTCCGCCGCTGCCGCAATCAGTATTCGTCACGGCCGTAGAAAACCTTGCCCCTCGTCTAGCCAAGGGCGGCAGCACCGGAAGAGATTCCGTAGTGACCCAATAGTGACACAAACGAAAAAGGGCAGCCACCAGGCTGCCCTTAAGTATTTGATTCTAGAGAAGGCGGCGGTCGGAATCGAACCGACGAATAAAGGTTTTGCAGATTCAAAGAGCCTCTTTGCCTGAGTAATGCTGAGGTGTTTTGTGTGCGTTTCTATTAGACTTTTCGCGTTTTGAATTATACTTGGATAGGCTGAGTTTGGGTGTGTTTGGGCTATTTGGCAAACCATTGGCAAACCAAAATGGAAAACAAAAAAGGATTGTGAGTTCGCGTGATTCGGCTCGCGCGAAGTTTTTTCGAGCTATCAAACGCCGTGCGCCCGCCGTGCTTTCAAGTCTTAAAAGTGACGTGCTACCGCTTTACACTGCTACTGTCTCACCTGAGCCTATCAGCGAATACATCATTGCTTTTGATCTAGCCATGTTGCCTGAAAACCTTGCGGAAATGGCGAGCCGCGATATGGTAGGCAATGAGAAACTTGAAAAAGAACACCTCGGCTTTTTCCCTCCCTTGTACCAAGCTAACGCCCGTTTTGAGCTTGCGCTTTGCAAGTGGGGGAAATGCTATCACCTAACAGACGAATGGATTTTTAGTGAGGCTCTAAAGACCCTCAATCTTTGGTATTACGACCGCAATGCTGATAGTTGGGCGTGTGAAAGCGAAGCATACGCGCCCGACGTGGAAATGTACGACCATGAGCAGGCATTTAATTTTACGTTTGATCCGTGGGACGCGGCCATAGACACACAGGCATCATACAAAAAGAAAGTAAGTGAGGAGTTCACGGCTCGGTTAAAAGATTACTGCGAACGGATGAAAGAATCACACGGCAAGGGGAAAGCGTATGACAGCCGAAGCCACAAGCATTTCCGCTGGCTTGTAGAACATCAAATTAACGGGCGGCGATACGAAGAAATTGCACAGTCTGAACAAGACGAAAACGGTATGGATTTTAGGCGCATATCCGAAGCCATTAACCCCCTTGCAAAGATGCTCGGCTTAACTCTGCGCTCCGCGCGCGGGCGATCTGCACGCCGCTAACCCGACTCCCTCTCACCAATTCACAGTTAATAAAAAGTTCGGAAAACTCGCTTGCCTTTTTTCCGAATAAATATCTTTGCGCCTGTGTGTATAAGAGTTCGCAGGAGGTGAGCTTATGTCTCAACAGTTGGCGAGAGTTCCGAGAGTTGCCGAAATCCTCGACGTGAAAAAGGCTCGCGTTTATGAACTCGTGCGCGAGAATTTCTTTCCGCCCGGCGTAGTTATCAAACTAGGGAAAAGGCAGATTAGATTTAATGAGGACGCCTTGCGTGAGTTCATCGCGCGCGGCGGCTGTCTCTCGCTACAAGGCAATTCCCAGAACGATAACCCGGCATCTGCTTGAGCGCGTGCGAATCGGGAGCGCACAAGAGAGACGTGCGCGATGCTGGATAAAGAAGATGCCCACGTTAGCGGCGTGGGCATCTTCAACGTGAAACCTTTAGCTGTGTGTGCGGGTGGTTTCTGTCTTGATTCTACTCATAGGTCGCACGCGCGGCAAGCTATTCAAGGCGGGCCATGAAGATGGGCGCGCGTGACATTCTCCATCTCTTCAAGAACGTAAAGCGCGCTGGCGACGGTTGGGCGGCGCGCTGTCCGACACATGACGACCAGCGCAACAGCCTAAGCATTGCAGACGGCAATAACGGGCGCATCTTGCTTCACTGTCACGCTAACGCCGGTTGCACTTATGCGGGCATCGTACAAGCGGCAGGTGTCATGTTGCACAACGGAAACAGTAGCGAGCCACGCGGGAAGAGTGATTATCGTCCTGACAGCGAAGCGACAGCAGTATATGACTACCTCGACGAGCGCGGCGAGGTGCTTTATCAAGTCTTACGCTTTGACGATCCGAAAGACTTCCGCCCGCGAGTGCCAAACGATAGCGGCAGTTTTGAACGTGGCTTGCCTAAGACCGTGCGGCGCGTGCTGTATCGCCTCCCCGAACTATTAGCCAGTGATAAGCAAGCAACGGTTTTCGTCGTTGAAGGCGAAAAGGACGCCGACCGGCTCGCGTCGCTTGGACTTATCGCCACAACGAATATCGGCGGGGCGGGCAAGTGGCGTGACGAGTACAACGCTGTTCTATGCGAGCGGCGCATCTGCATATTGCCAGACAATGATGATGCTGGCAGAAGGCATGCCGCGAGCGTTGCGCGCTCTGTTTATGAGATTGCTGAGAGAGTGCAAATTATCCAGTTGCCGAACCTCGCGCCTAAAGGTGATGTTTCCGACTGGCTTGACGCAGGCGACACAATCGAGCAGCTAAAGGCTATGGTAGAAGCCGCGCCATCGTGGAAGCCAGATGTCTCTGAATCTGGCGCGCGAAGTTCCCGCATTACACGCTTCACTTTTACAACCCTTGATGAGCTACTAAACGAACCCGAAGAGGAGACGGCTTATGTGTGGGATAGGACGTTGCCACGCGGCGGCTTTTCCATCTGCGCGGCAAAGCCAAAGGTAGGCAAATCAACGCTGGCGCGCAATCTCGCCGTTGCCGTCTCACAGGGGAGGGGGTTCTTTGGACGCGCGACCGCACAGGGCAGCGTCATTTACCTTTGCCTTGAAGAGAAGCGAGCCGAGGTCGCACGCCACTTCCGACAGATGAAGGCGAGCGGCCAAAATATCATCATTCATACCGGGCGCACGCCGGACGATGTACTTGATGCTTTGGAAGCCGCGATCATAGAACACTCGCCAGCACTCGTTATTATTGACCCTTTATCTCGTTTTGTGCGCGTCGCTGATTTCAATAGTTATGGCGAGGTCACGCGCGGACTTGAGCCGTTGATTGATATGGCGCGCTCATCTGAGTGCCAGTGTCATATTCAAGCCGTGCATCATAACGGCAAAGGCGAACGTGAAGGCGGCGACGCGCTGTTAGGTTCGACCGGCTTCTTTGGTGCAGTTGATACGCTGCTTATTATGAAGCGGCGCGAGAGAGCGCGGACGCTCGAAACATTACAACGCTACGGTGAAAATATGCCGGAAACGGTTGTTTATCTGGACGCCGAGACTGGCCTTGTCAGTCCAGGCGGCGATATGCAAACGCTTGTGCTTGAGGAGCGGAAAGCGGCGGTGATGGACAACTTAGGCGATGAACCTTTAACCGAAGCGGACATTAAAGAGCGCATCGGAGGCAATCAGGGATTGATTTCAAAGGCCGTGCGAGCCTTGCATGTAGAGGGACGCTTGGATCGTACCGGCGCAGGTAAGAAGGGCGATCCCTACCGCTATCAGAGGCCGAACGAAAATACGCAAAAGCCAAGCGAAAATTTATAGGTTTTCTGGGTCTGCAATATATGGAAAACCTAGAAACCTAGAATCGGGCGAGCATGAGATAGCAAAACGCAAGAGCGTATTTTCCAGCATTTATAGACTCAGCGTGTATGACATATGGCTTATAGCGAAAACGCGCTCAAGATTCGACGTTGCACAGCCTTTCGGAACAATGGCGAGCCGTGCCGCGCCTTTGCGATGTGGAGCGACGCGCGGCAGCTTTGCGCAGCGCATGGCGGTCATACGCGAGGGCGTGACGCTAAGACATATCGCGGAGTGCATCGCCCTAACGTCGTGTGTAAGTGCATCGCTTACGAATGGCCGCACCGTCTGGCAAGTGGCCTGTGCCGCTGGCCTGACCCGCCCGAAAGAATTTGCCTGATACCCGCAAGCACGCCTTCACTATTGCATGGGCGTCATAGAGTGCGCTGCCGCTGACTTTGGCGAATAAAGCCTCTACAAAGGCGCGCGAGCAGGAGGTATGCCCGTGATATGGCTCAAGCGGGAAACGCCGCTCAGAACGGCTCTATCGCGCAGGGACGGCTTACTCGTCGCCTTCCGGCGTGTACTTCAAAAGTTTGTCCGGTCTGCTTTTGAGTACGCGGCAAAGATTGTCGAGTGTATCCAGCCCGATCTTTGTTATCTCGCCGCGCCAGAGCCGCGCCGCAACAGAGGGCGCAACGTCCAGAGCTTTCTGCAACTGATACGCGGTCGTGATGCCGCGCGTCTCCGCGATTTCTCTTATCTTCACTTCAATCATACGGCGCAGAGTAGCACGCTGAATATATTCCCTCAAGAGCGAATAATACTCTTGACGGTAATTCCTCTATGAAGTAATATATCCATGTTGGTTAGTTATCTTCAAGTGAGAGGGAACGGCTAATGATTCAGCTATCAACGGCGGAAGCAATCGGCAAGGCAACGGAGCGCGCGAGGGCGAGCAAGCTATTCGTGCAGGCTATTCAGTGGCGGCAGTATCGCGTGACGAACCGTGAAACGGGCGCACGGTACACGGTTGATTTTTTCGTGCGAAATGGCAAGCGGTTCGGTCATTGCACATGCAAGGCTGGCTTGAACAATATCGCTTGCAAGCATCTGAGCGCGGCGGCTGCCCTTCATGTGATGGTCGCGGCGACGCGGCAGCCCGAACGGTTAGCCGCCTAACCGGAAAGGGTCTGGTAAGCGCGCCAACGCTCGCCAGACCCCTTTTGATCCGAGTCCGACAGCAACGACACAGAAGCCACCGAACACGCCGAACACTATCACAGGTGAGTTTTCGGCGCATATAAAAGAAGCAAATGACAGAGAAAAAGCAGCCGCGCAGAAGCGGCCAGATCATAAAGAAGCGCGACGGCGTGTTTATTGTCAGCGTCTTTGTTGGGCGCGACGCGAACGGGAAACGCCGTTACGTTGGAAAGCAAGTCAAAGGCACGAAAAAGGACGCGCAAACGTACCTCAACAATGCTATGCGCGAAGTGGACTCAGGCACGTTTGCTGAGCCGACAGCTTACACGGTCAACAGCTATCTTGACCGCTGGCTTGAGGCGGCGGTGCGGCCGCGAGTCTCACGACGCACGGCGGACGGCTACGCCGCTTTGCTCAAGCGATATGTCCGCGAACCTCTAGGACACAAACGCTTAGACAAGCTACAACCTTTGGACATACAAAGCGTTTACGGCAAGATGCAGGCGCGCGGCCTTTCGGCGCGCATTGTCCGGCACACTCATTCAGCCTTGCACAATGCGTTACGGCAGGCGGTCAAATGGGGTCTGCTCTCGCGCAATCCTTCCGATTTGGTAGAGCTTCCGAAAGTGCCGCACAAAGAGCGGCGCGTCTTGTCGCCGGATGAAGCCACGCGCTTTTTAGAGGCTGCCGACGTGATGCCGCACGGCTTGATTTTCGAGTTCGCTTTGCTAACGGGAATGCGACCGGAAGAGTATCTTGCGCTGCAATGGTCTGACGTTGATCTTGAGCGCGCAACGGCTCAAGTCAGGCGTGCGCTTGTCAGGCATAAGAAGAGTTGGAGCTTTGAAGAACCGAAAACGGCTCGCAGCCGTCGCACGGTTTTCTTGCCTGCGCCGCTTCTGCAAAAACTCGCCGCGCACAAACGCAAGCAAGCCGAGGCCAGATTAAAGATCGGCGCGACGTGGCAGGCTTTCGATCTGGTCTTTTGTAGTGATGAGGGTACGCCGCTTACCATCCCTAACATTACTTATCGCTACTTCCGCCCGATTCTCACAAAGGCAGAACTGCCGCGCATTCGGCTTTATGATCTGCGCCACACATGCGCGACGCTGCTTTTGATTGCGGAGGAAAATCCGAAGGTAGTTAGCGAACGGCTCGGACATTCAACCATTGTGCTTACGCTGGACACATACAGCCACGTCTTACCGACGATGCAGCAGGGCGCGACCGCACGCCTTGAAAAGATGCTTTACAAGAAAGGCGGCTCAGAGGCAGCGTCGCGCAAAGAAGCCTCTTAATCGTTGCTGCCGTTGCGAAAGAGGCCGCAGGAAATTTTTCTTGCAATTACCTTTGCACGGCGGTAATCTCGCGCGCGTGGGTGTTCCGCCTCTACTCGACGCCCGCAAAGCACACTACAACCTAGCCGCCCCGACAGGCAGCTTACCCCGGTTAGGCTTGTGTGCGTGTTAGCTCAGCGCGAGAACGCTTTCGAGCGCGGTTTCCAGCACGCTCAACAACGTCTCAGTGAAGCCGTCCGCTGTTCCGGTCTGCATCACGGCATCCGTCGCGGTTTCTTCGGTCGTCATGTTCGATGGCGGCGGCGGTTGAGGGGCAGACGGATTGCTCATGTCGCCCGCAAAAGCGGAGCCGCAGAGTGCCAGCATCAGGACGGATGCACAAAGAGTCTTTCGCATCGTTCTTTTCCTTTATGGAGTTATTTGTCGGGATGACCGTCGCCTCCTTCACAGAAGGCGGCGGTCTTTTCGTGTCCGCCTAAAATTCGGCGGACGCAACGGAAAGGCTTGCCTCACATGACATTAGCAGACCAACGCCTGAAGGAACTAGATAACCCCTCACTGACCGTTGACGAGCGCGCCTTGCTACGGTGTGAGGTAGCCTCTGACCTCATTCTTAGAGGGCAATATGAAGAGGCGCGCGAGGTTCTAGGAGAGCTATGGCGCGGCATAGGGCAACGTCCGAATATCGAAGGGTTGGAAGAGAGCACATCTGCCGAAGTGTTGTTACAGGTCGGCGTGCTGTCCGGCTGGCTTGGCGCGTGCAAACAGGTTGCGGACGCGCAAGAGGCGGCGAAGAACCTTATCAGTGAAAGTGCCGCGCTCTTTGAAGCACTCGGAGAGACGACGCGCGCCGCTGGCGCGCGTGGCGATCTGGCGTTGTGCTACTGGCGAGAGGGCGCGTATGACGAGGCGCGCGATCTACTAACGACCGCTTTTGAGGGCGTAACGGAGACTGTCTGGCGGGCGAGACTTGTTACGCGGTTGGCTACCGTCGAGTATTGGGCAGGCAGATACACTGACGCACTCGCAGTCTTAACTGAACACGCGCACCTGTTTGACGAGCGGGTGAGTCATGCCGTCCGAGGCAGCTTTCACAACAATTTGGCTTTGGTGTTGAAGCAGTTGGGAATCATAGAGGGACGCCCCGATTATCTGGACAGGGCGATAATCGAGTTCACGGCAGCTATTCACCATCAAGAGTTAGCAGGGCATGAGCGATACCGCGCGACGAATGAAAACAATCTCGCCAACTTACTCCGCAAGCTAGGGCATTACAGACAAGCGCATGACCACCTCGACCGCGCAGGCGCGATTTACCGAAGGCTGAATGATCCCGGCTTGCTCGCACAAGTGGATGAGACGAGAGCCAGCGTCTTTATCGCGGAGAAGAAATATCAGGAGGCGGAGAGGGTTATCGCGCGAGCCGTCCAGAACCTAGAGGGGTGCGGTACGGCCGCACTCTTCGCGGATGCGCTGGCAACGCAGGGCGTGACGTGGGCGCGGCTCGGAAAGATTGAAGCCTCTATCAACACTCTGCGCCGCGCCGTGAAAGTTGCGGAAGATGCGGGCGCACGCTCACACGCCGGTCTTGCAATCCTCACGCTCATAGAGGAGCACGGCGCGCGGCGCACGTTCCCGCAGAAAGAACTTTATGAGCTTTACCAGCGTGCCGACAGGCTGCTTAAAGACGCTCAGAACCCCGAAACCAACGCGCGGCAGCGTGCGTGCGCGCTCATAATAATGCGGCGGCTGGTAGGCATCCAGCCGGACGACAAGAACTTTACATTTTTCAGCGCGGTACAGGAGTTTGAGGAAAAGCTAATCGAATGGGCTTTAGAGGAAGGGCAGGGCAGCGTAGTAAGAGCAGCTAGACTACTGGGCCTTAAACATCAAACATTCAGTTCAATGCTCAATCAGAGGCATAAGAAATTCTTGGAGAAGCGGTCGCCGCGAGTGAAGCGGCTGCGGAGCATCATCAAAGAGCCGAAAGAATGACAGGGCGGCGGAGCATCTTGTTAAGCCTCGCCACATTATTCTGCCTTTGTACCATAAGCTCAGATGGAGAAATAAGAGCGCATGTTGACAGAAGGGGAGACTTGCCATCGAATGAAGTAACTGTTAATGAATAATCGTAGTTACCTGATCCTGTCACTTACCACGCAGAGGCTAGATGGAATGAATCATCAATCGTCAATTTCAAAGGAATCAAACCGCATTCTCGTAGGTGATTGTAAAGAAGTACTGTCACACTTCCCAGAAGAGTACTTTTCTGCCTGTGTAACAGACCCACCTTATAATTATGAATTTATAGGTAGGAGTTGGGATGAGTCTGAAATTCAGAGACGGTTGGATAGAATTCAGGATTCTAATACGCTCGTCAAGAACATTCCTTATGGAAGTGGCTTAGCGGGAGGAGTGAGAAATAATAGATGGTACAAAAGGAATAGGGAAAATATTTTGGAATATCAAGAGTGGTGTCTTGGTTGGGGTAAGGAGTTGTATCGTACAGTTCGTTCAGGGGCATATGTCCTCGTCTTTAACAGCACTAGAACCGTTGCTCATGTGCAAGTAGCGTTAGAGGAGGCTGGCTTCTACGCCCGTGACATTCTTGTTTGGCGACGACATTCAGGTATTCCAAAGGGTCTTAATTTCGCCAGTAAATTAGAAAAACTTGGTGAAGAAGATGGGAAATCTTGGGAAGGGTGGCATAGTTGTTTACGTAATGAGTGGGAAGCTATTTGTATGTTACAGAAGCCGCTAATCAATAATTATATGGAAACTATTAAATCCACAGGTGTAGGTCTTCTCCATGCACAGATGAATGGATCGGGCTTTTTGTCCAACATCATAGAGGGCATGAACAATAAAAACGGTGATGATAAAGTTGACGGGCACTGTACCGTTAAACCTCTTGAACTTATCCGCTTTCTTCTGCGCCTAGTTGTGCCGGAAAACAAGAGACACATCGTTCTTGATCCTTTTGCTGGTACAGGGACGACTTGTTTAGCAGCCAAACAACTTGGGCATGATTACATTGGTGTAGAGATTAGTGAGAAGTACTGCCAAATTGCTACTGATAGGCTCAAACGCAATGAGGAGAATCTACAAAGTTCCTTATTCTGATTAACGAGTTATGTTGTATTTCGTTCCAAGACTCAATAGCCAACTGTTCAAATCTACTCCGCTTTTCTGCCGGATGTAATTGAATGTCTGCTCACCTGTGTAAACAGTCCATCCGCCTGCTTTACAGGCAGTAATTGCGGCGGGCAAATTATCTTCTCGGAGAATCAGAACAAGCGGATTATAACCCTCACTCCGCAACAGCTCTCCATACAACTTAAACTTCTTCAACGTACCCGAATCACCAGACCCTATTCTGTATTTTGTATCTATGGCATCCTTACCGGCCATCAAGTCTGTGGGTTCATCCGCACCTATGCGAAGCCCAGGAGCGTAGTCTTTGACCGTCTGCCTGAAAAGCTCCCTCACTAACAGTTGCCAGCACATTCCAAGCTCGCGTCCCCAATACTGCCTGTTCTCTCTCTTAAGTTCGGGCGAAATCCCGAATACAGTCATAAGTACATCAACGTCGCTATTCTCGCCCCCATAAGCTTTCGACGAAAACGATTTAGAATAACGGGCTAATATTTCAGAAAGAATAGGTTCATAGTCACTCATAACCGCGATACTGACCTATTTGGCAAACCATTGGCAAACCAAACGAGTAGGGGCAGCCGGTTGGCTGCCCCTAAACTATTGATTTCATTGAAGGCGGCGGTCGGAATCGAACCGACGAATAAAGGTTTTGCAGACCTCTGCCTTACCACTTGGCTACGCCGCCGTATAAACGATGAAGTCGGAACGCTGAACGATGAACTGTGTCTGACCAAGTTCCCCGTTCGGCGTTCCGACTTCATCGTTTCGAAGCGGGAGACGGGATTTGAACCCGCGACTTCGACCTTGGCAAGGTCGCACTCTACCGCTGAGTTACTCCCGCGTGAGCGTTTGAAATTCTACCGATTCGCCCGCCATTGTCAAGCGGCCCCACAGCCGGGCCGTTTACCCCTTTGAAATCCACGGCCGGAGCGATTTGACACCCGTGGGGCGATGACGGAAACTCTCAGCCGCCGACTAATAATGACAACACGTGACCGAAACCTCTGCCGGAGGAGTGCGCCAGCCATGTCTCAAGAACTCGCCCGAAGTCTTCACGGCTCGCCCCGCGGGCGTTGCCGCCAGGTGCCGAAAGTCGCGGCCGCCGTCCTCTTCCTGCTGGCGGCGGCCGGCGCGGCCGCCGCGCAGGGCTACCAGAAGCCGCCGCAGGCCGTGCTCGACGTGCTCAACGCGCCCGTGCCGCCGCAGGCCGCCATCAGCCCCGCGCGCGACTACATGCTGCTCGTGCAGGGCACGCGCTACCCGCCCATCTCCGAGCTGGCGCAGCCCATGCTCCGGCTCGCGGGGCTGCGCATCAACCCGAACATCTCGGGCCGCCACCGCGCGCCCTTCTACGTCTCGATGACGCTCAAGAAGATCGCCGACGGGTCGGAGCGGAAGGTCGAGCTGCCGGCGGGCGCGCGCGCGGGGATGCCCGTGTGGAGCCCCGACGGCAGGCGCTTCGCCTTCACCAACACGACCGACTCGGGGATCGAGCTGTGGGCCGGCGAGGCCGCGGGCGCGCGCGCGTGGAGGCTCAAGGGCGTCGCCGTCAACGGCGTCTACGGCGAGGCCGTCCAGTGGATGCCGGACAACCGCACGCTCCTCGTGCAGACCGTCCCGGCCGGGCGCGGCACGCCGCCCGCCGAAGAGACCGTGCCGAAGGCGCCCAACATCCAGGAGGGCAGCGGCCGCCCCGGCCCCGTGCGCACTTACCAGGACCTTTTGAAGGACGCGCACGACGCGGCGCTCTTCGACTTCTACGCCACCGCGCAGCTCGCCCTCGTGGACGCCGAGTCGGGGAAGGCGACCCCGCTCGGCCCCCCCGCCATCTACGAGGAGGCCGAGCCCTCGCCTGACGGCGCGCACCTGCTCGTCGCGCGCCTCGTGCGCCCCTACTCGTACCTCCACCCGGCCGACGACTTCCCCAAAGAGGTCGAGGTGTGGGACAGGAGCGCGAAGGTCGTCCACAAGGTCGCCAGCCTGCCGCTCGCCGACGAGGTGCCCATCGAGGGCGTGCCGAAGGGGCCGCGCGCGTACCAGTGGCGGCCGACCGAGCCGGCCACGCTCGTCTGGGTCGAGGCTTTAGACGAAGGCGACCCGCGGAAGAAGGCGCCGCACCGCGACCGCATCCTGATGCTCAAGGCGCCCTTCTCGGGGCAGCCCGCCGAGGTCTTCAAGACCGAGCACCGCTTCCGGGGCCTGGAGTGGGACGAGCGCGGCGCGTCGGCCTTCGTCCGCGACTACGACCGCGACAAGCGCTGGGTGCGGACTCAGCTTATAGAAGTTGACAAGCCGGGCGCCGCGCCGCGCGTCGTGTGGAGCCACAGCAGCAACGAGCGCTACAACAACCCGGGCACGCTCCTGACGCGGACGCTCCCGAACGGGAGGCGGGTCGTGCTGCGCAGCGGCGACTTCGTCTACCTCACCGGCACGGGCGCCACCCCCGAGGGCGACCGCCCTTTCCTCGACCGCCTGAACGTCCAGACGCTCAAGGCCGAACGCCTCTTCCGCTCGGACGCGCAGACTTACGAGACGGTCGTCGCGCTCGTCACGGACGACGCGCGGCAAATCATCACGCGCCGCGAGCGGCCGATTGAGCCGGCGAACTACTACGTCCGCACGCTCGACCCGAGCGCGGGCGCGGGCGACTCTGGCCTGCGGGCGCTGACGAACATCCCGGACGCGACGCCGCAGCTCCAGGGCATCAAAAAACAGCTCGTGAAGTACAAGCGCGCCGACGGCGTGGACCTCTCGTTCACGCTCTACCTGCCGCCCGGGTACAAGGAGGGGACGCGGCTGCCGACGGTCGTCTGGGCGTACCCGCTGGAGTTCAACGACCCGGCCACGGCCGGGCAGGTGACCGGCTCGACGCAGCGCTACACGAGCATCACGGGGCCGTCGCACCTCTTCTTCCTGCTCGCCGGCTACGCCGTCCTCGACAACACGACGATGCCCGTCATCGGCGACCCCGAGACGATGAACAACACCTACGTCGAGCAGATAGTCGCCAGCGCGAAGGCGGCCATCGACAAGGCGGCCGAGATGGGCGTGACCGACCCCGACCGCGTGGGCGTCGGCGGCCACTCCTACGGCGCGTTCATGACGGCGAACCTGCTCGCGCACTCCGACCTCTTCCGCGCCGGCATCGCGCGCAGCGGCGCCTACAACCGCACGCTGACGCCGTTCGGCTTCCAGAGCGAGCGGCGGACGCTGTGGGAGGCGCCCGAGATGTACGTCAAGGTCTCGCCCTTCATGGTCGCGCACAAGATCAACGAGCCCATCCTGCTCATCCACGGCGAGGCCGACAACAACACGGGCACGTTCCCCATCCAGTCCGAGCGCATGTACCAGGCGCTGCGCGGCAACGGCGCGACCGTGCGCTACGTCACGCTCCCGCTCGAAGCCCACGGCTACGCCGCGCGCGAGACGACCGAGCACGTCCTCTACGAGATGATTAGCTGGTTCGACAAGCACGTGAAGAACGCCGGCCCGCGCAAGCCCGAGCAGAAGGCCGAGAAGTAGGCCGGGCCGACCTTGCCGCCGAATAGAATAAAGCCCGGGGCCGAACACCCCGGGCTTTATTTCCGTCCGGCGACGGGCGGGTTATTGCCCGAAGCGCTGGCGGTACTCGAAGGACGAGATGAAGGCTTTGACCATCTCGGCCTGGACGAAGTTGCCGTTGAACTGGTTGAGCTTCCCGAGCCAGAAGTTGTAGCCCTCGGCGTCGGGGTCCCTTTTCAGGTAGCCGAAGTATTCCATCAGCACGAAGGCCGGGCTCTTGTGCGCCTGCGTGACGGTCGCGCCCTCGACGACGGCGCGCAGCGCGCGGGCGCGGCCCTGCGTGTCGCCGGGCGCGTAGGCGTTGGCGGCCGCCTGCGCCTCCGTGAGGGTGGGGTTGACGCCCGCCCGCTGGAAGAGCTTCGAGACGTATGCCTGCGCGTCCATGCCGGCGGGGAACTCGGCGAGGAACGCGGGGCGCTGCACCCACGCCTCGGCGAAGGCGGTCTTGTTCGCGGCCAACTGCTGCTCCCAACCGGCCTGGCCCACGACGACGTTCTGCCCGACCTGCCGCGCGTCGTTCGTGAACGAGGCGAAGGCCGGCGGCGTGCCGAAGGAAGTCCTGTGCAGGCGGTAGACGAGGTAGCCCGTCTCCTGAAACTCGATTGACAGGAAGAAGGCGGCGCTGACGTTGATGCGCCTGACCTCGCGGCAGGCGGCGTCGCCCATGCACTGCTCAATCTCGTGAGTCCAGAAGGCTTGGCCCGGCTCGTCGGGCTCGCGGCCCAGGAAGTCGCGGTACTGCTGGCGGACGAAGTAGGGCTCGTAGTCGATGCGGACGGGCAGGCCGACCTGCGGGCGCAGCACGAAGAGGCCCTGCTCCATGCCGCTGGCGACGACCGTCCCGCTGGCGAAGAAGGGGTAGTTGCTCCACGTCCCGTTGAAGAACGCCGCGTCGTCCGCGGTGAAGACGTCGAAGAAGGCCACCTCCGAGAGGTTCGCCGTCGCGGCGTTGCGGACGTCCACGACGCGCACCCCGCTGCGGTAGTTCGACTCGAAGGCGTAGAGCCCGCGGACGTAGAGGTTGTGGTCGATGGAGGGGGTCGAGCCCTCGAAGATGCCGCGGACGGAGGGCGCGTCCAGGTCGGAGACGTCCCACACGAAGGTGCGGTTTCTGGCGAGCTTCTGGTTCTGCTCGTCCAGTTCGTCGTCGAGGAGGAAGCGCGACTGGTCGCCGGTCAGCCAGCCCTGGTGCGTGTAGCCCTTGCCGTCGTAGGTGGTGCGCGAGAGCTGGAGGGGCGCGGCCTTGTTCGTCACGTCCACGATGGTGAGCGTGTCCTCGTTGGCGTTGAAGCAGACCTCGCGCCCGCGGTGCTGCGCGTCCGGCCCGCGGTAGACGACGCACTGCGTCTCGTGCGTGTAGCCGTCCTCGTTGACGCAGCCGGCGAAAGAGGGGGCGGCGGGGTTGCGCGCGTCTACCACGTGGAGGCCGCCGCCGCGCACCGCGCCCGACGGGCTCGTGGTCCCGGCGCACGTGTCCACGCCCGGCGTCCGGGCCGCCGCGGGCTTGCTCCCGGCGACGTAGAGGTAGCCGGTCTCCTCGTTGACGGCGATGGTGTGGGCGCTCGAAAAGTTGTTGTAGTGCGCCGTCTCGGTGAAGGTCTGCGGCGCGTTGACGCCGCGCAGGCGCGTCAGGTCGAAGACCTGCATCCCGTGTTCGGCGGCCTCGCTGACGACGTAGAGGTGGTCGCGGTAGACCTTGAGGCTGCGCCAGAGCGAGTCCGCCGAGTGGCGCGGGAGGTTGCCGAGGTAGACGGGCGCGGTCGGGTTCGTCACGTCCACGAAGGCGACGCCGTTCGAGAGCCCGAGCAGCGCGTACTCCCTGTCGGTGAGCGCGTCCGTCCAGCCCCAGATGTCGTTGGCCGTGACCTCCCCCTCCGTGCCGTCGATGTCGGCGACGGGGAGCAGCGCGGCGAGGTCAACCTTGCTACAGGGGAAGGGGCCGGCCATGCCGTTCGAGCAGGGCTGGTTGAACATTGCGGTGAGCGGCGCGCCGTTGGGCTGGCCGTTCCCGCCCGGGCTGTGGTGCTCGCCCTCGTGGGCGAACACGGTCCAGACGGCGAGGCTCAAACCCGAGAGCAGCGCGAGGGCGACGACGATTTTTCTGGTGCTCATTGTTTTTAGACGTACCGGGGCGTGAAAGGTCGGGCCGCGGGGAGGCCCGCATCATAGCAGGTCGGCTGCGCCCGCGGTAGCCCGCGGGCGCGCCCGACTATGACCAGCGGCGCTTGCGGAACTTGTCTTCCGTCCAGAAGCCGCGGAGCAGTTCGAGGCGCGGGGCGGGCTCGCGGCCGTCCGGTTCGGGCGGGGGGAGGATGACGGCGACGACGTCGTAGCGGCGCGGCGCGTCCGTCAGGCCGAGCAGGCGTCGGTAGGCGCGTGCGGCGCGCGTCACCTGACGCTGCTTGCGGAGGTCCACGTTGGCCTCGGGCGCGGCGAACCAGTCGGAGCGGCGGGTCTTCACCTCCACGAAGCAGAGCGTGGGGCCGTCGTAGGCGACGAGGTCAAGCTCGGCCTCGACGACCGCGCCGCGCCGGTTGCGCCCGACGGGCAGCCGGAAGTTCGCCGCCACCAGCTCGTAGCCGCGCGCGCGCAGGTAGTCGGCCGCCAGCGCCTCGCCGCGCCGCCCGAGTTCGAGGTGCGGCGCGGCGTCCGGCGCGGGCGCGGGCCTGAGGCGGGCGCGCGCCTTCTCCAACAGTCCGCGCGGTGTCCGGAGCGAGAGCATAGGTGCGGCGCGCAGCTTAGCGCCGACCGGCGCCCGGCGCAAGGTTTCCCTCCCGGCGGGGAGTTCCTTGCGGTGCAAAAGGTCGCACGCTACACTTCCTTATGATGTCGAGCGGGCAGGACAAAGAGGAAGGTTTGGGGCCTAGGACGGCGGCGCCGCTGCCACTGGTGGCGATTGTCGGGCGGCCGAACGTGGGCAAGTCCACGCTCTTCAACCGGCTGGTCGGCGAGCGCCGCTCCATCGTCGGCGACGAGCCGGGCATCACGCGCGACCGCATCTACGGCGAGTCGGAGTGGGCCGGGCGCCGCTTCTCGCTCGTGGACACGGGCGGCATCGTGCCCGACGACGCGGAAGTCATCCCGGCCCACATCTTCCGGCAGGCCGAGTTCGCCATCACGGAGGCGGTCGCGCTCGTCTGGGTCGTGGACGCGCGCGCGGGCGCGACGCCGCTGGACGAGGAGCTGGCGCGGCTCCTGCGCTCGACGGGGAAGACCGTGCTCGTCGCCGCCAACAAGGTGGACGCGGCGAAGCTCGAAGCCCTCGCCGGCGAGTTCCACCGCTTCGGCTTCGACGACGTGCTCCCCATCTCGGCCGAGAACTCGGACGGCGTCGCCGAGTTGTTGGACGCGCTCGTCGAGCGACTGCCGCCGGCCGAGTCGGCGGCTGGGGACGACGACGAGGCCGGGGGCGCGCGCGAGGTGCGGCTCGCCATCGTCGGCCGGCCGAACGTCGGGAAGTCTTCGCTCCTCAACCGCCTCGTCGGCGACGAGCGCGTCATCGTCTCGCCCGTGGCCGGGACGACGCGCGACGCCGTGGACACCGTGCTCGAAGCCGAGGGGCGCACGTTTCGCCTCGTGGACACCGCCGGCATCCGCCGCAAGGGCAAGACCGAGGAGATGGCCGAGAAGCTCTCGGTCGTCATGGCGCGCAGGAGCCTGGAGCGCGCCGACGTCGCCGTCGTCGTCATCGACGCGGTCGAGGGCGTGACCGCGCTCGACGCCAACATCGCGGGCTACGCGCTCGACGCCGGCTGCTCCATCATCCTCGCCGTCAACAAGTGGGACGCCGTGCCCGAGAAGGACAACCACAGCGTCTCGGAGTTCGAGCGCGACCTGCGCTTCAAGATGAAGTTCCTGGAGTGGGCGCCGGTGATGACCATCTCGGCGCTCAAGGGGCAGCGAGTCGACAACCTGCTCCCGCTCGCCGTCCACGCACACGAGGCGCGCAACCTGCGCATCCCGACCTCGCAGCTCAACGCCTTCTACGAGCGCGTGATGGCCTCGGGCCGCGCGCCGACCGTGCCCGCGCCCGTCAAGGGCGGCCAGTCGCGCCTCCACGTCCAGTACCTCACGCAGGTCGGGGTGCGCCCGCCGACCTTCATCGTCTTCACGGCGGGCGGGCGCGGCGGCATGCACTTCTCGTTCGAGCGCTTCCTGCAAAACCGCCTGCGCGAGGAGTTCGACTTCTTCGCCACCCCGCTCCGCATCGTCGAGCGCCACAAGAAGAAGGGCTGACGGCGCCCATGTCTGACGGCAGCGAACAACCCCGGGCCGGCGGCGGCGGGAGCGCGGCGCCCGACCGCGAGCTTGAGCGCCTGCGCGCGCTCGTCGAGTACCTCGGCGAGGCCAACGAGCAGCTCGAGACGGTCAACCGCATCGTCGCCGCCGTCAACACGGGGCGCAGCATCGAGGAGGTCTTCGAGCTGGCGAGCGAGCAGATGCGCGCGCTCGTCCCCTTCGACCGCGCCTCGCTCGCGCTGTGCGAGGGGGACGGCGAGACTCTGCGCGTCTACGCGCTGACGGGCGAGCGCGCCCGCCCGCTCGCCGTCGGCGCGCGCGGGCCTCTCAAGGGCTCGGTGACGGAACTGGCCCTGACCGAGCGGCGCACGGTCGTCATCCCCGAGCTGAGCGAGGAGCGGCGCTTCAACGTCTACGGCGACCTGCGGCGCGAGGGCTTCCGCTCGGCGGTCTGCGTGCCGCTCTTCTCTATGCGCCGCGCCGTCGGGAGCCTGAACCTGACGAGCCTCGCCCCGGACGCCTACCGCCGCGGGCACCTGCTCGCGCTCGAACGCCTCGCCGCCCCGCTCGCCATCTCCATCGAGAAGACGCAGCTCCTGGAGGAGAGCTGGGAGCGCAACGAGGAGCTGGGCGGCCTCTTCGAAATCACGCGCACCTTCACCACGCTCTCCGACACGGCGGACGTCTCGGGCCGGCTGGCGAGCGCCATCTGCAAGCTGGCCGGCGGCGAGATGTGCCTCATCGCCGCCTACGACCGGCGCACCAACTCGGTGCGCGCCGAGGCGCCGGGCTGCAACACGCCGCCCGGGCTGGTCGAGGAGTTCCACTTCAGGCTGGAGCGCGGGAACCGCGACGCGCCGCTCTACCAGACGGGCGAGTCGTTCGTCTCGAACGAGCCGGCGTCGGACGAGCGCCTCAACCGCGACTTCGCGGAGCGCTGGGGCCTGCGCTCGGTCCTGAGCGTGCCCTTGAAGATAAAGCGCGAGCTGATAGGCTTCATCTACGTCGCCAACCGCGCCGGGGGTTTTACTGAGCGCGAGCTGCGGCTGCTGGAAATCCTCGCCGCGCAGGCGGCCGAGACTATCGTCAACGCGCGCCTCTTCGCCACCATCCAGGCGCAGGCCGAGCGCGAGGCCGTCGTCAACCGCCTGCTGCTTTCGCTCCAGCGCGGCTCGGAGCCGCGCGAGAAGGTGCGCGAGGTCATCGAGCGCGTCGGCGAAGTCCTCGGGCTCGACCGCTGCGTCGCCGTGCTGTTCGCCGACGACGAGCACGACGACTATTACGGCGAGTGGTGCGCGGAGGGCGTGGAGCCGGTCACGGACTGGCCCGACGTGCGCGAGCGCTCGCCCGTCCGCTACGCGCTGCGCACCTCGCGCCGCCCGCTCGTCGCCGCGGACGTCGCGGCGCACCCGCTCGCCGCGGGGCTGGGCGGGCTGATCGAGAGGACGCGGCTGAAGAGTCTCGTCGTCGTCCCCGTCACGCACCTCGGGCGCGTCGTCGGCTCCATCAGCGGGCACCAGACCCGGAGCCGGCGCGACTGGAGCGAGGACGACGTGGACCTCCTCGTCGCCGTCGCCACGCACCTCGGGGCGACGCTGGAGAACGCGCGGCTCATCGCGGAGCTGCGCGAGGCGAACCGGCTCAAAGACCAGTTCCTCGCCACGCTCTCGCACGAGCTGCGGACGCCGCTGACGGCCATCAACGGCTGGGTCGAGATGCTTTCGGAGCGCGGGGCGCTTGAGCGCGGCGGCGACCTCGCCGACGGCCTCCGCGCCATCAGCTCGTCGGCCACCTCGCTCACCCAGCTCATCGGCGACCTGCTCGACCTCTCGCGCATACAGCGCGGCGTGCTCCGCCTCCACCGCGACCTGCTCGACGTCAACGAGCTGGTGCGGACGGCCGAGCGGACGGTGCGCCACGCGGCGCTCGCGCGCGGGCTGGCGCTGCGGCTGGAGCTGTCCGAGCGCCTCCCGCCGACCATCGCCGACGCGCAGCGCTTCCAGCAGATTCTCTGGAACCTGCTCACGAACTCCATCAAGTTCACGCCGAAGGGCGGGAGCGTCGTCGTCCGCACGCGCCCCGCCGACTGCGGCCCGCCCGGCGGCGGCGAGAATGGAGGCGAGGACGGCGGGGCGGCCGGGCGGGCGCGCTGGGTCGAGGTCGAGGTCGAGGACACGGGCGAGGGCATCCCCGCGGACTTCATGCCGCACATCTGGGAGCGCTTCCGGCAGGCCGACTCGACGGCGACGCGCAGGCACGGGGGCCTGGGCATCGGCCTCTCGCTCGTCAAGGAACTGGTCGAGGCGCACGGCGGGCGGATAGAGGCCGAGAGCGAGGTGGGGCGCGGCTCGCGCTTCACCGTCCGCCTGCCCGTCATCGCGCTCGAAGAGCTTGAAGGGGGCGGGGCATGAAGTGGGAACTCCGGCCCGCCGCGCTCCTGCTGCTCGCCGCCACGGCCGCGGCCTGCGCCCCGGCCTCAGGCGGCGCGGGCGGCCGAACTCCGCGCGCCGCCGACGCCGACCGCGGCGCCGTGACGGCGGCGGCGGCGGGTCACACCGACGCCGACTACGCGCGCCACGTCGCGCAGCTTAAGAAGAGGCTCCCCTCCGCCGAGTTCGAAATCGTGGTCGAGAAGCCTTTCGTCGTCGTCGGCGACGGCGGGCGGCGCGCGGTCGAGGAGCACGCGCGCTCGACCGTGCGCTGGGCCGTAGACCTGCTCAAGCGCGACTTCTTCGAGAAGGACCCGGCCGACATCCTCGACGTCTGGCTCTTCAAGGACTCGGCCTCCTACAACGTGCACGCGCGCCGCCTCTTCGGGCGCGAGCCGACGACGCCCTACGGCTACTACTCGCCGGCGCACAAGGCGCTCGTGATGAACATCGAGACGGGCGGCGGCACGCTCGTCCACGAAATCGTCCACCCCTTCGTCGAGGCCGACTTCCCCGGCTGCCCGCCCTGGCTCAACGAGGGGCTGGGCTCGCTCTACGAGCAGAGCGGCGAGCAGGACGGCCACATCCGCGGCTACACCAACTGGCGCCTGCCCGGCCTCCAGCGCGCCGCCCGCCGCGGGCGGCTCAGGCCCTTCCGCGAACTGCTGGCGATGGACGGCCGCGCCTTCTACGACGACGCCGCGGGCACCCACTACGCGCAGGCCCGCTACCTCTGCTACTACCTGCAAGAGCGCGGCCTGCTCGTCCGCTTCTACCGCGACTTCCGCCGAAACCGCGCCGCCGACCCCACCGGCTTCGAGACGTTGAAGCAAGTCCTCGGCGAGTCCGACATGGACGCCTTCCAGCGGCGCTGGGAGAAGTTCGTCCTGGAGCTGGGCGAGGAGTTCCGCCTGACGCCCGTCGCGCCCTGACCCGCCGCCGTGCGCCGTTCGCGTCAGAACGCCGGGCGCTATAGAATCCCAGCATGAACCTTTTCAAATTCGGTCGGGGGGGCGCGCGGACGCGTGGCTGAGGAGGCGCTCGGGTGGGAGCTGGTCGCGCGGGACGGAGAGGCGCGCGCCGGGCTGATGCGGACGCGGCGCGGCGCGGTCGAGACGCCGGTCTTCATGCCGGTCGGGACGCTCGGGTCGGTCAAGGGCGTGCGCTTCGAGGAGCTGGAGGCGGAGGACTTAGACGCCCGCATCATCCTGGGTAACACGTACCACCTCTGGCTGCGGCCGGGCGCGGACGTGGTGCGCGCGTGCGGCGGGCTCCACCGCTTCACGGGCTGGCGGCGGGCGCTCCTGACCGACTCGGGCGGCTTCCAGGTCTTCAGCCTGAGCCACATGCGGCGCGTCTCGGAGGAGGGCGTCGAGTTCCGCGCGCACACCGACGGCCGGCAGTGCTTCCTCTCGCCAGAGGTCTCGATGGAGGTGCAGGCGGCGCTCGGCTCCGACGTCGTGATGGCCTTCGACGAGTGCCCGCCGGGGAAGGCCTCGCACGAGGCGGCGCGGGCCTCGCTCGGGCTGACGGCGCGGTGGGCGCGGCGCTCGCGCTCGCGCTTCGACGAGTTGCAGCGCGAGGGCGCCGACGCGGGCAGGGAAGAGTCGGGCGCGCGTCAGGCCATCTTCGGCATCGTGCAGGGCGCGACGCATCTGGACTTGAGGAGGGAGAGCCTGGAGCGCACGGCCGAGGTCGGCTTCGACGGCTACGCCATCGGCGGCCTGAGCGTGGGCGAGGAGAAGGCGTTGATGTACGACGTGGTCGAATCGGTCGCGCCGCTGATGCCGGCCGCCCGCCCGCGCTACCTGATGGGCGTCGGCACGCCCGAGGATTTGGTCGAGTCGGTCGCGCGGGGCGTGGACATGTTCGACTGCGTCATCCCCACCCGCAACGGCCGCAACGGGCAGGCGTTCACCTCGCGCGGCCGGCTCAACATCAAGAACGCCCGCTGGACGGCCGACGCCCGCCCGCTCGACCCGGCCTGCGGGTGCGCCGTCTGCCGCCGGCACTCGCGCGCCTACCTGCGCCACCTCTTTATGACGGGCGAGATGCTGGCGGCCGTGCTGCTCTCGCACCACAATCTCGCGTTCTTCCTTGACACCATGCGGCGCGTCAGGCAAGCTATCCGGTCTGGCGAATTCACCCGATTTCGGCGGGAGTTTCTTGAGGAAATCGACTCCGGCGTCGAGTGAGTCACGCCCCGCGGCGCGCCCCCGCCCCCGGCCCAAATCATTCATGAACACGGCTGCGGAGTTCGGCATTCAAGCGAGGCCGCGCGCGCGGCCTCGCGCACGCCGGGCGTTGTTAATTTCGCGGCGCGGCGGCCGGAGGGGCGCCGGCGCCGGGGTCGGAACCAAAGTCACAGATGAACACACACGCTCTCATTCTGCTCCAGGGCGGCGCCGTCTCCGTCTTCGGCAGCCCGCTCGTGATGATGGCGCTGATCTTCGGCGTCTTCTACTTCCTGATTATCCGCCCGCAGCAGAAGCGCCAGCAGGCGCTGCGCGACATGATCGCGCAGCTCAAGGCGGGCGACAAAGTCATCACGACGGGCGGCATCCTCGCCACCGTCAAGCAGGTCAAGGAGAAGTCGCTGCTCGTCATGAGCGCCGACAAGTCTATCCTCGAAGTCTCGCGCTCGGCCGTCGCCGGGATGCAGGGGGAAGAGGAAGTGGAGTTGAAGAAGTAGGCGGTAGCCGGCAGCCGGTAGCGCCCCGCGCTGCGGCCGCCGGCCCAGAAGGTTTTTCCACCGCCTGCTGACCACCGACTGCCGTCTACCGAGTTATGAAAAAGAATCTTCTGCAACGCTTCATCATCATCCTCGTCGTGACGCTGGTGGGGCTGTGGGTCGTCCTCGGCCCGCGCCACCGCCCGACGCTCGCCGACTTCACGCCCGCCGGGGTCAACAAGACGCTGCGCGAGAACATCAACCTCGGGCTCGACCTGCGGGGCGGCTCGCACCTCGTCATGCAGGTGCAGGTGCAGGACTACCTCAAGCGCCTCACGACCGAGACCGCCGTCAGCATCCAGAACGCCGCGCGCGACGCGGGCTACGACCTGAAGGAGGTCCGCCCCGAGGTCGGGGACGGCACCTACCGCGTCGTGCTCGTCGCCAACGACCCGTCGAAAATCTCGGAGATTCGTGACAGCCTGCCGACGCGCGCCAACGGCTTCGACCCGAGCATCTGGACGGCGAGCGCCAGCGGCAACACGCTCACCTGGGAGATGAGCGACCGCGCCGAGACCGACCTCGGCACCCGCGCCACCCAGGACGCGATGAAGATCATCGACTCGCGCATCAACGCCCTCGGCGTCACCGAGCCGACGCTCCAGCAGCACGGCGCGGCCAGCGCGCACCAGATTCTCCTCCAGATGCCCGGCATCACCGACCCCGAGCGGCTGAAGGCGACGCTCCGCAGCGAGGCCCGCCTCGAACTGGTGCACGTCCTCAGCAACCCGGCGGGCGGCGGCTGGCAGAGCTTCCCGACCGAGGAGGCGGCGAAGGCTTCCCTGGGCGGCACCGTCCCGCAGAACCGCCGCGTGCTCCCCTACGTCGAGCGCGGCGAGACGACCGCCGCCACGGCGCCCGACGCCCAGCCGAGCCAGTGGGTGGTCGTCGAGACCCCGCCCGTCATCGACGGGAGCGAGCTGCGCGAGGCGCGCTCCGAGGGCGGCGACCTCGGCGGCGACGGCGCGCACCAGATCGGCTTCACGCTCAAGCCCTCCGGGGCCGAGAAGTTCGGCCGCTGGACGGGCGCCAACGTCGGGCAGTTCATGGGCGTCGTCCTCGACGAGAAGGTCAAGTCCATCGCCACCATCCAGTCGCAGATCACCGACTCGGGGCGCATCACCGGCAGCTTCACGAAGGAGCAGGCCGAAGACCTCGCGCTCACGCTCCGCTCGGGCGCGCTCCCGGCGAAGGTCGTCTACCTCGAAGAGCGCACCGTCGGCCCGAGCCTCGGGCAGGACTCGATCCGCGCGGGCGTCACGGCCTCGCTCATCGGCCTCGGGCTCGTCATCCTGACGATGGTCGTCTACTACCGCTGGTCGGGCATCAACGCCGTCGTCGCGCTGCTCCTGAACACGCTGCTGACGCTGGCGGCGCTCATCATCTTCAAGGCGACGCTGACGCTGCCCGGCATCGCCGGCGTGCTCCTCGGCATCGGCATGGCCGTGGACTCGAACGTGCTCATCTTCGAGCGCATCCGCGAGGAGTTGCAGTCGGGCAAGACCGTGCCCTCGGCCATCGACGCCGGCTTCGACCGCGCCTTCGTGACGATCATCGACACGCACGTGACGACCATCGTCTCGTCGCTCTTCCTCTTCGTCTTCGGGACGACGCTCATCCGCGGCTTCGCCGTCACGCTCGTGCTCGGCCTGCTCGCCAACCTGTTCACGGCCGTCTACGTCTCGCGCACCATCTTCATGTGGGAGCTCTCGCGCAAGCAGGGGCGGGTCGAGACGCTCAGCATCTAGGGCGTGAACCGTGAACCGTAAAACGTGACGAGATTAAAGCCCGTTCTTCCTCGTCACGGTTCACGGCTCGCGGCTCACGAGGATTCATATGTTTCAGATACTACAGAACGTCAACGTCGACTGGATGGGGCGGCGCAGGGTCTTCATTCTCATCTCGGTGGCCATCATGCTCGCGGGGCTCATCTCGGCGCTCGCGCGTCACCTGACGCCCGGCGGCTCCGAAGCCTTCAACCTCGGCATCGACTTCAAGGGCGGGACGGTCGTCACCGCGGAGTTCAAGCAGCGCCCGGCGCCCGAGGCCATCCGCGACGCGCTCCAGGCCGGCGGCGTCTCCGACGTCATCATCCAGCCCGTGACCGACAAGGAGGGCGAGGTCCTCATCCGCCTGCCGCAGATGGAGTCGGGCGAGGCGAGCGCGCAGGGGCAGACGCAGGTGGACATCGGGCGCGTGAAGGTGGCCGAGGCGCTGAAGACGCTCACGGGCGGCGTGCAGGTGGGCGAGCGCGACCCGCTGCCCGCCGAGGGCAACGCCTTCCGCATCATCGGCACCGAGGCCGTCGGCGCCGTCGCCGGCGCGGCGCTCCGCAACCAGGCGGTCGCCGTCACCCTGCTCGCGCTCGTCGGCATCCTGCTCTACATCGGCTTCCGCTTCGAGTGGACGTACGGCGCGGCGGCCGTCCTCGCCGTCTTCCACGACGTGCTGGTCACGCTCGGCTTCTTCTCCATCTTCCAGTTCGAGGTCAACCTGACGGTCATCGCGGCGCTCCTCACGCTCGTCGGCTTCTCGGTCAACGACACCATCGTCATCTTCGACCGCATCCGCGAGAATTTGCGGATGCACCGCCGCTCGAACCTCTACGACCTGACGAACGAGTCGGTCAACCAGACGCTCTCGCGCACCGTCATCACCTCGGGGCTCGTCTTCCTCTCGGTGCTCTCGCTCGTCCTCTTCGGCGGGCAGGTGCTGCGCGGCTTCTCGCTGGCGCTCTTCATCGGCATCATCTTCGGCACCTACTCGACCATCGCCATCGCCAGCCCCATCATGGTCTGGTGGCAGCAGCGGCTCGAAGCCGGCCGGGCGGCCACGCCCCCGGCCGGGGCCCGCGGCGCGGGCGGGACCGGCGGCACGCGCCAGCGGCCCGCGAAGGCCAGCGCCGCCGCCCGGTAGCGCCCGAATCCTCCCTGAACCCGGCCGGCCGCGCCGGGCCGTTTCGCCCCCACGGGGCGCGGCGGCCCC
>DASVTS010000203.1:0-10044 GCA_036387455.1 Pyrinomonadaceae bacterium | reverse complement strand
CGACGCCACGCGCTACTCGTTCACGTGGGGCATGGGCGGCATCACCTTCTACCTCTTCCTGGTGCTGACCTTCACCGGCATCCTCCTGATGTTCTACTACCACCCGACGAAGGTGCAGGCGTTCCGCGACATCCTCTACCTCGAACACGACGTCCCGTTCGGGAAGCTCCTGCGGAACATGCACCGCTGGGCGGCGCACCTGATGATTATCACGACGTGGCTGCACATGTTCCGCGTCGTGCTGACCGGCTCCTACAAGCGGCCGCGCGAGTTCAACTGGTGCGTCGGGGTGGTGCTGCTCGTGCTGACGCTGCTGCTCTCGTTCACGGGGTACCTGCTGCCGGACGACCAGCTCGGCTTCTGGGCGGTGACGGTGGGGACGAACATGGCGCGCGCCACGCCGGGCCTCGGCAGCGAGGGGCCGTTCGGGCCGCAGCTCGGGATGACGCCCTTTAACGACGTGCGCTTCGGCCTGCTCGGCGGCTCCATCGTGGACGCGAACGCCTTGCTCCGCTCCTACATCTGGCACTGCATCGGCATCCCCGTGGTCGCCTCGCTCTTCATGGCCGTCCACTTCTGGCGCATCCGCAAGGACGGCGGCATCTCCGGCCCGGCGCCCGTCATGCTCGAATCCGAGATGAAGGCCGCGAAGAAGTGACCCTCGTCCTCTTTCTGGTGGGGAGAGACTGACATGGCAATGGCAATCGAGCGCCCGCGCAGCTACCGCTGGCTGCTCTGGCTGGTCGGCGCGGCCGTAGTGCTCGGCCTCCTGGCGCTGATGGTCGACGACTGGGGGCAGCTCTGGAAGATCAGCTCGGCGCCGGACAACGTCCCCATCGTCGGGATGATCCCGCTCGTCGTCTTCTTCACCTGGCTGGGCCTCAAGCAGTCGAAGGAGAACGACCGGCTCGTCGAGGAGCTGGAGGCCGACCCGGCGCTCGCCAAGACGCACCACCGCAAGACGCACCCGTGGCGGCCGGGCTGGGCGCGCGAGATACACGTCTGGCCCTACCTCGTCCGCGTCGAGTTCCTCGCCGCCATCATCGTCACCGTCATCCTCTTCGCCTGGTCCGTCCTCCTCGACGCGCCGCTCGAAGAGCCGGCCAACCCCAACCTGACGATGAACCCCTCGAAGGCGCCGTGGTACTTCCTCGGCCTCCAGGAGATGCTCGTCTACTTCGACCCCTGGATCGCGGGCGTCGTCATGCCGGGCCTGCTCGTCGTCGGGCTGATGGTCTTCCCCTACGTGGACGCGAACCCGCTGGGGAACGGCTACTACTCTTGGCGGCAGCGCCGCTTCGCCGTCCTGATGTTCCTGTGGGGCTTCTTCATGTGGATCATCCTCATCATCATCGGGACGTTCATCCGGGGGCCGGGCTGGATTTGGTTCTGGCCGGGGCAGACGTGGGACCACAACGCCGTCGTCTTCGACCGCAACCGCGACCTGCACGAGATAGTCGCCGGCTGGGGGATGCCGTTCCTCATCTCCTCGCCGTGGAAGGAGCTGTTCGGGCTCGTCGTCGTCGGGACGATCTTCATCGCGGGCGGCCTCTTCTTCCACTGGCTGATGCTGCGCCGGCGCATCGAGCGGCGCGACGTGAAGTCCTTCCGGGGGCTGCGCGACTGGGCGACGCGCCCCGGCGAGTTCGAGCAGAAGCTTTTGGCGCGCACCTCGATACTCCAGTACCTGACCTTCCAGTTCTTCGCCATCTCGGTGCTCTGGCTCTTCCCCGTGAAGCTGCTGCTGCGCCTGCTGTTCACGATCAAGTACATCTGGGTCACTCCCTGGTTCAACGTCTGAGGGGACACGAGAGCGGAGGATTCAACCCGTGGCTGAGACTCCTGACACCGGCAAGCTGGCGAGGCGCGAGCAGGCGGACGCGCCGGCGCCCGACCCCATCACGAGCCGCTCGACGAGCGCCGTCATGCTCATCTCGGCGCTGCTCCTGACGGGCGTGCTCGTCTGGTCGCTCTACGACGAGGTCTACGGCATGCGCCCGTGGAAGTCGTACCAGCAGTCCTTCGTCAAGCGCTACGACCGCTACCTGAAGCGGCTGGAGAAGCGCGGCTTCAAGTCGGAGGAGGAGGTCAGGAAGAGCGCCGAGTACCAGCGGCTCGACGCCGAGGCGCGTGCCGCGCGCGAGCAGGCCCGGCCCGAGCAGGCCGCCATCGACAAGCAGGTCGCCCTCATCGACGCGCAGCTCGGCTCCATCTCCGAGCAGTTCCAGGACCGCCGCGGCCGCATCACCGTCGCCAGCTACAACGTCGAGCAGGCCGACGACGGCGACCGCGAGGGGCTGCGCCGCGACCTGGAGAAGATGAAGGCGCAGAAGTCGGTCGTCGAACTCCCGCTCGACGAGAACGGTCGCCGCACCGAGCGGCGCGAGCTGGACTTCAACCAGCTGGAGTCGCAGTACGTCTCGCTCAAGGACGAGAAGGGGCGGCTGCTCGCCAGGAAGGGCGAGATTCTGAAGCCCGCCGGCGACCTCGAACGCCAGCGCGACGAGTATCTGAAGAACAACGTCACCGAGGCCACCGCGCAGCAGGTGAGGCTCACGCGCGCCTCGCTCGAAAACTTCGACTTCGGCATGAAGCAGCTCAACGTCAACGGCGACCAGACCGTCGACCGCTGCGAGTCGTGCCACCTCGGCATCCGCTCGCCCATCCCCATCCGCGCCGTGGACATGATGCCGGCGGGGCGCGGGCGCCGCCCCGACCGGCTCGCGCGCGCCTTCGTCAGCCACCCGTCCGGCGAGCTGCTCAAGATTCACGACCCCGAGAAGTTCGGCTGCGCGAGCTGCCACTGGGGCAACGGCCGCGCGACCACCTCCGTCGAGAAGGGGCACGGCGAGAACCGCTTCTGGCTCCACCCGCTCTTCAAGAAGGAGAACGCCGAGGCCGGCTGCAACCAGTGCCACTCGAACGACCGCGTGTTGCAGGGCGCCACGACGCTCAACCGCGGCAAGGACCTCTACTACGAGCGCGGCTGCGTCGGCTGCCACCGCTACGAGGGCTTCGACCGCGAGTCGGACGCGCTCTCGAACACGCGCCAGCTCGTCAAGCAGCTCGAGGACGAGGTCACCGCCAACGAGCACGACGCGAAGGTGGCGCGCGCCGAAAGCAGCGCCCCCGGCGTCTCGGATGAGCGCGCGCAGGCGCTCCTCGCGCGCGCCGAGAGTCTGGTGGTGAGCAACAGCCAGCTCGAAGCCAAAGTCGACCAGCTCAACACGCAGGCCCGCTACCTGATGCAGGACCAGAAGAAGGTCGGGCCGAACCTGAAGGACGCGCGCCTCAAGCTCCGCAAGGAGTGGATTCCCGAGTGGCTCAAGGACCCGCAGGCGTTCCGCCCGGGCACGAAGATGCCGACCTACTGGTACCTCTCGGGCCGGAAGGACGAGGGCCGGGGCAACATCGTCCCCGCCCAGACGCAGGACGAGGAGCGCAAGGCCATCGCCGCCTACATCTGGCAGTCGGCCTACGAGGGGCGCGTCCAGCCGCAGCAGCCCGGCGACGCGCGCCACGGCGAGGAGCTGTTCAAGACGCGCGGCTGCATGGCCTGTCACTCCATCGGCGAGGGCGACCAGAAAGTCGGCGGCGAGTTCGCGGCCAACCTGACGAAGGTGGGGCAGAAGTCGAACTACGACTACGTCGTCCGCTGGGTGCACAACCCGCGCGAGCGCTGGGCGCCCTACTGCCCGAAGGAGGGCCGCGACCTGAGCCCCGAGGACTACCGGAAGAACGGCAAGGAGTTCGTCTTCGACACCGTCAAGCACACGCGCTGCCCGAACGACGGGGCCGAGCTTCAGGTGCAGAACATGACGGTGATGCCCAACTTCCGCCTCTCCGACCAGGACGCGCGCGACATCGCCACCTACCTCGTCACGCTCTCGCCTGCGGCGCAGTACCCGGACGCCTCCTTCATGGACGACGCGCGGCTCGCCGACAAGGGCAAGGCGCTCATCAAGCAGTACGGCTGCGCCGGCTGCCACGAGATACGCGGCTTCGAGGACGAGCAGCGCATCGGCAAGGAGCTGACGGCCGAGGGCTCGACTCCGCTCGAACGCCTCGACTTCGCGCGGCTCACGCACGTCGCCGAGGAGGGCGAGGAGCCGCACGCGGCCGGCGACGGCGGCCACGGCGCGGCCGGCGGCCACGGTGCCGCCGAGGGAAGCGGCGGCGGCGGCGCGAGCGAGGGCGCCACCGAGGGCGGGGCCACGCGCCAGGACAAGAAGGGCAAGCCCTGGTACAACCACCGCGGCTTCTTCGAGCACAAGCTCGAAGAGCCGGGCATCTACGACCTCGGCAAGGAGAAGGACCCACGCGAGCATTTGCGGATGCCGCGACCTTTCCTCAAGCCCGAGTGGAAGACGGCGCTCACGACGCTCCTCCTCGGCAGCGTCGGGCGCGAGGGCGCCAACGTCCCCGCCGCCCTCTTCTACAACCCGACCGACCAGCAGAAGGCGATTCAGGACGGCTGGTGGGTCATCAAGAAGTACAACTGCATGGGCTGCCACGCCGTCCAGGTCGGCCAGCGCTCCGTGCTCTGGGGGCTGCCGCAGTACCAGCCGGGCGGCACGCTCGGCGAGATGCAGCTCGGCCCCGAACAGCTCCCGCCCGGCCTGATGACCGAGGGCGCGCGCGTCGACCCCGACTGGCTGCTCCGCTTCCTCTCCGACCCCTCCCTGAGCGGCTACTCCGAGGGCATAGACCTCGCCGCCCACGGCGGCAAGCCCGCCGAGCGCCCGCCCGAGAGCGCCAACGTCGGGCGCGGGACGCAGTCGAACCGGCAGTCGGGGCCGGGCGGCGGTGGCGGGGCGCCCATCCAGGGCCAGTCCAACGTCGCGCAGCCCGAGGCCGGCGTTCAGCCGGCGCCCGGCGGCGCCGCGGCTCAGGCGCAGAACGGCGGCGCGGTCATGGGGCGGCTCCTGCCGCAGCCGGGCGAGAACCGCAACGGCGTCCGCACCTACCTGCGGGTCAGGATGCCGACCTTCAACTTCTCGCCCAACGAGCTGCGCACGCTCGTCCGCTTCTTCCTCGCCGTCTCGGCGCAGCAGGAGCCGTACATCAAGCAGCAGTTGGAGCCGCTGACGCCGGGCGAGCGCGACCTCGCGCGGGCGCTCTTCACCTCGCAGGCCGCGCCCTGCCTGAAGTGCCACATGACGGGCGACGCCGGCCACGACCAGACGGCGACGGCGCCCAACTTCCTACAGGCCGGCGAGCGCCTGAAAGAAGACTGGACCGTGCGCTGGCTGCTCGACCCGCAGCGCATCATGCCGGGCACGGCGATGCCGTCGGAGCTGTTCAAGCGCGACGGCGACCGCTGGGTTTTCAACGGCCCGCTGCCGCCCACGGCCGCCGACTACAAGGGCGACCACGCGCGCCTGCTGACGCGCTACCTGCTCTCGCTCACGCCCGACGAGCAGGCGCGCGCGCGCACGGCCGCGCCCGCGCAGATTCCCGCCCCGAGCGGCACGCAGGCCGGCCCCGTCGCGTCGCACACGCCGGGCGTCGCCCCGCGCGCGACCGCCGCGCCCGCGAGGCAGAGCGCGTCGGGCGGCGCCGCCCGACGCGGCCGCGGGGCGCAGGTCTCCGGCGTCAGGCGGCTGAGGCGGCAGGCGCGCGAGCGCTGGCGGCAGGCGGCGGCCGTGCGGGCGCGCGCGCGTGATTTCTCGCCGTGAATGTTTCGCGGTATCATAAGCCCAAGTTTCATTCGCTCCCGAGAGAGTCACCTTTGAGGAGGTTTCATCCCATGCCATCCGACCGCGCGCGGTTTCTGGTCGCGCTGCTCGCAGCCCTCTGCCTGCTCGCCTTCGCCGTCGCCTGCTCGAAGAGCGCCGACGACGAGGAGGACGCGGCCGACGGCGGCGGCGACTCGGCCGAGGTCGCTTCCCTGACGCCCTACAAGCCCACGGGGCAGGAGGGCACCCTCGCCGGCACCGTCAGCTTCGCGGGCGGCGCGCCCGAGAAGAAGGGCATCAGCATGGACGCCGACCCGGTCTGCGCCTCGGCCAACCCCGACGCCCACGCCGAGGACATCGTCGTCAACGGCGACAAGCTCGCCAACGTGCTCGTCTACATCAAGGACGGTCAGGCCGGCGGCAAGAGCATCACCGGCTACAGCTTCCCGCCGCCCGCGCAGCCCGCCACGCTCGACCAGAAGGGCTGCCACTACGTGCCGCACGTCGTCGCCGTCCAGGTCAACCAGACCTTCAACGTCACCAACTCCGACCCGACCGCGCACAACGTCAACGTGGACGCGCGCCAGAACGAGAAGTTCAACCAGGGCCAGTCGCCCGGCGCCGCGCCCATCACCAAGCAGTTCAAGCGCGCCGAGACCGTCATCCCCATCAAGTGCAACCAGCACCCGTGGATGCGCGCCTACGCCGGGGTGCTCCCGCACCCGTTCTTCGCGGTCTCCGGCCCGGACGGCAAGTTCGAGATCAAGGGCGTGCCCGCCGGCACCTACACGCTCGTCGCGTGGCACGAGAAGTACCCGCAGGGGCTGACGCAGTCGGTGACGGTCGGCGCCGGCGAGTCGAAGGCGGCCGACTTCAGCTTCACCGCGCAGCAGTTGACGGCCGAGAACGTCGAGGGCGGCGCCCTGCGCGCCCTGCCCGCGCTCGAACTGCCGATGCTGGGCGTCCACCACTGACAAGAGTTTTCATCAAAAGGGAAGCAGCACTCATTCATGAAGGAGTTCGTACTCGAAGCGACGACCGACGTGCCGGTGGCGGTGGCGCCCCCGGCCGCGCGCGAGAAGCTCGCCGCCTACGTCGAGCTGACCAAGCCGCGCATCACTTTCCTGATCGTGCTCACCTCGGCCGCGGGCTTCTGCCTCGCCTCGAAGGGCGCGTTCGACTACCTCAGACTCTTCAACGCGCTCCTCGGCATCGCGCTGCTCTCCTCGGGGATAGCGGCGCTCAACCAGTACATGGAGCGCGGCCTCGACGGGCGCATGCGCCGGACGCTCGGGCGCCCGCTCCCCTCGGGCAAGCTCGGCGCGGGCGCGGCGCTCGCCTTCGGCCTCGCGCTCACCCTCGCGGCCGAACTCTACCTCGCCGCCTTCGTCAACCTCCTGACGGCCGCCTTCGGCGTCAGCGTCGTCGTCGGCTACCTGCTCCTCTACACGCCGCTGAAGACGCGCAGCTCGCTCTCGACGGTCGTCGGCGCCTTCCCCGGCGCGATGCCGCCGCTGATGGGCTGGACGGCGGCGACGGGCGAGGCCGGGCTGGAGGCGTGGGCGCTCTTCGGCATCCTCTTCGCGTGGCAGTTCCCGCACTTCCTCGCCATCGCGTGGATGTACAAGGAGGACTACGCGCGCGCCGGCATCGTGATGCTGCCCGTGGTCGAGCCGGCGTGCCGCCTGACCGCGCTGCAAATCGTCATCTGGTCCTTGCTCCTCGTCCCCGTCAGCCTCTTCCCGACCGTCCTGGGGACGACCGGCGCCGTCTACTTCTACGGCGCCTTCGTGCTCGGCATTCTTTTCCTGGGGACGAGCATCCACGCCGCCCTGGTCCACACGCGCCAGGGCGCGCGCCGGCTGCTCCTCGCTTCCGTGCTCTACCTGCCCGTCCTGTTCGGGCTGATGGTTTTTAACAAATAACCGTGGACCGTGAACCGCAAGCCGTGACGAGATAAAGGCCGCCATCCGAACCGGAACGTTCCCGCTTCTCGTCACGGCCGACGGTTCACAGTCCACGCAAAGGAGCTGAGCGATGGGTCGTGCTCTCGCGGTGTTCCTCTGGGTGATGACCGGCCTCTCGGTGTGGATGTTCCTGAGCGGCCGGTGGTGGTTCCCGGCCTCCATCTCGGAGCACGGGCCGGCCTACGACCGGCAGTTCATCCTGACCATCGTGGTCGTCGGCGTCGCCTTCGTCTCCGCGCAGGTCGCGCTCGGCTACGCGGTCTGGCGCTTCCGCGACACGGGCGGGGGCACGCGCGCCGTCTACTCGCACGGCAACAACCGGATGGAGATTCTCTGGACGGGCATCACCGCCGCCATCTTCATCACGGTCGCGCTCCTCGGCCAGCGCGTCTGGTGGAACCTCCACATGAACGGGGCGCCGGCCGGCGCCGCGCAGGTGCGCGTCACGGCGCAGCAGTTCCAGTGGAACTTCCACTACGCCGGCCCCGACGGCAAGTTCGGCCGCACCGACCCGCGCAAAATCAGCGACGAGTCCATCAACTACATCGGCCTCGACGCGGCCGACCCGGCCTCGGCCGACGACGCCGTCACCCAGACGCTCGTCACGCAGGTCAACCGCCCCGTCGAGCTGACGCTCAACGCGCGCGACGTCACGCACAGCTTCTGGGTGCCGCAGCTCCGCTTCAAGCAGGACGCCGTGCCCGGCCTCGACGTGAAAGTCCACTTCACGCCGCAGGCGCCCGGCCAGTACGAGATCGCCTGCGCCGAGCTGTGCGGGCAGCAGCACTACAAGATGCGCAGCTACATGCTCGTCCTCCCCGACGAGGACTACAACTCGCTCGTGGCGCTGCCGCAGGCGCAGTTCAACAAGCGCGTGGGCGAGCTGGTCAGGAAGTACCCGCTCAACTACTGAAGGAACCTTTGGAACCCGAGCCGCGCCCGGCACGCGCGCCGGGCGGGAGGATGGCGGAGATGGCAGAGACGGAAGTCCCCAACGAAGTCCACGCCCACGGAGAGCACGCCGCGGGGCACGGCGCCGGCCACGGCGCCCACCACGCGCCGACCGGCTTCATCCGCAAGTACGTCTTCAGCATCGACCACAAGGTCATCGGCATCCAGTACCTCCTGCTCGCCCTCTTCTCGGTCGTGCTGGGGATGCTGATGTCGGTGCTGATGCGGATGAAGATGACGTGGCCCGAGCACGCGTGGCCCGTGCTGGGGACGCTCTTCCCCGAGGGCGCGCCGGGCGGCGTGATGACGCCCGAGTTCTACCTCTCGCTCGTCACCATGCACGGCACGATGATGGTCTTCTTCGTGCTGACGACCGCGCCGCAGGGCGGCTTCGGCAACTACTTCCTCCCCATCCAGATCGGGGCGGACGACATGGCCTTCCCCTACCTCAACATGCTCTCGTTCTGGACGACGCTGCTGGGCCTCGTCGTCCTCGTGAGCGCCATCTTCGCCTCGGGCGGCTCCGTCATCGGGCCGACGGGCGGGTGGACGGGTTACGCGCCGCTCTCGGCCGTCGGGCACTTGCTGAACGTGCCGGGGCAGGGGATGGGCGTCAACCTCTGGGTCATCAGCATCGCCATCTTCTGCATCGCGTCGCTGCTCGGCGCCCTGAACTTCATCGTCACGCTGCTGAACCTGCGCTGCAAGGGCATGTCGCTGATGCGGATGCCGCTGACGTGCTGGGCGTGGTTCACGACCGCGGTGCTGGCGCTCCTCTCGTTCCCCGTGCTGCTCGCGGCGGGCGTCCTGCTCTTCCTCGACCACAACGCCGGGACGAGCTTCTTCGTGCCGGGGGGCCTGTCGAACGGGACGGCGGTGCTCGACCACTCGGGCGGCTCGCCCATCCTGTGGCAGCACCTCTTCTGGTTCTTCGGCCACCCGGAGGTCTACATCGCCATCCTGCCCGGCATGGGCGCGACCTCGCACATCCTCTCGACCTTCGCGCGCAAGCCCATCTTCGGCTACCGCGCGATGGTCTTCGCCATGTTCGCCATCGGGCTCCTCGGCTTCTTCGTCTGGGGGCACCACATGTTCATCTCGGGGATGTCGCCGCTCACCGGCGCGGCCTTCTCGGTGCTGACGCTCTCCATCGGCGTCCCCTCGGCCATCAAGACGTTCAACTGGCTGGGCACGCTCTGGGGCGGGCGCATCCGCTTCACGACGCCGATGCTCTTCGCCGTCGGCTTCGTCTCGCTCTTCGTCGCGGGCGGCATCACGGGCCTCGTGCTGGGGCAGTCCTCGCTCGACCTCTCGATGCACGACACCTACTTCGTGCTCGCGCACTTCCACCTCGTGATGGGCGTGGCCGCCATCTTCGGCATGTTCGCCGGCACCTACTTCTGGTTCCCGAAGATGTTCGGCCGGATGATGAACGAGACGCTCGGCAA
>DASVTS010000202.1:0-6576 GCA_036387455.1 Pyrinomonadaceae bacterium | reverse complement strand
CTCATGCGCATCCTGACCGAGCCGAAGAACGCGCTCGTCAAGCAGTACCAGAAGAAGTTCGAGTACGACAACGTCAAGCTCCGCTTCACCGAGGACGCCCTCAAGGCCATCGCGCACCAGGCGGTCGAGCGCAAGGTCGGCGCCCGCGGCCTGATGATGATTATGGAGGAGCTGCTGCTCGACGCGATGTACACCCTCCCCAGCCAGAAGCGCGTCAAGGAGTTCGCCATCTCGCGCGAGATGGTCGAGCGCCGCCGCGCCGTCCCCGGCGAGATACTGACCGGCGTGGACGAGGCCGCTTAAAAAAGAGTTGCCGCGCCGCAGCGGGGGGAGGGGCCGGCTCTGGTGCCGGCCCCTCCCCTTTTTACGCGGCCCCGTCCGTCAGACCTTCCCGCCGGACCTTTCACGGTTCGACCGCCCGAAGTAAGGAGCTTCATCCGATGCCCCCCCACGCCCCCCGCCTCCGCACGCTCGCCGGCGCGTGCCTGCTGCTCTGCCTCTCGCACCTCGCGGCGCACGCGGCGACCATCACCGTCAACAGCCTCGCGGGCTGGGCCGCCCCCGACGGGCAGTGTTCGCTGTCCGAGGCCATCACCGCGGCCGAGACCGACGCGGCCGCCGACGGGTGCGCCGCCGGCGCGGGCGACGACACCATCACCTTCGCCGTCACGGGCACCGTCAATTTGGCCCTCCCGCTGCCCGCCCTGCACACCCGCGTGACGATACAGGGCCCCGGCACGGCCCTGCTGACGGTGCGCCGGCCCCTCAACGGCGGCGCCTACGGCATCTTCGACGTCCGGGAGGGCGCGGCCGTCCACATCTCCGGCCTGACGGCCAGCGGCGGCTCTGGCTTCGGGGGCGGGGGCGTCCTCAACGCCGGCACGCTGACGCTGGCGGCCGTCGTCATCACCGGCAACTCCGTCGATACCTTCCCCGGCAGCGGCGGCGGCATCCTCAACCGCGGCGTGCTGACGCTGGCGGGCTCCACCGTGAGCGGCAACCGCGCGAGCTTCGGCGCCGGCATCTCCAACTCCGGCACCCTCCTCGTCATCAGCAGCACCCTCAGCGGCAACTCCGCCTCCTTCGGCGCCGCCGTCTCCAACAGCGGCACGCTGACGGTGCTCAACAGCACCATCAGCGGCAACTCGGCCTTCAGCCAGGCCATCCGCACGGGCGACGGGGCGGGCATCTCGAACTCGGGCACCCTGCTCGTCAGGAGCAGCACCATCACCAACAACTCTTGCAGGCTCGGCCCCTGCGGCATCTCCCACACCAGCCCCCTCCCCTTCACGCTGGTCAACACCATCGTCGCGGGCAACACCGCCGCCCCCGGCATCGGGCCCCCCTTTTCGTTCGAGAGCAACCTCTCGGGCGTGGCCGACCCCGCCGAAAGCTCCTTCAACCTCATCGGCCCCGGCGGCGGCGGCGGCCTCGCCGACGGCGTGAACGGCAATCAGGTCGGCGTCGCCGACCCGCGCCTCGGCCCTCTCGCCGACAACGGCGGCCCGACGCGGACGCACGCGCCCCTGCCCGGCAGCCCGGCCGTGGACAAGGGCGGCAACCCCGGCGCCGCCGCCGACCAGCGCGGCTTCGCGCGCCCGGCCGACGACCCGACCATCCCCAACGCCGGCGCGCCGGGCGCCGACGGCTCCGACATCGGCGCCGTCGAGGCGCTGTTCTTCGCCGTCAGTGACGTGACGGCGGCCGAGGGCAATTCCGGCCTTAAGCCCTTCGTCTTCAACGTCACCCTCTCCGGGCCGTCCAACCAGACTGTGACGGTGGATTACGCCACCGCCGACGGGACGGCCAACTCCCCCGCGGACTTCCTGCCCGCCTTGGGGACGCTCGTCTTCACGCCGGGCGAGACCTTAAAGACCGTCACGGTGAACGTCTTCGGCGACACCGCGCCCGAGCCGGATGAGACGTTCCTGTTCAACCTGCTCAACCCGAGCGGCCACGTCGTCATCGTTGACGCGCAGGGCCGCGGCACCATCACCAACGACGACGCCGGGCCGACGCCGACGCCGACGCCCACGCCCGCGGGCGGCGTGCTGGAGTTCGGCCAGGCCGCCTACGGCGCGAACGAGGACTGCACGGCCGCCGTCGTCAACGTCCGGCGCACGGGCGACGCCGGCGCGTCCGTCTCCGTCGCTTACTCGACCTCGGACGGGACGGCCAACTCCCGCTCCGACTACTCCGCCGCCGCCGGCACGCTCAGCTTCGCCCCCGGCCAGACGGAGGCCACCTTCGTCGTGCTCATCAGCGAGGACACGCGCTCCGAGGGCCCGGAGACGCTGAACGTGGCGCTCACGAACTCCTCGGGCGGCGCGGCCCTCGGTCCGCGGGCGCAGGCCGTCCTGACGATTGCCGACGACGACCCGTCGGCGTCGTCCGCCAACGCCAACGACGACACCGCCAGCTTCGTCTGCCAGCACTACCACGACTTCCTCAACCGCGAGCCGGACGCCGCGGGGCTCACCTTCTGGACGAACAACATCGAGTCCTGCGGCGCTAACACCGTCTGCCGCGAGCTTAGGCGCATTGACACCTCCGCGGCCTTCTTCCTCTCGATAGAGTTCCAGGAGACGGGTTACCTCGCCTACCGCGCCTACGGCGCCGCGTTCGGCACCGCGCGCGTCGGCTCGACCGTGCCGCTCACGCTCGCCGAGTTCCTGCCGGACGTGCAGCGCCTGGGCCGGAACGTCGTCGTCGGCGCGCCGGGCTGGGAGGCGCAGCTCGCGGCGAACAAGGCCGCCTACTTCGACGAGTTCGTCTCGCGCGCCGCCTTCGCGGGGGCGCACCCGCCGGGCGCGCCCCCGGCGCAGTACGTGGACGCCCTGAACGCGAACGCGGGCGGCGCGCTCTCCGCGGCCGAGCGCGACCGGCTCGTCAGCGAGCTGACCGCGGGGACGAAGACGCGCGCGCAGGTTCTGCGCGCCGTGGCCGAAGACCCCGACTTCGGCGCCGCGCAGTTCAACCGCGCCTTCGTGCTGATGGAGTATTTCGGCTACCTGCGGCGCAACCCGAACGACCCGCCCGACGCGGACTACTCGGGCTTCAACTTCTGGCTCTCTAAGCTCAACCAGTTCGGCGGCGACTACCGGCGGGCCGAGATGGTCAAAGCCTTCATCAGCTCGGCCGAGTACCGCGCACGCTTCGGCCCCTGAGCGCCTTTCCCTCGTGCCGCCCCCGGCGAGATTCCGACCGGCGCGGGCGAGGTCGTGTGCGCGCAGGCCCGCGCGGCCGGACAGACGAAAGCGACAGCCGCGGCCGCAGCCCGCAGGGCGGGCCGCGGCTTTTGCCTATCCTTACGCTTCCCACACACGCTTAAAATTTTTCGGGACAAACCGCCGCCCGCGGCGTATCTAAGTCTGTGCCCGAGCGAAGCTCCCCACGACCACCGCGCGCAGGGCGGCCCCGAGGCCCGAGACGAGAGGCGAGATGAACAAAGCGGGACTTGTCAGAAGAATCGCGGCGCTCGCGCTCGCCGCGGCGCTGGCGACGCAGGCCGGTGCACAGCTGCCGCAGGCCGCCCCGCAGCGCGGCGGGCAGGAGGAGGACGAGGTGGTGCGCATCACCTCGAACCTCATCCAGGTGGACGCCGTCGTCCTCGACGCGCGAGGGCGGCAGGTGACCGACCTCTCCGCCGGGGACTTCGAGCTGAGCGAGGACGGGCGCCCGCAGGCCATCACCAACTTCTCCTACGTGGACACCTCGGCCGACGGCGTCGCCGTCGTGAAGACGGGGCCGGGCGCGCAGGCGGGCGCGGGGGTGCCCGCCGCGAAGGGCGCGGCCCCGCCGCCGCCCGCTCGCGTGAGTCCGGAGGCGGCGCGCCGCCGCATCGCCTTTGTCGTTGACGACCTCAGCCTCTCGTTCCAGGCGACGGCCTACGTGCGCGACTTCCTGAAGGACTTCGCCCGCAGGCAGATGAGGCCCGGCGACCTCGTCGCCGTCGTGCGCACGAGCGCCGGCGTGGGCGCGCTCCAGCAGTTCACCTCCGACCCGCGCCTCGTCGAGCGCGCCGTCGAGCGCATACGCTTCCAGCCCGGCTTCCGCGCCGCCACGGGCTCTTTCGCCGCGCCCGCCGGGGAGCAGAAGGACGCCCCGCAGCCGGACGCGCCCGACCGCGACGCCCTCTTCACGGTCGGCACGCTCGGCGCGCTCAACTACGTGCTGCGCGGCGCGGCCGAGATGCCGGGCCGCAAGTCGGTCGTCCTCGTCACGGGGGCGACGGGAATCTTCCGGCTCAACGGCCGCGACGCCGACGTGCGCGAGTACCTGCAACGCATGGCCGACCTCGCCAACCGCGCCTCGGCGAGCGTCTACGAACTCGACGCCTCCGACCTCACGCCGGGCAGGCTCGGCGGCAACATCGGACTCGCCACGGCGCCCTCGTCCGCGCCGTCGCAGACGAGCGGCGGCGCCGGGGGCGGCCCCGGCGGTCAGCCGGGGACGGTCTCGCCCGGCGCACCCGCCCCCGGCGCGCCCGCCAACACGGGGCTCGCCGAGATGGTGCGCAGCCCCGGCGCCTTCGGCGGCGACCGCTCGCGCTACGAGACGAAGGAGGCGCTGCGCTACCTCTCGAAGCAGACCGGCGGCGCGCAGGTCTTCGGCGTCGAGCGCGTGCTCGAAGACCAGAGGGGCTACTACCTCATCGGCTACCGCCCCGACGGGAAGGACTTCGACGCCGCGAGGGCGGGGCGCAAGTTCCACGACATCGCGCTGCGCGTGAAGCGGCCGGGCCTGCGCGTGCGACACCGCTCGGGCTTCTACGCCGGGGCGGACGCCGACCTCGCCTCGGCCCGGCCCTCGACGCGCGCCGGGCGCCTCCTGCGCGCGCTCACCTCGCCGCTCTCGTCCGGCTCCATCGGGCTCAGCCTGACGCCGCTCTTCGGCAACGACGCGCAGACCGGCTCCTACGTCCGCGCGCTCATCCACGTGGACGCGCGCGGCCTCAAGTTCACGGAGGAGGCGGGCGGCGTGCGCCGCGCCTCGGTCGAGGTGCTGGCCGTCACGCTCGGCGAGAGCGGCAGGCCGCTCGACTCGGCCGGCGGCGTCGAGACCGTCCGCGTCGCGGCCGCCGACTACGAGCGGCTGCTCAACACCGGGCTCCGCTACACGCTCAAAGTCCCGGTCAAGACGCCCGGCGCCTACCAGCTCCGCGTCGCCGTCATCGACGAGGCCACCGAACAGGTCGGCTCCGCCAACGAGCTGGTCGAGGTGCCCGACTTCGACGCCGGCCACCTCGCGCTCTCCGGCATCGTCCTCACCGGCCGCGCGCCCGAAGCGGCGGCCGGCGGGCTTGAGCTGGAGGCCGACCCCGCCGTGCGCCGGCTGCGCGCGGGGATGGAGCTGCGCTACGACTTCCACATCTACAACGCGCAGCCCGACCCGGCGACGGGCCGCCCGAGTTTGCAGGTGCAGGTGCGCCTCTTCCGCGAAGGCCGGCCCGCCTACGAGGGCAAGCCCGCGGCCTTCGAGACGACGCAGCAGACCGACCTCCGCCGCCTCGTCGCCGGCGGCTCCGTCAAGCTCAACCGCGCCGCCGCCCCCGGCCAGTACGCCCTCCAAATCGTCGTCACCGACCAGCTCGCCAGAGAGAACCGCCGCACGGCGACCCAGTGGATAGACTTCGAGATAATTCACTAGCGAGGCGGGGCGAAAGCCCGACCGCGAGGGAGTGCCTGCGCCTTATCTTTCCGAGCCGGTGGCAAGGGCGCGCGAAATGTTTTAGAATTGCACACCACCTGAGCAGGGCGAGCAGACCCCGGCAGCTCGCCCTTTGTGCCCTTTACGGTTCGGCGAAAGCTTTTTCGATTTATGGAAGAATATTCTGATCGCACACCTGTAGACATCGTGCGGCTGCCGATGGTGCCCATCCGCGATGTCGTGATCTTCCCTTTCACCAAAGTCGCCTTCAAGATAGGCCGCCCCGGCTCGGTGCGCGCTCTCGAAGACGCGCTCGCCACCGACCGCACCATCTTCCTCGCCACCCAGCACGACGCCTCGATTGACGAGCCCGCCCCCGAGCAGATTTACGGCGTCGGCACCATCGCGCGCATACTCCAGGCGCAGCGGCAGGAGAACGGCCAGACCAAAGTCGTCGTCGAGGGCAGGGAGCGCGCCACCACCATCCGCGTGGACAACGACAACGGCGCGTTCACCGCGACCGTGCGCCGCGCGCCCGCCGCCCCCGAGTCGGGGCCGCGCGTGGACGCGCTCATGCAGCGAGTCGGCCAGCTCGTCGAGCAGCACGTCCGCCTCGCGCCCGAGATGCAGACCGACGCCTTGCAGACGGCCCTGCGCAACACCGACCCCTCGCACCTCGCGGACGCCCTCGCCTCGCAGCTCAAAATCTCGGTCGAGGACAAGCAGGGGCTGCTCGAAATCTTCGCCACCTCGGGCCGCCTCCAGCGGCTCGTCGAGCTGCTCGAAGTCGAGGTGGACAAGCGCCAGCTCGACCGCACCATCCAGGCGCGCGTCAAGCGGCAGATGGAGAAGGCGCAGAAGGAGTACTACCTCAACGAGCAGATCAAGGCCATCCACAAGGAGCTCGGCCGCAAGGACGAGAAGGCC
>DASVTS010000201.1:0-12428 GCA_036387455.1 Pyrinomonadaceae bacterium | reverse complement strand
CCCCCCCGCTTCCGTTTTGACCGGCTCAGCCCTTCTTCCTCGCCCTGTGTGCCGCGCGGATAATCGGGTCGATGGTGGGCGCGAAGGGCGGGGCGTAGGCGAGGTCGAGCCGCTCTACGTCTTCGAGCCGGAGTCCCGCGTGGAGCGCGGCGGCGTAGACGTCCACGCGCTGCGCGACGCCCTCGCGCCCGACCATCTGCGCGCCGAGCAGGCGGCCCCGGGCGTCGGCCACGAGGCGCGTGTGAATCTTCGACCCGCCGGGGTAGTAGCCCGCCCGCGAGTGCGCCTCGCCTTCGGTCTCCGCCGCGTCGAAGCCGGCCTCCCGGGCCTCCTCCAAAGACAGCCCCGTCCGCGCGGCCTCCAGCCCGAAGACCTTGACGACGTTCGTGCCGACGACACCCGGGTAGCGCGCCTCCGCGGAGGCGTCGCCCGCGGCGTTGGCCCCCGCGACCCAGCCCTGCCTGACGGCCGGCTGCCCGAGCGGGTGCCACACGCGCCGCCCCGAGACCCTGTGCAGCGCCTCGCAGCAGTCGCCCGCGGCGTAAACGCCGGGCGCGCTCGTCCGCTGCCGCTCGTCGGTCACGAGCGCGCCGCTCTCTCCCGTCTCTATCCCGGCCGCCGCCGCGAGCGCGACCTCCGGGCGCACGCCGACTCCGACCGAGACGACGTCCGCCTCAAGCACTCGCCCGGCGTCGGTCAGCACGCGCGCGACTCTTCCCGACGCGCCCTCGAAGGCCGTCACGCGCTCGCCGAAGGTGACCTCGACGCCGTTGGCCCTTAACTCGTCCGCGACTATGTCGCGCGCGCGGCCGCCGAGCGCCCCCATCACCGTCTGGGAGGACTCGACGAGCGTGGTGCGTAGGCCGCGCGCCGTGAACGCCTCGGCCATCTCAAGCCCGATGTAGCCCGCGCCGACGACGACGGCCGTGCGCGGCCGCGCCCCTTCCATGAAGCGCAGGAGCCGCCGGCCGTCGCGCAGGTGACGCAGCACGAAGACGCCCTCAAGCTCGCGCCCCGGCAGCGGCGGGCAGACGGCGGCCGCGCCCGTCGCCAGCACGAGCGAGTCGTAGCCGACCTCGCGCTCGGCCCCGTCCACGCGCACGCGCACGATTGATTTGGAGGGCAGGAGTTCGAGCGCCTCGCAGTTCACGCGCACGTCTATCCGATGTCGCTCGCGGAAGTATTCGGGAGTGTGGAGGACGAGCGCGTCGGCGGAAGGGATGAGGCCGGCGACGACGTAGGGCAGGCCGCAGGCGCCGTAGGCGATGTCGCCCGTCCGCTCGTAGACGGTGACGGGCAGGTCGGGCGCCGCGCGCCGCGCCTCCATCGCCGCCGCGAGCCCGGCCGCGACGCCGCCGACGATGACCAGTCCTTCTTTACCCAAGAGCGCCGCCGTCAGGTGTGATGCGAAAGCACCCGCAGCTTACTTGAGGCGTGAGGCGGAAAGCAAAAGCGTTAGGTCGAGTTGTGCGCATGCCATTGTCAGGCTTCGCCCACGGCGACAATCTTCTCACGAATAAACATCTCTACGGTGCCCGATATGGAGAACTGTGACCTTTTCCTCGGCGTCATCTATTTCGTAGATGACCCGGTAATCACCTGAGCGGATGCGCCAGCCCTCGCGGCCGACCAGCTTTTTGCACCCCGTCGGCCTGGGATCATCGGCTAAGGCCGACACTGCGTCACGCACGCGGACGTAATCAACTTTCGGTAGGCTGGCAAGTTCCTTCTGAGCGCGGCGCAGAATGAGCACACTGTGGCTCATTCGCGCGCACCTTCGATTTCACTTACCGCCTGCGAGAAAGGGACAGCCTCATCGCCCGATGATTTAGCCTCATCATAAGCGCGGATGGATTCAAGCTCCTCCTGCGCTTCGAGCAACTCCACGTACCTCTTAACGTCGAGCAACACGGCCGTGCGATTCCCGCTCTCGTCCACGACAAACTGCTCCTTACTGACATCCATAATAAGTACCTCCGGCGAAAGTTTATCCCCGGTTTTCGATTACTACCAGCGCTAAATGGAAGAACACTAGCGCCAGGCAAAAGGGCTCACCCGGTCGCCGTGCGTAGGGGTCGGCGACCGGGTGAGGGAGGGTGTGGTGGTGGGGCGACGGGTTAAGTCTCGGGGGGCGAGCCGTCGCCGTTGTCCTTTTTGCGGGTGGGCTGTTTGCGGTCGTCGGTGCGGATGCCGCCGACCTTTTCATATTGGACGCTGTTGCGGCCGAAGCGCGCGCCGATGCCGGCGAGGAAGCGGCTGTTGAGGTCTTTGACCGTGCGCTCGTTGTTCTCGACCTCGAAGAGGGCTTCGTCGGCCTCCGATAGTTTCTGGTTGTAGCCGTCGAGCTTGGTGCCCAGCGCGTCAATCACCTGCTCGAAAGCGTTGACGGTCAGGCCGTTGCCGAGGTCGAGCGCGGGGTCAATGCCCTTCAGGGCGTTCAGACGCGAGCGTGCCTGTTCGAGGACGGCCGAGTCACGTTTTCTGCGACCCATTGCGTGAAGCTCCTTTCTTGTGAGACCGAAGGACTAGAGGTGACGCGAGGTTGACGGCGGCGAGTATATATAATTCCCGCACGGTGACAAGAGCTATCTTGAGGCTTTTTAAGGGTGCGGAGGAAAATGTAGGCAAATTTTGTTGACAGCCCGAATCTCAACCCTTGAACGACCTAACGCATTTCATAAAATTCAAAGCTTATCTTCGGAAGATATAACTTCGTCCTTAAAAACATAGAACTCTACCCCTCAAGAAATAGACTTAGGCTTTGAAGAAATAATGTCGGCCTTTAAGGAACAAGCCCCAACGCTAAAGGAACAAGATTCGTCCTTGCGGGAAATAAAACTTGGCTTCAAAGGATTAGCCTCGTACCTTCAGGCACGAGGCTAATCCTTTGAAGCTCATCGCCCGTCTCTTAAAGGAAAGGGCTGAGACTCCGAGGAAGAAGGCGCGCCGCTTGAGGCGTGACGCTCAAGTGGTGTCGGTGGAGGCGGCGGTCTCTCCCGTTCAGTTGAGCTTGGAGTCTTCGCTCTTGGCGTGCTCCATCGCTTCGGGCTCTAACTCTTCGGCGCTCGTGTTCAGCTTGATGAAGACTCCCCAGGCGGCGAGGAGCACGGCCGCCGCGAACGCGATTGAGGCGGCCTGCGGGAGGTGCGCCGGGTCGTCGTGCGCCAGCTCGAAGACGGCGACCAGCGACTCGATGGAGAGCGCCACGACGACGACGACCATGAACCTCGAAAGGAAGCGCCGGACGCGCGTGGGGGCGCTCACCTGCGACTCGCGCAGCACCTCCTCTTCGAGGACGGTCTGGCCCAGTTCGAGCGCGACCACGGCGATGGTCAGCAGCCCTATGCATTCCAGGACGGAGTTGAAGCGCTCCCTCAGCTCCATCGCCCGCCAGGGGTTGACGCCGTGCCAAAATTCCAGCGCGGCGAGGACGATGAGCGACAGGGCGCAGCAGATGAACAGAAAGATGGTGCCCGCGTACCCGGCGGCGAGTATCTTTCGGATGAGAGTTAACACCGAAGCCCTCCCAAGACCTTTGCGTAAGCATCAAGCCGGCAGCTCGTAAACGGAGACGTGCTTCTCGCTCCTCGCGCCGAACTCCTCGCGCCGCCAGTTGCCCCAGCGGTGGCGCAGGCGCAGTCCGGCGAGCCGCGCCATCAGGTCCAGCTCCGCGGGCCACGCGTAGCGCACCTCGACGGGGAAGAGGCGCGTGCCCTCCTGCGTGATGACGACGTGCTGGCTCCGAATCTTCTGCCCGACGGGGTCGTGCTCGGAGACCTTGAGGGCGACGCGGCCCGGCGCGGTGTGCAGGACGCGCAGGCCGTGACCGCCCTTGAACTGCGCGGGGTCGGGGACGAAGGCTTCGACGACGAACGCGCCCCCGGCCTTGAGCCGCGCGGCGACGTTGCGGAAGCAGCGCACCTGCTCGCCTTGCGTCTGGAGCGCGAAGAGTGTGTTGTAGACGACGAAGACGAGCGAGAACTCCCCCGCGGCGCCGGCCTCCGCGAAGTCGCCCAGTGTGACCGGGATCGCGTCCCCGCCCGGCTTGGCCCGCAGACGCGCGACCATCTCGGCCGAAGAGTCTACGCCGTGAACCTCGACCCCCCGCGCCGCCAGCGGCAGCGCCACGATGCCCGTCCCTATCCCCAGCTCCAGCACACGCCCGCCGCCCGCCAGCTCCGCGAGCACGTCCACCGCCGCCTCGTCGAAATAACCGAACCACTGGTCGTACACGTCCGCGCAGCTCGCGTCGTATGTCCGTCCCTCTCTGTCTTCCATATTCGTCGGCCCGAATTCTCACGCGGGTGGGCTGGACTCAGTTGATGAGGTAATGCGTGGGCGTGAAAGAGACACTTCGGCGGCGTCGGCTCGACCGAGTCGCCATGCTGAAGGGGGGCGTGGCGCTGCTAGGCGGATGTTAATCTGCCTTTTGGCTCCGGTATCTCTCGGCCTAAGTCCTTCGCCGTCTCGATCCACTCATCTATGATTACTTCCACGTTGGCGACGGCCTCGGAGTACGTCGCGCCGTCCGCCATGCAGCCCGGCAGCTCGGGCACCTCGGCGATGAAGGCGCCGTCCTCTCCGCTCCAATAGATGATGATTTCATATCTATACTTTTCACTCATCACGCCGACCTCCCAGCCTGTACCTCAAAATCACGCCGCGCACCTGTTTGACCTGATAGGCTTTTGCCTTCGAGCCGAGCGGCTGCAAATGCAGGATTTCCTCCACGCCCTCCCTGGTGTAGATGTGGTGGCCGCCTTTAACTCGTTCCGCAAAACCCAGGTGCCGCAACAACCGGCACAAGCCCTCGAACTGAATGTTCGCATCAGAAGCCCCGCGCAGGATTTGAACCGGCAGCTTCTCGTGCCTGCCCATGCGGGGAAGTTATCACAGGTCTTGCCTGAACGGCAGCATGAGACTTTCGGCCGCGGACTCGCCGCCGCGGACGCAGTCGGGGAGGCCGGCGCCCTCGAAGGCGTTGCCGCAGAGGGCGAGGGTCGGGCGTTCGCGGAGGCGCGCGCGGACGCGCGCGACGCGCTCGGCGTGGCCGAGGTGGTACTGCGCCATCGAGCGCGGCCACTTCTCGACGTGCGCGAAGAGTGGGGGCGCCTCGACGCCGAGCAGGTCGCGCAGGTCGCGGCGGACGGCCTCGACCATGCGGCCCTCGTCCAAGTCGAACATCTCGGGCTGGAGCGCGCCGCCGACGAAGGCGCGCAGGAGCGCGTGCCCTTCGGGGGCGCGCCCCGGGAACTTGACGCTGCTGAAGGTGCAGGCGAGCGTCGCGCGCCGCTCGACGAAGGGGACGACGAAGCCGAAGCCGTCGAGCGGGTGCGGGATGTCTTCGCGCCTGTAGGCGAGGTTGACCGTCGCGGTCGAGGCGTAGGGGACGGCTTCGAGCTCGTCGGCCGCGGGGTCGTCCACGTCGCGCAGCAGGCGCGCGGAGGCGTAGGCGGGGAGCGCGAGGCAGACGGCGTCGGCCTCAAGCGTCTCGCCCGCCTCCGTCGTGAGCGACCAGCCGCGCCCGCCGGCCCGCGGCTTTAAGGAAGAGACTCTCGTGTTCAGCCTGACGGAGTCCGGGGGGAGGCGCGCGGCGACGGCGTCCGTGAGCACCTGCACGCCCCCGTCGAAGGAGAGGAAGAGGCTGTAGCGGGCGCCGCTCGCGCCGCGGCCGTGGCGCGCGTCTTCGGCCGCCCTCCGCCCCGCGCGCCACATGGCGAGGATGAGGCTGCGGTGTCGGCGCTCCATTTCGAGGAAGCGCGGCATCGTCGCGCGCAGGGAGAGCGATTCGGGGTCGGCCGTGTAGATGCCGCCGACCATCGGCTGCGCCATCCTTTCGAGCGCCTCCCGCCCGAGGCGGCGGCGGACGAAGGCGGCGAGGCTCTCGTCGTCCCGGCCGTTGGCGCCGCGGCGCCGAGGGAGCACGAGGTCTAAGGCCATGCGCGCCTTGCCGCGCCACGTGAAGATGTCGGTGGTGATGAAGGGGAGCAGGCGCGAGGGGGCGAGGAGCTGGAAGCCCTCGGGCGTGGGCCGCAGGCGCCCGCCGCGGACGACGAAGCTGCGGCGGTTCTGCTCGTTCGTCTCAATCAGGCGGTGGCCGACGCCGACGCGTCTGGCGAGTTCGAGCGCCGCGGGCTTCTCGGAGATGAAGGAGTCGGGGCCGCACTCGACGAGGAAGCCCTCTCGCCTCTGCGTGCGCACCGTCCCGCCGAGTCTGCCGGAGGCTTCGAGGAGGAGGACTTCGAGCCTGGCGCCGGGACGCCGCGCCGACAGTTCCCGCAGGCGGTGCGCCGCGGCGAGGCCGCTCACGCCTCCGCCGACGATGACGACGCGCCGGCCCTGTGGGGGACTCTCGCTCATCCTCTTTCGTCAACGCGCCGCGGGGCTCGCGCCCGGGCGGGAGATGCCCGACATGCAGCAGTCGACCGGGCAGACGTCGTGCGAGGGCGGAAACGTGCCGAGGGCGCGGCGCGGCAGCGCGGGGTCGAGCCTTTCGAGTATCAGCTCTCGAATCATGCGGACGAACGCGGGGTGCGTCCCGACCGTGTCGGCGCGCACCATGTTGATTCCTATCTCAACGGCGAGCTGTCGCGCCTCGGTGTCGAGGTCGTAGAGTACCTCCATGTGGTCGGAGATGAAGCCGACGGGGGCGACGACCGCGTCTGTCACGCCCTCCTCTTTGAGCGCGCGCAGGTGGTCGAGGATGTCGGGTTCGAGCCAGGGCTGCGTGGGCGGCCCCGAACGGCTCTGGAAGACGAGCCGCCAGCCCGCGGCGCCCGCGCCTTCGGCGACGAGGCGGCAGGTCTCAAGGAGTTGGCGCTCGTAGTCGCACCCGGCGGCCATCGCCGAGGGGATGCTGTGGGCGGTGAAGGCGACGCGCGCCGCGCCGCGCCGCCCGGGCGGAATCTCCTCCAGCGCCGCGCGCAGGTTCTCGACGTTCGGGCCGACGAAGCCGGGGTGGTTGTAGAAGGCGCGCAGCTTCTCGACGCGCGGGGCGCCGTCGCCGACCGCCTCGCGCGCGCGCTCGACGTCCTCGCGGTACTGGCGGCAGCCGGAGTAGGAACTGTAGGCGGAGGTGACGAAGGCGAGCGCGTTCCTGACGCCGTCGTCGCGCATCCGGCGCAGCGTGTCGGCGAGCAGGGGGTGCCAGTTGCGGTTGCCCCAGTAGACGGGCAGGCGTGGGCCGTCGGCCTCAAGCCGGCTTTCGAGCGCGCCGATGAGGCGGCGGTTCTGCTCGTTGATGGGGCTGACGCCGCCGAACATCTCGTAGTGGTGCGCCACCTCGCGCATCCGCGACTCGGGCACGTTGCGCCCGCGCAGCACGTTCGAGAGGAAGGGCATCACGTCGTCCACCCCCTCGGGGCCGCCGAAGGAGACGACGAGCAGCGCATCGTAATCCTGGGACATCGGGTCGGGCCTCTACCTCTGACTCAGCTCGTGGACGGCCTCGACGAGCGCGACGACGTTCTCGACGGGCGTCTCGGGCAGGATGCCGTGGCCGAGGTTGAAGATGTGGCCGGGGCGGTTGGCGGCCTGGTCGAGGACGTCCTTGGCGCGGCGGCGGACGACCCCCGGGTCGGTGAACAGCGCGACGGAGTCGAAGTTGCCCTGCACGGCCACGTCGCCGAGCCGCGCCCACGCCTCGTCGAGCCGCACGCGCCAGTCGAGCCCGATGACGTCGCCGCCCGCCTCCTTCATCAGCTCCAGAAGCGTCGCCGTGCCCGTGCCGAAGTGGATGACGGGGACGCCGGGCGCCACCCCCCGAATCACCTCGCGCGTGTGCGGCAGGACGTACTCGCGGTAGTCGTCGGGGGAGAGCGCGCCGACCCACGAGTCGAAAATCTGCACGGCCTGCGCGCCGGCCTCGATCTGCGCGTTGAGGTAGCGGGAGAGCGCGCGGGCCGTCTTCGACATCAGCGCGTGCCACGCGCCGGGGTCGGTGTACATCAGCCGCTTGGTGTGGACGTAGTTCTTCGAGCCGCCGCCCTCGCAGATGTAGGAGGCGAGCGTGAAGGGCGCGCCGCAGAAGCCGATGAGCGGGAGGCCGGGCCGCAGCTCGCGCCGGGTGATGCGGACGGCCTCGTAGACGTAATCCAGCGAAGAAACGTCTTCCACTTCCCGCACCCGGTCCACGTCGGAGGCCGCGCGGACGGGGTTGTGGATGACGGGGCCTTCGCCTTTGGCGAATTCGAGTTCGAGCCCCATCGGCTCGATGATGAGCAGGATGTCGGCGAAGATGATGGCGGCGTCCACGTTCAGTCGGTGGGCGGCGTAGACGGTGACCTCGGCGGCCACCTCGGGCTGCTTGCACATCTCCAGGAAGGAGTATTTGGCGCGGACGTCGCGGTACTCCTTCATGTAGCGGCCGGCCTGGCGCATCAGCCAGACGGGCGTGTGCGGCACCTGCTCGCGCCGGCAGGCGCGCATGAAGGGGCTGTCGCGCAGCGCCTCGGTCGGATGGAAACCGCCCCCGCTCGTCCTCGCTTCGCTCATCTCGTTCCGGGAGTCCCTTTTCGTGCGGTGTAACAGCGGGGACAATATAGCAGTTTGCGACTTTCGGCGGCTAATGACCCGGCGGGGAAGGCGTAGCAAGTCAGGACAGTGTTGCGTGAAAAGCGCAACCAAAGGGCGGGGCGAGCCTGCGGGGCGGGGGAGTTTATCTGTTAAAATTTCCTGCCACGAAACCGGACGCGGCGGTGTTTATGTGGTTGAGAGTGCCCGATGAGTGAACGAGTGGCAGAGGCTTTGATTAACTCGGTGTCAGAGACGGTCCAGGCGGCGCAGGCGGCCCCAAGCTTCGACGAGGCTTTCACGCTGCACCACCGCGCCGTCTTCCGCGCCGCCTACGCGCTCGTCCGCGACGCGGGCCTCGCCGAGGACGTGACCCAGGAGGTCTTTCTCAAGCTCTACCAGCACATCGGCTCGCTCCAGAACGAGGAGCACGTGCGCCCCTGGCTCCTGCGGGTCGCGTCGAACACGGCGCTCAACACCATCCGCAGCCGGGGCCGGGCCGGCGCCCGGGAGGAAGAGTTCGGCGTGGCCGCCGTGGCGGGGGGCGAGCCCGTGGGGCTGGAGGCCGACTACGAGCGCCGTTCCGAGATAGAGGAGGCGCGGCGCGCGCTCGGCCAGGTCAAGGAGCCGATGCGGAGCTGCCTCCTGCTCAAGCAGCAGGGGCTCTCGTACCGCGAGATTGCGCAGACGCTCTCGCTCAACGAGGCCAACGTCGGCAGCCTTATCGCGCGCGGGCGGAAAGAGTTCATGAGGGTGTACGGGAAGATCGGAGGACGGCGATGACGAAGAGGTGTCTGGACGACAGTGTTTTGCAGGCTTACCTGGACGGCGAGCTCTCGCGGGAGCGCGCGGCCGAGGCCGCGGCGCACCTGGCCGCGTGCGCCGACTGCGCCGCCGCCCTCGCCGTGGCCGAGCAGGGGACGTCGCTTTTCGCCGCCGCCTTCGCGCCCGACGAGTCGGTCGGCGTCCCCTCGGAAGTCCTGCGCTCGCGCATCAACGCCGCGGTCGCGCGGCTCGAATCTCAGGCGGAGCCGAACTCCTCGCGCGAACGGGGCCGGGACTTCGGCGGCCTCTTCGCCTCGCTCGCCGGCCTCTTCAGCTTCACGCCGCAGCGCGCCGCCGCCTTCGCCAGTCTGCTCGCGGTCGTGGCGCTCGCCGCCGTCTACTTCACGGCGCAGGGGCCGCGGCAGACGCCGGCGCAATCCGAGGCCGGGCGGCAGGTGGCGGAAGTCACGCAGGCGCCCGCCCGCCCGTCCGTCATGACGGCGACGCCCGAGGCCGTCGGGCCGGCGCCGGCTCCGGCCCCCGACAAGGTGAAGACGACGGCGACGACGACGGCGGCCCCCGTCAAGGTCAACTACAGGCCGCGCCGCGCGGCGGGCGGCAACGGCGGCGCGAAGCCGGCCGCGGCGCCGAAGGAAGAGGCGCTGCCCGGCGAGAAGGATTACCAGACGGCCATCGCCTCCCTGGAGAAGACGATTAAGCTCGGCGGCGACGAGTCGCTGCGGCCGGCGCTGCGCGCCGAGTACGAGCGCAACCTCGCGCTCCTCGACAACGCCATCAGCCAGACGCGGCAGGTCGCCGCGCGCAACCCGAAGGACGAGACGGTCGTGGGCTTCCTCATGGCCGCCTACCAGAGCAAGGTCGAGCTGCTGACGAAGGTCGCAGACCAGGCGCAGGTCTCCGCGCTCGGGCGCTGAAAGATACTCTAAGCGGGCCGCGATACATTTAATTTAAGGACGGCCCCGGACTCATAAAGATGAAGGTTTCACTCAAGACATTGCTGTTCGCCCTCGCCCTGGCGCTCGCGCCGCAGGCGGCGGCCCGGGGGCAGGCGGGCGGTTCGCGCCCGCCGGGCGCGGGCGCCGACTTCGCGCTCGAACGCCGCGCCGACGCCGAGCCGAAGGCGGTCGTCTCCATCTGCGTCACCTCGGGCGACGTCGTCGTGCGCGGCTGGGACCGCGGCGAGGTGCGCGCGCGCATCCAGGACGAAGGGGCGCTGCGGCTCCTGACGCCGAACGTCCGCCCGGCGCCGCGCGTCGAGGTGCTCGTCTCCGAGGACAGGGAAGAGGAGCTCGGCTCGGGCCACTGCGGCTCGACCGAACTCGTCGAGCTGATGGTGCCGCGCGGCGCGACCGTGGACGTCGAGTCGCGCAGCGGCCACGTCGAGGCGGTGGACGTCGCGGCGGCGCGCGTCAAGGTGCTGAGCGGCGACGTCAACGTGCGGCGCGTCTCGGAGTCGGTCGAGGTCTCATGCCTGAGCGGCGACGTCTCGGTCGAGGATTCGAGCGGGCCCGTGCGCGTCGTCACCGTCAGCGGCGACGTCGAGGCGCGCAACGTCCGGCGCCTCACGGCGGGCGACAACTTCGAGGCGCGCTCGACGAGCGGCGACGTGACCATCGAGTCGGTCGCGCACGGACAGGTCTCGGGCGCGGCCGTCAGCGGGCAGGTCTTCTACGCGGGGGCGCTCGCGCGCGGTGGCTCCTACGACTTCCGCACCATCTCGGGCGACGTGACGCTGGAGCTGCCCGCCAACGCCTCCTTCAACCTCCACGCCACGATAGTCGTCAGCGGCGAGATAGAGACCGACTTCCCCGTGAGGACGTCGCCCGGCGGGCACAACCCCGCGCCGCCCGACCCGCCCGACACGCCGACCCCGAGCCCTCGGCCCACGCCCCGGCCCACGCCCGCGCCCGCGCCCGACCCCGTCGTGATGCCGCCGCTGCCGCCCGGCGCCAGGCCCGGCAAGGTCAAGGTCAAGATTCCGAAGGAGCCGAGGGAGCCGACCTCCGCGCGGCTCGACGGCACGGTCGGCACCGGCGACGCCGTCGTCAACCTCAGCTCCTTCAGCGGCTCGCTGCATCTGAGGAAGAGGTAAGGCCGGGCTCCGGGGCGGGGCGCGCGCCCGCGCGGTCGAACGCGGTCGGACGAGGCCCGGCACTTCGGTGTCGGGCTTTTCACTTGGCGGCCGGTTGCGCGGGGAAACTTTTTTGCCACGAATCCCCCGCGCGCGGTGTTTCCTCGTTGGAAACAGACGGAAGACCATAACTCGCGGAATTCGAGGAGGAAGAATGAAGGGCACAGTCACACTCACCGCCGTCGTCGCGGCCGTCACGGCGTTCGCCGCCTTCGCGCAGACACAGGCGTCCGGCGCCGGGCGCGGGCCCGAGCCGCCCCAGCAGCAGTCCGAGTTCCGCTGGCGCGAGCCGCTGGCCGCCGGGCGCGTCATCGAAATCAAGGGCATCAACGGCAACGTCTCGGCCGAGCCGGCCGCGGGCGGCGAGGTCGAGGTCGTGGCCGTCAAGCGCGCCCGCCGCAGCAACCCCGACGACGTCCGCATCGAGGTCGTCCGCCACGGCGACGGCGTGACCATCTGCGCCGTCTACCCGACGCCCGAGGGTCGCGCGCCGAACACCTGCGCGCCCGGCCCGAACGACCGCTCGAACGTGCAGAACAACGACACGAACGTCAACTTCACCGTCCGCGTCCCGGCCGGCGTCCGCTTCACGGGGAAGACGGTCAACGGCAACGTGGACGCCAACAACCTCTCGGCCGACGTCGAGGCGCGCACGGTCAACGGCGGCATCGTCGTCTCGACCACGGGGCTGGCGCGCGCCGGCACGGTCAACGGCTCGATCCGCGTCTCGATGGGCAGCGTCGACTGGAAGGACCGGCTGGAGTTCAAGACCGTCAACGGCGGCATCGAACTGAGCGTCCCGGCCTCCCTGAGCGCGGAGGTGCAGGTCAAGACGCTCAACGGCGACATCTCGACCGACTTCCCGATGACCGTCACGGGCACCTTCAGCCGGCGCCACCTGAGCGGCACCGTCGGCTCGGGCGGCCGCGACCTGTACCTCGAAACCGTCAACGGCAGCGTCCAGCTCCGCCGCACGTAGTAGAAGAATCGGCCCGCCGGC